>NZ_FOIZ01000002.1:0-600000 GCF_900109295.1 Cognatiyoonia koreensis
GAGCCCTCTGGCATCCTTGTCTGGACGGCGATAATGGCGGACAGTGGGTTGAGATATCTGGACTGTGACCATGCCATTCTGCGACATCACGATCTTTCCCGTAGCTGCAAATGGAAAGGAAGCCTACCTTCGCTTCTCCGAACGCATGGCGAAGATCTACCGCGAGTTCGGAGCGTCACGCGTAACGGATTTCTGGCAGGATGACGACGCCAGCGCCGATGAGAACTTCCACGCCGAAGATGCAATGGCGAACTATGCCGCGGGGAACCTTCCGAACTTCCGAAAACTCGCTGGTGCAGCCGAGGGCGAGACAGTGGTCGTTTCGATCACCGAATGGCCAGACCGCGAGGCTCGAGATCGCGGAATCGAAGCCGTCGTCTCGGACGCGCGCATCCAGGCCACGATGGCGGAAGAGCCAGTTTTCGATGGCAGCAAACTAATAGCCGGTGGATTTACCGTCGAACTCGACATCAGCTGAAGTAGTCAATGTCCGCTTTGTCCGCAAACCAGACATACGCGCTCTATCAAATTACCCCCTTCCCAATCAGCCCGATTCCCCCTATAGCGCAGGCTTCATCGGGCTCGGACACCCTTGGAGGCGGGCCCCTACATTATAGGAATATACTATGGCTGATACGATCCCTGATCTGAACGCCACGGTACGCGCGGGGACAGGCAAGGGGGCCGCCCGCTCTGCTCGCCGTAACGGCGACGTACCTGGCATTGTTTATGGTGGTGGCGCTGATCCACTTCCCATCAACATTGACTTCAACAAATTGCTGACACGCCTGCGCAAGGGCCGTTTCATGTCGACGCTGTTCAACCTCAAGGTTGACGGTCATGATGATGTCCGCGTGATCTGCCGCGGTGTCCAGCGTGACGTTGTCAAGGATCTGCCGACACATATCGACCTGATGCGCCTGAAGCGCACAAGCCGCGTGAAGATCTTCATTCCCGTCAACTTCCTGAACGAAGAAACATGCCCCGGCGTGAAAAAGGGCGGAGTTCTGACCGTTGTGCGCAACGAAATCGAACTTGACGTTCTTGCCGGTGACATTCCCGATCAGATCGAGGTTGATCTTGCCGGTGCTGAAATCGGTGATACCATTTCGATCAGCAGCGTTACGCTGCCAGAGGGTGCGACATCCGTCATCAGCGACCGTGACTTTGTGATCGCCAACATCCAGGCACCACGTGCGCTGGCCGCCGACGATGACGACGAGACCGAAGAAGTTGCAGCCGACGAAGTCCCGACAACGGACGAAGCCGAGGATGGTGGCGAAGAGTAATCTTCCCGCTTTTGACCATTTGAAAGGGCACCCTGACCGGGTGCCCTTTTTGCATGCTGCCACCCCACGGGACGGGTTGTTGTCTGCGCCTGTTGTCTTTTAGAGTGCGCCCATGAAACTGATTGTCGGCCTTGGAAATCCCGGTGCGAAATACGCCCAGAACCGCCATAACATAGGGTTCATGGCCGTGGATCGGATTGTATCCGATCATGGCTTTGGCCCCTGGCGGTCGAAGTTTCAGGGATCTGTCACCGAAGGGCGTTTCGGGTCGGACAAGGTGATCCTGCTCAAGCCTGAAACATTCATGAACCTGTCAGGCCAATCTGTCGGAGAGGCGATGCGTTTTCACAAGCTTGATCCCGCTGATGTCATCGTTTTTCACGACGAACTCGACCTTGCCCCGGGCAAGGTGCGCGTCAAGACAGGTGGTGGTCATGCCGGCCACAACGGTTTGCGGTCGATCCATGGTCATATCGGCCCGGACTACGACCGCGTGCGCATGGGGATCGGGCATCCGGGGCACAAGGATGCGGTGCCGGGGTATGTGTTGCGCGACTTTCCGAAGGCGGATGCCACTTGGCTGGATGATGTCTTGCGTGGGGTCTCGGACGGCATCGCAGACCTTGTTGCGGGTGACAGCGGCAGGTTTTTGAATGCCATCGCGCTGCGTGTGGCCCCGCCGCGATCTTCGACCACCAAGCCGAAACCCCAGCCGGTGCCAGAACCGGAACCCGAGCCGGTTGACGATCGCTCTGCCCTCCAGAAACTGGTGGATCGCTTCAAATGAAGCCCGAAGTCGTCCGTGCGGCATTTCACGAACAAGGAATAGCCTGCGCCAGCCTTGGTTCGCCCTTCATGGCCCGGCTTTGCGCCTTGTTCGGATCGCGTGATTGGCCTGAAGGACGTGTGCGTGACAAAGTCTTTGGCTGGAGCGGTGATTTGTCGCCGCGCGCCCAATCCGTGCCGTTGCGGTTGTGCGGCGGGCTTCATGCGCTAAAGCTGAAGGGCGATGTGACGCTGACTGCTGCCTATCCGCCGCAAGACGTATCTGACGATACGCTTTGGCAGGCTGTCTGCAAGGTCATGGTCGCGCAAGAGGCGTTCCTGACTACGTGGATGGCCAGCCCACCCCAGACCAACGAGGTCCGCCGCTGTGTCACATTGATCCCTGTCGGGCACTATTTGCATGAACGCTTTGGGTTGCCGATCCGCCTGTCCGAACTGGGCGCGAGCGGTGGTTTGAACCTGATGTTTGACCGCTTTGCGCTAAACATTGATGGGCAGGTATTTGGACCGCCCCACCCCGCCGCGCGTCTGACACCGGACTGGTCCGGCCCCCTGCCGCCCGCGCAGGAACCGACCATTGCTGCGCGCGAAGGTGTCGATTTGAACCCGCTTGATCCACACGATCCAGAAGATGCATTGCGCCTGCAGGCCTATCTATGGGCTGACCAGCCTGAACGCATGGCGCTGACGCTGGCGGCGATCAAGGTGGCTAACGCGCCGGTGACACGTGCGGATGCAATCGACTGGTTGGCCAAGCGACTGGACCATGCGCCGGGACAGGCGCACCTGATCTATTCCACCGTCGCGTGGCAGTATTTTCCAGCAGAGAAACAAGTGCTTGGCACGTCCCTGATTTCGGCTGCAGGTGCAAAAGCGACCGAGGACGCGCCGCTGGCCTGGTTCGGGATGGAAAACGACGGGGGCGCGCGTGGTGCCGCGCTAACCTTGCGCATCTGGCCTGGAAACGAAACCAAGGACCTTGGCCGCGCCGATTTTCACGGTCGCTGGGTAGAGTGGAAAGACGAATGAGACGGTGGATTCTGCGCATCCTGCTAGCGCTTGTATTGGCGATTGTCGTGGTCGGCCTGTGGAAACGCGAAGAGATCACGCGATTGATGGCAGTGAACAGCCTGTTCGCGGAAGACCGGATCGTGTCGAACTTCAGCGGTATGGACGATTTGTTTCTGGTCCGCAGCATGTCGCGTGGCGACACGCCGGTGAGTCCGCTGCCAGCGGGTACGCCTGCCGAGATGCCTGCAGGCTACGACCATTGGGTTACTGAGCGGAACGTGACCGCGATGGTCGTGCTGCACGATGGAGCAATCGTATTTGAAGAGTATTATCAAGGCACCGAAGCCGAGGATTTGCGCATCGCCTGGTCGATATCCAAAAGCTGGATGTCTGCGCTTTTCGGCATTCTGGTGGATGAAGGCGCTATCGCCAGTATCGATGATCCTGTCACCCTGTATGCCCCAGCACTGACTGGCACCGCTTATGATGGCGCGCGCATCAAGGACGTCTTGCAGATGTCGTCGGGCGTGGTGTTCGACGAGGACTACTTGGACTTCAATTCGGACATCAACAAGATGGGGCGTGTCATTGCCCTTGGCGGTTCGATGGATGCGTTTGCCGCCGGTCTTCAGGATACGTCGGCCGCACCGGGTGAAGTATGGAAGTACGTGTCGATTGATACCCATGTGCTGAGTATGGTCTTGCGGGGTGCCACAGAACGTTCCTTACCTGAACTGATGACCGAAAAGGTGATCGCTCCGTTGGGTCTTGAGGCTGACCCCTTTTATCTGACGGACGGATATGGCGTTGCCTTCGCCCTTGGCGGGTTGAACCTGCGTACCCGTGACAACGCACGGTTCGCACAGATGTTCGCCAATGGCGGCACATGGCAGGGTCAACAGATCGTCCCTAAAGACTGGGTCGCCGCGTCGACCACCGCAAGCGCCCCCAAGGCGAACGGGATGGGATACGGCTATCAGTGGTGGATGCCAGCAGGTGCGCCACCGGGTGTCTTTCACGGGCAGGGGATTTATGGACAGTATATCTATGTCGATCAGAACCGGAATGTCGTGATTGCCACCAACGCGGCAGACAGGCTGTTTCGTGAAGCGGGCGTTGCCGATCAAAACATGGCGATGTTTGCAGAGATCGCCGCACTTTTTGACGAATGATATTGACGGGTTAGGTTGGTGGTTATGGAAAAAGATCCCTCACTCAATGTTCTTGGCGGCACTTTGGAAAGCTGTTCCACTGATCCGATGACCGGCTTCTTTCGCAACGGGGCTTGCGATACCTGCGCACAGGACGCAGGCAGCCATACCGTTTGCGCAGTGATGACGGCCGAGTTTCTGGCCTTTTCGAAGTACGTCGGTAACGACCTTTCTACACCGCGCCCAGAGTTCGGTTTTGTCGGATTGAAGCCTGGCGATTCTTGGTGTCTTTGCGCGTCCCGCTTCATGCAGGCCCATGAAGAAGGCTGTGCGCCGAAGGTCAATTTGGCCGCAACGCATGTGCGTGCGCTTGAAATTGTCCCCGGCGATGTCCTTGAGCTTTACGACGAAAGTGCTGTCTGAGTTCCGCCTTTTTTTTGCTTTGAATCATTGCACTGTCATAAATTGCGCGCATCATTGAGTCCGCTTTCGCGCTGTTCTTTTCGCGTGGTGCATCGGGGCTCCTTGAGCCGCGCGAGAGAAAAATCTTGCAATGTAAAATCTTCTCTCATCTAATTGTCTGACATTTAGACTTGGTGGCCGTTGCTGGGCGGTTCACACCGCGCACCAAGGATGACGTGGCACAAGGAAGGGCATCCGCTGAAAGACAAATAGGGAAGACGACAAAGATATCTGGGAGGATACACCGTGAACTTGAGACCTGATCCGACGTTTCACGCCACACCGCAACTTGCGATGCAGGCCCCAACCGAGAATTTCGCCTTTACGGTGATGCTCTCGCCTGACGGATCGCAATCCGACGGAATTGCCGTTGTTGATGTGAATCCAAAATCAAAGACGTACGGCCAAATTGTCCACAAGGTGATCGTGCCCAACAAGGGCGATGAATTTCACCACTTTGGCTGGAATGCCTGTTCTTCGTCGCTTTCGCCGTTGACGGGCCATGCCTTTCTGGAGCGCCGCTATCTGATCGTGCCGGGCATCCGGTCGTCCCGCATCTATATCATCGACGTGAAAGAGCCGCTGAAGGCGAAAATCCACAAGATCATCGAACCCGAAGAAGTCTTTGCCAAGACCGGTTATTCGCGCCCCCATACAATCCATTGCGGGCCCGAGGGGATTTATGTCTCTACCCTTGGTGGCGGTGGCGAAGACGGCACTGACGGTCCTCCGGGCATCTTCATCATGGACTGTGAGACCTTCGAAATCATTGGCCGTTATGAAATGGATCGCGGCAAGCAGGACAAGCACTATGATTTCTGGTGGAATTTGCCGCAGGATTACATGGTCAGTTCCGAATGGGGCCTGCCCCCGCAGTTCGAGAATGGCGTTGTCCCCGAAGACTTGCTGTCCAACAAATACGGCCATTCGATCCACTTCTGGGATTTGCGCAAGCGCAAGAACATCCAGACCATTGATTTTGGTGAGAATTATCAGATGGCGCTGGAAATTCGCCCGGCCCATGATCCGGCAAAATCATACGGTTTCTGCGGGGTGGTTGTGGATACCACCAACCTGCAAGGCGCAATCTTTACGTGGTGGCGCGATGACGACGGTACGTGGCAGGCCAAGAAGACGATCACGATTGACCCGCGTCCCGAAAAGCCAGAGAACCTGCCGCCCCTGCTACAGGGTTTCGAGGCTGTGCCGCCACTTGTGACGGACATTGACCTTAGCCTTGATGACCGCTTTCTTTATGTCGCGTGCTGGGGTCTAGGTGAAATGCACCAGTACGATGTCAGTGATCCGATGAACCCCAAGCTGGCAGGCAAGGTCGAACTGGGCGGAATTGCCAAGGGTACCAAACACGTGAACGGCAAACCCTTTGCCTATGGTCCGCAGATGGTCGAGATCAGCCGTGATGGCGAGCGCGTCTATTGGACCAACTCGCTTTATTCCACGTGGGACGACCAGTTCTATCCCGACGATGAAGGCGGCCAGATGGTCATGGCGCGGGTTGGCAAGGATGGTGGGTTGACGCTCGACAAGGATTTCTATGTCGACTTTCCGAAAGGATTGCGGTCGCACCAGATCAGGTTGGAAGGCGGCGACTGTTCGACCGACAGTTTCTGCTATCCAAACGTCTAGGCGATGGATCCGACAACATCGATGATGGCCCTTTGGGGGGCCGTCGTCCTGTCCGGTCTGTATCACGGACTGAACCCTGGCATGGGCTGGCCGCTTGCTGTGTCGGCCGCCTTGTTCGAGCGTAAGTCAGCCGCCCTGCCCCGTGCATTGGTCTGGCTGGCGTTCGGCCATTTCGTTGCGATGGCCGCGATTCTGCTGCCGTTTTCGATGATGTTCGTGCTGGTCGATTTTGCGTCCGAAATCAGGATCGGAGCCGGTTTGCTGGTGATCGCGTTAGGCGTCTACCTATTGATCAATCGCAGGCATCCGCGCTTTCTGGCCCGCGTCAAGCCAAGCAAGCTTGGCCTTTGGTCATTTCTGGCTGCGATGGCGCATGGTGCCGGTTTGATGCTGGTGCCGATCTATCTGGGCATCTGTGCGGCGGATCAACTGGAAGGCGGGCACAAGGCCGCTGGCATCCTGATGTCGTCGAACATTGGCGTCGCTTTCGCAGTGGCAACCACCCATACGCTGGCCATGACGATAGCGGGCGGAGCGCTGGCCGCGGGCATGTATTTCTGGCTGGGTATGCAGTTCCTGTCGCGGTCCTGGTTCAACCTGGACGTGGTCTGGGCGCTGAGCCTGATTGGCGTCGGCACCTTAGGGATCACGCTGGGACATTAGCGCCGAAGACCCGATTCTTCGCAAAAGAAAAGCCTGCCCCAAGGGGACAGGCTGACACTATGTGGCAGTGTTTCAAGTGATCAAAGACGATTGGTCAAGCCTTAATTGTCGTCGTCATCATCGTCGTCATCGTCGTCATCGTCGTCATCATTGTCATCATCGTCGTCGTCTTCATCTTCGTCGTCATCGTCGTCTTCGTCTTCGTCTTCGTCGTCGCGATCATCGTCTTCGTCACGATCTTGATCATCGTCGTCATCGTCGTCATCGCGACCCTGATCTTCGTTGTCATCTTCGCCTTGATCGTCGTCATCGTCTTCACGATCTTGATCGTCATCATCATCGTCGCGGCTATCGCGGCCTTGGTCATCATCATCGTCATTTGCGTTGCTGCGCGGCTTACGACGATCCCCGCGATCATCATTGTCATCTTCATCTTCATCGTCCGCACTGGTCCGACGATTGCTGTCGTTATCATTGCCAGAAGAGTCTTCTGACAATTCTGCAACTGTTACGGAGCGGTCACCGTTGCGATCGCTTTTGGCAACAAGTGCGTCGGCACCTGCTGTACCAAACGTTGCTACCAGTTCTGCGTAGCTCAGCACGTTGTCGCCATTTGCATCAATCGTGGAGAAGTTCGTTTGCGACGTTGCCTGTGTTGCCAGAAGCGCCATCACAGCAGTCGAAGAAGAGAGTAATTTAAGCACAAGTCATCCTTTCAGTGGACGCAATGCAGGAAACATCACGTTTTTCACATGTATGGCGACAAATGTGGTCACAAAGCGGCTAAAGCTGGATTTTTTTTCAGAATCGCTTAATAAATCGGCGAAAACCTGAATCCATCAGGCAAATTTGCCCATTTCAAAGCCGAGGTGCTTGGCGACGGTAAAGATGTCTTTATCCCCACGGCCGCACATATTCATCACCAGCAAGTGGTCCTTGGGCAGGTCTGGCGCGATCTTCATGACGTGCGCAAGCGCGTGGGATGGTTCGAGCGCCGGGATGATGCCTTCGAGTTCACAGCAAAGCTGGAAGGCTTCCAGCGCTTCCTTGTCAGTGATTGAGACGTATTTCGCCCGACCGATTTCGTGCAGCCATGAATGTTCTGGCCCAATACCGGGATAGTCGAGCCCGGCGGAGATCGAAAAACCTTCGAGGATCTGGCCGTCGTCATCTTGCAGCAGATATGTCCGGTTGCCGTGCAACACGCCCGGGCGACCGCCGGTCAGTGAGGCGCAATGCTCCATCTTGGCATTCACGCCTTTGCCGCCTGCCTCGACCCCGATGATGTTGACGTCTTTGTCGTCAAGGAATGGGTAGAACAGCCCCATCGCGTTCGAGCCACCGCCGATGGCGGCAATGATCGTATCCGGCAGACGCCCTTCTGCGGCTTGCATCTGTTCCTTTGTTTCCTTGCCGATGATCGCCTGAAAGTCGCGGACCATCGCAGGATAAGGGTGCGGACCCGCCACTGTGCCGATGCAATAGAACGTATCCCGCACGTTTGTGACCCAGTCCCGCAGAGCGTCGTTCATCGCGTCCTTGAGCGTGCCACGCCCAGATGTGACCGGCACGACCTCTGCCCCCAGAAGACGCATGCGGAACACGTTCGGGGCCTGCCGTTCGACATCATGTGCGCCCATGTAGACGATGCATTTCAGCCCGAATTTGGCACAAACCGTTGCCGTTGCGACCCCGTGCTGACCAGCCCCTGTTTCAGCAATGATCCGGGTCTTGCCCATGCGACGGGCGAGGATGATCTGGCCGAGTACGTTGTTGATCTTGTGTGCGCCGGTATGGTTGAGTTCATCACGCTTGAGGTAAATCTTGGCCCCGCCCAGCCGTTCGGTCAGACGTTCGGCATGATACAGCGGCGACGGGCGACCGACGTAGTGGGTCCAGAGGTCGTGCATCTCGGCCCAGAACGACTCGTCCGTTTTTGCATTCTCGTACTGTTCCTCCAGTTCGAGGATCAGCGGCATCAACGTTTCACTGACAAAACGCCCACCAAAATCACCGAACCGTCCTTTTTCGTCGGGGCCGGTCATGAAGGAATTGAAGAGATCGTTTGCCATGGGTCCGCTTTCAACTTTTCTGTCGGTAAGCACTAGCCCGAACCGGCAGAAGGGTAAAGTGATAGAGGGTCGCACGATGGCCAGCCGAAAGGGGTCAGCCCGCTTGGGTTGCTGCCTTGCAGAACGCTGCCATCAGCTGGGCATCCTTTACGCCCGGCGCGCTTTCGACACCTGATGCGACATCGACCTGTTTTGCGCCTGTCAGCCGGATCGCGTCAGCCACGTTGTCGGGCGTCAGGCCGCCCGCAAGCATCCAGGGGGTTGTCCAGTATTTGCGGTTTGCCAGAAGCGTCCAGTCGAAGGCCACACCGTTGCCGCCCGGCAGGACCGCGTCCTTTGGCGGTTTGGCGTCGACCATGATCTGATCGGCAACCGTGCTGTACGTGTCTATGGCGTCCAGATCAGCGGCGGTGGAGATCCCCAGCACTTTCATGACCGGCAGGCCATAGCGGGTCCGGATTTCGGCCACACGGTCAGGCGTTTCGCTGCCGTGCAGTTGCAGGATATCCACTGGCACTTGTGCTGTCAGGGAGTCAAGCGTGGCGTCATCGGCGTTCACGACCAAGGCGACCTTGGCAATGCCCACGGGTGTTTCGATTGCCAGATCGCGCGCGTCGGCGAATGATACAAAGCGCGGAGATTTTGGGAAGAAATTCAGCCCGATGTAGTTCGCACCTGCACGGGCTGCTGCATTCACGTCTTCGATTGTCCGCAGACCGCAGATCTTGACCCTTACATCAGTGGACATGATCCTAGCGTGCGTCGATCAGGGCGAGGATATCGTCGCCGTTCTCTTGCGCTTTGGATGCGCGCAAATCAGCAACTTCGCGCTTGAGTGCCTCTGCCTCGCGGGTCTTGGCGCGCGCGTCAGAGCGAATGCGATGTTCACGCACCCATTCCCAGAGAAAACCGATCATCAGGCCTGCCGCAACGCCGATAAAGATCACGACGAACAGCGGCAATTGCACGTCTGGCGAAATGTTCAGCAGGTTGCTGATCGCTTCAGGCATGGCACGCACAGTGACCATCGCTGTGTTCCCGAGACCGACAAGGATCAGGCACAGCGCAACGATAGCCCAGAACGCGTAACGAATGGTTTTCATGGTTGCCTCTTAATGACCGTTCAGTCGGTCACGTAGCAGTTTGCCCGTCTTGAAGAAAGGCACGTGTTTTTCTTCGACCTGCACCGCTTCGCCGGTGCGCGGGTTGCGACCGGTCCGCTGGTCGCGCTTCTTGACCGAGAACGCACCAAAGCCGCGCAGTTCGACACGGTCACCATTGGACATGGCACCGGTAATTTCTTCGAAGATGGTATTCACGATGCGTTCGACGTCTCGTTGATACAGGTGCGGGTTTTCGTCTGCGATTTTTTGAATCAACTCAGAACGGATCATAGGGGCCCCCCAGGACATGTTTCACGCGCGGCAGCACATCTTGCCGACTATACGCACAAACCTACGCGCGTTGAATAGCATGACAACGACCTTTTTCAGCCAAAATTGAAAAACTTTGGCCAAAGTTGGGGTGGCAAGCCCTTGATTAAGGATACCTTTTCAGATGTTGCGCGCGCCGCACCCCAATTTGCGCCCGCCGCATCACGACCGATTCGGGGGCAATCACGCATGTTCCTCGAACGCCCAATGGAACAAGAGCAGCGTTGGAGGGTTCTTTCGCTGACAAAACAGGAGCCAAACCATGACCACCGAGCACGCCCGTTTCTGGGAGATTATTTCCGGCATGACCGCAGCGATGGTCACAACCCACGACGGCACCGTTATCCGCGCCCGCCCCATGGCCGCGTTCATTGATGAAGATGCGCGCACGATCCGCTTCGTCACCGACAACGACAGCCACAAGATCGACGAGCTTTGCCGCGACAATAATCTTTGCCTGAGCTTTGCTGACGAAAAGAAGATGCTTTACGCGTCTGTTTCGGGAACCGGCCACGTCAGCCATGACCGCGACCTGATCAAGAAACTTTGGGGCCCGTATTGCGATGTATTCTTTTCCGGTGGTGCCGAAAACGCGGATGTCGCCGTGATCACGATTGATCCGTCACAGGCCGAATACTGGGACAACGACAAGGGCGCGGTCTCGATGGCGGTCGAAATGACGAAGGCCTATTTCAGCGACCATGGTCCCAATCTTGGTGATAATGCCAAACTGTCAATGTGACCGGACCCAGTCGCCCCGGACATGCAAAAAGCCCCGCTGTTTCCAGCGGGGCTTTTGATTTTGCGAACCTGACGAAAATGTTTATTCGTCGCCCTTGAGTGCTGCACCAAGGATATCGCCAAGCGATGCGCCGGAGTCGGATGAACCGAACTGTTCGACGGCTTCTTTTTCTTCTGCGATTTCGCGTGCCTTGATCGAGAGACCCAGCTTGCGGGTCTTGGAATCGATGTTGGTGACGCGAACGTCGACCTTGTCACCGACGCCAAAACGCTCTGGACGCTGTTCGGCACGGTCACGGGACAAGTCGGAACGACGGATGAACGACTTCATGCCTTCGTATTCTACCTCGATGCCGCCGTCTTCGATCTTGGTCACCTCGACGGTGATGATCGAACCGCGCTTTACGCCGCCAATTGCGTCAGCGAACGGATCACCGTCCAGCGCCTTGATGGAAAGCGAGATACGCTCTTTCTCGACGTCGACTTCGGCAACCTTGGCTTTTACGATGTCGCCCTTGCGGAAATCACCGATGACGTCTTCGCCACGGCCTTCCCATGTCAGGTCGGACAGGTGAACCATGCCGTCGATGTCGCCTTCGAGGCCAACAAACAGACCGAATTCGGTGATGTTTTTGACTTCGCCTTCAACCTCGGTCCCCTCGGGGTGGGTTTCGGCAAAGACTTCCCATGGGTTGCGCATGGTCTGCTTGAGACCAAGAGAAACGCGACGCTTTGCAGAGTCGATTTCCAGAACCATGACTTCGACTTCCTGAGAGGTCGATACGATCTTGCCCGGGTGTACGTTCTTCTTTGTCCAGGACATTTCGGAAACGTGCACCAGACCTTCGACGCCTGGTTCCAGTTCAACAAATGCGCCGTAGTCGGTGATGTTGGTCACGCGGCCCATGTGCACGGAATCAAGTGTGTACTTGGCTTCGACTGCGTCCCATGGATCGGCCTGCAGCTGCTTCATGCCAAGGCTGATACGGTGTGTTTCCTTGTTGATCTTGATGACCTGCACCTTGATCGTTTCACCGATGGTAAGGATTTCAGACGGGTGGTTCACACGGCGCCACGCCATGTCGGTCACGTGCAGAAGCCCGTCAACGCCACCAAGGTCAACGAACGCACCGTATTCGGTGATGTTCTTGACCACGCCGTCAACTTCCTGACCTTCAGTCAGGTTGCCAATAACTTCGGCACGTTGTTCAGCACGGGATTCTTCAAGGATCGCACGGCGGGATACAACGATGTTGCCACGGCGACGGTCCATCTTGAGGATCTGGAACGGCTGCTTGAGACCCATCAGTGGGCCAGCATCGCGCACGGGGCGCACATCGACCTGCGAGCCGGGAAGGAACGCAACAGCGCCGCCCAGATCAACAGTAAAGCCGCCTTTGACGCGGCCGAAGATGGCACCGTCAACACGTTCTTCGTCAGCATAGGCTTTTTCGAGACGATCCCATGCTTCTTCGCGGCGGGCCATCTCGCGAGAGATAACTGCTTCGCCACGGGCGTTCTCAACCTGACGCAGGAACACTTCGACAGTGTCGCCAACGTTGATTTCAGCGTCTTCGCCGGGATTTGCAAATTCTTTCAGATCAACGCGGCCTTCCATTTTGTAGCCGACGTCGATGATGGCTTGTCCCGCTTCGATTGCGATGACCTTGCCTTTGACAACTGATCCCTCGGAGGGCGTGTCAATTTCGAAGCTTTCGTTCAAGAGTGCTTCAAACTCTTCCATTGTGTTAGCCATGTGGCAGATTTTTCCTAATCTAGTTTTTATACGGGCCGTGCGGTTGTCTCCGCCGGTCTTTGGATTTCAGTTGGTCAATGGCCAAGGGGCCGAAAAATAACAGGGCTGGTGAAACACCAACCCCGCTCAAGTCCCTCGTCCGCGCCTGTCTCGACGCTTAGACACGGCGGCGTATAGGGTATGGAAAACCATAAGGCAAGGCTGTTTGCCCTTCAAAACAGGCGTTCTGCCGCCGCAAATCCCCCCAAAAGAGTGGTGAGGAAAACCCGACCGTCCGGTTTTCCTGACTGTCAGAGCGCAAACCGGTCGCGATAGGTCTGCCGTATTCTCTCATTTCAGAGATGTCCAACACGCCCGACACGTTTGCGGGCTTTTGAATTACGAGCAAAAACAAGGATTTGATAATGGAATTGAAAACACAGATCAAAGAACTGACATTGAAGGCAGACACCGACCTGTCCGCGACGATGGACGCCGGTGAGTTGGCAAAGCTGATTGCAGAATCCGCTTATCTGGAAGCTGCCGCAAAGGCCGGTGTTGACCCCAACACGGCACTTGATGCCCTGCTTGGCACCCCTGATGCCTTTGCAGCCATGCTGGAAGGTCATGGAGAAACCGCTTTCGACCTGGTCGATGCAGGCCGTTTTGGCGATCAGTTCGATCATGGCTTTGGGCTGGATCAGACAGGCACAGGTCCCGATTTTGGCGGCGGTCTTGGCGGTCAGGGCACGCTGTTTGATGGCGGCGAACAGGGCCATGTCGTGGACAGCAAGGGCAATGCCCTGCCCGGCCCGGACGAGTCGCAACAGAACGGAAGCGGCCCGATCGACATCTTCAACACGCCTCGTCCTGACGGCCAGAATGACGGTGATCCCCATTACAACGAAAAAGGTGAGATCGACGGCATGTGGAAGGGCGGGAAGCACACCATTCTGGTTGAGCCCCGCTATGACGCGGACGGCAACCTTGTCGGATGGGAACATCACAACGGCACCTATGAAAGCGTCGAAGACCTGAAAAATGGGGGCAATGACGGCAACGGAACCGATGGCACGGATGGATCAACCGGCACAGATGGCGGCGATGGCAATTCCGGGTCTGATGGTGGCGACGGCAGCACTGGAACGGACGGGAGTGACGGAAACACCGGGTCCGACGGTGGCGATGGTAGCACCGGCACGGACGGCAATAATGGCAACACGGGCACCGATGGAAAGGATGGCGAAAATGGCGGAGAAACTGGTCCGGAAGACAAGACAGGGCAAACCACAACCACACCGGCCGACGGCGAAGGCTGCGGTGGCGAGGATGATTTGCCAGATCACTTTGACTTCGGGTCGGATGACGACGACGACGCGCCTGACGATGGCCTTGGCGGCCTGACCCAACCCGGCGTTCTGGGTGTAGGCGGATCGGGCGATGGGGTTGTGACGGTGCAAGGCCCCGGTTACGGCCTGACACAGCCTGCGGCTGACTACGTAGATGCGAATGTGACACTGAATCCAGAACTGCTGGATCCGACCTATGGCCTGACCCAGCCGGGCCTGGATGGCGATGGCGGCATGTTTGCCGCAGTGGACGATTTCCTGTTCTGATGAAAGATCAGGGTTCGGCCATGCGCCGGGCCCTGAATGTCGGCTCTTGCACTTTGCGGGCGCATTGTTGGATATGGTACAATACGCTGTTGCCGCATTAACGATTGGACCGTCTCAGGTGTGATCACTAAGTTGAACGCTGCGTTCACAGACACCGAAAAATGGACCCATGCGCACACTGTTTATCTGGCTTCTTTGCCATCTGGTTGTTGTTGCTGCGTCTCCTGTTGTCTGGACGGGCGTCGCTGATGGTTATGTTGGCGACAGTTTCTGGACCCTGTCGGATGTGGGGCAGATCGGCGTGATCGCCATCTGTCTTTCCGGTTTGCTGACGGTCGCAACGGTGAATGCGTGGAAAACACTGGCCATTCTGCGGATGAGTCACCATCGCTGGCGCATTTCGGTCTGGCTGCTTGACGTTGTTCTTGGGCTTGGCGTTTTTGCCATTGCCTACGTGCTGTCACCGCAGGTCTTTTACAGCTTCTATCAGCAGCTTTTTCCCAGTTTGCCCGATCAATGGGTGATCGACAGTGCGGCCAACTGGACCAAGCTGCTAAAGGTTACCAGTCCCCGGCATGGGGCCAGTCTGTCGGACCACATTGCCGGGATTGCGATGGGTGGGATCGTTCTGTTCACCGCGTATCTGCACCGTCGCTAGATATCCTGCCCTTTTTCAAGCAGGTCCTCCAACAACTTGCGCTGGAGCGCGCCGGAGTCACCGGCCCCGAATTGCGCCGCCCCACCGGTAAAAAGCGTGCCATAGGTGTTGGCGATATTCACGGTTTGGGCGATCCCGGAAATCAGCTGGTCTTTTTCGAGTGGCGAGAGCGGGTGGATGAAGACGCCCCACAGGCGATCACCTGCAATGGCATAGCGTGCATCGAGTGCCGTATCAAAGTTTGCCTGCATCACGCGCAGCATTTCTTCGGGCGTCATCTCTGTTGCGGCACGGATTGGCACCATGGCCCGCATCCGGTCGGCCCGCACGTCCATTACGATCAGGACCGGCACGTCGTCGACCGTAAATTCGATCCCGTTGGCCGTGATCTGCGCCTCTGCATCCAGTGCCAGCACGATTTCGGCCATGCGCGGTGCCGTCATTGCAGGTTCTGACTCTTGGGCGGTAAGCGTAACAGGAAAAAGGCAGAGGGTCAGGGCAAGTGTGCGCAGCATCAGGGTCTCCTTCGTTTGGCGCAAGTTTAGCCATGATGCGCTGTAACAGGGAGCCACAATGGTGTGACTAGGCAGTGCGCGCCTTTTCAATAAGCGCAACCGCCTGTGCGACTGCGTCATCAATGCTGAGATCTGTGGTGTCGATCACGATCGCATCTTCCGCCGGGATCAGGGGTGCGGTCGCACGTTCCCTGTCGCGCTTGTCGCGGGCTTCGACGTCCGCCAGGACCCCGTCGCGCGTCGCGCTTGAGTCTTTCGGCTGAAGTTCGAGAAAGCGCCGCTCTGCCCGGCAGGCGGCACTTGCCGTGACAAAGAGTTTTACATCTGCATCCGGGCAAATCACCGTGCCGATGTCGCGACCGTCGAGAACGGCACCACCGTCGCGTTTTGCGAAATCCTGCTGGAATTGCACAAGCGCGCGGCGCACCTCCGGGTTGACCGCCACCTTGCTTGCGGCCTGCGCGACAGCAGATGTGCGCAGCGTTTCGGGATCAAGATCCGCACTTGTCAGTGATGTTGCCGCTGCAATTTCGTCAGAGCCCTTCAGCACCTTTGCCCCGACAGCGCGATAGAGCAGCCCAGTATCGAGGTGCGCAAAACCAAAATGCGCCGCGACAGCCTTTGACACCGTACCCTTGCCTGCTGCGGCTGGGCCGTCGATGGCCACTACAAATTTCATGTATTGGACCGGACGATCTGTGCGCCAAGGTCGGCCATAAGTGTTTCGAAAATCGGGAACGATGTCGCAATTGGTGAACCGTCGTCGACGGAGACCGGTTTTTGCGTTGCCATGCCCAGGATCATGAACGACATGGCAATACGGTGATCAAGCTGGCTTTCCACGGTCGCCCCGCCGGGGACATTCCCATGACCAAGGCCTGTGACCTTCCACCAATCCGGCCCTTCATCAACCGTGAGTCCGGCTGCACGCAGGCCTTTGGCCATCGCGTCGATCCGGTCGCTTTCCTTGACGCGCAGTTCCTTGACGCCCTGCATGTCCGTCACGCCTTCGGCAAATGCCGCGACGACGGACAGGACCGGGTATTCGTCGATCATTGACGCCGCGCGTTCGGGTGGCACGGCGATGCCTTTCAAATCAGGCGAGTAACGTGCGCGCAGGTCGGCGACGGGTTCGCCACCTTCTTCGCGCATGTTTTCGTATTCCAGATCGGCACCCATTTCGCGCAATGTCGTGAACAATCCAGCGCGCGTAGGGTTAAGTCCGATGTTCGGCACCAGCACGTCTGAGCCCGGCACAATGAGCGCCGCACAGACCGGAAACGCGGCAGAGGACGGATCGCGCGGCACTGCGATGGTTTGCGGTTGTAATTCGGGCTGGCCTTGTAGCGTGATGACCCGCCCTTCGTCGGTTTCGACGACATCCACGTTTGCGCCGAACCCGGCCAACATCCGTTCGGTGTGATCGCGTGTGGCTTCTTTTTCGATGACGATTGTTTCGCCGGGCGCGTTCAGCCCTGCCAACAGTACGGCGGATTTGACCTGCGCTGACGGGACCGGCACCACATAGCGCACAGGCACCGGATCGACGGCACCAACAAGGGTCATGGGCAGACGTCCGCCTTCGCGCCCGACCGCTTGCGTTCCGAATAGCGCGAGTGGGTCCGTGACCCGCCCCATCGGACGCCCGTTCAGTGACGCATCCCCCGTGAATGTCACCGTGATTGGCGTCGTCGCCATCGCGCCCATAATCAACCGCACCCCAGTGCCGGAGTTGCCGCAGTCGATCACTTGGTCGGGTTCGCCAAACCCACCGACGCCGACGCCCTGCACCGACCATGCACCGTCACCGTGGTTTGTCACCGTCGCCCCGAAGGCGCGCATCGCCTTGGCGGTATCGAGCACGTCTTCGCCTTCCAGCAGTCCAGTAATTTCTGTTCGCCCGACAGCCAGCGCGCCAAGGATCAAAGCGCGATGCGAGATCGATTTGTCACCGGGTACCCGCGCTGTACCTTGCAATGGACCGCACGGGCGGGACGTCATGGGAATGGGGGTGCCGTGGCCTGACATCTTCTCTCTCTTTATCGTTCGCCATCCAGTAACGCAGGTCATGCCGCGCGTAAATTGCCGTTCTTGCTGTGGATCGACAGTCTAGGCTTTGTGAAACGTCAGGTAGTGCGGCGTGCGCCCTTCGCGCAGCGCTTTTTGTTCATAGCGCGTGGACAGCCAGTCGACCCAAGGATCGCGCCAGTCCGAAGGCCGTTCGGCGGACCATGTGAACCCGGCTTTCGGCACCTCTTCCAGCGTCTGGCGCACGTAATCCTGAATGTCTGTCGCGACCCGCAATTCTGCTCCAGTCGCCATGACCCGGTGTAGCGGTTCAAGGTGTTCGGGTGTCACAAAGCGCCGCCTGTGATGGCGTTTCTTTGGCCATGGATCGGGGTAGTTCAGGAACACCTTTTGCAGGCAACCATCCGGCAGCACATCGAACAGATCACGCACGTCACCCGGATGCACGCGCAGATTTGACACATCGGCCTTGCGGATTTTGCCAAGCAGCATCGCGACGCCGTTGATGTAGGGCTCGCAGCCGATGATCCCCACGTCGGGGTTGTGCGCCGCCATGAGGATCAAGTGTTCGCCACCGCCAAACCCGATTTCGAGCCAGACCGGTTTGCCGCCAAACAGCGCATCGGTGTCAAGCGCGACGCGATCGGGATTTTCTTCCCAAGTGACCGGGCCGGGCGAGAGTGCCGCGAGGTCTTCGGCCAGATAGGCTTCCTGACTTGCGCGCATCCCTTTGCCCTTGAAGCGGCCATAGAAGTTGCGCCAAGGCGCACCGGAGGGATGTTTCGTCTGTGTCATGGCCGCGCATGTAGCAACGCAATGAGCCGCGCGCAATCCGCCTAACCGCGTGCGACCAGTCGGGCAGCTTTGCCCAACCCGCCCCGATCGCCGTTGATAAGGACACCCGGTTGATCGATATCCCGCCAAACAGGTCGATTTCGGCGTCCGCAATCAGCCTGTGCACACCGTAAAGCGCAACAAGACATTGGAAAACGTTAGAGCATTTGATTTTTGCGCCGATGGGCCATCGCCAAAGATGCCAGTGCTAGACTTCTTTGCGAAGTGCTTCGACAAGATCCGTCCGCTCCCACGAAAAACCGCCGTCATCCGACGGTGCGCGTCCGAAGTGACCGTAGGCCGCTGTGCGTGCATAGATCGGACGGTTCAGGCCAAGCCGTTCGCGGATGCCGCGCGGAGTCAGGTCCATGACCGCGCCGATGGCCTTTTCAATCGCTTCGGGGCTGACTTCACCGGTTCCGTGGGTTTCGGCATAAATCGACAGCGGTTTTGCTACGCCAATCGCGTAGGACAGCTGGATCGTGCAGCGTTCGGCCATGCCCGCCGCTACGACGTTCTTTGCCAGATATCGTGCGGCATAAGCGGCAGAGCGGTCGACCTTTGTCGGGTCCTTGCCCGAAAAGGCACCGCCCCCATGTGGTGCCGCACCGCCGTATGTATCGACGATGATCTTGCGACCGGTCAGACCAGCATCGCCGTCAGGGCCGCCGATGACGAAAGTACCAGTCGGGTTGACCCACCATTCGGTGTTGGCGGTGATAAAGCCCTCCGGCAGAACTTCGCGGATGTAGGGTTCGACGATATCGCGGATATCGGCGCTGGTCTGACCAGCGTCGGAATGCTGCGTCGACAACACGATCGAAGTGGCTTCGACCGGGATGCCGTTCGCGTAGCGCAAAGATATCTGGCTTTTTGCGTCAGGCCGCAGCGTCGGTTCCTGACCGGATTTGCGCACCTCCGCCAAGCGGCGCAACACGGCGTGTGCGTACTGGATCGGTGCCGGCATCAGCGCATCGGTTTCAGTCGTGGCATACCCGAACATGATGCCCTGATCGCCGGCACCTTCTTCCTTGTCCTTGCTGGCGTTCACGCCTTGGGCAATGTGGGCGGACTGCTGATGCAAGAGGTTCGTCACCTCGCAATGGGCGTGGTGGAACTGTTTTTGTTCGTAACCGATATCCTTGATGCAGGCGCGGGCGATCCCGTCGATCTGATCCATGAACGTCGCAAGTTTGGACTGGTCTGACAGGCCGACTTCGCCGCCGATCACGACCCGATTCGTCGTGGCAAACGTCTCACACGCTACGCGGGCTTCGGGCTCTTCTGTCAGAAACGCATCAAGGACAGCGTCCGAAATACGGTCACAGACCTTGTCGGGATGCCCCTCGGAAACGGATTCCGAGGTGAAGATGTAGTCTTTGCGTGTCATGTGATGTGCTCCGTTAAGTCTGTGCGCCACGTCAGGAAGCCGTTGTGGCGGAAGTGTCCATGTGCCTTATCAGCCGCCCTGCCCGCGTCAATCGGAAACGCGACGCCCGCGCAGGAAAAGCAGCGCAAGAAGCCCGAATATCGCAACAATGGCCGGTGTATCACCGAACCGTACATATGGCGTGCTGATTGCAGCAGCCGGAAGAGCGGCGTCGAGGTAGCCTTCCTCGCCCAGTTCCATACGGGCCGTGATCCGCCCACGCGCATCTATGACTGCGCTGACACCCGTGTTCGCTACGCGCACCATCGGAAGTCCCTGCTCGATCGCGCGCAGGCGCGCCTGGGCCAAGTGTTGATAGGGACCGGGGCCCGCACCGAACCACGCGTCATTGGTGATGAGCACCATCAACTTTGGACGGATGTCCGTTGTGATTTCTTCTGCAAAAATGCCTTCGTAACAGATCAGTGGTCGTATGATGCCCACGCCCGGCACGTTGATCGTTTCGCCCAAAGTGCCGGCAGTGAAACCGAACCCTTGTGACGATGCGAATCCCGGCAATCCAAGCGTGCCGACAAGTTCGCCGCCGGGGATGAATTCGCCGAATGGCACGAGGTGTTTTTTGTCATAAAGGCCTTCGATCAGCCCCCCCCGCCCCAAAACGAAAAGGCTGTTGTGATAAATGCGGTCCTTGCTGCGTCGCTGCACACCTGCAAGCAGCGGCACGCCTTCCGCGGCCTCTGACATCTGGTCCAGCATGGGCTGCGCCCACTCTAGCAAGTCCGTGACGGATGATTCCGGCCAGACGATCAGATGCGGGCGCACGTTACCGGCGGACGTGTAGCCCAGCAGCCTTTCGAAGTGATAGTCGCGCCGCGCGATGTCCCACTTTTCGTTTTGCGGAATATTGGGCTGCACCAGTCGTACCGTTTTTTGCAGCGCCGTCGGCGCAGGCGGAGGTCCGGGATCAAGCCAGAACGCGAGGCCGACCAGCATCGCCGGAACGATCAGCGCATCCCAGTGCCGGGCCGTAAGGTGGGCAAGGGAAATAGCCGCGAGCACCGTGATCAGCGTCAGCAGATGTGGCCCGCCCACAGCAGCGATCTGGGCCAGAGACGTGTCGATCCAGATATGGCCAAGCAACGCCCATGGGAATCCAGACAGGATCAAGGACCGCGTCACTTCCGCCGCAGCGATGGACAGGCCAAGTACAAGCGGTCGGCGTGGTGCA
The DNA here is from genome assembly GCF_900109295.1 of Cognatiyoonia koreensis. Taxonomy (NCBI): domain Bacteria; kingdom Pseudomonadati; phylum Pseudomonadota; class Alphaproteobacteria; order Rhodobacterales; family Paracoccaceae; genus Cognatiyoonia; species Cognatiyoonia koreensis. The sequence continues at coordinate 21,260 of NZ_FOIZ01000002.1, forward strand.
AAGTGCTGCGCCAGCCCACCAGCCAGCGACCAGAACGCGCCGCCACCCGCGGCCATCGCCAATAAGGCAAAGGGGGCCATCCAGCCGTGTGTCTGCACATCCACCAGAAACGGTTCTACGATCCAGCGAAGCGTGAATGCAAAATAGCCAAGCCCGAAAAGCCACATTGCCCGCCAAACGCGTAGGTCTTCTGGAATGGTGCGCAGGAGCCAGAAAAGGATTGCAAGCGCCAGAACTGTCGCAAGCGGCCAGTCGATCGGTGCCTGTCCAAGCCCTGCGACCGCGCCAAGCCCGATCAGCCCAATTGCACGTACCCACCATGCGGCAGCCCAGAACGCGACCCGTGTGTCAGCCACGGCTGTCCGCGTTCATGCGCACGCGCAGCCGCTTGATCCGACGCGGATCAGCATCGAGAATTTCGAATTCGGGCCCGTCCGGGTGCGGAATGACTTCGCCACGCGCAGGAACCCGACCGGACAGCATGAACACCAGACCGCCAAGTGTGTCGACTTCTTCCTCGTCGATCTCTGCGTGTTCGGTCAGTTTCATGCCGACTTCGGATTCAAATTCCTCAAGGCTGGTCTTGGCCTGAGCCAGATAGGTTCCCGGTCCTTCGAGTACCCAGCTTTTGGCCTCTTCGACATCATGTTCATCTTCGATCGCGCCAACGACCTGTTCAATAAGGTCTTCGATGGTCAACAACCCATCGGTGCCGCCATATTCATCGATCACAAGCGCCATATGCGTGCGTTCCGTCTGCATCTTTTGCAGCAGAATGCCGAGTGGCATTGACGGGGGCACATAGATCAGATGGCGCACAAGTTCATTCAGGTCGTAGGCTGAGGCATCCCCATTGAACCCGTAACGCAAGGCAAAGTCCTTGAGGTTCACAAAACCGATCGGCGTATCAAGCGTGCCATCATAGACCGGCATCCGGGTCAGCCCGTTTTCGCGGAAGACCTGAACAAGTTCCTCTTTGCCGATGGTAATGGGAACCGCGTGAATATCCGCTTTCGGGATCATCACGTCTTCGACCCGCATGCGGCGCAGGTTCAACATTCCCAATGTCTGCGCAGCAACCGCGGACGCTGTTTCGCCGTCACGGCCGTCGTCTAGCGTATCTTCTGCGGGTGATAGCGCTTCGAGGAGCCTTCCGAAAAAGCCCTTCTGCGTGTCGTCTGTGTCGATCTCCTGCGCGCTTTGCGCCGCGTTAGAAGACCCGTCGGTCGTGTCGTCCATTCTCTCCGTTTCCTTGTGGGTGCGGACACATCAGTGCCGCTAACGTGAATATGGGTCAGAAACACCCAAATTGCCAAGAATTTCGGTTTCGAGCCCCTCCATGAGGGCTGCGTCCCCTTCGCGCATATGGTCGTAACCCAGCAGATGCAACGTGCCATGAATAATCAGATGGATCACGTGCTCTGACATCGGCTTGTTTGCGCCGAGCGCCTCGGCCTCGCAGGTGTCGAATGCAATAGCGATATCACCAAGTTCCTGATCCTGCGGCAGTGTTGGCGGCAATGGCGTTTCGCCATCGGCTGATGCGCCGCGTTCGTCGGACGGCCACGACAGCACATTCGTCGGTTGCGCCTTGGCACGAAAGTCGGTGTTCAACTGGGCGATCTTTCGGTCATCACAGGCCAGAAGGCTGATTTCAAAGGACGAGCGTTCAAGCCCGACCCGTTCCAGCGCTGCATCCGTCGCGGTTTCGGCCAGTGTCGTGATATCAATTTCGGCCCAGCGCGTGTCTTCGATCATGACCTCGACGGTCACGGTTGGTCGGCCTCGTACGCCTCGATGATGGCGGCGACAAGCGGGTGACGGACGACATCCTTGGACGTAAAGTAGTTGAAGCTGATCTTCGGAATGGATTTCAGCAAACGTTCTGCATCCCAAAGACCGGACGCGACACCGCGCGGCAGATCGATCTGCGTTCTGTCGCCCGTGATCACCATGCGTGATCCTTCGCCAAGGCGAGTGAGGAACATCTTCATCTGCATCGTCGTGGCATTCTGCGCCTCATCCAGAACGACGAAGGCGTTTGACAGTGTACGCCCGCGCATGAATGCAAGCGGGGCGATTTCGATGCGCTTTTCCTCGATCAGCTTGGCCGCCTGTTTTGCAGGAAGAAAGTCGTTCAGCGCGTCATAGAGCGGCTGCATGTAAGGATCGACCTTGTCCTTCATGTCACCGGGCAGATAGCCAAGTTTTTCACCAGCTTCGACGGCCGGACGCGACAGGATGATCCGGTCGACATGCCCGCCGATGAACATGTTCACGCCAACGGCAACGGCAAGATAGGTCTTGCCTGTGCCAGCCGGACCGATCCCGAAGGCCAGTTCGTTTTCGAACAACGATTGCACATAGCGTTTCTGTGCGTCGGTCCGCGGTTCGACCAGTTTCTTGCGGGTTTTGATTTCGACACGTGCGCCGCTGAACAGCTCTTTCTGGTCGCCTGCTTCGGGCGGGTTTTCCGGACCGGGGTTTCCCATACGCAATTCACGGTCGATGTCGCCATGATCCAGCGATTTGCCGGCTTCAAGCCGCTGGTAGAGCGACTTTAACACATCGACAGCATCCGTCCGGGCACCTTCTTCACCGATTACGGCCAGTTGGTTTCCCTTTCGCAGGATTTGAACGCCCAGCGCTGACTCGATTGCTGTCAGATTGCTGTCGTATTCACCACAAAGATCAATCAGGAGGAAATTATCAGGAAACTCAACCAGAGCTTCCGATGTTTCGGCGGTTGGGGTCAGCGCGCTAGTGGCCAATCACATCTCCTGCAGGGTTTGGTTGCTGCAATCATGGTGGACGTCTTGCATCGCGGACGCAAGATGTAGGGGGCGAATTGTTTCGAATTGGGCGCGATTTCAGCCGCGTTGCGCCTTGATGGTGAATTCCGCAGCGTCCCAATGAAAAAGGGCCGCAGCATCTGCCACAGCCCTTTCCGAAATTGGTGTCACCGCAACCTAAAGCGGATCGGCGATTGTCGTTCCTTCGCGGAACGGACCCGTTGCCGTGTTTGGCGGTGCAACACCGGAACACACCGGGCGGCCATCAGGTGTCAGGCGCTCTGACAGATAGCCTTCGATACCGTCATCAATGATCCAATGGTCACAGCCGTTCGGGTCAACCCAGACACCGGCCACGAGGTTGGACAGGTGCTTGTTGTCCTGTCCCGCATCCACGAAACGCTCAGCACCGGTGCGGTTACCACCTTCAATCGCCGTACAGGCTGTGATGCTTACACCTGCGACCACCAGTGCAGAAATCTTTAAAATGTTCATCTGTCTGGCTCCTCAGCGAATGCAGTAGATTTCGACGCGGCGGTTCTGCTGCAGCGCCTGCGCAGAGTGACCCTGCGCACGTGGCTGACGCTCACCAAAGCCTTTGACGTCAACGACGCGGACACCGGCGTCACGGGCGACGGATGCGACCATGTTGGCACGCGCTTCGGACAGACGGATATTGTATTCGTCAGAGGCGCGGCTGTCGGTGTGACCGTAAATCAGGAAGCCGAATGCGTTGGCGTTCTGGAAGAACGACATCAGTTCGGCTTTGGCCTGACGTGTGATCCAGGCTTCGTCCGTTGCGAACAATGTGTCTGTTGGAATGACCCCGCAGATTTCGCTGCGGTTGCAGACCGGGCGACCATCGCGAGTGCGGTGCGGCGACATGAAACCTTCAAAGCCGTCGTCCATAACCCAGTGTTGACACCCATCGGGGTCAATCCAGATCGTCGGTGTATATTCTTCGCCCTGGATGACACGTTCGTGTCCCTCGGCCTGGACCTGGCCAGCTGCAAGTGTCAGCGCAACGACGCCGGCAAGTGCTGCCTTGGTTTTCTGAAAGTTCATCTTAGCCACGGACAAATACCCCTTGTTCCTCACGTGCCCCACCTGTCAAAACGAGGCAGGCCAATATTTAACACACAATTGCCACATTGATAACAAGTTTGGGTAGCTTTGGAAGTGGGAATTACCACATATTGTGTCCGAGCCGGAAACAGTCAGCCTTGCCCGCCAATATTGGTTAACATATCAACCCAAATGGTCTTCCCCGGCGTCAGTCCGGCTTTGCGCTCGGGTTTACTGAATACATTGTCCTGCAAGCGAATTCGGGCTGTTTGCAATGATTCTGACCGGCACGACCTGCCCGATCAGCGATGCAGGGGCGTCCGCATAGACCGCGTGCAGATACTCGGACTTTCCGATCAACTGGCCCTCTTGCCGACCGGTCTTTTCGAATAGCACGCGCACCTCACGACCGACCATTGTCTCCTGCACAGCCCGCTGTTGCGTGGACAAGAGCGCCTGCAGGTTAGCCAGCCGTTCGGTTTTCAAGGCCTCGGCCACCTGCGCGCGTTCGGCCGCAGGCGTACCGGGGCGGGTCGAATACTTGAATGAATACGCCTGCCCGTAGTTCACTTCTCGGATGAGATTCATCGTATCTTCGAAGTCCTGATCCGTCTCTCCCGGGAAGCCGACGATGAAATCACCCGACAACAAAAGATCAGGTCGCGCTTCGCGGATGCGTTCGATCAGGCGAATGTAGCTTTCAGCCGTGTGCTTGCGGTTCATCGCTTTCAGGATTGCGTCAGATCCGGATTGCACAGGCAGGTGCAGGTAGGGCATGAGCTTTGTGCACGTGCCATGCGCTTCGATGAGCGCGTCGTCCATATCGTTTGGGTGGGACGTCGTGAAGCGGATCCGTGCGAGCCCGTCAATCTTGTCGAGCGCCCAGATCAGGCCTGCCAGCCCCTTTTCATGCCCGTGATATGCGTTGACGTTCTGGCCCAGCAACGTGATTTCGCGCACGCCCGCATCGACAAGCTCTTGCGCTTCTTTCAAGACCTGTGCGGCGGGGCGACTGACCTCTGCACCGCGCGTATAGGGCACGACGCAGAAGGCGCAAAACTTGTCACATCCTTCCTGAACCGTCAGAAATGCGGTTGGTCCGCGCTTGGTTTTCGCGCGTTTGGTCAATGTGTCGAACTTGTCGTCCTCGGGGAAATCGGTGTCGAGCGCTTTGGCACCCTGCTGCACTGCCTTTTCCATCGCGGGCAGGCGGTGGTAGCTTTGCGGACCAACCACCAGATCGACCAGCGGCTGACGGCGCATGATTTCTTCGCCCTCGGCCTGTGCCACACAACCGGCCACGCCGATTTTCAGATTGGGGTTTTCGGCTTTCAGGTCTTTGAAGCGTCCCAGTTCGGAATAGACCTTTTCCGCAGCCTTTTCGCGAATGTGACAGGTATTCAGCAGGATCATGTCGGCATCATCCGCCGATTTCGTTTCGACATACCCCTCGCCACCAAGCGCTTCGACCATACGCTCACTGTCGTAGACGTTCATCTGGCAGCCGTAAGTCTTGATGAACAGCTTCTTGGGAGTCGTCATGAGATGGCACCAATCGTGGGGGGTAAGACGGCGGGGTTCTAACTTGCGGGCTGCAGGCTTGCAATGGGGGCCGAATTGGCCGACATCTAAGCCCGCGCAACGAAAGTCTGTCCTGATGGTTTATACCTCTCTCCAACAGTTTCTGGGAACAGGAAAATCTGTCGTGGCGAACGGCCCGATCGGACTGATCTTGCTGGAAGACGCTGTAGAGGCGGATTCGACTGTGCGCCATCATCTGGATAGCGGTTTCGAGACGGTCATCGTGTTTGGTAGCGCAGAGATTGCGCTGGCAGAGGATGTGGCCAGTCGCGTGCACCGCGTGCATCATGACATGCTTTCCGACGATGCGCTGACCGACATCGTGAACGGAGTCATCAGGTTGGCACCCGGTCAGTGGATTTATTACTGCTACAATACCGAATATCTGTTCTTTCCGTTCTGCGAACATCGCACCGTCGGGGAAATGGCGACGTTCAGCCTAGAAGAACGCCGCAGCAGTATCCTGACCTATGTGATCGACCTTTACGCAGGTGATCTGGAGGCGCATCCGAATGCCGTCGCGCTTGAAGATGCGTATCTCGACAAATCCGGCTATTACGCGCTGGCGCGCAAGAACAGCGACAACGAATTCGCGGACCGGCAGCTGGATTTCTTTGGCGGCTTGCGCTGGCGGTTCGAAGAACACATCCCGATGCCCCGGCGCCGGATTGATCGTGTGTCGATATTCCGCGCAACCACAGGCTTGGAAATGCGGGCCGATCACACGTTCAATGATCCTGAGTACAACACTTACGCCTGCCCTTGGCATCATAGCCTGACTGCTGCGCTGTGTTCGTTCCGCACAGCCAAGGCATTGAAGCGCAATCCGGGCAGCGGTTACCAGATCAGTTCATTCAAGTGGCACAACTCGGCCCCGTTCGAATGGCGGTCGCAACAATTGCTAGACCTTGGCCTGATGGAGCCGGGGCAGTGGTTCTGACCTCATTGCGCGTCCGTTTCGCTTAACGCGGCCTTAACCATCCCTGTGATTGGCTCGGGGCATGAGCGAACCCCGAACAAACCAACCGACAGCAGCCACCTATTTCTTTTCCGTACATCTGCTGGATCCACGGGCAGACACGCTGATCCGCGAAATAGATGTCTTGCGACAGGCCGTCCGTATCGCACGCAAACGCTGGCCCTTTGTCATCGATGCGGCGGTGGTCCTACCAAATCAGACCCATATGATCTGGACCCTGCCGACCGGTGATCTGGATTATGCAAAACGTTGGCGGCTTATCAAATCAGTTTTTTCGCGTCATGTGGACGGGCCCGCCCATCGCAGCGCCGCGCAAATCAAGCGCAAGGACAAAGGAATTTGGCAGCGCAGGTTCTGGGACCATCGCATTCGCGACGGGCAGGATTTCGACTTACATATGGAACTGATTCGCCGGGCACCCGCGGACAAGGGTCTTGTCAAGCATGCAGCGGATTGGCCCTATTCATCGTTCAGTCGCCACAGGAGGCCGTCGAAACGCACGATCGACGTGGCCTAGCTGCGGATGCGGGCCTCTGTTTCCGCATCGAACAGGTACAGCCGCTTGGGTTCGAAGGACAACCCGACCCGTTCGCCTTCGCGCACGCGGTCATCGCCACGTTCCTCTACGACGATCCGCTCGCCAGTCGGCGCTTCAAGATAGGCGTATGACACACCACCGAGACTTTCGGTCAAATCAACGCGCAGAACATCACCGGCGGGGTCAATCACGAGGTGTTCGGGGCGCAATCCGGCGCTGACCTTGCGGCCTTTGTAGGCCGTGGCGATTGTCGCGGGCACGGATTGCCCGATGCCAGGAATATCGATGCTGCCTTCCCCGACAGTGCCTTGAACGAAATTCATCGCGGGCGAACCAATGAATCCGGCAACAAACTTGTTATCCGGATCGCGGTAGAGGTCCATCGGTGCCCCGACCTGTTCGATCACACCTTTGCGCAGTACCACGATCTTGTCGGCCAGCGTCATCGCCTCGACCTGATCGTGTGTCACGTAAATCATGGTTGCGCCGATTTCCTTGTGCAAACGCGCGATTTCGACGCGCATTTCGACCCGCAATTCGGCATCAAGGTTGGACAAAGGTTCGTCAAACAGGAACACATCTGGGCCGCGCACAATGGCCCGCCCGATCGACACACGCTGACGCTGGCCACCCGAGAGCGCGGCGGGTTTGCGTTCGAGGTATTCTTCCAGCTTGAGAATGCGGGTCGCCTCCGCGACCTTTTCAGCGATCTCTGCTTTGGGATAGCCGTTCATCTTGAGGCCAAATCCCATGTTTTCGCGCACGGTCATGTGCGGATACAGCGCGTAGGTCTGGAACACCATCGCGACGCCACGCTCTGACGGATCCATGCGTGTCACATCCCGCGACCCGATGTGCATCTCGCCTTCAGTCGTTTCTTCCAGACCGGCCACCATGCGCAACAGGGTGGATTTCCCGCAACCGGACGGGCCGACAAAAACACAGAATTCGCCGTCTTCGATCTTCAGGTCGATCCCGTGGATCACCTGCGTGTCACCATATCGCTTGATGACGTTCTTCATTGTGACACCGGACATGATTCAGATCCCTGTAGTTGTTTTTTGAGAATGATGGTCCGGAAAGGACCACCGTTTGGCGGCTTGGGCGATCGCGTTTGTGGCCTTGCGCAAATGCGGGACCTGCTGTTCCAGCCCAGCAAGGTTGGTGTGCTGCGTCGTGCTTGTCACCGAAAGCGCGCCAAGCACACGGCCGCTTTCGCTCAGGATCGGCATGGCGACACAGATGATGCCGGGTTCATGTTCCTCGCGGTCGAACCCGTATCCGTTGGCACGGATATCGACCAATTCCTCCTGCAAGGCATCGGCCGTGGCCAGCGTGGTTGGCGTAAAGACATGAAACGACTGCTGACCGATCACGTCCGCAGCCTCATCTTCGGGCAGGAAGGCGATCATCGCTTTGCCGACGCCAGTGCAGTAGGCAGGGCCGATTTTGCCTGCCTGGCTGTACATTTCGACCGGCTGGCGGGCATTTCGTTTGTCAAGATAAAGGACCTGCGCGCTATCAAGCTGTGCAAGATGGACAGTTTCCCCGGTTGCTTCGCTGAGCAATTGCACATGCGGGCTGGCCACTTGGGCAAGGGTAGACTGCGACCACGCGGCATGGGCAAATTTCATCAAGCGCGCGCCTGGCGAATACGTGTTGCGATCCGGGTCAAAGGCCAGCATCCCCTGGCTCGTCAGTGTTTGTAAGAGCCGGTAGAGCGTGGGTTTGGGAAAGTTGCTGTCGGCCAGAAGTTCTGCAAACCGCACGGGGCGACCGAACTCGGCGACCTGATCCAGGACCTCCAGAGCCTTTCCGACCGTGCCGTCGCCAGCGCCGCGTGCCATGCTGTTCCTCCCCGCCCCGTTTCAATCGTTCATTGCGCGTTTGAGCGGCGCGATTAAACTTCGAGGCATGTTGACATTCTTAGGCGAGTCGCGCTTTAGTATCAACATCCAAAACCAAGTTTCACATAATGAGACTTCCGAGAGAATATTCGGGTGGGCTTGGTTACACTATGGAAGCACCTAGGGAGGACAACATGCATTCCATTCTCAAGACGTCGTTCGCGGCGATTGTTGCTGCTGGCGTAGCGACATCTGCAGCTGCTGAAGGGCACAGCCTTTCTGGCGAACTGCGCATTATTTCCGACATGTCGAACCCTGCACCGCGGGCCGTCATGGAAAAACTGGCTGCCGACTTTGATGCGATGCATCCGGAGCTGACAGTTGACCTGACAATCGTTGACCGTGAAGCGTGGAAGACGCAAATCCGCAACGCACTGAGCGCGAACCCGCCAGACGTGGTGAACTGGTATGCCGCTACACGCATGTCACCGTATGTGGATGCTGGTCTGTTCATGGATGTTTCCGATCTTTGGGAAGATCCTGCCATGGCTGATCTTGCCTCGACCAAGGGTGCAATGACCCTTGATGGCAAGCAGTGGGGCGTGCCTTACACGTACTACCAGTGGGGCGTCTATTACCGCAAAGACATCTACGAAGAGCTGGGCCTTGCCGAGCCAACCACATGGGAAGAAGAGCTGGCAAACTGCCAGGCCATCCTCGACTCTGGCCGCAAGTGCTACACGATCGGTTCCAAGTTCCTTTGGACAGCCGGTGGTTGGTTTGACTACATCAACAGCCGCACGAACGGGTATGATTTCCATATCCAGCTGGCCAATGGTGAAGTTCCGTGGACCGATGACCGCGTGCGTCAGACATTCGCCAACTGGCGTCAGCTGATCGACATGGGTGCCTTCATCGACGACCACCAGTCCTACAGCTGGCAGGAAGCGATGCCATTCATGGTTGACGGCGAAGCGGCCGCCTATCTGATGGGTAACTTCTCTGTCGCGGCGTTCCGTGATGGTGGTCTGACCGATGATCAGCTGGACTTCTACCAGTTCCCAACGATCAACCCTGATGTTGCACCTGCAGAAGATGCGCCTACAGATACGTTCCATATCGCTTCTGGCGCACAGAACGTCGATGCGGCAAAGGCATTCCTGCTTTATGTGACGTCGCCTGAAGTTCAGTCAGAGATCAACAACGGCGACAATCTCGGGCAGTTGCCTGTGAACGCCCAAGCCTCCGTTTCTGATGACAAGTTCATTCAGGAAGGCTTTGAGATGCTGTCAAACAACGCAACCGGCGGCATTATGCAGTTCTTTGACCGTGACTTCCCCGCCGAAATGGCGTCGGTTGGCATGGAAGGTCTGCAGGAATTCATGGTGTTCCCGGACAATCTGGAAGACATCCTGACACGCCTCGAAGAGACACGTCAGCGCGTTTACTAAGACACGCATGCCAGGCTGGCTTTGGCCCGCCTGGCATCAAATCCCGCCCTGTTAATCAGGGCAGGATACACGCCCAGGACCCACAACGCATCCGCAAGAACCCTTTGGTTTTTTCGCATGTGTTGACACCGGAAAGGCAAAGCCATGGCCGTCTTGACAACAAATGCCCCTGCAACACGCGGTTGGTACAAGCGCAACGAGATTGCGATTACGCCGTGGCTGTTCCTTCTCCCGGCCGTGCTGTTTTTTGCATTCTACGTCATCATACCGATCGGTCAGTCCTTCTGGATCAGTTTCCACCAGTGGGACGGGCTTGGCGAAAAGACCTGGGTCGGCACAGCAAATTATGAACGCTTGCTTGGGATAGGCGACCAGAACATGGATCGCAAATTTCAGGTATCTTTCTGGAACAACATCAGGTGGCTGGTCCTGTACCTTCTGGCCATTCCGATGGGTCTGTTCATCGCCTTGTTCCTGAACCAGAAAGTCTTTGGTATCCGGCTTTACAAGTCGCTTTTCTTCTTTCCGTTTGTGATTTCGCAGGTCGTTGTCGGCCTTGTTTTCAGCTGGTTCTACCTGCCGAACAACGGTGCCTTCGACCAGATTGTCGGCCTTGTCGGAATCGACATCAGCGGCGGCGTGCTCGGCAATCCTAATACGGCAACCTACGGAATCATTGCCGCAGGTCTGTGGCCACAAACAGCGTACTGCATGATCCTTTACCTGACCGGCCTAAACGCTGTTGACCCCGAACAGGTCGAAGCGGCACGTCTGGACGGGGCAAAGGGCTGGCGGATGCTGTGGTTTGTCATCCTGCCGCAACTCAAACCCGCCACCTTCATTGCATTTGTGGTGACGATCATTGGTGCGCTGCGGTCATTTGACTTTATCGCGGTCATGACGAACGGCGGCCCGTTCGGATCGACACGTGTGCTGTCATTCTACATGTTCGAGGAAAGCCTTTCCGAATTCGGCTTCCGCATGGGCTATGGCGCGGCCATCGCTGTGGTTCTTTTCTTCATCATGCTCGGCTTCATCGCTTACTTTCTGTATTCGATGTGGCGTGACGAGCAGGCCGCGCGTTAAGGGGGGCCGGGCACATGTTTCCAAGACCGATTCAGCAGCTTTCCGGGGGACGACAGGTCGCCTATCAGGTTTTCCTTCCGATAGCGCTTTTCATCTGGCTTATCCCCCTGCTTGCAGTGATGCTGTTTTCCATCAAGCCCGATGGTGATTTCGTCGCTGGCAACTTTTGGGGCATGCCATCCTCGTTCGAATTATTCACCAACTACGGCAAGGTCTTTTTTGAATCGGACATGCCGCGCTATCTGTTGAATTCAGTGCTGATTACGGTGCCAACGGTGATCGGGGCGATCGTTTTGTCGAGCATGACCGGCTTTGCGCTGGGCGTTTACAAATTCCGCGGCAACTTGCTGATCTTTTTCATGTTCATCGCAGGAAACTTCGTGCCATTCCAGATATTGATGGTCCCTGTGCGCGATCTGACTGTCAGCATGAACCTGTATGACACCAAGCTCGGGCTCGTTCTTTTTCACATTGCGTTTCAGACGGGGTTTTGCACCTTGTTCATGCGCAATTTTATCCGCGCCTTGCCTTTTCCATTGATCGAAAGCGCACGGGTCGAAGGAGTGGCCGAATGGCGCATTTTTCTGTTCGTCGTCCTGCCGTTGATGAAGCCGGCACTGGCTGCATTGGCGGTGCTGATTTTCACCTTTATCTGGAATGACTATTTCTGGGCAGTCGTCCTGACCCAAGGTCCGGATGCGCAACCCGTCACGGCCGGGATTACCAGCTTTAATTCCCAGTTCCGCGCGGCGTATCATTTGATGAGTGCAGGTTCGATCGTGGCAGCCTTGCCACCTGTGGCCATGTTCTTTCTGATGCAAAAACACTTTATCGCTGGCCTGACACTTGGCGCAGTGAAGTAGACGGACCGACATTTATGACGACACGGCTCACCGACGCAGGGGCAGATGCCACTGCAAGCACTGCCATGAAACAAGCGTCCTCAAGCGGTGCACCCGTACCGCATGTCTGGCGCATGGATGATGGCAGGCAGACCCTTGTCCTTGCATCCGTCAACGACCGGCTGGCACAAGTCGTTTATTGGGGCGCGACGCTCCCGGCGGATGAAAACCTGTACACGGTGATGGCCGCACATGTCATTGATGTCACGGGCGGCATGCTTGACGAGAACCCAGATTTGTCCATCTGTCCGGAAGCGATCCGCAGTTTTCCCGGACAGCCCGGCCTGATCGTGCGCGATACAGACGGCACACCGTTGTTGCCGAAGTTCTGTCTGGAAAGCGCGATACAGAACGGGACGCTGGAACTGGTCTATGCCGACAAGGAAAACGGGCTGACCCTGACTGCGTTGTTTTCGGTCGATACGCAATCGCACATGATCACCTGCCAGCACACGCTGGATGCGACCCGCCCCGTACATCTGCACTGGCTTTCGGCCCCTGTCCTGCCCGCACCGCAGCAATCGGATGAGATGATCGATGTATCTGGCCGCTGGTGTGGTGAATTCCAGCTGTCTCGCACTGCCTGGTCGGCCGGAATGCGCTATCGCGAAAATCGCACCGGTCGCACTGGTCACGAACATTTCCCCGGACTGTTGATCCCTTGCATTGGCACGACGAACACGCAGGGCGAATGTTACGGTTTTCACTACGGCTGGTCGGGTGGTCACAAGATGATCGCCGAAGAGCTTCAGGATGGCCGTCGGCAGATCCAGTTCGGACATGCCGCCCGTATGGAAACGGCACCGGCTACGCAGTTCAAGACAGCACCTCTTTACATCACGTATTCAGACACCGGCCTGAACGGTTGTGCCACGTCCTTCCAGCGCCATCTGCGTGACCGGATCGTTACTTGGCCCAAGCCAGGCAAGCCACGCCCCGTGCATTACAATTGCTGGGAAGCCGTCTATTTCGATCACAAACTGCCCGTTCTGAGAGAAATTGCAGACCGCGCCGCCGCGCTGGGGGCTGAACGTTTCGTGCTTGATGACGGATGGTTTGGCAACCGCGACGACGATACCAGATCCCTGTCCGATTGGGAGGTCGACCCGCGCAAATACCCGGACGGGCTGACACCGCTTGTCGAGCATGTCCACGCGCTGGGCATGACGTTTGGTATCTGGTTCGAGCCGGAGATGATTAACGAAGACAGCGATATTCACCGTGCACATCCTGATTGGGTTTTTGGATCGGAAGACCAGACACTAGGCCGTCAGCAAAAGGCGCTGAACATGGCGTTGCCCGCAGTGCGCGACTTTCTTTATGACCGAATGTCAAAGATCCTGCGCGAAACCGACATCGATTATATTAAGTGGGACCATAACCGGGTCTTGCCCATGCCGGATGCCGCACAGACCCGGGGGTCATATGCGCTGATTGACCGGCTTCGCGCCGATTTTCCCCATGTTGAGATCGAAAGCTGCGCCTCTGGTGGCGGACGGATCGACTTTGGCATCATGGCGCGTACGCAACGTGTCTGGCTGTCGGATAGCAATGATGCACTCGAGCGTCTGCGCATCCAGCACGATGCCGCCCTGTTCCTGCCGCTTGCTGTGACCGGATCGCACGTTGGTCCGCGTATCTGTCACACCTCGGGCCGGGTCCTTGATATCTCGTTTCGTGCTTGGGTCGCAGCCCAGCGTCATATGGGGTTCGAGATGGATCCGCGTGAATTGACTGACTATGAAGCGCGCGTGCTGACCGAAATCACGAGCTGGTGGAAGCACCACCGGCACTGGATGTATCAGGCGGATATCCTGCGACTGGACAGTGCCGACCCAGCTGTCATCGCCGAGCAGCAGCTTGCTCGCGACGGAAGCCGCTTTGTCGTGTTCGCCGGCAAGGCAGCGACGTCCGCACAGATTGCACCGCGCCCTTTGCGCCTGACGGAACTTGATCCCAATGCCACCTATCGCATCAGTCTTGCGAACCGGGAAACCGCATCGCATCTGTCGCGCGGCACAACTGCATTGAAGACACAAGCGCTTGACCTGTCGGGTTCGTATCTGATGCGCACCGGTGTAACACTGCCATGGTCGTTCCCCGAACGGATGTGGGTCATCGAGGGTGAGCGCCTATGACCCCGGATTGGATCGCCGCAGACTGGGGCACCACGAACCTGCGGGTCTGGGCGATGTCGCAAAGTGGCTCTGTTCTTGCGGCGGCGAAATCTGACGACGGGATGGGCAAGCTTTCAAAGGATGGTTTCGAACCAGCGCTGCTGGCGTTGGTGGACGGTTGGATCAGCGAAACGACGACGGTGATTGCCTGTGGCATGGTCGGCAGCCGTCAGGGATGGACCGAAGCGCCTTATGCAACCGTCCCCTGTGCTGCGACGCCCGATCGGTTTGCTGCAGCCCCGACGACGCATGCGAACCTGTCTGTAAATATCATTCCCGGCCTGCGCCAGAACAGTCCGGCAGACGTCATGCGCGGCGAAGAAACCCAGATCGCAGGTTTTCTTGCGCTTAATCCCAAATGGGATGGCGTCATCTGCCTGCCCGGCACCCACACGAAATGGGCCCATGTCAGCGCTGGTGAGGTCGTTAGTTTCCAGACATCCATGACCGGCGATCTGTTTGCGGCGATTTCTGAACACACGGTGTTGAAACACTCAATCGGCAGCGGCTGGGACGAAGAAGGGTTCGCGCAGGGACTTGACGATGTGATCTCCAAGCCCGAGAAGCTTGCCGCACGTCTTTTTTCGCTCCGTGCTGAGGGTCTTTTGCACGGGCTGGCGAATGAAACCGCCCGTGCACGTCTGTCCGGTTTATTGATCGGGGCAGAATTGGCCGCAACCAAACCCTATTGGCTGGGTCAGCAGGTCGCCGTAGTGGGCGCAAGCACGCTTTCAAAACGCTATGTTGATGCCTTGGCCACACAAGGCGTCCACGCCACCCAGGCAGATGGAGACCGCGCCACGCTGGCAGGTCTGACCGCTGCCTATCGCCGCTTCAGGGAGTTATAGATGTCTCGACCATTGATCGCGATCCTCCGGGGCGTGACCCCGCCAGAAGCCACTGACATCTGCGCTGCAATCCTTGAGGCGGGTATCAACCGCATCGAGGTGCCGCTGAATTCCCCCGACCCCTTCGACAGCATCAAGGCAATGGCCGCAGCCTACGGTGATCGCGCGCTGATCGGTGCTGGCACCGTCCTATCGACAGATGATGTGGGCCGTGTTGCACAGGCCGGTGGCAAACTGGTTGTCTCGCCGAACTGCGATCAGCGGGTGATTGTGGCGACCAAGACCGCCGGCATGCAAAGCTGGCCCGGCGTGATGACCCCGACAGAATGCTTTGCCGCACTCAAGGCGGGCGCAGATGGGCTGAAGATATTTCCTGCGAGCATCCCTGGACCTGATGGCGTCAAATCGATGCGTGCCGTACTGCCACCCGGAACCCTGGTTTATGCAGTTGGAGGGGCAGGTCCTGAGAATTTTGCGCAGTGGATCGCGGCAAGTGCTGACGGATTCGGGATCGGTTCCGCCATTTACAAACCCGGCGATCGTCCTGAGGACGTATCGCGCAAGGCAAAGGCGATTGTCGCCGCTTATGATCAGGCAGTGCAATGATATTTGACGCAACGATCTGTGCGCTTGGCGAGGGACCGCTTTGGCATCCCCTTCGCAAAGAGCTGTTCTGGTTTGATATTCTTGGCAAACGGCTGCACTGCGCAAACCGGCACTGGCAGTGCGACGACTATGTCTCTGCCGCTGGTTGGGTCGATGGAGATACCTTGCTTGTGGCATCAGCCACAGCGCTGTCGCGGTTTGATCTTAGCAGCGGTGCCATGACGCCTGTTTGTCCACTCGAAGCCGAAAATCCGGTCACCCGGTCCAATGATGGACGCGCCGACCCGCAGGGTGGTTTCTGGATCGGCACCATGGGGATCGACGCCGAGGAAAACGCAGGAGCAATTTATCGCTTTTGCAAGGGTGAGCTGCGCCAGTTATTTGCGCCGATCACCATTAGCAACGCGATTTGCTTCGCACCTGATGGCCGGGCGGCCTATTTCACCGATACACCCACGCAGCAGATCATGCGCGTCGCGTTGGACCCGGACGGCTGGCCGGACGGCGACGCCCAGTTGCATATTGATTTGACCGGCACTGATTTCCGCCCCGATGGGGCCGTCGTCGATGCCGATGGCAATCTCTGGAATGCACAGTGGGGCGCGGGGCGTATCGCGGGCTATGCGCCGGATGGGAGCTTCATCGAAGCTTTCAGCTTTCCGGCTGATCAGACGACTTGCCCGGCCTTTGGTGGCCCTGATCTGACAACGCTTTATTGCACCTCAGCCGCTAATGGCGTCGACGGGCCGGATCAGGGCAAGACCTTTGTCGTCGAAACCAAGTACACAGGTCAGGCAGAACATCGCGTGATCTTGTAGCCTTTCGCACGCGGTCTGACCTTCAGCAGAAGTGATTGAAACAGATATGAAACGAACTCTTGGCGTCTGCTATTATCCTGAACATTGGCTAGAAACCCAATGGGCAGACGACGCTGCGCGCATGATTGAGGCTGGTCTGACATGGGTGCGTATCGGCGAATTTGCGTGGCAACGCATCGAACCGAGCCGTGGTCAATTTGCTTGGGACTGGCTTGACCGCGCTGTTCAAACGCTTGGCGCTGCAGGGCTGAAGATCATCATGGGCACGCCAACCGCGACACCGCCGCGATGGCTGGTCGATGAAATGCCTGACATGCTGCCTGTCGATACCGACGGGAGGGTGCGCAAATTTGGATCACGTCGTCATTACGATTTCAGTCATCAGGGCTATCGCACTGAATGTCGCCGTATCGCGGGTGCGATGGGTGAACGCTATGGGAAGAATCCGCACATCGCCGCTTGGCAGATCGACAATGAATACGATTGCCATGATACGACGCTGTCCTATTCCGAAGCCGCACGGGCCGGTTTTCAGGATTGGTGCGCCCAGCGCTATCAATCGACCGACGCGCTGAACCGCGCGTGGGGGAATGTGTTCTGGTCAATGGACTATGACCGCTTCGATCAGATCGAATTGCCAAACCTGACGGTGACAGAACCCAACCCCGCGCATGTGCTGGCCTTTCGGCGTTATGCCAGTGATCAGGTGGTCGCCTTCAACAGAATTCAGGCGGATGTGCTGCGCAAGTACACCGATGCCCCGCTTGTTCACAATTACATGGGACGGATCACGACCTTTGATCACTGGGCTGTCGGTGCAGATCTGGATATCGCGTCATGGGACAGTTATCCGATCGGATTTTTGTCGGACCGCATTGAAGGAACGCCAGCGGAAAAGCAGCGCTTCTTACGGCAAGGTCATCCTGACAATCAGGCTTTCCACCATGACCTTTACCGCGCTGTCGGCAAAGGGCGGATGTGGGTGATGGAACAGCAACCCGGACCGGTAAACTGGGCACCCTACAACCCAGCCCCCCTGCCCGGAATGGCACGTCTGTGGGCGTGGGAGGCATTTGCCCATGGTGCCGAAACCGTTTGCTATTTCCGCTGGCGGCAGGCCCCGTTTGCGCAAGAGCAGATGCACGCAGGTCTTTTGCGTCCTGACAGCGCCGACGCACCCGCCCTTGCCGAGGCACGTCAGGTCGCGACCGAATTGCTGGATCTGCCGGATGTTGAAGCGGCAGCATCGCCCGTTGCATTGATCTTTGACTACGAAAGCGCCTGGGCGTGGGACACGCAGCCACAAGGTGCTGATTTCGACATGTTCCGCCTCGCTTTCGCCGCTTATCGCGCACTGCGCAGGGCCGGTCTTTCCATTGATATCCTGCCCCCCGATGTGTCCGACCTTGGCGGCTACAAGCTGGTGTTGGCCCCCGGGCTGATGCGGTTGAGCGATCCGGTGCGTGCCGCACTTTCCACGTTCGAGGGCACAGCCTTGATCGGCCCGCGGACGGATACGAAAACGGATGAACTTTCGATCCCGACGCCTATGGGTCCGAACCTGCCGGACGTTGATATTACCGCTGCGCTGACCGAAAGCATCCCACCAACAGACGAGATCGCCTTGCAGGATGGTGGCCGATTTCTGCACTGGTTCGAGCATCTGGAAGGCAAGGCTGAGGTATTCCGCCGCACCCAAGCCGGCTTTCCCGCCATCATGGGTAACGTTCATCTACGCTATCTTGGCGGTTGGCCCGATGATGAAACCTTTGATCAGATTATTCGTGCGCTTTGCGACGAAGCGGGTATCACAACGCATGACCTTCCTGATGGGCTGCGCGTCAGGGACACAGGCACCCATCGCTTTGTTTTCAACTACGCGCCCGAACCACTAACGTGGCGGGGTGCGACGATCCCCCCTGCGGGTGTGCATTGGGAACCCCTTGGGTGATATTCGGGACGACCAGCACAGGTGATGACGTCGCCCAACTGACCATCGCGTCAGGCGACCTGACTGTTTCGTTGCTGACATGGGGGGCCATTGTACAGGACGTGCGTCTTGCAGGTATTGACCGGTCGCTGACGCTGGGCTCAGACAGCATCGCGGATTATGAGAGCGACATGCGCCATCATGGGAGCCTGATCGGACCCATCGCCAACCGCATCAGCACCGCACGGGTGTTGATCGACGGGATGATGTATGAACTTGAACGCAATCAGGATGGGGCGATCCATCTTCATTCCGGCGCGCAAGCCACGCACCGCCGTAACTGGGAAGTGCTTGCGTCCAGCCCGACAGAAGTGACTTTGCGCTGCATTCTGATCGACGGCGCATGCGGTCTGCCCGGCAATCGCGAGATTACTGCGACTTTCGCAGTTTCCAAGCCTGCCACCTTGACCTTGACGGTAACTGGGAAAACGGATGCGCCAACGCTCATGAATTTTGCCAATCACAGCTATTGGAACTTTGATGGGACCGATACCTGGGACGGACACCGCCTGCAAATCCATGCCGACAGTTTTCTGCCGGCCACGCCGCAAAACTACCCAACGGGAGAGATCGCAGATGTCGAGGATACTGCGATGGATTTTCGGCAGTTGCGCCAAATCAGCCCTGAAAACCCGCCGCTTGATAACAATTTCTGCTTGTCTGGCTCGCGCGGTCCCGTTCGCGATGTGCTGACACTCCAAGGTAGCAGTGGTGTTGGCATGACGGTCGCGACCGATCAGCCCGGCATTCAGATCTATGATGGCCGCGATGCCATGCGGCCCGCGCGCGCGAACTATGAAGGACTTGCAATCGAGGCGCAGGGCTGGCCCGACGCGCCCAACAACCCGACCTTCCCATCAATCCGCGTGACGCCGGATACGCCCTATCAGCAAACGACCCGTTTCTCGTTTTACAAAAGTGCAAAGCCCCCTACACCAAACGCATGACCAACCCACTATTTGACGCCCTGTTCGCCCCGCACGTCACGAATGACGCGCCGTTCCTGCACCTCGCCGACGGATCGACGCAGAGCTATCGTGCGTTCATGGAGCAAGTCGCCCGGTTTGCTGGCATGATTGTGGAAAAGGGGCTGGGTGTCGGGGATCGGCTTGCCCTGCGCGCTGAGAAATCACCTGCCGCGCTTGCCGTTTATGCAGCGTGCATGCAGCGCGGTGTGATCTTCTTACCGCTCAATCCTGCCTATACCACGGACGAGTTGCGCTATTTCGTCGAAGACAGCGGCGCGAAGCTTTTTGTCAGCGATGACCCGGCAGCGCATGCCGGACTTGCCCCGCAGGTCATCGCCCTGAACGCGGATCACGCAACACCCTGCACCGAGGTAGCAGCGCGCTTGCCGGATGATCTGGCCGCGTTTCTTTATACCTCTGGAACGACAGGGCGGTCCAAGGGGGCGATGCTGACACAGGACAACCTGCTGTCGAATGCCCGTGTGCTGACGGACTATTGGCAGTTCACACAGGACGACGTGTTGTTGCACGCGCTTCCGATCTTTCACACGCACGGCCTGTTTGTCGCGACGAACATCACACTGCTGACCGGCGGGTCCATGATTTTCTTGCCGAAGTTTGACATAGACCAGATGATTGCCCATCTGCCGCGGGCGACAAGTATGATGGGCGTGCCGACATTCTACACCCGCCTTCTGCAGGACGCCCGTTTTGACCACGCGCTCACGAAACACATGCGGTTGTTCATTTCAGGATCTGCCCCAATGCTGGCAGAAACCCATTCACGTATGAAAAAGCGAACCGGGCATCGGGTGCTTGAACGCTATGGCATGACCGAAACGAATATGTCGACATCCAACCCATATGACGGTGAGCGTCGGGCAGGGACCGTCGGCCTGCCCCTGCCCGGCGTAGAGCTGAAAATCTGCGACCCGCAAACCGGTGAGGTGCTGCCGACAGGTAACATCGGCGTTATTGAGGTGCGTGGCCCCAACGTGTTCAAGGGCTATTGGCAGATGCCTGACAAAACCGCACAGGAGCTGCGATCGGACGGTTTCTTTATCACTGGTGACCTCGGCTTTGTTGACGCAGACGGATACGTCACCATTGTCGGACGCGGCAAGGATCTGATCATTTCCGGCGGGTTCAATATCTATCCCAAAGAGGTGGAACAGGTCATTGACGACCAGCCCGGTATCTTGGAAAGCGCTGTAATCGGTGTTTCGCATGCCGATCTGGGTGAAGGCGTCGTGGCCATCGTCGTGGCCGATGGCCCGCTTGATCTGGATGACCTGCGTGCCGTGATCGCTGCCAAGCTTGCGCGGTTCAAACAACCGCGCAAGATCATCCTTGTTCACGCGCTACCGCGTAACACGATGGGCAAAGTGCAAAAGAATGTGCTGCGCGATACCTACGCTGACGTATTTCTTTCCTAGCTCCCCCGATATGTCGAAAAACTGAAAGGCAAGACCAGCAAAGGCAGGTGATAGTGGTTGCCCTTGTCGGAAATACCAAAGCGGATCGGAATTTTGTCAGGAAATCTCGGACTGCCTGAAAACGTGCTGTTCTAGTCAAACCACGCAACCGCGTAGAACAGCAATTCGTATTTACCGACGCCGAAGTCACCGACCGGCGGAATGGGTTCATCCATGCGCCCGTCCCAATTGGTCCATTTTGTCGCAAGATGGGTCCAGGCATCGCCTTCGATCCGGTTGAGATCTATCTTCATGTCAACCGCCGGGATGCCGCGCACGGGGTCCACGACATGTGTCGTCAGAAATCCATCAGTCATTGGCCCGCCCCCTTCTTTTAGTCGTCCACAGGAAGCGGCAGCCGGTCGCAGTAGTCGAGAGGAACGGCCTGTAAACCGCTGATAAGAGAAGGCTCTTAGAGCGTTGATTTTACTGGGCGCGCCTTGCTGTCGCACCTTACTTTGCAGGTGCAGAATCCAGCCTATATTTGGATCAAGCAATGAATCGCCCCAAAGGAGGCGTTATCAGATGGAAACCCTGTTACTTTCGCGCATTCAGTTCGCGGCCAATATTTCGTTTCATATTCTTTTCCCAACGATCACGATCGCCTTGGGATGGTTGCTTTTCTACTTCCGCATCCGCTACAACCGGTCGGGTGAAGCGCGCTGGATGGAAGCCTATCAGTTTTGGGTCAAGATCTTTGCGCTTTCCTTTGCAATGGGCGTTGTGTCCGGCATCACCATGTCCTTTCAGTTCGGGACAAACTGGCCCGGTTTCATGGAAACCGTCGGGAATATTGCAGGGCCTCTTCTGGCTTATGAAATCATG
This sequence comes from Cognatiyoonia koreensis, assembly GCF_900109295.1. Lineage (NCBI taxonomy): Bacteria > Pseudomonadati > Pseudomonadota > Alphaproteobacteria > Rhodobacterales > Paracoccaceae > Cognatiyoonia > Cognatiyoonia koreensis. The sequence continues at coordinate 43,208 of NZ_FOIZ01000002.1, forward strand.
ACTGCCTTCTTCCTTGAGGCCGTATTCCTTGGAATCATGCTATTTGGCTTTTCCAAGGTGCCGCGCTGGCTCCATACCGGTGCCACCTTTCTAGTGGCGTTCGGAACCCTGATGTCGACGTTCTGGATCATCGTACTGAACTCTTGGATGCATACACCGCAAGGCTTTGAAATGATTGACGGTGTCGCCTATGCGACCAACTGGTCCGAGATCATCTTTAACCCGTCCATGCCGTATCGTTTTGGACATATGGTGCTGGCGAGCTTCCTGACCTGCAGCTTCCTGATCGCCGGTGTCAGCGCATTCCGCTGGCTTATTGGCGGACGTACGGAAGGCGTGCGCGTCGCATTGCGTACGGGGGTCTTTGCCGCAGCCCTGTTAATCCCGGTGCAGATTTTCGTCGGTGACATGCATGGTCTGAACACCAAAGAGTACCAGCCTGCAAAGGTTGCGGCGATGGAAGGGCATTGGGAAACTAGCGGCAACGTTCCCTTGATCCTGTTTGCAATCCCGGACGATGAAGCGCGTGAAAACCGTTATGAGATCGGCATTCCGAACCTAGGGTCTTATATCCTGACCCATACTTGGGATGGTGAGATCAAAGGCTTGGACGCATTCGTGGCCGAGGACGGCACAGTCATGCACCCGCGTGTAGCCCCTGTCTTTTGGTCGTTTCGCGTGATGGTGGGCACTGGCATGGCGATGCTGCTGCTGAGTTGGACGGCCTCGTGGATGCTGTTGCGCCGAAACAAGGAAACCGGTGAACGCCGTGGTGTCGAAGGCCTGCCGAAAGTCATGCTGTTCGCCCTTGTCGGGATGAGCTTCAGCGGTTGGCTGGCAACGCTCGCCGGTTGGTACACAACCGAGATCGGCCGCCAGCCTTGGCTTGTTCAGGGCGTCATGACCACCAAGCAAGCGGTTGCTGACGTCCCCGCCCCGATGGTTCTGTCCACGCTGATCGCCTATCTTGTCGTATATGCGATCCTTCTTGGGGCCTATGTCGGGTGTATCTTCTACCTCGCCCGCCGCGCGGCCCATGGCAAGAAGATCGAACAGCGTGTGCCCGGCTCGGGTGCTGCCGAAGCCCGCGCGATACCGGCGGAGTAGCGGAAGATGGACACATTCGGAGATCCCGCTGTCTGGCTACCCTTCGTGTTTGCGTCGTTGATGGGCTTGTCGATCCTGATCTACGTCGTATTGGACGGGTTTGATCTGGGCGTTGGAGTGCTGTTTCCCTTCGCTAATGAAGACGAGAAGGACCGGATGATCGCATCAATCGGTCCTTTCTGGGATGCAAACGAAACTTGGTTGGTGCTTGCGATTGGCCTGTTGTTGGTCGCGTTTCCGACGGCGCATGGTGAAATCCTGACCTCGCTTTATCTGCCGGTTGCCTTGATGCTGATTGGCTTGATCCTGCGCGGTGTTGCGTTCGAGTTTCGGGTCAAGGCACCGGCGGCATACAAGACGCTGTGGAACAACGCGTTCTTTGTCGGGTCGCTTATCACGTCCCTATGCCAAGGCTTCATGCTTGGCATGTATGTTATGGGACTTGATTACACGTTGGGCCACGTTCTGTTCGCCATCGTGACGGCAGTCTTCCTGACAGTCGGTTACAGCTTTATCGGCGCGACATGGATCATTCACAAAACCGACGAACACTTGCAGCGCAAGGCAGTCGCTTGGGCGAAAGGTGGCATCTGGGGTCTGGTGTTGGGGATCGCTGCGATCTCGCTCGCTACGCCTTTCGTGAGTGCGCGGATTTTCGACAAATGGTTCACGTTCCCAGATGCGCTTTATCTCGCGCCGTTCCCGATTGCCTCGGGCATGTTGGTCGTATCGCTTTGGGTGATGTTGCGGCGCATGCCATTTGTTGATGACCGCAAATCCTGGCTGCCCTTTGCCGCTGCCACGGGGCTTTGGGTGACGGCGTTCAGTGGCATGGCTTACAGCTTTTACCCCTATGTCGTCCCTGAGAAGATCACGATCTACGAAGCGGCCAGCGCGCCTGAAAGCCTGTTCATCATCCTTATCGGCACGTGCATCGTTCTGCCAACAATCATCGGTTATACGGTGCTGGCCTATTACATCTTCCGGGGCAAGGCGACGGAACTGACCTACGATTAGACGTCCTCTGGCGTCCCCCATCCGCCGCCACCTGGCGTTTCCATCACGAAAACTCCACCTTCGGGCAACGCGACTTCCGCGTTTCCCGGAAGGGTTTCTTCACGCCCATCAGGAAAGATCACCCTGTCGACACCCTTTGCTCCCGGCGCGCCACCGGCACCGCCGAAAGGTGCCACCGAACGGCGCGAGCACAGCGTTGTAACCGTCACTGGTTTAAGGAACCGCATCCGGCGCACGGCACCGTTGCCACCGTTCCATTTGCCTGCCCCGCCTGACCCGCGCCGAATACCGAATTCTTCGAGTCGTACAGGAAAACGTTTTTCCAGAATTTCGGGGTCGGTCATGCGCGTGTTTGTCATGTGCGTCTGCACGGCATCGCATCCGGCAAAACCGGGGCCAGCGCCGGTGCCACCCGCAATCGTTTCGTAATTCTGGAAATCGGCATTGCCCCAGATGAAATTGTTCATTGTCGCCTGCGAACAGGCCATCCGGCCAAGCGCGCCATAAAGCGCATTGCACGCGGCTTGCGACACTTCGGTGTTTCCGGCAATGACGGCGGCGGGGTAGGTCGGGTTTAGGAACGACCCTTCGGGCACGATGATCGTGATAGGGCGCAAGCACCCTTCGTTCAGCGGGATATCGGACCCAACGAGAGTGCGAAACACGTAAAGGACAACCGCGCGGCATACAGCCAAAGGCGCGTTGTAGTTGCCAGCCTGTTGCGACGACGTTCCGGTGAAATCGACGGTTGCGGTATCACCATTGACAGTCACCGCAACGTTGATGATCGCGCCGTTATCCATGTCATAGCGAAAACTGCCGTTTCTTAGCCCGGTCAAAGCCCGTGCGACGCTGGCCGCTGCGTTGTCCTGCACATGTCCCATGTATGCCGTCACCACATCTGCGCCATATGCATCACAGACCTTCAGCAAGGCCTGTCGTCCGGTTTCATTGGCCGCGACCTGCGCCTTGAGATCAGCCATGTTCTGGTCGATGTTGCGGCATGGGTAGCGACCGGAAGCCAAGACCGCGCGAGCTTCGGCTTCGCGGAGCCGACCGGCTTTGACCAGTTGCACATTATCGATAAGCACGCCTTCCTGGTCGATGTGCGTACTGTCGGGTGGGCCTGACCCCGGTGTACGTCCCCCAATATCGGCATGATGGCCGCGCGAGCCAAGCCAGAAAGCCGGTTTTCCGTCTACGAAAACCGGTGTGACGACCGTTACATCCGGCAGATGCGTGCCGCCGTTGTATGGCGAATTCAGCATATAAGCATCGCCCTCAGCGACATCGGGGTTGAGCCGCATCACTGTCTTGATGCTCTCCGACATGGACCCGAGGTGCACCGGCACGTGCGGCGCATTCGCCACAAGATCGCCGGCCGCGTCGAAGATTGCGCATGAAAAATCAAGCCGTTCCTTGATGTTCACCGACCATGATGTGTTGGCGAGTGTTGCCCCCATCTGGTCAGCAACAGACATGAACAGGTTGCTCATTACCTCCAGCACCACCGGATCAGCCGTTGTCCCTTCTGCCGCAGGTCGCGCGGCGTCTCGCACCTGATCGAGGATAAGGTTGCCGTATCTATCCGTGCTCGCCCGCCAACCCGGTTTGACCACAGTCGTTCCCGTCGCTTCGATAATGACGGCCATACCCTCGATTCTTTGGCCCACACCGATGTCTTCCCGGCGATAGAATTCCAGCGTTGTGACTGCCCCACCATCACCGATGCGTCGCCCCATACTGAAAGGCTGTGGGTCTTGCGCCTGCGATACCGCCGGTAGTGCGTACTCGGGCGTGCCCCCGATGGCCTCTACACTGACCATCTCGAACAGGATTGCGCGTTCTGGTGACGTGAAGCCGAACCGCTGCTGGTGTGCATCCTCAAATGCGGCCTGCATTTCGCTAGCAGAACCGAAAGCCACCTCTAGCGGCTGATGAGAGCCGTCGTAACGCAAGTGCGCCCGCGCGAGAACGCGGATATCGCTGATGCCTTGCGCGGACACTTCCGCGCGGGCCGCGTCACCGAGTTCTGAAATGGCAGTTTTCGCCCGATCGACGTCGGCCAGTGGTACATCCAGCTGGGTTTCGCGCAGGGCTCGCACCTCTGCCAGACCCATCCCATAGGCCGATAGGACTCCAGCATAAGGATGGACGATTACCCGCTTCATCCCAAGCGCGTAAGCCACGTCACAGGCGTGCTGCCCCCCCGCTCCTCCGAAGCATTGCAACGTGTATCCGGTTACATCGTGGCCTCTCTGCACGCTTATCTTCTTGATGGCATTGGCCATATTGTCGACGGCAATGCGCAAGAATCCAATGGCCAGATCGGCCGGATCGCGGGCTGCTTCGCCGGTCTCATCCGCTACCAATTGCGCCATTTCGGCAAAACGTTCAGCGACAGCGTTCCGGTCAAGGGGCTGGTTCCCATCAGAGCCGAAGACCGTCGGGAAGTGTTCTGGTGCCAGATAGCCGAGATAGACGTTGCAATCAGTGACGGTTAGCGGGCCACCGCGCCGGTAACAGGCTGGTCCAGGGTCAGCACCGGCACTTTCCGGACCGACTTGCAATCGTCCGTCACGGAACATGCAGATTGATCCGCCACCGGCTGCAACCGTGTGAATATCCATCATTGGCGCACGCATCCGCACACCAGCAACCTCGGTTTCAAAGCTACGCTCGTACGTGCCGGCATAATGGCTGACGTCGGTCGAGGTACCACCCATATCAAATCCGATCAGCCGATCGAACCCGGCCTGCTCGCCGGTCTTGACCATCCCAACAATGCCGCCTGCCGGGCCGGACAACACGGCGTCCTTGCCCTGAAACATACGCGCATCAGTCAATCCGCCATTGGATTGCATGAAGAGCAGCCGTTCGCACACATGGCCAACGTCAAGTGCATCGGCCACCTGATCGACATAGCGGCGCAGGATTGGTGAGAGATAAGCATCGACAACCGTCGTATCCCCGCGCCCGACCAGTTTTGCCAGCTTGCTCACGCCATGGCTCGTCGAGATCTGGGTGAACCCGATATCGGCAGCGAGGGCTGCGACACAATCCTCATGCTCTGGGTTCAGGTAGGCATGAAGATAGGCAATCGCGACCGCCCGCAAGCCCTTGTCAAATGCCGCCTGAAGCACTGCGCGCGCGGTTTCCTCATCCAGCGGCGTGACTGTCTGCCCATCGGCATCCAGCCGTTCAGTGACTTCTGCGACATCCAGATAAAGCCGCTCTGGCCGAATGATTTCAAGATCGAATAGACGCGGTCGGTTCTGATAGCCGATCGTCAGTAAGTCCTTGAAACCCTTGGTTATCAACAAAAGAACGGGTTCGCCTTTACGTTCCAGCAAGGCGTTTGTCGCTACGGTTGTCCCCATTTTGACAGCGCGGATCGACCCCGCCTGTGGCGTGTCCGTGCCCATGAGCTCTTTAATGCCCTGCACCGCCGCATCACGATAGCGTTCGGGATTTTCGGACAAGAGCTTGTGCGTCAGGATTGTACCGTCTGGTGTCTGGGCAACGATGTCCGTGAATGTGCCGCCGCGGTCGATCCAGAATTCCCACTGTTTGGCTGCCATGTCCGCCCCCGTTCGTTCGATTTCTTCTAACGCATCGGGAAAGCTGCAGAAACCGTAAGAATCGGTTTGACAGACACCGCCCCTTTGCTTAATTGCGGCGCGTGGTCAGGCGCGGTAGCTCAGTTGGTTAGAGCGAACGACTCATAATCGTTAGGTCGGGAGTTCAAATCTCCCCCACGCCACCACCGCCACCCGTTTCCGTCGAAATTCATTCGAAGAAGCCTACTGGAACCAAGCGTCCCAGCCCGCTTGGTAATAACCCGACAAAACATGATCCTGAATCGAATTCGGCTCTGCATCCGTGCGATCAATGTCCCGACTGAATGACTGTGCGGCCTGCCATTCGGCTGCCGTCAGATACTCCAGCCCATCTGGCAATGGCAGATCCCGCGCCGCGAGCGGGGCAACGCTCGCCATCACGAAACCCCAGTCGCCAAAACTTGGCACGTAGGTGTGATACGGGGTCACGAACAGACCTTCACCCGGTTGTACGGGATTGCGGGTTTCCTCGAGCGTTCGGGCAATCGACCAGAACGCATCTTGGGCAAACAGAGGGCTGCCGGCCTGCGTTGTGGCAACCCCTTGCGCCGTCATTCGTTCGACAAGAAGTGCATAAAATTCCAAGGAGTACAGTTTCGACAACGCGATGTTCTTGGGGTCCGGCAAATCCAGAATGATGACGTCGAACTGTTTGCCGGTTTCGTCAAGAAACCGCCAGGCATCTGCTGCAACGATATTGACGCGCGGGTCACTAAGTGAACCGCCGTTCAACGGTGCTAGGTCAGGATGTTCGCGAAACAATTCTGTGACGCGGGGATCAAGATCAACAAGCGTGACACTTTGTACATCGTCGTAGCGCAACACCTCGCGCGTTGCCATGCCGTCGCCGCCGCCGAGGATCAATACATGCGCACGGCGCGGTGCCGAAGCCATTGCCGGATGCACCAACGCTTCGTGATAGCGATGCTCATCGAGCGTATCGAACTGGATCGCATGATCAAGAAACAGCCGCGTGCGTTCGCGAAACCGAGTGATCGTGATCTGCTGGTAAGGCGTGGTTTCTGACAGGATCACATCATCTTCGAACAGGTTCGCATCGACGACAGACACCATCCGTTCTGCCATTACCAGCGCACCGATAGATGCCGCCATCGCGACACCCCATGACACCTTCATCGTTCGGGTCGTGCTGTCACGAAAAATGAGCAATGACAGCCCCGCGACACCAAGGTTCAGGCAGCCGAAGGCAAGGCTTGCCGACATCAATCCAAGATGCGGAATGATCAGCAATGGAAACGCAATCGAAGCGATCAGCGCGCCGACGTAGTCCACTGTGAGGACGTTTTCGAACCGGAACTGGCGGACGCCAATGTCTTCGAGAACGCGGGCGATGAGGGGGATTTCCATGCCGGATAGAACGCCAATCAGCGCCAGCAGAAGATAAAGCGGCACAGTGATGTCACCGAGAAACGCGTAGGCAAAATAGATAACGGGAGCCAAGAAACCGCCCACAATCCCGAGGGTGATCTGCGCCCAAACGAAACCTGCGAGTGCGGCCCCGACAAAGCGCGACAGATACGCACCAAGGCCCATCGCCGACAGAAACACCCCGATGACAAAGCTGAACTGTCTGACGCTGTCCCCGAGCAGATAGCTGGAGAGTGTCGCGGCGATCAGTTCGTAGATCAGGCTGGCAACGGCAACAAGAAACGTCGCCAGCAAGAGCCAAGCGCCTTTCTGAGTCGCCGACTTGGTTTCGGTCACGAAAGAATGACTGCCGCAATGATGATCGAAAGCGCGATAAACACCGATCCGATCAGGATCGCGAGCGACGTGTTCTGATCCGTCTCGATTTCCTTGATGATCGGGAATGGCGACAGCTTGGTGATCAGCCACCAGCAGAACCCGAGGATCAGGATTCCAAGGATCGAAAAGACGATCGTGCTGACGATTTCTGCGATTTGGACCGCTGCGAAGAGTTCCATCACGTATTTCCTTACTGATTATTTCACGCGCGAATTGGTGAACCCGCCACCGCTCCCGACACGTATGGATTGTGCGACGTCGCGGCTTTCGCCCCAGACGCCCGAATATGACAAATAGGATGCCCCGCCCATGACAGAGAGGACGGCAAGCAGAAAGACGATACGAAATGGTGCCATGTGTTAGTCGTTCCAGTCCCAGCCAGCCCAGCGCTTGCGTTGATGTTGAGCAAATCGTGCCGCCGGAATGATCCAGATGAGCATAAAGAACAGTCCGGCAAAGAGGAACCATTTGGCGACAAAGCCACCTTCGAAAATCCGCGCGCTCATCCGAACGGGTCCGCTTTGGTTGTCGGTTTCACTGAGCGCAACCGTTAAGGTGTGCCGTCCCGTTTGTGTCGGCATGAAGCGCAGTGTTGTTTCGTTGCTACCTTCTGTCCATGTCCCATCGCTGTCACGACCGGTATACATCGCGATTTCGCGTCCAGTCTCGAAAAGCGTTTCTCCGTCGGGGCCAGTGACGTCGATCTCGTAATACGCCCAGTTATTTTCGAGACCACTGCCCAGCCGGACCGTCGCGATCCGGTTTGCACGGCTTACATCGAAGGGGATCGAAGCGGGAAGATCGCCCTCGGTAAAACGAACTTCTTGTGTAGGTTGGCCCCTCAGCGCACCCAACATGCCCAAATATATCACAAAGCAAGCGATCATCGCCACCATCAGTGTGTTGCGGACGAAGTTTGTATGCGGCCCTGATTGGTATTGCTGCAACCTGTGGACGCCCCGCAAAGGCGGCACTGACTCCAGTCCGAAAGACTCCGCGATTTCCAACTGATCAGGATAAACTGACCGGATGGTTTCTTCTTCGGTGTCTGTTTTGCTGAATGCGATCACAGCGTCGCGCGACATCAGTGAAATTGTCGTGCTGCGGTCACCAATCTTTGGCTGCCAGTTGAATTCACCCTCGGCAAAGGTGATCTGGCTTTCGGAGGTGTCGTAGTATCTGTACGTATCACCGCCTGCCTTTACCGACGGAGGTGTTTCCATGGTCTCGATCATGGCGGGTGTCAGCCACTGCGGGCTGGTGGCCTTGCGATAGGTGCGCGTAAAGACAAAATGCCCATTTTCGACCGTCAGAAAGGCATAGCCATGTGTCGGCGAATACAGCTGGTGATCGACCCACGTCCAGGTACGGCCACGATACTTTTCTTCGAAGCCCAGTGTGCCGATCACCGTATAGATCACGCCTTCGACCGTGCCCTGCATTCCGATCTGGAACGGCGTCTCGGGGCGTGGCAGATCGGTGAATTTCTGAAGAACCTTGTAGTGATCCTGTGCGTCCAGTTGCGAACCGCAATAGCCACAGACGTGGGTTTGCACACGCCCCCCGCCAAGCACGTCGAGCCCTGCCCCACAGGAGGTGCAGTTGATGCTGGTCAGTGCGGCCTTACGCGTCATGTGTGCGACTCAACCTTGATGTCGAACGGGTCGATCCACTGGCCGATGAACCAGTGGGTCTCGTCCGCTGAAAATTCTCCGGACAGGACGTCGGCGTATTGGTTGCGTGCGTTGATGAATCTGTATGTTTCGCCGACTGTCAGCGTTTCGGGAAACTCGCCCCGCAGTGCGATGCAGGTTGCTTCGTCACGTTCGCGCACGCGGTAGTCGTAACCATTGATCATCAAGACCTGGCCCAGCCGCGGCACCGTTTTCGGTGCGCCTTTCAGCGGTTCTTCTACGGCGCGTTGCAAGATGATTTCACCCTCGTCGACCGAAATCCAGGCCCCTTTTCCGTTGCCGTCGAGCGCATAGAATTCGTCCCACCAGCCGGGCCCGTAGTCAAAGCGCGCATGCCCTATTGTTTGGAACTTTGCCTCTTCAATCACGACCTGATCGCCAAGCGCAAAGAGCATTGGCGCATCGTGCATTTCGCCTGCCGTTCCCGCATTCAGGAACCCGTCATCACGTAAATAGATCGTGGTTCCACAAGCATCGCATGTTGTCATTTTCGCCTGCGCGAAACGAAGGGATAGCGCATTCCCGCAGTTTGGACAGTTGTGCTCGTTCATATCGCCTATTGAATCGAAAACTGATTCAGTGTCCACCCTAGGGCTGCACCAAAGATTGAACCTGTTGCGAGGTGTTGCAATGATCGAAGACCTGAGCGCCATTGTCGGCCCGCGGTACGTGCTGACCGGCGCAGATACAGACAAATGGGGGCGTGACTGGACAGGTGCGTATGTCGCGCAACCCTTGGCGGTTGTACGTCCGGCCGACACCGCCGAAGTCGCTGCAGTCATGGCTTTTGCGCATGCGGCCAGTCTGCCGGTCGTTCCGGTCTCGGGCAACACTGGCCTGAACGGCGGCGCGCATGGCGATAACGCCATTGTTCTTTCGTTGGATCGCCTGAATTCCATTGAAACGATTGATGTGGCTGGGCGCAGTGCAACTGTCGGTGCAGGGGTCGTGTTGACCCAACTTCATGACGCGGTTGCGGCCCATGATCTGATATTTCCGATGACGTTCGGTGCACGTGGGTCCGCAATGGTCGGCGGCATCCTGTCCACGAATGCAGGCGGGTCGAACGTCGTTCGGTATGGCAACACGCGAGATCTTGTTCTCGGGATCGAAGTCGTGATGGCGGACGGGCGTATCATGGATTTGATGACTGCCCTGCACAAAGACAATTCGGGCCTGAACTTGCGCCATCTGATGATTGGTGCCGAGGGAACCTTGGGCATCATCACCCGTGCAATCGTCAAGCTGTTTCCCAAACCAGCGGCCTATGCGACGGCGACCGTGGCAGTGCCGACGTTAACGGATGCTCTGGCCCTATTGCACCGGATCCAAGCGGTCACGGGCGGTGCAGTCGAAGCATTCGAATATATGCCGGCTGCTTACATTGCGGGCCATCTCGCCGTTGTCGCGGGGGCGAAACCGCCTTTCGCGAAGGCCCACGACGTCAATCTGCTGATCGAGGTGGGAGAGGATGCCGACCGTCTGACAACCTTGCTTGCCGAGATGTTGGAGGCGGATCAGGTGTTGGATGCCGTGATCGCGCAGAACGAGGCGCAGCGTCAGGACATGTGGGCCCGTCGCGAAGCGGCCGCAGAAATCACGTTTCATCGCAGACCCTTCGTCGACACAGATGTGGCTGTCGCCCTACCCATGGTCGAGCGTTTCTTGACAGAGGCGCGTGCACGGTTGACCGAGCTTGATCCTGAAGCTGACGATTTGTCGGTGGCACATTTGGGAGACGGAAACATCCATTATACCGCCTATCCCAGCCGCGACGATCCCGCGCTGAAAGATGCGATCAAGGAGATGGTCGAAGACGTCGTGACTGAACTGCGTGGATCATTCAGTGCTGAACACGGTGTCGGAATTTCAAAACTGAAAACGATGGCCCGTCGCAAGGATCCTGTCGCCTTGGACACGATGCGTGCCATCAAGGCCGCGCTTGATCCGAAGGGTATCCTGAATCCGGGAAAACTCTATCCGCCTAAGCGTGCGTAAAGAAATCTGGTCCGGCGCGCTCCAGCAGCGAAGCCGCCATTTTGCGCCCCATATCGGGACCGTCACTAATTGGCCCTTCGATATCATCGGTCAGCACTTCTGAACCGTCCTCGCGCAGGATTTCCCCGCGCAGCCGCAAACGGTCGCCATTGATTTCTGCGAGCGCGCCGATTGGCGTTTCACATGACCCGTCTAACGCACCTAGAAACGTGCGTTCAGCCGCCAGCCGGTGACCGGTTTCAGCATGGTGGATCGCGGCAAGCATATGTGCTGCGCGATCATCCCCGATCCGTTGTTCGATTCCGATTGCACCTTGTGCAATCGCGGGCAGCATATCGGCCGGATCAATAGGTGAATAAGGCACGTCGTCCATACCAAGGCGGCGCAATCCGGCAGTTGCAAGAAATGTCGCATCTGCAACGCCGTCTGCCAGTTTCTTGAGCCGAGTCTGCACATTTCCGCGGAATTCGACAACCTGCAGATTCGGGAAACGTGCGGCAAGCTGCGCCCGTCGCCGCGTGGAAGATGTGCCGACAACTGCGCCGTCAGGCAAGTCCGCAAGGTTTTTGTAGCGCAGTGACACGAACGCATCGCGCACGTCTTCGCGGGGCAGAAACGTTTGCAGCATCAGGCCGTCGGGTTGATCGACAGGCATGTCTTTGGTCGAGTGCACGGCGATATCGATACCGCCTTCCAGCAAAGCCTCTTCGATTTCGCGGGTGAACAGCCCCTTTCCGTCGATTTCGCGCAATGGTTTGTCGAGGATCTGATCACCCGTCACCTTGATCACGCAGATTTCGAATGCCGTTTCGGGCAAGTCGAACGCCGCCATCAGGCGGCTGCGTGTTTCGTGCGCCTGAGCAAGCGCAAGTGGAGAGCCTCGCGTGCCAATCTTGAACGGGTGGTTCGGGGTCGGTAAGTCAATCGTCATGGCATATTCCTAGCGGTGTCAATCTGGGTTGACAACTGCCTGCGTAGTTGGGACCACGGTGATGAAAAAGGAAGTAATTATGCCGAGCGACAAGACCATCCTGCGTGCCCTAGCGGGCGAGACCCTCCCGACACCGCCGATCTGGATGATGCGCCAAGCTGGCCGCTATCTGCCGGAATATCGCGAAACACGGGCGAAGGCGGGCGATTTTCTGTCGCTTTGCTATAATCCGGAACTTGCCGCAGAGGTAACGCTGCAGCCAATTCGTAGATACGGGTTTGATGCGGCGATCCTGTTTGCCGACATTTTGCTTTTACCGCAAGCACTTGGCGCTGACCTTTGGTTCGTCACAGGCGAAGGCCCACGGCTTTCAACCATCAAGAGTGCCGATGAATTGTCCGCGCTCAAACCCATTTCTGATATTCACGACACCCTTGGTCCGGTCTATGAAACGGTCAAAATCCTGTCTGAAGAACTGCCGCAGGAAACGACGCTTATCGGCTTTGCTGGTGCCCCGTGGACCGTGGCGACCTATATGATCGCTGGCCGTGGCACTCCGGATCAGGCCCCTGCTCATGCGTTAAAAGAAGAAAATCAGGCTGTCTTCGAAGGGCTTTTGAAGGTCATTACCGAAGGCACAATTGCCTATCTGTCAAGACAGATTGACGCAGGCGCAGAAGTCGTGAAGATTTTCGACAGCTGGGCTGGATCGTTAAGTGGAGCGGATTTCGTCAACTATGCCGTGAAACCGACCGCGGAGATCGTGAAAGCTCTGAAGAAGCGCTATCCTGACGTGCCTGTCATCGCGTTTCCCCGTGGCGCCGGAGAGTCTTATGCCGGAATGCACGCTGCGACTGGTGCCGATTGCATTGCGGTCGATGACGGCGTCGACGCCGCCTGGGTCGCCAAATATGTACAGAAAGATGGCTGTGTACAGGGCAACCTCGCCTCTTCTCACATGGTGACAGGCGGGCGAGGCTTGATTGATGAGACGCAGCGCATTTGCGACGCCCTTTCCGGCGGACCGCACATCTTCAACCTCGGCCATGGCATCACGCCAGATGCGGACCCTAAAAATGTCGCATTGATGATCGAGACTGTCCGCAACAGTTAATTGCTTGCGGAGGGCGCGATGCGCCTTGTCCTGAAATCGTTGTTCAAAGCCATAACGGCATTGCTGACTATCGCTGTCATGGCATTTACGCTTATGCCTGCGACCGATAGCGAAGCTGCGGCGCTTGGCCGTGACAATAACCGCTTCAACCTGATCCAGATGCGTCTTGCCAAGACAATGATGACTGTCGCACCAGATATGGTCGTCGCCCGCTATGCAGAAGCGACCGGATTACCACCCAGTGTGATCCGCGCCCATCTGAACGCCAAGGCCGCCGGCGAACCGATCATTCCCCATCAAGAAGACCTTTTTGCGGGCCAGGGCCAGAGCACACGAGAGTCCGGAACATCAAAACGCCGAGTCGGTCCTGGCGGGTCATTGTTTGTAAGGCCGGACTAGTACGAACTGGCGCAGAAATCGTTCTTGCAAAGAGTTCCCTGTAACGAGAGCCGGACCAAGCAAACCGGCAGCCGAACCGTATGTAATTGTTTCACCGCATTAGCCTCGCCTGAGAGATGATCAGACCCACTTTGCCAACGGCGGCAAGCTCATCAGAACCGCATTTGCGTCGTGCCCAGTGGTAAGACCAAATTTTGTCCCCCGGTCATAGACCAGATTGTATTCTGCATAGAGTCCGCGATGGATCAGTTGCGTGTCTTTGTCAGCCTCTGACCACTCTGTCCGCATCCGCTTTTCGACAAGCGGCACATAAGCGGGCAGAAACGCTTTTCCAATGTCTTGCGTCAGTGCGAAATCAGCTGCCCAGTCGCCGCTGCAATGATCATCCATAAAAATACCACCGACGCCACGCGCACGATTGCGGTGTGGAATATAGAAATACTCATCAGCCCAAGCCTTGAGTTTCGGGTAGAGGTCTGCGCCATGCGGGTCGAGATGTGCTTTTTGCGTCGCATGAAAGTGTGACGTGTCTTCGTCATACTCGATGCATGGGTTGAGATCAGACCCGCCGCCAAACCACCAGGCGTGCGGTGTCCAGAACATGCGGGTGTTCATGTGGACGGCAGGTGCGTGCGGGTTCTGCATGTGCGCGACAAGTGAAATTCCGGATGCCCAGAAACGGGGATCGTCTTCCATACCCGGCACGCCGCGCGCCGCCATTGCCTTTTGCGCCGCAGGTCCCAGTTCACCGAAGACTTCGGATGTGTTCACGCCAACTTTCTCGAAGACGCGGCCACCGCGCATGACTGACATGATTCCGCCGCCCGCATCCGATCCGTCGTCTGCCGTGCGCTTTGTTTCCGTACGTTCGAACCGCCCTGCCGGAACGTCGCCGCCCAAAGCATCCTCTAGCCCCTCGAAGGCAGTGACAATCTGGTCGCGCAACTTGCCGAACCACGCCGCAGCCGTGGCTTTCTCTGTCTCAAATCCGCCTGTCATGAAGATCCCTACGTCACTGATATTGCATAACACTGTGGTTACGCCATGTTATAGGGCAACCGACCACAAAATGTTGACTAAGATCAACCCGGAGTTTGCGATGCGCCACGCCCTATTTGCCCTGCCTCTACTTGCCCTTGCCGCCTGTGAGACACCACAGCAATCCTGCATCAACGATGTTGCCCGCGAGTTGCGCACTGTGAACGCACTAATTGCCCAGACACGTGGCAACATTGACCGCGGTTTTGCACTGGAAACGCGTCAGGAAACGCGTGAAGTCAGATCAACATGCCGGGGAAGGACCGAAAGCGGCGAGGCTGTGCGCGTTCGCTGTGAAGAAATTCGCGTGCGTGATGTCAACGTGCCCGTCACCATAGATCTGGATGCGGAGCGGACAAAACTGCGTCAGTTGGAATCCCGCCGTGCGAACCTGCAGACGCAAACGCAGCAATCAATCGCCCAGTGTCAGGCACTTTATCCCGAAGCCTAATGCGCCGACACGGCGGCTGGGTCGATCAGGGTCCGGCCCCCATCGACTGTAATGACCTGACCCGTCACAAAGCCTGCCGCATCTGACGCGAGGTATTGCACGGCGTCCGAGACTTCGTTCGGGCTTGCGATACGGTGGAGCGGCGTACTGTCCACAATAGCTTCGCGGGCTCCGTCGTCGTCCTTCAGCTGGCCCTTGAGGCTCGCGCTCATTACAGATCCGAATGCGACCGCGTTCACACGAATGCGTTTGGGTGCCATGGCGACAGCAAAACTGCGCGTGAATTGGTCAAGCGCTGCATTTGACACCGAATAGGCCATCAGGTCGGGGTGTGTGCGGCGGGCCGCAATTGAACTGATATTCACGATCGACCCGATTGGCCCGTCCCCGTCATTGTCTGCTGCCTGTTTGATCATCCGACGCGCGACCCCTTGCGACATGCGCAATGGCAGTAGCAGGTTCTGTTGCAAGAGATCATCCATTGACGTGTCGTCCGGATTGAGCGGATCAGTTTGCATCACCTGACGCGCGGCATTGACCAGTATGTCGATCCGGTCGAAAGCATCGACCGCGGCAGAAATCAGGTTCTTGGTCGCTAGTTTCTTACGCAGGTCACCCGCAAAGATGCGGACGTTTTTTTCCTCAGCGGCTTCATCACCAACTTCGTGATTAAGCGCCTCTTCGTCCATGTCAGCGAAAACGACATTTGCCCCTTCGCGCATGAAATGCTTGCCAATCGCGAGGCCCACGCCATTGGCGGCCCCTGTCACAATCGCCGTCTTACCGGCAATGGAAAATGTCATTTTGGGTCTTTCTCCCGATCATGCCCGAGCTGACTGGTTACGCGATCTTACCGGAATGGGCGAGTGGCGTGAAACACTTTGAAGGCACCATTGCCAGCAAGTTCGTCCACGTTGCGAAAACTTTCTTTCAGACTGCTTTCATAAGGCAAATGGCGATTTGCCACCATCCAGAGTTTGCCATGTGGCGCAAGAAGGCGGCGTGCAGCTTGAATGAACGCCCGGCCCAACGCGGGATCGGCAGCCCGCCCCGTATGGAATGGTGGATTCATCACAACACCGTCAAAGCCTTTGTCGGCAATGAACGTCGTGGCGTCTGCCCAATGGAAAACGGCCCGCGAGTCGGTGATGTTGAGCTTGGCACATTCGAGCGAGAGTGCTTCGGCTTCGATCAGGTCCACTGTTTTGACGCCATCCCGTTTCAGAATTGCATCTGTCAGATAACCCCAGCCAGCACCAAAGTCGGCCATCCTGGCAGGCAGTTTCGCCGGCAGGGATGCTGCCAGTAGTGCCGAGCCTTTGTCGACGCTGCCTTCGGAGAAAACGCCTGAAGACGTGAAGAAACCTTCAGGTCCACGCGCCGGCTTGGGGGCGAGCCAATCCAAAAAGTGGTCTTCTGGTTCCATCCAGAACAAGCGGCCATGATCCTTGGCGACGCTTGGCAGGTCGCCCAGACGTTTGCGGCAGGCCTTGAAAAGGCTATCGATTCCATCGGTCTTGTAGCCATCAACTGCGACGCGCGGTGCTTTTTGTGCGGCCGCCGCAATCATCGCCTGCGCCAGGGTCTTGGACCGGGGCACGACAACAATTGCCAGATCACAGGACGCCGCAGCCTGTGCGACGGGGTATCCCGCATGCTCCCAGGCCACAAAATCCGGACGAAACGTATGGCTGATGACAACCTGTTCGCGGGGCAGGCGCGAAATATCGAATTGCGCCGAAGGACGCATCACGGCGATGCTGCCGTCAGGCAACGTCAGGAGACCGTCGTCGATCGCGGTTGTCAGGCGGGAGGCGGAAGCCATGCGCGAACAGCCCGAAGGCTATTCCTTCTCCATGGTGCATTGCAGCGGGTGTTGATGACGCTGGGCAAAATCCATCACTTGCGCCACTTTGGTTTCAGCAATTTCGTGGCTGAACACGCCTACGACGGCTACGCCTTTCTTGTGCACAGTAAGCATCAGTTCAAAGGCCTGTGCATGGGACAGGCCAAAGAAGCGCTCCAACACCATGACGACGAATTCCATCGGCGTGAAATCGTCATTCAGAATCATCACCTTGTAAAGTGGCGGGCGCTTGGTCTTTGGTTTGGTTTCGACCACGACACCGATTTCGGTGTCGCCTTCATCCTTGCCGCCTGCCATCATTGTGAAGTCTGCGCGCATATTTGCCATAGAATCCCGATCTTCGTCTGACCGCTTTATATAAGGCGCATGACCGGCATGAAAAGCCCCTGACCACCGAACACAGTGTCGCGCAGGATTTGTCGTTTGAAACGCCGTTTTCAGCAAGATTTCGGGCCGATATAGCGTATCTGCCACCTCCCACCCCCTAGATATGGCCGATGTGCAGGAATAGCACACCCGAAGCCTTTGAAAATAAGCTGTTTTCGGATCCAAAACCCTGTGCTAGCTTTCAGTCAAATAATAAGGCCACCGTCAAAAGTCGGGGCCACCGAGGCAGTAAATGAGGCAAGCGACGTGACAAGTCGTCCAGTATCGCACGTGATGCGTGCAATTTTCCTTTGTGTTGTGGTCGTTTCGGTGTTCTTGGCACCTGTGCGCAGCGATGCGGCCCCTTATGCAGCCATGGTGATGGATGCCCGAACCGGCGAGGTCCTGCATTCACGCAATGCCGACACCCGCCTGCATCCCGCTTCCCTGACCAAAATGATGACGCTCTATATCGCTTTCCAAGCGATCCAGCGCGGCGAGATTACACTCGATACCGAAGTTACAATCAGCCAACTAGCTGCAAGCGAGCCACCGTCAAAGCTGGGGCTGCGGGCCGGTCAGAAGATCAAGCTGCGCTATCTTTTGCGCGCCGCTGCCGTGAAATCCGCCAACGACGCCGCAACTGCGATTGGTGTGGCTATTTCCGGATCGGAAGACGCTTTCGCCACGCGGATGAACCGCACTGCCGCGGCCATGGGCATGACGAACACGACATTTCGCAATGCGCACGGGTTGACCCAATCTGGTCACATGTCAACCGCGCGAGACATGTCGGTCCTCGGTCGCCACATTATCTATGATTTCCCGCAGTATTATAACCTGTTCTCCCGCCGCACCGCTGACGCAGGTATCGCGCAGGTCCGGCATACAAACCGTCGCTGGCTTGACAGCTACGAAGGCGGTGACGGGATCAAGACCGGTTACACCCGCGCCGCCGGTTACAATCTTGTTGCATCCGCACAGCGCGGTCAGGAACGGATCATTGCGACAGTCTTTGGTGGGTCTTCTACATCTGCCCGTAATGCGCGGATTACAGAGCTGATGGACATGGGCTTTAACCGCGCGCCTAACAGTGCGACGATCCGTCGTCCGCAACCACCTGCCGCGAACACGCTGGACAATCAGGAAATCGTCATAGGGAATTCGACCCCGAGCGGAAACGGAGCCGGCAAAACCATTCGCGTGAACGGACTTGTCACGGTGAGCCTGCGCCCGCAGCTGCGACCTGTTCCTGAGGTGCCAGACGAACTCCTCGCCGTGGATACCGACGCTATCAATAACAGCGTTTTGGCAGCTCTTGCTGATGTTACCCCGACCGCAGAAGAACCAGGTGCTGCACCACAGGCCCGGCCTGAACCGGCCATCACCGAAGTGGCACAGGTTGCATCTACCGCAGTCGTAGACCCTGTTCCTATCCAAGAGATCGTGACCCGGATTTCGACCTCTGGTGGACGTCATTGGGGTGTGAACGTGGGTCGCTATTCGTCGCGCTACGAAGCGGAACGGGTTCTACTCAAAGTCGCCCTGAACGAGATGTCCACGCTTGATGGAACCTTGCGCCGCGTCGTGCAGCGCTCTGGCGGGTTCGATGCCAATTTCATGGGATTGAGCCGTGAAGGTGCCGATCTGGCCTGCCGCAGATTGCAGGCCCGCGGGACAACTTGCTTTATGATTGGTTCTGAAGGTTAGGGATTAGACTTCGAGGACCTCAGCGTCTTCGACTGTCCGTCCTTCAAAAGCTGCCGCCATCAAGGCCCTGGTGTACGGCGATTTGGGTGCATCAAAGACATCAGCCGCGTCGCCTGCTTCGACAACGTCGCCTTGCTTCATCACCATCACCTTGTGCGACAGCGCGCGCACGACCTTGAGGTCGTGGCTGATGAATAGATAGGCCAACCCATATCTTTCCTGCAAGCGTCGCAGAAGGTCGACAATCTGAACCTGCACGGTCATGTCCAACGCCGAGGTCGGTTCATCCAAAACCAGCAGTTTCGGCCGCAGCACCATGGCCCGCGCAATGGCGATACGCTGCCGCTGCCCGCCAGAAAACTCGTGTGGGTAGCGATCCATAAGATCGGGATCAAGTCCAACTTCGCGCATGATGTCAGCCACCAGTTCGCGGCGATCCAACTTGCGATCCAGTTTATGGACTGCGACGCCTTCGGAAATGATCTCTTCGATTGTCATCCGTGGTGAGAGGCTGCCGTATGGATCCTGAAAAACGATCTGCATGTCCGTCCGCAACGGACGCACCTGTTTCTGACTGAAGTTCTGGATTTCCATGCCTTGAAAGATGATCCGCCCTTCTGAACGCAAGAGTTTCATGATCGCCAGCGCCAGTGTCGTCTTTCCGGACCCTGACTCTCCTACGATTCCAACCGTTTCCCCTGCCCTTACCGACAGCGTCGCGCTGTTCACCGCCTTGACATAGCCTGCCGTACGCTTGAGCAGACCGCGCAGGATTGGAAACCAGATTTTCAGCTCTTCTGTTTCCACGATCACAGGGGAATTTGCGGGCACAGGGGCAGGCAGGCCGACCGACTCGGCTGCCAAAAGTTTGCGCGTATAGGGATGTTGCGGGTTCTCGAATATCTCGCGCGTTGGACCGGTTTCGACAATTTCACCGTCCTTCATCACGCAAACCCTGTCTGCGATCTTGCGCACGATGGTCAGGTCGTGGGTGATGAAAAGCATGGACATGCCTTCGTCCCGTTTGAGATCTTCGAGCAAGTCGAGGATTTGCGCCTGAATAGTGACATCAAGCGCCGTTGTCGGTTCATCCGCGATCAGCAAGTCAGGCCCGTTGGCCAGCGCCATCGCGATCATCACCCGCTGTCGCTGTCCGCCGGAAAGCTCGTGCGGATAGGCCGTAAGCCGGTTTTTGGCATCACGAATGCCGACCCGATCCAACAGCGCAATGATGCGTTCGCGCACTGCAGGACCGCGCAAACCCTGATGAAGCTCGATCGATTCCCGTAACTGCTTTTCAAGCGTGTGCAGCGGGTTGAGAGATGTCATCGGCTCCTGAAATATGAAGCTGATGTCGTTCCCGCGCACGCGCCGGAGTTCCTGTGTCGACGCACCGACCATCTGCGCCCCGTCATATGCGATGGATCCTGTCAGATGAGCCGATTCATCAAGCAGTTGCACAGTGGACAGGGCTGTGACGGATTTACCCGACCCGGATTCGCCGACAAGCGCAACCGTTTCGCCCTTTTCGATCTGGAACGAGACGTTCTTGACCGCATGGGTTACTTTGCCATCCTGTCGGAACCGCACGTTCAGATCACGCACATCGAGAATAACGCCTGTCATGGTCTGGCAATTCCCGTTGTTGGAATCTGCGGCTGCTGGTCAGGCATGTTCATCAAATCGTCGTCTTCACTGATCGTCGGCCCGGCGAATGTCTTGCGCGGGTCGAAAGCATCGCGGACACCTTCAAAAATGAAGACCAACAAGGACAGCATGATCGCGAATGCAAAGAACGCCGTAAGTCCAAGCCAAGGTGCGTGGATGTTTTGTTTGGCCTGCAAGGTCAACTCACCCAGTGACGGGGCAGATGACGGCAAACCGAAGCCAAGGAAATCGAGCGCTGCCAGTGTACCGATTGCGCCCGTTACAAGAAAAGGCAGCAAGGTCAATGTTGCGACCATCGCGTTCGGCAGCATGTGGCGGAACATGATCGTGGTGTTGCTGACTCCCAAAGCCTTGGCTGCACGCACATATTCAAAGTTGCGCGCGCGCAGAAATTCGGCCCGGACCACACCGACAAGGGCGGGCCAGCCGAACAAAATTATGAGAAAAACAAGGAGCCAGAAACTTCGCCCCAAGATCGCAAAGATGATGATAATGACATAAAGTGACGGGGTGCCTGTCCAGATTTCCAGCAATCGCTGGAGCAACAAGTCAGTCCAGCCCGCAAAGTATCCCTGCACTGCGCCTGCAGCGATACCAATCACCGAAGAGATCACGGTAACCACCAGCGCGAAGAACACAGAAAGCCGGAAGCCGTAGATGACCCGCGCGGTCACGTCGCGCTTTGTATCATCTGTTCCGAGCCAGTTATCGCTGTCAGGCGGTGATGGAGCCACGCCACCGACATCAACAATCGTGTCGTAGCTGTAGGGTATGATCGGCCAGAGTGTCCAGCCAGCCTCGAACCCTTCGAGTTCGAGAACTTCACCTTCTTCAACCTGTGCAATCAGTTCTTCGGGTGTGTCAAAACATTCCACCACCCCGCCGGTGACGATCAGGCATTCCACCTCGACATCGCCGTAGATCGCTTCGGTGGGGAAGTCGCCGCCAAAATCACGCTCGGAATAGAAAGAAAAAATCGGGCTGCGGAGTTCGCCACGATAAGACACGAGGATCGGCTTATCGTTGGCAATAAATTCCGCAAAAAGCGAAAGGCCAAACAGGATGCCAAAGATCCAGAGCGACCAAAAAGCCCGCTTGTTTTTGCGGAAATTGCGCCAGCGGCGTTGGTTGAGCGGTGACAATTGCATCAGCCGCGCGCCTCAAAGTCGATACGTGGGTCGATGAAGATGTAGGTGATGTCGGTAATGATCCCGACAATTAGTCCGATCAGCGTAAAGGCAAAGAGCGTACCGAAGACAACCGGATAGTCACGTGCAACGACCGCTTCGAAGCCAAGCCGGCCCAACCCATCGAGCGAGAACAATGTTTCGATGATCAGTGATCCACCGAAGAACACACTAACGAAAAGCGCGGGAAAGCCGGAGATGACGATCAGCATCGCGTTGCGGAACACGTGACCGTACAGCACGCGGCCTTCGCTCAGCCCCTTGGCTTTTGCGGTCGTGACATACTGTTTCTTGATTTCATCAAGAAAGCTGTTTTTCGTCAGCAGCGTCAGCGTTGCAAAGGACGCGATTGTCGATGCAATGACCGGCAACGTAATGTGCCAGATATAATCCTTTACTTTGCCCCATGGACTGAGATCTTCGAAGTTCGCGGAAGTTAGACCGCGCAAAGGAAAGGTCTGCGAACAGGTCGGGTTCGCATCGTAAAGAAATGGCAGGTAAGCGCGGAAGAATTCGGATATCCCGAATGGAAACCGGAAGCAGTTGCCGCCCGCAAACAGGATGATCAACAAGATCGCGAAAAGGAACCCCGGGATGGCGAAAGCCACGATGATGGCACCAGAGGTCCATGTATCAAAGCGTGATCCGTCCCGGATTGCTTTGCGCACGCCAAGCGGAATCGAAATCATATAGGCGATCAGCGTGGACCAAAGCCCCAGGGTGATCGACACAGGCATCTTTTCAAGGACCAGATCAACCACGCTGATCGATCGGAAGTAGCTTTCCCCGAAATCAAAGCGCATGTAGTCCCACATCATGTTCAGGAACCGTTCCAGCGGCGGCTTGTCGAATCCGAACTGAATTTCCAGTTCCTTGATAAATTCGGGCGAAAGACCACGGGCTCCGATATATTCACTGTTCGCGGATTCCTGCTGGACTTCGGCGTCACCACCCCCGCCAGCAATCGTTTCGAACACATCACCGCCGCCTTCCATGCGGGCGATGATTGTCTCGATCGGGCCTCCGGGGACAAACTGGATGAGCGCGAAGTTCACGATCATGATCCCCAACAGCGTGGGGATCACGAGCAGCAGCCGCCTTAGGATATATGCTCCCATGCAGTCAGCCGTTACTTAAAGGCGCCGGCCGCACGAAGGGCTTCGGCCTTTTCGGCGTTGTACCACCAGAAGTCGATGTGACCGAGCGAGTATGGCGGAAGCTCATCCGGATATTCGTACATATCGTAATATGCGACCCAGTGGTTTCCGAGATACCAAACAGGGATCATGAAAAGCTCGCGCCGCATCAGACGGTCAATTGCCCGTACGCCTGCTGCCATGTCCTCGTAAGTCTCAGCATTGACGACTTCTTCGATCAGTTTGTCGACGGCTTCGGACCCGAAACTTGCTGGGTTGAAGACGTCGCCAACCGCCTCCGTGCCATAGCGTTGTGACAGACCGATGCTTTCTTCAAGGCCGTTGCTATAGCTGTTCAAGGTCATGTCCCAATCGAATGACCGCTCTCGGTTGGTGAACTGCGCAGGATCAATCCGGTTGTAGCTTGCATTGATACCAAGGCGTTTCAGGTTCTCGATATAGGGATTGATAATGCGATCCAACGTGGGGCTTGACGCAAGGAATTCCAGATCGAATATCTCACCATCCTTGCGCAACTGCCCGGCGTCATCGGCGACCCAACCAGCTTCTTCCATAAGCGCCAAAGCTCGGCGGAGATTGCGCCGATCCAGTTGGCTGTCACCGGACGTGTGGGGCACGGTCACTTCTTCGGTCAGCACTTCCGGGTCAATCAGGTCGGAGACAGATTGCAGTAATTCCAACTCACGCCCTTCAGGAACGCCGCGTGCTTCCAAGTCGCTGTTTTGCCAGAAGCTTTCACGCTGCTGGAACAAGCCGTATTGCAGGGTGTCATTGGTCCATGTGAAGTTATACATCAGCGCGAGCGCCTGACGCACGCGCCGGTCAGCAAATTTGTCGCGCTGGAGGTTGAATGTGAACCCTGACGCCGACGGCAATGAACCATCGGGCAACTCGACCTTTTGAACCCAGCCATTCTCAAGGGCCGGGAAATCATAGCCGGTTGCCCAGACCAGCGAACTGCTTTCCTGCCGGAACGTGTATTCACCCGTCTTGAACGCCTCGAAGGCTGCGTTGCTGTCAGAGAAGTATTCAACGCGGATGCTGTCAAAGTTGTTGCGTCCGATATTGATCGGGAGGTCATTGCCCCAATAATCCGGGTTCCGTTTGTAGATGATCTGGCGATTGATATCGAAGCTATCGAGAATGTAGGGGCCCGATCCCGGCGAAATTTCAAGACGGCTTTCGTCAAGCCGCGCACCGGTTTCCTCGTACCATTTCTTTGACCACCCGGGCGTGCTGCCGACCAATGTGATCATGTCGGTGCGGGGATAGCCGTCGGCAAAAACAAATTTGACGGTATAATCATCCAGCGCTTCGGCACTTTCGATCCGTGGCGACACGTAGTCCGCGTAAGACGGCGTACCTTGTTCAAGCAAGAGCTTGTGCGAAAAGACGAGATCATGGGCTGTTAGCGGGGTGCCGTCGGAAAACGTGATGTCCTGACGCAGGTTGAAGACAACCCAATCTTCGTTTTCGGGATATTCCATTGTCGTGCACAATAGGCAGTAAGACGCACTCGCATCATCGGCTGTCGACGTCAGAATCCGTTCATACCCGATCGTTGCCAGAACGCCGGACCGACCCTTGCCAGTTGCATAGGGGTTGAAGCTGTCAAACGTCCCCTGAAACCAGATGCTGATTTCACCGCCCTTTGGGGCTTCTGGATTAACGTAATCGAGATGGGAGAAATCGGCATCGTACTTGTAAGTTCCGAAAGTCGAGTAAGCATGCGTTTCGATAATGGTTTCGTGACTATCAGAAAGTACAGCACTTGCAGCAAGCGCTCCACCAATGAACATGGCTGACCCAAGCATCCATCGTTTCAAGCGCTCCACCCGGTCAATGCGCGCCTTGGCAATTGCTTTGGGGGCCTGATGTCGATCCATCTTGTTCTTCTCCGGTCTTGGTCGGTGGCTTTGTGACAGTAAGATGAAGCTAAGCGGCGTCTTGGCAACTATTCAAGTTGAGATTGCGTGAATAGCCCGTGATCATTGCCTTACCATCAGGTTTGAGTCCGAATTGCACCAACAAAAAAGGCCGCCTGTGGTCTGGCGGCCCTTTCAACACGATCCTGCGGCACATCAGTCGTCGAGACTGTCCAGATAGGCGATCAGGTCTGCGCGGTCTTCGGGTTTGCGCATCCCGTTGTAACCCATGGATGTTCCCGGGGCCCAACCCTTGGGGTCTTCAAGAAAGTTGAACAGGTTTTCAGGTGTCCAGACATCCGCAACTTCGGAGAGAGCGCCAGAGTAGGATTCATATCCGGTTGCCGCACCGACTTCACGACCAACGACGCCATAAAGATATGGACCGGTTGAGTTCTCACCGGGTTCAAGCTTATGGCACGACTGACACCCACGCCAAAGCCCGGCACCGTCTTCAACGCTCGCGGATGCGAGCAACACAGCGACGTCGACTTCTTCTGCCGGTTCGACATCACCGTCCTCAGCGCCCTCTACTTCGATCACATAGGCTTGTTCGTGATCGTCATGGCCACCAGCGCCGTGATAGATAAGCTCTGCCCCCCAGCCACCCAGCAAAAAGACCAGCAAAGTACCACAAAGTGCGCCACCAGCTTTGACCATTGTCATTGTGTCGAACATGTCGCTTTCCATTCCGTTCGCAGTTTCGCGCCCATGTATCCGTTTCACCATGGGATGTGCAAGCTATACTGGCGCGACCAAATGCCCAAAAAGGGTGAAGAATTGGGAAAAAAGGGGGGAGGGCACTGCCATGTCCGCAAAAATCGCATTTCAAGGCGAACTTGGTGCTTATGGGCACGAAGCATGCGTCGCTGCACGACCTGACCACGAACCCCTGCCCTGCGGCACGTTCGATGACGCGATCGAGGCTGTCCGGAAGGGTGATGCTGACCTTGGAATGATTGCCGTCGAAAACTCGATCTATGGACGTGTCGCCGATGTGCATTCGCTACTTCCCGAAAGCGGCCTGCATATCGTTGATGAAGCCTTTGTTCGGGTGAATATCAACCTGTTGGGCAAGCCCGGATCAAACATCAACAGCATCGCCAAAGCCTATGGACATGTCGTCATTCTGCCCCAATGCGCCAGCTTTTTGCGCGAACACGGAATTAAGGGCATGATCAGCACGGACAACGCCCGCGCTGCCCGCGAAGTCTCTGAAGGAAATGACACGACCGTCGGTGCGTTGGCGTCGGAACTGGCCGCCGAAATCTATGGGCTGGATGTGCTGGCCCGCCATATCGAGGACAGTGATCGGAATACGACGCGGTTTCTCGTCATGGCGCGCGAGCCTGACTATAAGAAACGCGGCGAACACGGGATGATTACAAGTTTTGTCTTCCGCGTCCGCAACATCCCTGCCGCGCTTTACAAGGCGATGGGCGGGTTTGCTACGAACGGCGTGAACATGACAAAGTTGGAAAGCTACATGATCGGCGGAACGTTCATGGCTACGCAATTTTACGCGGAAATTGAAGGACACCCCGATGACCGCAACGTACAGCTTGCGTTGGAAGAGCTGGATTATTTCACCGATCACCTAAAGCTAATGGGTGTATATCCGGCAGCCGCGCGACGCTATGAAGGCCGCCGATAGAGGGGTTGCGTCGATCAAGCGCCCGTCCTGTAGCGATCTTCAATATCCTGCGAAAAATCCGCTATCCGCTTTTTGAAGCGGTTCGTCAGGTTTGATTTTGCCAGTTTCAGCGATTGCAGCAACAGCCGGGCTGAAAGAGATTTTGCGGTCAAGTCAATCGAAACGGCGATGCGGGTGCGATGCGGTGACAGCGGAACAAGGTCCACTTGTGTTAACCCGTCGATACCGTTCGCGACTGTTTCGATGCGAAATCCGTTCGGCGCATCCAGGTGCTCGAGGTTTGCCCGCATGTTCCGGTCCTTGCCACGGAACTTGAACGCAACATCCCAGCTTGATCCTTCCTTGAAAGGCCCCGAATCCACCCTGCGCACCTCTGCCCCGCGCCGAAGTGCCTGACGTTCAAAGGCTCCAAAGTCACTGACTTGTCCAAACACATAATCAACGGGGGCTTCGATATCTTCGCGCGTGCTGAATTTCATTGCTCTGCCTGTTTCCATTCTGCCCGATGGGCCTGTTGGGCATACACTTGGGTCAGTCGAGCCGGTCTGCCAACCAGTTTTCGAGGAGAAAGTGCGCGATTGCGCCCTTTCGGGCTGGCAAAATGTCAGGGTGTTGCCCCGCGAATACATCCGCCATCTCCTCGCGGGTCACCCACCGCGCGTCTTCGATCTCTTGCGGATCAATGGTGATATCGCGGCTGGTCGCTTTTCCGGCACAGCCGAACATGAGCGATGACGGAAACGGCCATGGCTGGCTGGCGAGATATGAAACTTCGCCGACGGTAATGCCGGATTCCTCGAATACCTCGCGGCGCACCGCAGCTTCCAGCGTTTCGCCGGGTTCAACGAAACCTGCCAAAAGCGAATACATGCCCTGCGGCCAACCATGCGACCGCCCGACCAGTACAGCATTACCTTGTGTGATCAGCATGATGACGACCGGATCGGTGCGCGGGAAATGATGCGCGTCGCAAGCTTCACAGTTTCGCTGCCAGCCTCCCATTGCGAAGCAGCTTTGCACACCGCAGGCCGCGCAGAACCGGTGTGAGCGATGCCAGTTGAAAATACCCCGTGCCGTGGCTGCAAGCTCAGCGTCCCTTGGCGACAGCATGGTCATGACACCTCGTAATTCCTTGAAAACGTGATCATCCGGAAAGGCTGGGTGACGCTGCTCGGTCGGATCAAGAAACGTATTCAGGGCCTGATCGTCCAGATTGTCTGGCTGCCATTGCGACAAGTCCGCTGCGAACGCGAGGGAATCGCCATCGCGCCCCAACAAGACCTTGTCCGCCGTCGCATCTTTCAGAACGGGATGGAGCGGCCCGACGCGCACGAGTGCCCCGCCTGCCAACAGCGGCTTGCCGCGCCAGAGAAGAATGATCTGTGCATCTGGCTCGGTGGCCAAATGTGCCGCGTGATCGCGCACCTCTGCTGCGCGGTCCAGTCCAGATCCGCCGAATGTCACTGTCTCTGCAATCCTCATGAGCGAGAAATGTCACGCGCTTTTGGAAATGGCAATTGGTTGGCGCGACATCGCATATGCTCTGACGTCTTGCACGACTCGCTTCGTCCGCCTATATGGCAGGCGAGGGGTTGGCGCGGGCAAGTGCCTCGCCAACCTGGTCAGGACCGGAAGGTAGCAGCCACAACGAGCCCCACTTGGGTCGATGTCCAACCTCTCACCCGATGCATTTCCTGCGACCTGCCAACGATGGCAGCTTGGCCGAAAAGGGGAACATTCATGATTGCATTGCATTTCCTCCACGTCGGGGCGCGCTGAGCATTTTCCGTTTCCTCGACAGACCGTACCGGCGACGCAAATTGCGCCGTCCGACGTCTTTTCTGTCTTGAGGACATTCCATTGACTGAACTCACACTTTCCGACCTCGGCTGGTCGAATTTCTTCAACTCCCAGCTTGAACTGGACGAGCTTGAAAGCACCGAACCCGCGCGGATCACCGCCGTACACCGCTCGGCTGTTGCAACGCTTTCACCTTCTGGAACGCGCGATCTTGTCTTGCCACAAGGCATGTCGACAGGCGATGTCGCTGTCGGTGACTGGGTGCTTGCCCACCCAAGCGAACATCGGGTTCTACGCCGGTTGGCCCGCCAGACATCGTTACAGCGCGGTACAGAATACCACACCACGGATCGCCAGTTGATCGCGGCAAACCTTGATACGCTCTTCATTACCACGTCCTGCAACGCCGATTTCAATGTTGCGCGTCTCGAACGCTATCTGGCACTGGCACATGATGCTGACGTCACTCCCGTTATACTGCTGACCAAGGCCGATCAGGCCGAAGACCCCGACAGCTTTGTCGATCAAGCCCGCACGCTGGGGCGTGAGTTGGAAGTAATTGCCTTGAATGCAAAAGCAGATGACGTCACAGAAACCCTCGCGCATTGGTGTGGCAAGGGTCAGACTGTTGCCCTTGCGGGGTCGTCGGGTGTGGGAAAAACCACCATCGCAAATGCGCTGACCGGTGGTGCCGCGGCCACGCAGGCAATCCGTGAAGACGATGCGCGTGGGCGACACACTACAACAGGGCGGTCACTGCACCGCATACCAAGTGGTGGGTGGTTGATTGACACACCGGGCATGCGTGGTCTTGGCGTGGCAGAGGTATCAGCCGGTATCGACGCAACATTCCCTGAAATCAGCGAACTGACGGATCAGTGCAAGTTCCGCGATTGCGCCCATGAAAGCGAACCCGGATGCGCTGTGCTTGCCGCATTGGAAGCCGGGGAAATTACGGCTGACCGGCTCCACCGTTACAAGAAGCTAAAGCGCGAAGATGCGCACGCAACCGAGACCATCGCCCAAGCCCGCGATCGACAAAAGAAGTTCGGGAAGATGGTAAAATCCGCGATGACGAAGAAGAAACGCTAGCGGGTCGATCACTGCAGTTTGGCAAGTCATCCCAATGTTTCCATGGCGAGCAGCGCAAAGACCTGAAGCGTTCGTTCCACTGGTCGTCCTCCGTCTCCTAAAAGCCCAGTTGCGAAACCTGTGGCGTGCCTGACCCGTTTCCGTTGAACAGAAGCTGGTCCGCCTAGCTGCTAAACGGAAGGTTGGCGCAAATATTCACCTTCAGACAACGCTAAGCCCAGATCGATTGCCGTGTCCTTGCCGGTGGTTGCAAGATTGCCGAACGGCTTGAGCACGCCAGCGCCGTAGAGCCAAGTGCGCGAGAATTACAGTGACCCGCCCCCGCCTTGAGCCCAGCGGAGTTGTTCTTGCGTTTCGACGGCACAGGGCCGCACCGCACGCAAGCGTGCGAGTGCATCTGCCTCCCCCGCAGCCAGCATGATCCGCAAAACAGCCATCCCTGACCGGCCACAACCTCCTTTGCAATGCGCAAGCACGCGGCCGCGCCCATTCAGAACAGCCAAACACTCTGACTCGATTGCATTCCAGCCATCACCGGATGGGATGCCGAAATCAGGAATTGGAAATTGGCGCACCGCATGGCCGCTCAAAAGATTTGCGGGCATTTCATGGGGTTCGACCAGTGAAAGAACGAGGTCCGGACGCCATGCCGACACGTCTGCCATCCGACCGACGGGCAAAGGACAAAGCGCGAGCGTACCCCCGCCAACTTCAAGTTCACAAATTTGAAAATCTTCTGCCACAGCCTGCTGCCCTTTGACGTCTTGCGTAGCTAGCACGATCCAAATCGAAAGTCGCTGCTCTGGAACGATCTGAAATCTGCTGCCCTACCCGGTCTACGGTAGACCTTCGGTCGCTGTCTCCCTAGTCTCTGTCAGGTTCCGAATCTGCGCCCAAGGCTCTCATGTCCGACCAACCTGCCTATCAAGTTCTCGCCCGCAAATACCGGCCAGAGACGTTTGCCGATCTGGTGGGCCAGGACGCCATGGTCAGGACGCTAAAAAATGCGTTCAAGGCAGACCGGATTGCGCAGGCCTTCATTATGACGGGTATCCGTGGCACGGGCAAAACCACGACAGCACGGATCATCGCCAAAGGCATGAATTGCATTGGCCCTGACGGAAACGGGGGACCGACAACAGATCCTTGCGGTGAATGCGAACACTGCGTGGCGATTATGGAAGGTCGCCATGTTGATGTGATGGAAATGGACGCGGCATCACGCACCGGCGTCGGCGACATTCGCGAAATCATCGACAGCGTACATTACCGCGCCGCGTCTGCGCGCTACAAAATCTACATCATCGACGAAGTTCACATGCTCTCCAAGAACGCGTTCAACGCGCTTTTGAAGACGCTTGAAGAACCGCCGGCACACGTGAAATTCATATTTGCCACGACGGAAATCCGCCAAGTGCCGGTGACAGTCCTGTCCCGCTGCCAGCGCTTCGATCTGCGCCGTATCGAGCCGGAAGTGATGATCAACCTGTTGCGCAAGACTGCAGATGCGGAAAACGCGGAAATTACTGACGACGCGCTTGCATTGATCACACGCGCCGCCGAAGGTTCTGCCCGTGACGCGCAATCCCTTTTGGATCAGGCAATCAGCCACGGTGCGGGCGAAACTACCGCCGATCAGGTGCGTGCCATGTTGGGGCTGGCGGATCGGGGACGTGTGCTGGACCTTTTCGACATGATCCTGCGCGGTGAAGCATCCGAGGCACTGACTGAACTGTCAGCGCAATATGCGGATGGTGCAGACCCGCTGGCGATTTTGCGCGATCTAGCCGAAGTGACGCACTGGGTCAGCGTCATCAAGATCACACCAGACGCCGCTGAAGACCCGACAGTTGGGCCGGACGAGCGGACGCGAGGCCTCGCTATGGCAGAAGCTATGCCCATGAGGGTCATGTCGCGCATGTGGCAGATGCTGCTGAAGGCGCTCGAAGAGGTGGCGATGGCCCCCAACGCGATGATGGCGGCGGAAATGGCCGTTATCCGGTTGACCCATGTCGCCGATCTTCCGACACCCGAAGAGCTCGTCAAGAAGCTGCAGGATGCGACGCCGCCACCATCTGGCGGACCATCAGGTGGCGGGATGCGCCCGGCCCCGACTGGAACGACAACGGCGGCCGAACCTGCGCACAGTGCACCGGCACCACAAGGCGGCCCAAGCGCGTCAGCACAAGCCGCACCGGCATTGGCTGAAGAGGCACTTCAGCATTACGCGCGCTTTGAAGACGTCGTGGAACTGATCCGAACGCACCGCGATGTGAAATTGCTTGTCGAGGTCGAGACAGGACTACGGCTGGTCAGCTATCGCCCCGGGCGGATCGAGGTCAATCCAACAGAAAGCGCCGCATCCGACCTGATCGGCCGGTTTGGATCGCGGCTTCAATCTTGGACCGGTAATCGCTGGGCCATTACTGTGGTCAACGAAGGCGGTGCCCCGACAATCGCGGAAGTTCGTGATGCCGCCGAAAACGCGCTGCGGCAAGAGGCGCAAGCACACCCATTGGTTCAGGCGGTGCTGGCGACGTTCCCGAAGGCGAAAATAACCCGCATCGAAACCGAAGCGGAAAAACAGCAGGAAGCGCAACAAGACGCCCTGCCCGAAGTCGAAGATGAATGGGATCCCTTCGACGACGACTAGACATTGCACCGACAGGTATGACCCCATATCTCTGCAGGAAATGAACAGGAGAAACGAATGCTCAAAGGATTAGGCGGGCTTGGCGATATGGCCAAGATGATGAAGCAGGCTCAGGAAATGCAGGGTAAGATGGCCCAGATGCAGGAAGACCTGGAAAACGTCATGGTGACTGGTGAAAGCGGGGCCGGTCTGGTCAAGGCGACAGCAACGGCCAAGGGCGAGTTGAAAAGTCTCGACATCGACCCGTCAATTTTCAACGGCGATGACAAGGAAGTCGTCGAAGATCTGATCCTTGCCGCCATCAAAGACGCGCAGTCCAAGGCCAGCGAGAAAGCCCAAGAAGAGATGTCCAAAATGACCGAAGGACTTGGACTGCCACCAGGCATGAAATTGCCGTTCTAAACCTGTATGTCAAACGACACCGATGATCTCGATAATCTGATTGCGCTGATGGCCAAGCTGCCCGGGCTTGGCCCGAGGTCGGCACGTCGCGCTGTGCTTCATATGATCAAGAAACGCGGTCTGGTTCTGCTGCCGTTGGCCGAAGCGATGCACCGCGTCGGCACGACAGCACGCGAATGTCTGAACTGCGGGAATATCGGAACAAAAGATATTTGCGACATTTGCGAAAGTCCGAAACGGGCGACGGGGGAAATTTGCGTCGTCGAAGATGTGGCCGATCTATGGGCGATGGAACGCAGTCAGGTTTTCAAAGGCCGCTATCACGTGCTGGGTGGTACGCTGTCCGCCCTGGATGCAATCGGACCAGACGAACTGCGCATTCCCAAACTTCTTGACCGGATCAAGGTGGAAGACATCAGCGAAGTGATCCTCGCTCTTGGAGCCACGATCGATGGTCAGACCACCGCGCACTATATTGCGGATCAACTTCCTGGCGTGAAAGTCACGTCACTGGCACAGGGCGTGCCTGTCGGTGGCGAGTTGGATTATCTGGATGACGGGACGATTACCGCAGCACTGAATGCGCGAAAGGCGCTCTGAACTGGCTTATCGACGGGTCAGGTCGAGATAGACACACTTACAGGGATGCCGCGGTCCAATGAATTACTGATCATGGAACTTGCCTTTTCCATGATGGGTGCGGATCGGACCCATCCATGACGAGGCATCTGACCGACATATACGCGGACGTTGTTACAAGCGGCGCACCCTCCAATCCCAGCGAAACGCGCACCGAAACCTCTGCAAGCGCAACGCCTTGCCTTCAGGCCGATCAGCAATGATTGCGTGACCGCCGGTCAAACCGACTGCGGCTTGGGTTTCTGAGTTGAACATCGACCATCATTGCCGCACCTCATTTGCACGTAACATAAGCTCCGGCTGTCTTGGTCGATCCTGTCAAGCAACGCGCTGATCGCCAACGTGCTTGGCGTATTCCTGATACTTGAAAAGAAAAAAACCCCGCTTTGGTTCTCACCAAGACGGGGTTCCATGTCGCGCGTGCGATGACCTTACTTGTCGTCGTCACCTTCGTCATCATCCCCACCTTCCGGCAGGTTAAAGAAGCTGTCCGCATCGGACACGTCGCGCTTGTCCTCCTCTTCCTCGTCCTCATCTTCGCGGGGATCAGCGAGGCTGAATGTTTCCAGTCCGGCAATCGCGGTTGGCATCTTTGGCTCTGGGTCCATGCCAAGGGATTGTTCGGTGCTGACAAGCTTGCGGCGTTCGTCATCGGACATGACGGTGCCTTCCTTCGCCTTCTTGGCGTTGGCCTTTTGCACTGCTAGGTCCAGCTCTGACTGTTTACAAAGACCAAGGGCCACAGGATCGATCGGTTCAAGGTTGTTGATGTTCCAGTGGGTCCGTTCACGGATCGCCTGAATTGTCGGCTTGGTCGTGCCAACAAGTTTGGAAATCTGGCCATCGGACAACTCAGGGTGAAACTTCACCAGCCAGTAAATCGAAGCTGGGCGATCCTGCCGCTTGGACAGGGGTGTATAGCGTGGACCACGGCGCTTTTCCTCGCCGACGGCGGCCTTGTTGAACTTGAGCTTCAGCTTATACGCAGGGTCTTTTTCAGCCTTGTCGATTTCTTCCTGCGTCAATTGATTGTTCGCAATGGGATCAAAGCCTTTCACGCCAGTTGCTACGTCACCGTCAGCAATGCCCTGCACTTCAAGTTCGTGAAAACCGCAGAAATCAGCGATTTGCTTGAAGGTCAGTGTAGTGTTGTCGCACAGCCAGACGGCAGTTGCTTTGGCCATAATCGGTTTGTCGGACATGTCCTATCTCCTTATCAAACGACAAGCCTTTCCCGCGCCCTTGAGGGGGCAGACCGCTTTCGGCCGGGTTCGCATTGTCGGGGAACTTGGGGCGTATATAGTCGCCCAAACCGGATTAGGAAAGATCGAAAATGCTCCGCTTGTTTCTGGCTCTGTGTCTGGCGTCCCCTGCATTTGCGCAGGATACCGCAGGCCGCTTTGACTATTACGTTCTGTCGTTGTCATGGTCGCCATCTTGGTGCGCCATCGAGGGGGATGCACGCCAATCGCCGCAATGCGACAAGGGTGAAGACCACGGCTGGATACTGCACGGTCTTTGGCCACAGTACGAAAGGGGTTATCCGGAATACTGCAAGACAGCCTTTCGCGCGCCGTCCCGATCGCAAACGGGTGCTATGGCCGATATCATGGGAACGTCCGGTCTGGCATGGCATCAATGGCGCAAGCACGGAGTCTGCACAGGCCTTGATTCCGTAGACTACTTCGCTTTGTCCCGCCTTGCCTATGAAACCATTTCCCGCCCGGAAGTCTTTCGGCAATTGAAAGACCCTGTGACGCTGCCTGCCGCAGTCGTAGAGGAGGCATTTCTTGAAGCTAATCCCTTGCTTTCGCCCAATCAGATCACAATCACCTGCAAGGACAGGTTCATTCAAGAAGCGCGCATCTGCCTGACGCGCGATCTGGAACTTCGAGACTGTGGCGCGGATGTTGTGCGCGACTGTACGCTGGAAGATGCACGGCTGGACCCGATCCGCTAGCACGAAGCGCTTTTTGCGCTGCAAGTCTTACAACGCGAGGTCCGCCAATAAGCTATCGAAGGGATAGTCCGCCTTGGCTGCGCGCCGTTTGACTTTTCCCTGTTCAAGAACGACGAGCCGATCCGAAATCCGGTAAGCGAAATCGGCGTTCTGTTCGACCAAGACAATAGCCATATCTCCCTGATCGCGCAGAGTTTCCAAGGCTTCACCGATCTGCTGGATGACGTTGGGCTGAATGCCTTCGGTCGGTTCATCCAAAAGCAGAACCTTAGGTCGGGTGATCAGTGCCCGCGCGATGGCAAGCTGTTGTTGCTGCCCCCCTGAAAGGTCGCCGCCGCGCCTGGTTTGCATTTCGCGAAGCACTGGAAAAAGCTCGAACACGAAAGTTGGGATGTCGTGATCTGATTTCGGCAGGCAGGCAAAACCGGTTTCAAGATTCTCGCGCACTGTCATCATCGGAAATATCTCGCGCCCTTGCGGCACATAGGCAATTCCCGCGCGCGCGGCGTTGTAGGCAGACGACAGATGGATCACCTTATCCTGTATTTTGACTTGACCACCCGTAATCGGGTGACGACCCGAAACCGCCTTCAAAAGGCTGGTTTTTCCGACACCGTTATTGCCCATCAGTGCGGTGATCTGGGCAATTTCCGCATCAATCGAGATGTCGAACAGAATCTGGCTTTGCCCATACTTCAAATCGATATTGCTGACCTCAAGCATGGGCGCGCCCCAGGTAAACGTCGATGACTGTCTGATTGGACGTCACATGGTCGAGGCTGCCTTCCGCAAGCACCGAACCTTCGTGCAGCACCGTGACCTTACAATCGAGCCGGCGCACAAATTCCATGTCATGTTCGACAACCACGACCGCCCTTGTCCGCGCTGCTTCCCTAAGGATGGTCGTCGTTTTCTCGCGTTCTTCGGGTGTCATCCCTGCCGCCGGTTCATCAACCAGCATCAGGCGTGGTTCCTGCGCAAGGAGCATGCCAATCTCAAGCCACTGCTTCTGGCCATGGCTTAATTCACCCGCAACACGCGTCAGACTGTCGGTCAGGCCGATCTGTTCAGCGACCGCTTCGATCCGCTCTGCATTGCGGCGTGTCTTTCGGTGCATCAAAACTGCAAACGGTCCGCGCGGCGTATTCAGTGCCATTGCGAGGTTTTGCCGAACAGTCTGAGCTTCGAAAACGGTAGGTTTTTGAAACTTGCGCCCGATCCCTTCTTTCGCGATCTGGCTTTCAGACATACCAAGCAGAGAGATGTTCCTGTCGCCCCAGATGACCTGCCCAGTATCCGGTTTGGTTTTTCCCGTCACGATATCCATGAAGGTGGTCTTGCCAGCACCATTTGGTCCAATGATGGCCCGCAACTCTGTCTTGGCGAAATTGATCGACAGGTTGTTGATTGCGCGAAATCCGTCAAAGCTGACTGACACGCCTGAAACTTCCAGCAACATACTCATGATTGTTTTCTCACAAACATGTCGAAAAGCCCTCCGATTCCCTTGGGAAACAGCAGCGTTACAGCGACAAAGGACAGCCCCAGAAGCACAAGCCACCAGTCTGTCCACTGAACGACATAGAAACCAAGGTTCACATCCGGTGCCCCGCCACCTGTGAACCAGCTTGACAGAAGCGAAACGAACGCCGCGCCGATCACCGCACCATAAAGGCGACCTCGGCCGCCGATTGCGACCCAAACCGCCAGATAGATCGACGCAATCGGAGCGATCTCACCCGGATTCACGATACCCGCTTGTGGATAATAAAGCGCACCGGCGATACCCGCGATCACGGCAGTCGTCGTGAAGACGAACAGCTTATAGCTTTCGACATGATAGCCAAGAAACCGGACCCGCGCCTCGTTGTCCCTGATGCCCCGCACAACGCTGCCCATCTTCCCGGATACAATCCACGCAAAGAAAAAATACCCCAAACCCAGGGCCGTCGCCGACGTCAGGAAGAAAATAATGGAGATAGTCGCTTGCGGCACTTGTTCGTAGCCGGGGATATTCTGTAGCCCCGACAGGCCGTTGTTGCCGCGCAATCCGCTATCGTTCTGAAACAGGTAAAGTGAGAGAGCGAGCGTCATCGCCTGTGTCAAGATCGACAGATAGACGCCTGTGACCCGGCTGCGAAATGCCAGCCAACCGAACACCAAGGCAAGCAGACCGGGAACAAGCATGACCATCAGAAGTTGAAGCGCCAAACTATCCGCAAAGGCCCAGATCAGGGGGAATTCCGAACTGCCAACGACCCCGAATATCTGATTCCCGATTGCATCGCTGATTTCTTGTGCTGTCGCGGGAAGCGGCTGGTTGGCAAGGCTTTCCAGCACGATCCCTTCGGTGCGCGCATACATCAGCCACATGCCAATGGCATAGCCGCCAATCCCGAAGAAAGCGAAATGGCCGAGGGACAGGATCCCGCAATAGCCCCAGACAACGTCCATCGCGATGGCGATCAGGCATAGGCACAAGGTTTTGCCCAGCGTCTTTACGAAAGACGTCGAAATCCAGCCAATTCCCGTGACTTCTGACAACAGTGTCACGGTCAATGTAAAAAGGGCCAGCAAGGCAATGAACCACATCACGGACGGGTTTTGCGCAAGGAACGATCTTTGCATGGTCTAATCCGCCGCCGCGCGGCCCTTGAGGGCAACAATACCCTTTGGGCGGAACTGTATAAAAAGGATGATGAACAGGATCATGTAGGTCTGTGCCGCGAGCGTGTTTGACGGGTTCAGCCATTCGATCCCCTTCTGAAGGAACCCGATCAAAGATGCGCCCGCCAGCGTGCCCCAAACATTTCCGACACCTCCCACGACCACCGTCATGAAGCTTTGAACGATATAGTCCGCTCCCATTTCAGAGGTCACTTTCGCATAAAGCCCGATGGCAACACCCGCAATTCCGGCAATCCCCGATCCGAGCCCGAACGTCAGCATGTTGATCCGGTCCGGATTAATCCCCATTGACGCCGCCATGCCGGGATTCTGCGTCACCGCCCGCACTTCGAGCCCCAACCGCGTGCGCTTCAAGACAAACAGGATCAAAGCCAGAAACATCAGAGCAAGGACAAAGATCGCAATACGGATGTAGCTGATCGCAATCACGTCATTGATAACAAGTGCACCGTCGAGCCACTCTGGCGATGTGAGCGGCCGCGCCTGTGTGCCGAAGATATTCTTGGCGAGCTGCTGGAGTGCGATCGAAATCCCGAAAGTTGCAAGAAGAGTTTCCAAAGGTCGATGATACAAAAACCGGATGACCGACCGTTCCATTGCAACCCCTGCGCCGAACGTAATGGCGAAGGCGAGCGGCAGCGCAACGATTATCGACAGGGTGTAATCAGGCACGAACTGCTGAACCACAAACCCCGTGTACGCACCCATCATGATGAATTCGCCATGCGCCATGTTGATGACGCCCATCACACCAAAGGTGATCGCAAGACCGATCGCCGCCAAAAAATAGATCGACGCGAGCGACAGCGCGTCTAGTCCAAGATCAACCCCTTGGTTGATTGCGACATCAGTTTCGATAGACGAGAGTGCAAGGCGCGCCGCATTGGTAACAGCAGAATCCTGATCTTCGTATTCAAGGTAGAACGTATGTGAGGCAACGATCGCGGCTTGCGCGCTATCGCTGACCCTTGGTTCTGCCTTGTTGTCTGCCACCAGCGCGTCATAGGCCGCAAACCTTGCATCTTCGGTGTCAAGGCTAACGACCGGGAATCCGCCAACCATCCCATCTGCAATATTGGCGATGAGCGTATCGCGCACCTGCGACGATGAAATCAGTGGCGGCGCGAGTTCGGCAGCGACAAGCTGTGAATAAGCGTCTGATGCCGATATGTCTTCTCCGACTACCAGCACTCGCGCGACATTTGCATCTTGAGGAACCGATACGGCGACCTTCGGCGTTGTCGCAAGGATCGTGTTTAAAACGGCACGAACATCAACGGACAAGTCATCAGACAGCAAGTCGATCGCGGCGATACGATCATGCGTCGTGTCGCCAAACATCGCACCAAGCATCCCGGCAAGACGGGTCTTCGTTGCCTTCAGGACAGGATCCGGTTCATCTTCTATCGACTGTCTTAATGGGGCCAGCTGGCTCGCATCCATGCTGCGCGCGATGGCATCGACAGCTGCTTGCCTGCGGGTGATATCCGTGTCGGACAACTGAAATTGAACCAGAGTATCGCCGATCACGCGGCGCACACCCCCGTTGGGTCGGGATTCGTTTAGTTCAGCCGCAATCACGACATCAATCGCCTCACCTGTATCCAAGTCAAATAGCGTAATTCCGCCCTGCGTTTCATCTGCGCGATAGAACAGCATGTCGCTGTTGCGCTGGACAATTTTGCGGTCGCGCCATGCTTCCAGAAACGGCACGGCTTGTGGCAGCGCGCTGGCGACAAGGTCGTCGATTACCGCACTGACCGACCGGCGACCCGGTTTAAGCACTTCGTCTTGGTGAGTTTGAAGGATGTCCTGCAACGTCTGCGCCTGCAGAACTTGCGGAACCATAAGCCACAGCGAAATGGCCAGCAAAACCAGTCTGATCATGGGAATTGGTGCCGATCTGTCAGCAAAACTGGCGCGGACCACAGTCTAAATGCGATCCGCGCCGTGTTTGTCTTAGTAGTTAGACGTCAACTGAACGCAGGTTTCGGTTTCCGTGTTATACATGCCGCACTCCAGCGCCTGCCAATCAGAGGTGAGAACTGCCGACTCTGGCAGATAATCTGTCCACGCGTCGCCCGGGACTTCGCTGGTCTGGCTGATGATGTCGAACTGGCCGTCCGCCGTGATCTCACCGATCAACACTGGCTTGGCAAGGTGATGGTTCGGCAACATGACGGCTGTGCCACCTGTCAAATTGGGGAACTCTTGCCCGTACATGGCTGCACGCACCGCATCCACATCTGTCGTTCCGGCGTCAGTCACCGCGTTCACCCACATGTTGAAACCGATGTAATGCGCTTCCATCGGATCATTGGTAACGCGATCGTCACCCATCTTGGCCTGCCATTTGGCAACCCAAGCTTCATTTGCTTCTGATTCAGCGGACTGGAAGTAGTTCCAAGCTGCAAGATGGCCGACAAGATCGGACGTATCGAGACCTGACAGTTCTTCCTCTCCGACAGAGAATGCGACGACCGGGATATCATCGGCCGAGATACCTGCAGCGGCAAGTTCTTTGTAAAAGCCGATGTTGGCGTCACCGTTGATTGTGGAAATCACGCCGACTTGCTTGCCGTCCGCACCAAGCGCAACGACGTCCGCGACAATGGTTGCCCAGTCGGAATGGCCAAATGGCGTGTAATTAACGAAGATATCCTCTTCAGGAATGCCGTTGGCCTGAAGATAGCTTTGCAAGATGTTGTTCGTGGTGCGGGGATAAACATAGTCTGTCCCGAGAAGCGCGAATTTTTCAACGCCAAGTTCCTCGAGGAAATAATCAGTGGCTGGAATCGCCTGCTGGTTTGGCGCGGCACCGGTATAGAACACGTTACGGGAGCTTTCCTCGCCTTCGTACTGGACGGGATAAAACAGCAGGCCATTCAGTTCTTCGATCACGGGAAGAACGGATTTACGGCTGACCGACGTCCAGTTGCCAAAGATGACATCGACGTCATGAACAGTCAGAAGCTCGCGCGCCTTTTCAGCAAATAGCGGCCAGTCAGAAGCGGGATCGACGACTACTGTTTCGATCTGACAGCCGAGCAATCCGCCTGCCGCGTTCTGTTCTTCGACCAGCAGCAACATGGTGTCTTTCAGTGTCGTTTCTGAAATCGCCATTGTGCCGGAAAGGGAATGCAGGACCCCTACTTTGATCGGGTCGGCGCATTCTGCGGCGGCCATTGCTGAACTGCCCAACAAGGCGGTCAATGCGAATGCGGATGTTTTCAATGTCATAGGTCTAGGCCCCTGTTGTCGCTGCGGATCGCGAAAGCAGCGCATACGCCCCTTTTCAACGGAAAGCCGACCACTTAGGTAGGACCCGCAACAGTGATGTTGTAGTCGCGTGAAGGGAAAATCTGCCAGGATTGGCCTTCGCGCGACGTCTCTGACTCTTTCGAGCATCGGTAATTGATGACCCGAACGTGAAATTGGCCAGAGTTTTCATAAAATGAGATCGCGCCCCGCCCGATCCGCTTAATTTAGGTGCGCAATCACGCGGGCTGCCTATTAATTGGTCACCACCTAGACTGATATCTGCGGGTCATGGGGCCGATACGCGGTCTGCAAGCGCAGTCAGGTGCCGTCCGCGTATTCCGCAGGGCCCTTGATCTCGAGCTTATTTCCGAATGGATCGCGGATGTAGTAAGAGCGGCCCTCGCCGCGCGCTCCGCCGTGAAATGCGTCCCGTTCGACGCTCACACCATGTTTTTCGAGATGTGCATACATCTCCTCTGGATCAATCGGTGAGCAGGCGATGCAAACGTGATCAACATTCGCGCCACCCCGCTTTTCAGCGTTATCGGCACCGGGGTGGGTCACGTCCCAAAGCACAATCAGTGCCGCCCCGGCCCACACCTGTTCCATTCCCAACGCAGGAAACGAATATCCGTGGGCACAACCAAGGACGTTACAATAGAACGCGAGCGCCCTTTCCATGTCATCGACAAGAAACACGACATGATCGATTCCGACCGGGTGAAACGGCACTTTTCGGTGGGGCATCCTATTCCCTTCCGCTCAATTCCATAAACCGTCACACCAGACGGTCACCCAAGTCGAGTCCCTTGAGAAACGCGTCTGCGGACATTGGCTTTTTCCCGGCACGCTGCGCGCGGGTGATTTCAATGGCTCCTTTGCCACAGGCGATGCTAAATCCATGCAAGATGTCACCGGCTTTGCCGTCACCATTCGCCAACCTGCTGCCCAATAGTTTGATCCGCTCGTCACCAACCATGCACCACGCACCGGGAAACGGCGAAAGGCCACGGATCAGCCGATCAACTTCTTCGGCAGGACGCGTCCAATCAACGCGCGCCTCTGACTTGTCAATTTTATCGGCATAAGTGACGCCGTCGGCAGATTGGGGGCGGGGCGTCAGATCGTCGATTTTGGCAAGGGCCTCTAGGATCAGCCGTGCGCCCAGACCAGACAGGCGATCATGTAAATCGCCAGTCGTGTCTTCCGGACCGATTTTGACAGATTCGTCTAGAAGGACTGGGCCGGTATCCAGACCTGCGTCCATCTGCATGATGCAGACACCAGCTGTGTCGTCTCCTGCCATGATCGCCCGATGGATCGGGGCAGCCCCGCGCCAGCGCGGCAAAAGCGATGCATGTATATTCAGGCATCCGTGCGTTGGTGCATCGAGCACGGATTGTGGCAGAATCAGCCCGTAGGCGACGACCACCGCAACATCCGCATTCAGTTCTTCAAATGCCTCCTGTGCGTCTTGTGACCTTAACGTTGAAGGGTGACGAACCGAGAGCCCCATCGCTTCGGCGCGCGCCTGTACTGGCGATGCACGATCCTTCTTCCCGCGCCCAGCCGGCCTTGGTGGTTGAGAATAGACCGCACAGATATCGTGGCCCGCTGCGACTAGCGCATCCAGGATCGGCACCGAGAAGTCTGGAGTTCCCATAAAGACAACACGCATGGTAGCGCTCCTATGATTTGGTCGAACGGGTCTGGGCCGTCCGCTATCTCATTGCGGCCTATCCTAGCGCTTTTGTGCTTTTTTCAGCAGCATCGCGCGCTTGGTCCGAGAAAGATGATCAAAGTACATCTTTCCGTTTAAATGGTCGATCTGATGCTGAACGGAGGTCGCCCATAGACCGACAAACTCCCGTCTGTCCCAGACGCCTTCACCATTTCTAAAACGTACAGTCACCGCGCGGGGGCGGATAATCTTGGCGCTCGCACCCGGCAGGTTAGGTGAGGCTTCTTCATGCTCGCGCGGCTCTACACTCGCATGAAGAATTGACGGATTTGCCAGTCGGACGGCTTGTCCTCGCTTTGTGCTGGCATCGACGACGGCAAGGCGTAGCGGAATGCCAAGCTGCACAGCGGCAAGTCCGACACCCGGCATTGCTTCCATTGCGTCGATCATTTCCTCCCAGATCGCGCGGATCTCATCGGTGATTTCCGTCACCTCCGCCGCCGGCGTACGCAAGACCTTGTGCGGCCACATCACGAAGGGTCGGCTCATGTCACATAGTCCGTACAAAGAATTCCGTTGAGATGGTCGATTTCGTGCTGCGCGCAAGCGGCTGCAAATCCATCGAATGACTCCGTTTTCTCTGAACCGTCGACGTCAAACCAACGCACAGTGACCGTGTCCGGCCTGCTCACTTTCGTCAACTGGTCGGGGATCGACAGGCAACCTTCGTTCATGGACGACATGCGATCCGAAACAGAAACGATTTCGGGGTTTACAAATACCATTGGCGCGTAGATTCCCGACCTCCACGTCGGGTCCATCACAAATATGCGTTGCGCAACACCAACCTGCGGTGCTGCAAGTCCGCGCCCGGGTGCGTCATACATCGTTGCCAGCATATCCGCCGCAAAGCTTTTCAGACTGGCGTCAAAACGGGTCACGGGACTGCAAACCTGACGCAGGATGTCATCCGGAACCGTCCGGATCGACAAAACCGTCATAGCGATCGGGCGAGTTCACGCTTGAGCTTGACCATCTTGCGCGTGATCAGCTGGCGCTTCAAAGGTTTCAGGTAGTCAATGAACAGTTTGCCATCGAGATGGTCGATTTCGTGTTGAACGCAAGTCGCCCACAGGCCAGTGAATGTTTCCTGCTGCTCTTTGCCGTCCAGATCGGTCCAAGCAACCTTGACCTCCGCCGGTCGCTCCACCTCGGCGTATTGATCCGGGATCGACAGGCAGCCTTCTTCGTAGACGCGACGCTCTTCGCCAGCCCAGATGACCGAGGGGTTGATCAGAACCATCGGTCGCGGCGTTTCGTCTTCATCTTTCACACAGTCCATCACCAGCATCCGTGACATCACACCGATTTGCGGCGCGGCCAGCCCAATGCCGGGCGCATCATACATCGTTTCCAGCATATCATCCGCAGTACGGCGCAAATCATCGGTCACTGCGCTAATGGGGTCAGCAGCTTTTTTCAGACGCGGGTCTGGATGGATTAGTATCTTGCGTATCATGCGCATCATTTAAGTCGGCAAACCGCAAAGAGCAACCAAACCAATCCGTAACCTGCAGGTTACACTTGGAGTCCGCCAAGCAACATACAGGTAACGAACTATGACGGATGCCGCATTTTCGATCATGGCTTTGATGCGGTTCGGAGAAAGTTTGGCTCTGCATGGGACGACCAATGACAGTTCGCAAATCGTGGAAAGCCAGGTTCTGGGTCAGGATGATTTTTTATCGCACTGCTGGTCCTGATGTTGACTGATCGGGCAGTTGCGGCTTTGGCCATTTTTCTCATGGGGAGTCCTGTGGCAACCGGTCAGGCATC
Organism: Cognatiyoonia koreensis; assembly: GCF_900109295.1. Taxonomy (NCBI): domain Bacteria; kingdom Pseudomonadati; phylum Pseudomonadota; class Alphaproteobacteria; order Rhodobacterales; family Paracoccaceae; genus Cognatiyoonia; species Cognatiyoonia koreensis. The sequence goes on from NZ_FOIZ01000002.1 coordinate 87,890, forward strand.
CTTTCTGTGCTAGCCATATTTTCAGGGGCGCCCTGAACGATACTTCACAACCGATTGAAAGATCACCGCCGATCCGCCGGACTGACCCAAGCTGCATTGGCCGAAGCAGTGCGTGTCAGCTGAAAGACGATCAAGACAGTTGAAAACGGGGGTTCTGTGCCTTCCACAATTCATGCACTGAAACTTGCTGCGACGCTGAACATGACAGTCTAAGAACTGTTTCCGCTTCATGTTCAATAGGGCTTGCCTTCGCGGTTTTGCCCCGTAGCTTGGAAGGAACAAACAGCTAGGATCGCTACATGACTTTCAATTTCTCAAGCGTCAAGCCGGACCCAAGTCGCTCCACGAAATGGGGGAACTGCGCCGCCATTATGGGTCAAGAACCGCGCGAGGGCACATTGCCGATGTGGCTGGCGCAGATGGACTTTCCACCTGCACCAGTCTTGCAGGAAGCGATTATCAAGCTGTCCGAAACCGGTGAGTATGGCTACTTTACCGGGCTCGATACGTTTCAGAATGCTGTATGCTGGTGGTACAAGACCCGCTTTGGATGGTCCCCGAAGCCCGAGCACGTGATTGCAACGCATGGCATCGGAAATGCAATTGGCCTGACCCTGCAGGCAATGACGGAACCGGGCGATGGGATCGTAATCTTCACGCCTGTCTACAATGAGTTTATGGCAAAAGTGCAACGCAACGGGCGCACGGTTGTCGAATCGCCACTGTTGATTGACGAAGAAGGGCTATTCCGACTTGATCTTGATGCGTTGGACGGGCGCATGACCGGCTCTGAAAAGATCATGCTGATCTCTAGTCCGCATAACCCCGCTGGCCGTGTGTGGAACGTCGCGGAACTGCGTGCAATGGCAACCTTTTGTGAAAAGCACGATCTGCTTCTGGTCTCAGATGAAATCCACATGGACCTCGCCTTCCCCGGCCAAACGCAAGTTCCAACGGCTTTGGCCGCGCCTGACGCCCTCCCACGCCTGATCGTTCTTTCAGCGGCGTCAAAAACATTCGATATCGCAGGACTGCGGACCGGTTACGCGATAATTCCCGATGAAACCTTACGGACCCGATTTGCAAGTCTGCACCGCGCACTGGATATTCAGCCGAACCGCGTCGGGCTTGAAATGACGATTGCCGCCTATTCTCCACAAGGGGCAGCGTGGGTGGATGCTTTGCAAAAAGTACTGGCCGAGAACGCAAAAGTCCTGAGCGACGGTTTGAACGACCTGCCCGGTATCACAGTGATGCCGATGCAGGGGACATTTCTGGCATGGATTGATTTTGCCAAAACCGGACTGACATCCAAAGAGATCATGGATCGGGTGCAGAATGACGCACGCATCGCAGTCAGCCCGGGCCATATCTTTGGGGCGCGTGATGAAACTTGCGTGCGGTTGAATATCGGCACGCCCAGATCACACATAGAAGAAGCGGTGTCCCGTCTACGCTCTGCCTTCGCCAATCTTTAGTAGGCTTTGCCGATCAGTCCGGCTGGCAACGCGTCGGGACGGACGAAATCGGCCGCGGGTTGTTCTGCGACCGGATGCAGCCATTTGAAATCAAAGACACATTCGTCATCTTCTGTTCGGCCGTTTTCGATCAGACACTGATAGACGTGTCGGGCACCGTCGTAAATCTCGACACGGCCGCGCAATTTGTCACCGTGTTTGATGTCGATTGATAGACCATCTGCCCAGAACCGGCGGATACGGTAGACATCCTCTCCGTCGTGGATACACAAACGATCGTTACGGCGAAGCGATGCCTTGCGGGCGGCTTCGAGCCCTTTGCGCACCTCTTCTGGTAAAAAACTGGACATGACAAGACTCCTCAACATGCCCCAAGGTGATCTCATCAAAGTAAAAAACAAGTAACAAATTTCGCCGCATCGCGGCATTTTGCACAATTACCATAATAACTTAGGCGGTTTGCGGCCTCACCTTTGGGCGCAATACGTGCGGCTTAGCAGCATCATAGAGCGCGGAATCCGGAAAACCGCACGAATCGGCAAAGGCAGGGCCAACCATGATCAGCGCGGTGCGCGTGATTTTCGCGGCCCGCACCTTTTCGCGGATGTCACTGAGTGTACCGCGCAGGATCATCTGGTCAGGCCAGCCAACACGGTAGACCACGACGCATGGGCAATCCTCACCATAATGAGGCACAAGCTGACGCTCGATTTCGCGCAATGCACGGATTCCAAGGTGGATGGCGAGCGTCGCACCGGTGCGGGCGAAGTTCTCCAGTGTTTCCCCTGCCGGCATTCCTGTCGACTTCATCGACATTCGTGTCAGGATGATTGATTGCGCCACTTCGGGCACTGTCAGCTCTGTGCCCAAAGCCGCCGCTGCGGCTGCATATGCCGGAACGCCCGGCACGATCTGATAGTCGATGCCATCGCCTTTCAACCGTCGGATCTGTTCCGCGATCGCACCATAAAGCGATGGATCACCTGAATGCACACGCGCCACATCCTGACCCCGTTTGTGTGCGGAAAAGATTTCAGCATGCGTTTCGTCAAGTGTCATGCTGGCGGTGTCCAGAACTCGGGCGTCATTCGGGGCACACTCCACGACTGCCTCTGGCACCAGCGATCCGGCATAAAGGCAAACCGGACATTCGCCGATGATCCGCGCCGCTTTCAGTGTCAACAGCTCCGGATCGCCCGGGCCGGCCCCAATAAAGTAAACAGTCATGCCGCAGTCCTCACACCACTTGATTTCGCTCGCCTCTGGCGGTCCATGCCTTCAACCATCTGACAAATCCCCATCGATCTTGCGGGCATAGCCGCGCGGTGTGAACATGCGTGGCCCTTCGCCCAACTGCGCAAGCCGGCTTTGCGATGATCCGACGAGCACGACCGTCAACATATCCACGTCGTCGACCTCCAACGCATCAAGGCGGCGATACCGTACGTCTTCTTCGGGACGACCAAGGGAAGAAGCCAGCATGACCGGCGTATCACCGGGGCGGTGTTGCAGCAGGATGTCGCGCGCTTCGGCCAACAGTGTACGACGCCGTTTCGAAACGGGATTATAAAAGGCGATGACAAAGTCACCCTCTGCCGCCGCTTTCAGCCGCTTTACGATATCTTCACGGGGTGTCAGCAGATCGCTCAGCGATATTGCGCAGAAGTCATGACCCAGTGGCGCACCAGCGCGTGCTGCCGCCCCCTGCAGTGCACTGACACCGGGAGAGCAGACAACTTCAACGCGGCGTGCGGCATCAGAAACGCCCAGCGCATCCGGTCCGCGATCGAGCAGTTCGAAAACGAGCGCGCCCATCGCGTAGATTCCCGCATCACCTGAACAGACCAAGGCGACATTTCGCCCTTTGCCCGCTTGTTCCAAGGCGTAGCGACAGCGATCCTCTTCGCCGCCCAACGGAAAATCGGACCGATCCTTGCCGATCGCCAGAGGTCCAAGCAGATCGATGTAAAGCCCGTAGCCCACAAGCTCATCTGCCTCGGCCACAAGACGCGAGACTTCTGGCGTGCGCCAACTGGCCTGCCCCGGACCAATTCCCACGACCGAAAGCTTTCCACGCGACCGGCCCGGCAGAGCCAGTATCGGTTTCGGCGCGCGTGCGACAGCACAGGTCGCCGTTGCGGATTTGCGCTTTGGAATTGACAAGGTCGCGTCCGGCCCTGCCGTGGCCAACGCAGCACCCTCTGAAACGCCGTGACAGCCGACTTCGGCGAAGACAACTTCCGACGGGTTTTCCAGCCTTCCAGCTTCGGATTCTAGTTCGTTGGCCGTGAAGACACGCAATGGAACGCCCAGTCGTGCCGCCGCCGCGATGATAGCCGGTTCGTCCGCCTTTAGATCAATGGTTGCAACAGCAGCCAATGCGCCCGGGGCAAGCCCAGCCTCGTGCAGCGTTTCTGAAAGCAACCGCCAAACATCCTCGGCATTTGCGTTCCGTGCACAGCCAAGGCCAAGAACGTAGCGTTGGGGGTGATAGACCATTCTGGTGGGCCCACCTGATATGGGGGCTTCAGTGACGCAGATTTCAACACCGTCACCGGCCGTGAGGATCAACCCGGGCAGCGTTTCGTCCGTGATTTTCGCGCCTGCACCGCCCAGCAGTGCGGCCATGACCGGCTTGGCGTCCTCTGGATTGGCCAAACGATAACCCGCCGGCGGTTCATCGAGCGAAACCCCAAGTGCCACATCGCCGGCTGTGGTGACGGCAGCAACCGAATCAAGTGCGTTCGCGATGTCTGACGCCAACCTGTTCGCCCCACGATGTCCGCCAAGAAGCGGCACAACAACCGCGCCATCATCAGAAACCGAAACGATTGGTGGCTCTTTCGTTTTGTCCGACAGTAAAGGCGCGACAGCACGGATCAGGATGCCAGAGGCACAAACGCCAACTACGGGTACACGCGCCGCGAACAGATCGCGTACGTGATCCAGCGCGTTGTCGAAAAATACGGCGGCTACATCAACGCGCTCGGCGCGGCCATGCACCTGCGCGCCTAGAACTTCGGCCACGCGATGGGCCGTCGCCTCACCGGATCGGGACAGCGCGAGGACAACTGGTTTTAAAGCCAAGGATCGGCCCCTTTTGTTAGCAGGATCATTGAAAAATAAGGTGCCGTCTCGGGTGCTTCTGACAGTGGCAGCACGATTTCGTCAGGCAAGGTCGCTCGTTCGACGTAGGTGGCATCGTGTGTCAGCCCAAGCGCGTCGATGACCTGTCGGATCTTCTCAAGATGACGCCCGACCTTCATGATAACGACACTCTCTGCACCTTCGATCCGACTGCGGAGTTCTTCTTCGGGCAGTGGGCCGGGCAGGATCGTGACCCGTTCATTACGTGCAGCAAGCGGCATCGCGGCACGCGCGGCGCAAGCGGTGACAGAGGTCACCCCTGGCACGACCTCGCAGACAAAACGTTCTGACAGACGGGCATGCAGATACATGAACGATCCATAGAAAAAAGGATCGCCTTCGCATAGACAAACGACGTCATCGCCGTTTTCAAGGGCGGCCGCGATTGCTGCGGCACCCGCATCATAGGCCGACTGCGCTGGGCCGCGTTCGACGCTCATCGGAACGTCCATCACAATTTCGCGGACATCTGCCGGGATAAGGTCCACCGCAATGGCCCGCGCAAAGCTGTCACTTCCTGCAAGCGTCGGATAGGCAATCACCTTGGCTGTTTCGATCAAACGGGCGGCTTTGCGTGTAATCAAATCCGGGTCGCCCGGCCCCAGCCCCACGCCATATAGCTTGCCAGCCTGCACCTCTTTTCCTTTGGGCGTGCTGGTCATCGTTTGACGAGGCTCCATTGTGTCACGGGCATTGCTGGACGCCATCCTGTCAAACGACCCACCGGTTCAGCCCGATGGATCGAGATACGAACAAGTTCGCCGCCAAAAGATTGATGAAGCGCGATCAATTCTGCTTCTGATTCCAACGTTACAGCGTTGGCGACAAGCCGACCCAGCGGGCGCAGCGCGTTCCATGCCGCATCGAATGTATCTCGGCTGAGGCCACCACCGATGAAAATCGCATCGGGTGCCGGAAGACCAAAAAGCGCTTCGGGCACCGATCCATCGATAATTTCAAACTTTGGAGCGCCGAGGGCCATCGCGTTCGCGCCAGCCATGGCACGCCGATCAGCACGCGGCTCGATCCCGATTGCGCGGGCATAGCGCGCTGCACGCATCCATTCGATTGCGACAGACCCCGACCCGCAGCCGAGATCCCACAGCAGGGCTCCGCGCATCGGCATCAGCTTGGCAAGTGTCGCTGCACGCACTTCTTGTTTGGTCATGGTTCCGTCAGACTGGAACAACGCATCTGACAGCCCCGGAACACGCGGCAGAAGGGCCGCATCCGGCGCGGCAATACATTCCACAGCCAACGTATTGAACGGCGGGACGGTGTGGGTCCAATCTGCAGCGGTTCCATCGAAACGTTTTTCGTCCTTACCGCCCATCGCAGCAAGAACAGTCATGCGTGATTGGCCAAAGCCACGTTCAGTCAGAAACCGGGCGATTTGCGCAGGCGTTTGTTCACCGGTCGTCAGAACCAGAAGGCGGGCATCGGGCTGGATGAAAGCAATCATCTGTTCGACAGGGCGCCCGTGAACTGTCAGCGTTTCAACGTCAGCCAACGACCAGCCCATTCGCGCAGCTGCCAACTGAAACGCTGAGAGTTGCGGATGGTACACGATTTCGGCGGGGTCGATTGCCCGCCCAATCCTTGCACCAACAGAAAACCAAAGCGGATCGCCAGTAACGAGAATGACAGCACGGCGGCCCCGAAGTTTCTGGATCGTCTCGATCATGGCATCGAATGGCGAAGGCCACGCCAGTCTTTCAGCCGCGATCGTCTCTGCGAGGGCATGATGTCGACTGCCACCTATGATAACTTCGGCCGCCTCCACGACAGCGCGGGTTGCGGCCGTCAGCCCATCCAGCCCGTCTTCGCCAATCCCAACAATATGTAGCCAGGGCGCGGTCATTGCACATCCTCAGGCAATCCCGCCGCAAGCGCGTTTACTGCCGCAGATGCCATGGCCGATCCCCCACGCCGGCCCCGTAGGGCGACGAATTCGCAACCGCGCGGGTCGCGTGCAAGTTCGGCTTTGGACTCTGCAGCACCGATGAAACCGACTGGGAAGCCAAGAATGATAGCCGGTTTGGGGCCACCTGCTTCGATCAGCTCCAACAGGTGAAAAAGCGCCGTTGGGGCATTTCCAATCGCGACCACTGCGCCGTCCAGATGCGGAGTCCAAAGTTCGACAGCCGCTGCGGAACGCGTATTGCCGATCTCGTTCGCACGCGCTGGCACCGTTTCGTCGTTCAAGGTCACGATCACCGCATTCTCGGCGGGCAAATAACGCCGGATGATCCCCGCGCCGACCATTTCGCAATCGCAAAGGATGGGTTTGCCAGCGCAGAGCGCCTCGCGCCCGGCCGTATACGCGTTAAACGACCAGACCAGACGGTCCGCGATTTCGATCATGCCGCAGGCATGGATCAACCGCGTGATAAGCGGGCGCATATCGTCCTGAAACCGATCAAGCCGGGCTTCCTTGCGAACGGTCGCAAAACTGGCGGCGTAAATGGACGCTGGGTTTTTTTCGTAAGGGCGCACGGCTTATTGCTTTCCTGCGATCAGTTCGGTTGCTTCGTCTTGCGCGCACTCTCTGGCCCATGGGGGTGATCCGCATGGGGGTAAACAGCGTGGACATGATCATGGTGATGATGGTCATGATCGTGATCGTGGTCATGATGATGGTGATGCGTATCCTGTGCTTGGAGACGGCACAGACCTGTGCAAAACGTATCGCACAGCGTGCAATCCGCAACATTGGACCCAGGTGCGTTGGCACCCTGCCCTTCCACATGGTGATGGTGGCTTTCCTGAACCGCACCGACCTCGGCCTCAAAACCAAGCACTTGCGTGCGATATTTGCAAAGAACGCAGGTTGGCGGTGGGATGTCACCAAATGCCGGATGTTGACGTTCCGCGATACTGATTTCGCGGTGCTGGCCGTCTTCGAGTGCGAGAACCTGCTTGCGATATCCGCAGATCCCGCAATTTGGCGGTGGGGTCTGGGACGTCTGCTCCATCACACGTTCGGCAAAGGTTTCCAGCACCTTCGGATGATCGCCCAGATACGGTGCCTTGATGAACGTGATGTCGGGGTGCGCGGCAGCGACCTGATCGGTGAACCCGTAAATCCGGTCAATCAGGATTCCGGAGAACAGGAAGTAGGGGAACACAATGACCCGCTTGTATGGCAGTCTGGCGACATGTTGCAGGCATGGTTCAACAAGCGGGAAGGTTACACCGGAATAGCCAACCTCACACCAGCCAAAACCCATCCCTTCCTGCAGCATCCGCGCGATCTTGGCGACGTTACCATTGGCATCAGGATCGGAAGCGCCGCGCCCAATCACGACAAGGCAGGTTTCGGTCAGCGCAAGCTTCCCGTGCTTGGAATTCGCGCGATCTACTGCTTCCTGAATCCGTCCGGCGGCGGCAGCGATCATCTTTGGATCAACCCCCAGTTCGCGACCATAGCGTACGTCAATGTCATGTTTGGCAGCATAGGTGTTCAAAACCGTTGGAATATCGTTCTTGGCGTGCATCGCGGCAAACAGCATCCCGGGCACGGCAAGAATCCGATCGCAACCCGCGGTCCGCAAATTATCAAGACCGTCGCGGATCACCGGATTGGCGAACTCAAGATATCCATAGTCCGTCATCCAATCATCAGGCAGATAGGCGGGCAACTTTTGCGCCAGTGTCGCGAACTCGTCCACGGCAGACTGGCTGCGTGAACCATGTCCGCAAATCATGACGCCGGTTTTCATGCCGCTTCCTCTTCCAGCTCTGCCGTTTCTTCAGGGTCTTCGGTCTTCTTGCCTTTAAGCGCTCCGTAAAGCCCGGTGAGAATGATCAAGCCAATCGCCGCACCGGCAACCCAATGGTCATGTCCGGCCACATCGGCCAGATGACCAGGGTGCGCAGCAACGCCGCTGCCAAGAACCGTAAACGCAAGTGAAAGTGCAAGGCGCATTGCCATCCCCTTTTATCCAATATGCAGAGAAGGCCACTGCCGTAGCGTCTGACGATGTGAAACCGTCGTCCCCGTGTTGGGTCGACGCTGGTATCACCAACCTCTCTGGCCCATTCGGGCGTCGTCTGCTGAGTCGTATACTTGCCATGGGCTGGCGGGGCAAACCCATAAGCGACGCTGTGCAGCCCTAAGCGAACGCGATCTGAAGTCGCAACTGCAACAGGTCGAACTTCCGCCGTTGAAAGGCGCTTTTTGCGTGCATCTCGCGCGTAATCGACACCCAGTCGATCAACAAGCGGGTGCGCAGACAAAACTCGAGGATTTGCGGATCAATCGTGTACGCGTAGTTTGCTATGAATTCCTCGCGATTTGCGCGGATCACACCGCTTGCGTCGATCTGCTCGGGCATTGCTTCGCGGTAGATGTCATCTTTGAGGAAATCGACGATGTCATAGACTGCAAGCTTTTCAGTCACTTCGGTCACGTCGAACGCATAGAGTTCATCACCACCAATCATGATGTTGCGCCCGTGAAAATCGCCATGGCACTGCGCTTTGGTGCATTTCTTGTGCGCCAGTTGCATAGCATTCAATCGGGTCACGGCTATCATGGGTTGGTAGTCGACCGGACTGGCTTGCGGACCGTCAGCGACCGCTTCAGCAAGGCTTTCCACCATCCAATTCGGCCAGAAAGCTGCTTTCGTGACTTCGCCAAAACCGTGAAAGGTGCCAAGCCAGTCTGCCGTGCGGCGATAGAGGCGCGCCACTTCTGCGTCATTGTCAGTGTCCCGGACCACATCCGTAGCAGTCTTGAGATCGAGGAACTTCGTCACGAAAAATGCACCATCAGGATCGGCATAGATCGGTTGCGGAACCCCCAAGCCTTTATGAGCTGCAAAACGAGCGTGCAAACGTTTGAGAACGTCAAATTCATCCGCTAACCGGCGGGTCTGCGCGCCCCGACCATCGAATTTCAACGCATAGGCCGCGTCAGCAATGATGACCTTGTAAACATGGCGATCCTTGAAATCCGTCGATTGATAGATGCACGTAAATTCCGGCTCTCCGGTCAACCCGCAGGCAGCCATGAAGGCATCCACCATCTTCCGGGCAGCGACCAGATCTACATGAAACTGACGGAGCAAACGCTGCGGTATCATAGTGTGATATCCGGCGACACAAACGCCGGTCCTTTGGAAACGCCCCCCCTTAGCAACTTCCATCATTCCGGTCGATACAGTTCGCCATGTGCGCATGCGCACCAGACCTGCGCCCATACGGGTGTTTTTTGCACAAATACGCTAAGCTACATCACTCGCCAGGACTAAGGAAAGGAATGGAAGAATGGGTCAGCTTGTTGACGGCGTCTGGAAAGACGAATGGTATGATACGAAATCGACCGGCGGCGCATTCAAGCGGTCGACTGCGAAATTCCGCAACTGGATAACGGCGGATGGTGAACCGGGCCCTTCGGGAACCGGCGGATTCAAGGCCGAAAGCGGACGATATCACCTCTATGTGTCATACGCCTGCCCTTGGGCGCATCGTACGTTGGTCTTCCGTGTTCTGAAAGATCTGACGGATCATATCGGCGTTTCAGTTGTCCACCCTCATATGCTGTCTGATGGCTGGACCTTTGACACCGACGACAAAGGGGCAACAGGCGATATGCTTTTCGGCTTTCCGTTCGCACGCGACATCTATTTGAAAGCCGATCCAAAAATCTCGGGCAGGGTCACCGTGCCGATCCTGTGGGACAAGGAGAAGGAAACGATCGTTTCCAACGAATCCTCAGAGATCATCCGCATGTTCAACAGTGCATTCGATGCAATCACGGGAAATACAGATGACTACTGGCCAGAAGACATGCGTGGCGACATCGAAGACATGAACAGTCGCGTTTACGACACCGTGAATAACGGGGTCTACAAGTCAGGCTTTGCCACCACGCAGTCCGCGTATGAGGACGCCGTAGCACCATTATTCGAAAGTCTGGACTGGCTCGAAGAACGACTGTCGCAAAATCGTTATCTGATGGGCGATAAACTGACAGAAGCCGATTGGCGGCTCTGGACAACGCTCGTGCGGTTCGATCCGGTCTACCACTTGCATTTCAAATGCAATCGCAAGCGGATTATAGATTATCCAAATCTCTGGGGTTTCACCCGTGAGCTATACCAGGTCCCCGGGATCGCCCAGACTGTCAACATGGATCACATCGTCCAGCACTATCATTACAGTCACGAAACGATCAATCCGAACCGGATCATTCCGATCAACCCGGTGCTTGATTTCGATGCGCCTCATCACCGGAGCTAGGCTGGCCATAGTGCTGGACGATTGCCGCCAGATCGTGTGGTGGCGTGTTTGATTCGATAAACGCGCGAGCGTTTGCGCTGTGCTCGAAGATGGAACCATCCGAAAAGAATGTCGTGTCTGTCACATAGACAACGTTCGCGTTCGGCTGTCTGAAAAAGGCGACATCACCGACAGTCAGCGCGCTGCCTTCGCCAAGCACAAGGTCAAGCACGATTACGTCGAACTCCATAGTCTCGATCTTTGCGACGGCGTCAGTACCGGTTTCGGCAATGGTCACCGTACCGCCAAGCCGTTCAAGGTGGCGCCGCCAGAGCTTACCAAGAGGCTCGTTACTCTGGACAATCAATACACGCATCCTGGCCCCTGCATTTAGTTCTCCGAATTACTAGCCCAACGCCCGAACACGACGATGGTTCCCTAAAACTTAGGTAATCTAAAGATTAACGATTCATTAACTTTGCACCCCCTCACGTAAGTTTGCTGGATATTTGCCGACAGCCTTGTCTTTATGGCGAAAATCCGCTTGATATCGCCCGACAGGAGAGCTGCTTTATGACCACTTGGATTACCATTTGTGACACATGCAAACGCGAAAACTGGGCTGAATCCGGGGCGGAGATTACCGATGGCGAGCTATTTGCCGCACGGATCGAGGAAGCGGCGTCTGCCATTCCGCACATCAAGACCCGCCGAACGTCCTGTCTGATGGGATGTACGCGGTCATGCAACGTGGCAATTCAGGCAACAGGTAAACTGGCGTATACCTTGGGCGAGTTCGCCCCTGACACGGAAAGCGCAGAAGGCGTCGTCGCATATGCCGCGCTGCATGCACAAAGCGAAACAGGGCAAGTGCCTTATCGCACGTGGCCGCAGGCGGTCAAAGGGCACTTTGTTACGCGCCACCCACCGCTTCCGACCGAAGAATGAAGAATACGCGCGATCATGGCGGCGGCCTCGACGCTGCGATTGCTCAATTTGGCGGCAGCCGAGCCGACTGGCTCGACTTATCTACCGGGATCAATCCCGTGCCCTATCCAATGCCAACGCTCACGGCCGATGCATGGACCGCACTGCCCGACGCGAACGGTTTGAAACTGCTAATAGACCGCGCCCGCCGGTTCTGGAACGTGCCGGACGATGCCGAAATCATCGCCGCCCCCGGCGCGTCATCCATCATTGCGCAGCTTCCGCGCCTAAAGGCCCCGGGAAAGGTCGCCATACCCGGACCCACCTATAATGAACACGGCGCGGCGTTCCGCGCGGCTGGTTGGACGCTTGATGATAACGGCATGGATGCGCTTGTCGCGGTGCATCCCAACAATCCCGATGGCCATCTGTGGGACGCGACAGTGGTGCAGGCACCGTTCACGATCATCGACGAAAGCTTTTGCGATGTGGTACCTGACGCGACACTGATCCATCATGCAGCCCGCAAGGGGACTGTCGTTCTGAAAAGTTTTGGCAAATTCTGGGGGCTCGCCGGCCTTCGGCTGGGGTTTGCGATCGGTGATCCGGACATCCTTGCGCAGCTTGGCGAAACTTTGGGGCCATGGCAGGTGTCAGGTCCGGCAAGTCAGATCGGGGCAGAAGCGCTCGCTGATCTTGCCTGGTCCGATGAAACGCGCCAGCGTCTGGCAGCAGATGCTCGACAGCTGGATACGCTGCTATTGAAACAGGGGGCCCATCTTGTCGGTGGCACAGACCTGTTCAGGCTCTACGAAGTGGACAACGCGAAAGCCGCGCAGCAACAGCTCGCGCGCCATCATGTCTGGTCGCGCATATTTCCCTATGCTGATAACTGGTTGCGCCTTGGCCTACCGCATCCAGATCGATGGGGACAGCTGGAAGCCGCATTTTGACGCTTGTCATTGCAATGATACTCGACGCCGCGTTCGGCGAACCAAAGTGGATCTGGTCGCGTGTCCCGCACCCTGCCGTTTTGATGGGTCGGTTGATTGGTTGGATCGACGAAACGTACAACGTTGGATCGCATCGCTTTGAAAAGGGTTTCATCGCGATGGTGTGTTTGGCAACTGGAGCTGTGCTGATTGGGCTTGGTTTGCGTCAAATACCTTTTGTCGACGTGATCGTTCTTGCAATCCTTTTGGCGCAACGCTCGCTGGTTGAACATGTCTCTGCTGTCGCGATGGGGCTGCGGGTTTCTCTGAAAGAAGGAAAACGGGCAGTCGCCATGATTGTCAGCCGCGATACAGCGAATATGACCGAAAGCGACGTGTCCCGCAGCGCGATTGAAAGCGCTGCCGAAAATATGTCGGACGGTGTCATTGCACCTATTTTCTGGTTTGCGATCGCGGGGCTTCCGGGTCTTTTGCTCTACAAAATCACGAATACGGCGGACAGCATGATCGGCTACCGCACGCCACGCCATGAAAAATTTGGCAAGGCCGCTGCCCGGTTAGACGATCTTCTGAACATTATTCCGGCACGATTGACAGCACTGATGATGTGGGCCGTCACGCCACACAGCAATTTGGCAGGAATCCGGCGCGATGCTCCCGCGCATCGCTCTCCCAATGCTGGCTGGCCCGAAGCAGCGATGGCTTATGGACATCAGATCGCCCTGTCCGGGCCGCGCAGCTACGATGGACAGATCCGCGAGTTTGCTTACGTAAACGCTGCGGGACGGACCGACCTTGGCCCAAATGACATCATGGCTGCCGTAAGCACGCTTTGGAAAACCTGGGGGCTGGCGCTTTGCCTTGCCGTCGTTTTGTGGCTGACAACGGGGCTGTTATGACATCTGCTTTGCCACAATCTGGTGAATTTCCACCCCGATACTTGCCTGATAACTTTCGCGCAACCTTTCGGAGCCTTGAATGCGCCTTGCACTAGCCTTTTACCTTTTCGCGACCGGCGGGATAGCCCAAACCTGTGGCGGCTCGCTTCCCGAGTTCATCTCCGGGATCAAGGCAGAGGCTGTCGCCGCAGGCCTGCCCGCCGATACCGTAGAAAGATTTTTCAAAGGGGCGGCGATTGACCCGAACGTTTTGCGGGCAGACCGCTCGCAATCGGTTTTCCAACGCGATTTCATCGACTTTTCCAGAAGGCTAATCAGTCGGAACAGAATTGCAGCAGCACGAGCCAATAGTGCGCAGTATGACGCGATCTTTTCGCGGATTGAGCAAGAGTTCGAAATTCCGCGCGGCGTTATTCTTGCCTTCTGGGCGTTCGAGACCGATTTCGGTGCTGTGCAAGGCGATTTCAATACGCGCAATGCGCTCCTGACGCTCGCACATGATTGCCGGCGGCCCGAGCTGTTTCGCCCGCAATTGATCGCTGGGATTGAACTGATGGGCACCGGGAATTTTGATCCGGCCACAACAACAGGGGCTTGGGCAGGGGAGATCGGTCAGGTCCAGATGCTGCCACGCGACATTATCGAATATGGAATGGATGGCGATGGCGATGGTCAGGTCCGGCTCAAGACTTCTGCACCTGATGCACTGATTTCAGGTGCAAACGTTTTGTCCAATCTGGGCTGGCGACCAAATGAACCGTGGCTTCAGGAAGTCCGCGTCCCGAGCGATCTCGATTGGTTCGAGACAGGACTTAATCACCCAAAACCGACTGAAGATTGGATCGCGTTGGGCGTGACGCCTACCCAAGGTAATATTCCGCTGAACATTGAAGCGCGTGTCATCCTGCCGATGGGGCGCAATGGTCCGGCGTTTCTAGCCTATCCAAATTTCGACGTCTATTTCGAGTGGAATCAAAGCTTTGTCTACGTGCTGACAGCTGCATACTTCGGAACCCGTTTGGAAGGGGCCGAGGTCTACAATGCAGGTAATCCCGCGCCAGCGCTGACAGGAGAGCAGATCACAATCCTACAACAAAAACTTGCCAACCTTGGATACGACGTCGGCGGGATCGACGGAATTCTGGGTGCGAAGACTCGTGAGGCCGTTCAGAAAGAACAGCAGCGCTTGGGTCTTCCGGCTGATGCTTGGCCGACCCGTGAATTTATGGAGCAATTATGAAAACGACAATTCGGCTCCTTGCAGGCATTGTTGTGCTGGCACTTGTTGCGTTCTTTATCTTCGCGCCGGGCTATGTCGAAGCCGAACGCAACGCAGTACGTAGTCACGACCCCTACCCCGTCAGCGCAGACGCCCGATCCCTGCACGGCAGTTTGGTCATCGGGGACTGGCATGCGGACAGCTTGCTCTGGAAACGCGATCTGACGCGGCGCAGTGACCGCGGCCATGTCGATATTCCGCGCCTGCTTGAAGGGAATGTCGCGATTCAGATGTTCACCGCTGTGACCAAAAGCCCAGCCGGGCAAAACTATCACAGCAACGCAAGTGTCACGACGGACAACATTACGTTGCTTGCCATGGGTCAGCTTTGGCCACCGCGGACCTGGGGTAGCTTGTTTGAACGCGCGCTGTATCAGGCCGAAAAACTGGATCAGTTTGCGCAGGACACCGACACTCTTCGCATAATCAAGTCAAAGTCGGACCTTGAAGACCTGCTTGCGCGGCGGGCCTCTGGCGAACTGATTGTCGGAGGCCTACTTGGAATCGAAGGCGGACACGCACTCGAGGCCGATCTTGCCAACCTGCAACGCTTGACGGACGCGGGTTACCGAATGATCGGGTTGCATCATTTCTTTGATAACGCGCTTGGTGGTTCGCTGCATGGCAAAGACGATGAAGGCCTTACGGAATTCGGCAAGGCCGTCGTCCGCGAAGTGCAATCGAACAACTTGATCCTCGATGTGGCGCATTCCTCGCCGCAAGTCGCCCGAGATGTCCTTGCGATGACGGAAATGCCCATCGTTGTCAGCCACACGGGAGTTCATTCGGTTTGTCCGGTCAAACGCAACTATACCGATGACCTGATGCAAGACATCGCGGCAACAGGTGGCGTCATCGCGATCGGGTATTGGGCGGATGTCCTTTGCGACGATAGCCCGGCGGGTATCGCAACCACGATCGCCGCCGCAATTGCGCTTGTCGGTGAAGATCACGTTAGCCTTGGTTCGGACTTTGACGGCTCCGTCACGACGGCACTAGATACATCAGAACTCTCAGCCATCACGCATGCATTGATTGTGGCAGGCCTCAGCGAACGACAAATCCGGAAGGTAATGGGAGAGAACATGCTGCGCGTTTTGCGCGAAAGGTTACCTGAATAAAGGTCAGATTCGACGAAAAGGGAACGCTATCACGCGACCATCGAAGCAGCCTTCTTGAGGTCAACGGAAACAAGCTGCGACACACCCTGTTCGCCCATCGTCACCCCAAACAGGCGGTCCATCCGCGACATCGTGACCGCGTGGTGCGTGATAATCAGGAACCGGGTATCAGTCCGACGCGTCATTTCGTCCAGCATATCGCAGAACCGCGTCACGTTCGCATCGTCCAGCGGGGCATCAACTTCGTCCAACACGCAGATTGGTGCAGGATTGGCCAGGAACACCGCAAAGATTAGCGCCAGTGCTGTCAGCGTCTGCTCACCACCCGATAACAGGCTAAGCGTCGACAGCTTCTTACCCGGCGGCTGACACATGATCTCTAATCCAGCCTCAAGCGGATCGTCAGATTCAACCAGAACCAGTTTTGCTTCACCGCCGCCGAAAAGATGCTTGAAAAGAAGTCCGAAGTTTTCGTTCACCTGTTCGAACGCGGTCAGAAGCCTTTCGCGCCCTTCCTTGTTCAGGCTGGCAATCCCTGTACGCAACGCTGCAATCGCCGATTCCAGATCGGCCTTTTCACTGACAAGGGCGTCATGCTCTTCCTGGACCTCTTTGGCGTCTTCTTCCGCACGCAGGTTCACAGCGCCCAGCGCATCACGCTGTCGCTTGTAGGTGTTGACCTGCGCCTCGATTCTTTCCGCGTCAGGCATATCGTCAGGAACCACGCCAAGGCTTTCGAGCAGGTCAGCGGGTGTGACCTCCTGCGCCTCCATGATCCGCTCCGCCGCGGCGGCCACTGTCTCCTTAGCGGCATCGGCACGCGCTTCGGACCGGGCCCGCGCCTCGCGGGCCTCTGACGCAAGCCGTTCCGCGTCGCGTTCGTCGTTGGACGCCTTGCGCAGCTCCGTATCGGCAGCAGCAAACGCATCAGCGGACAGCTTCCGCCGCGCCTCGGCTTCATCGATTGCATCTGCCAGCTCGGCGCGTTTGGCCGCAATTTCTTCGGGTGCCGCTACAGCTTCACTCAACTCGTTTTCAGAAGTTTCCTTGCGCTCGACCAGTTCCGACGTACGTTTGTTCGCGGTTTCAAGACGGTGCTTCCATCCAGAAATTTCTTTCGTGATCTCTTGTGACCGCTTCAGACGCGCTTCGCCCTCGCGACGGACTTCGTCATGGGCAGAACGACGTGACATCATCGTGATCCGCGCCGCTTCGACTGTCATCTTGATGTCTTCAACGGCATTGCGTGCGACATCAATATCGCCAAGCTCAGCGATGGCTTTTTCGGCATCGACCAACGCGCGACGCGCCGTGACCGATTCATCCGTGTGTCGTTTTACTGCAAGGCTCAGTGATTCCAGTTTGCCCTGCGCTAGATTTCGGTCAGCTTCCGCCCTCGAGGCGGCACGATTGGCATCAGCAACCTGCTGGTCTGCCGCGCGACGCGCCAGCCGGGCAGCATGATCGGCCTCTGTTTGTTTGCCCAAAAGGACAGTCAGCGCCTCATGCGCCCTTGCGGCCCCTTCGGCTGTGGCTGCAATTTCTTCCAAATCACGCTTCAATTCGACAAGGCGATTAAGCTGCTGCAGCCGCAACGCCGCTGCCGATGGCGCGTCTTCTGACGCCGCACGGAATCCGTCCCAGCGCCAGACGTCTCCTTCAATCGAAACAAGACGCTGACCCGGCTTCAGGACAGCCTGCAACTGCGCGCCTTCTTCCTGCTTTACAAGACCGACCTGATTCATGCGCCGCTGCAGAACATCGGGCACTTCGACGAACTCGGTCAGCGGCATGACCCCGTCAGGCAGGGCTTGCGCCGTCAGATAGGGCTGGAGCGTGGCCCATCCCGATGCGGCAGACGGGCCGACAGCAGGGGCACGAAGATCATCGGCCAAGGCCGCGCCCAGTGCCTTTTCGTAGCCGGCATCGACCTTCAGAAGATCCAGAACCTGACCGCCCTCTGCGGTATCACGTTCAACCAGACGTGCGAGGGCCGCCACTTCGGCGCGCAGCGCATTGGCCTCCCCTTCCGCTTCGGAACGTTGGGCGCGCGCATCACTCTCGCGGGCCTGTGTTTCAGCACGTGCAGCTTCGGCAGCGACCAGTTCGGCGTCGGCGGCCGTTGCCGCTTTCTTTGCTGCAGCTTCCGCTTCGCCTGCCGCAGTGAAATCTGACTCCGCCTTTTCCAATGCGGCCTGCGCATCGTTCATCGCAGACTTCGCGCGTGCGGCTTCCCCTTCGTTCTTCTCCAAAGTGGTCCGGCTGTCATCAAGCAGGCGTTGTGCCGATTGGTGGCGGGCCGCGAGCCGGGCAACATCTTCGGTCATCTGTGAAAGGTCTGCTTCCCGCTCCTGCAGCACTTGCGCCGCTTCGGCAGCAGCCTGCTTTGCAGTCTCAAGCAGCGCATCATGACCCTCGCCAGCCTTGGCCAGTTCGCCGGCTTCCCATTCCAGACGGGCGATGGTTTCGCCCGCGTCCTTGTTCAAACCGGACTCGCGTTCGATATCACGGGTAAGTTGGTCAATCCGGGCCTGCAAAGTTTCAATGGTCTGCAGCGCGCGGGTTTCCTGATCGGTCAACGTATCGCGCTGCACCTGCAAACGCTGAAGTACGGCCGCTGCGATAGCCTCTTCCTCGCGCAACGGTGGCAAGGCTTCCTCAGCTGTTGCGCGCGCTTTGGCAGCGGCCTGTGCTGCGCTCTCCGCCTGTGCGGCAGACGTCGTGCGTTCACGCAATTGCGCTGCGGCAGCCGCCAGCGCCTCATCAGCTTCTTTCCAGCGCCGGTAAAGCAACATGCCTTCAGCCTTGCGCAGCGCATCTCCGATCTCCCGGTAGCGGGCAGCCTGGCGGGCCTGCCGGGCAAGCTGGTTCAACTGTGACGCAAGCTGTTCAACGACGTCATCGACGCGGGTCAGATTGGTCTCGGCTCCCTTCAACTTCAATTCTGCTTCATGACGACGTTGATAAAGTCCGGATATGCCCGCTGCTTCCTCGAGGATACGGCGGCGGGCTTTCGGCTTTGCGTTGATCAGCTCTGAAATCTGGCCTTGGCGCACAAGCGCCGGTGAATGAGCGCCAGTTGATGCATCCGCAAAAAGCATTTGCACATCGCGCGCACGGACATCCTTCGCCCCGACCTTGTAGGCGGACCCGGCATCGCGCGTGATGCGACGGGTGATTTCAAGCAGGTCACTGTCATTGAAGGTCGCCGGTGCCAGCCGTTCAGTATTGTCGATGACCAGCGAAACTTCGGCGAAATTACGGGCCGGACGTGTCGATGCCCCCGCAAAGATCACGTCCTCCATCCCTCCACCACGCATAGCGGTCGGACGGTTCTCGCCCATCACCCAGCGCAATCCCTCCAAAAGGTTCGACTTGCCACAGCCGTTTGGTCCGACGACACCCGTCAAGCCATCGGCAATGATCAGGTCAGTCGGATCGACAAAGCTCTTGAAGCCATTCAGTCGGAGTCGGGAAAAGCGCAATGCTCTTTTGCCTCAGTTGATTCTGCTCTGCTCGAAGCATCGCAACCCAAAGTGACAAGAGTCAACGCAAGCACACCGGATATGCCCGAATCCGGCGAATTATCCACAAGATATCGCTCTTTTTGGGGCAAACCAGATGTCTTTCTTTGTCGAATCAAACTTCCGCCGGAGGCAACGACAGATTAAATGTGCGCCGCAATCCGCTTCTGCGCAGTCGGATTCAATCTTGCAAGCACGGCGACAAAAGCGCACAACAATGATGTATGGTTCCCCACATGGTGCAAAGCATCGGGGATCAAATGGGAATGTGGACGGGCCGATCCAATCAGGGGGCCTCAAACCACAGCCGCCCCCGCGACTGTACGTGGTGAGTGGACTGCCGATCAAAGTCACTGGGCAACCGGGAAGGCTGGCAGCACATGATGACCCACCAGCCAGGAGACCAGCCATGCACGGGCGCGCAAACCGCGTCCGGCCTTGAATACGGACGGGGTGTTCCGTGAGGGTAAGCCAGACCAGATGTTTGGCCACCTCGCTCGAAGACCCCCTTTGATAATTGAACCGAAGGGGACAGACATGAAACGACTTCTTACCGCCGCAGGCCTGACACTGGCTGCATCACCTGCACTTGCGCACCATCCGTTGAACGGGATGCCGATGGAAACATTCGCCCATGGCGTTCTGTCTGGCGTCGGCCACCCGCTGCTCGGGTTCGACCACCTGTTCTTCGTTCTGGCAATGGGAATTGCAGCATTCTTCACGGCACGACGCTTTATGGCACCTGCCGCCTATATCGGCGCAATGCTGGCAGGCTGTGCGCTGACGACAATCGGATTTGTCCTGCCACTGACCGAAGGCGTGATTGTTGCATCACTGATCGTGCTCGGCGGCATCGTCCTGTCGGGACGTGCCCTGACTGTCGTGCCGGCAATGGCGCTCTTCGCCGGGTTTGGTCTGTTTCATGGTGCTGCTTTCGGTGCCTCGATCGCCGGTCAGGAAGGTGGCGTCGGCGGTGCCGTGATGCTGGGTTACTTCATCGGATTGGCCGCCCTGCAATACGCAATTGCTATCGGAGCAGGCTATGCCGTTGAAAAATTTCTTGGCGCCCGTGACGCAACTGCAATCAATGCCCGTCTTGTTGGTGCCATGGTTGCTGGCGTTGGCGTGTTCCTGGCACTGGAAATCGTCGAAGGCCCGCTTGTGGCAATGATCACGGCCGCGGCTTAGGCGCAACGCCCCACACAAAACGTCGTATGGCGACCCTTTGGGGTCGTCATTCCTTTTTGAAGCTTCATCACAGGTATTGCCTATGCCCGCCAAGATCCCTGCAACCGTCGTCACCGGCTTTCTCGGTGCCGGCAAGACTACCTTGATCCGCCACATGCTACAGAATGCCAAAGGCAAACGGATTGCTCTGATCATCAACGAATTCGGTGATCTTGGCGTCGACGGGGATATTCTGAAAGGCTGCGGCAACGAAACCTGCCGGGAAGAGGACGTCGTCGAACTGTCCAATGGCTGCATCTGTTGCACAGTTGCGGATGATTTCATTCCGACCATGGAAAAGCTGCTCGCCCGCGAAGACAAGCCAGACCATATCGTGATCGAAACCTCCGGTCTTGCATTGCCGCAGCCATTGGTACGGGCATTCAACTGGCCCGGTATTTCTACAAAAGTGACAGTCGATGGGGTCGTGACTGTTGTCGACGGACGTGCCGTTCAAGACGGCCAATTCGCCCATGATGTCGCAGCGGTTGATGCACAGCGTGCTCAGGACGAAAACCTCGATCACGAAACCCCGCTTTCCGAACTGTTTGAAGACCAGATCGCCTGCGCCGATATGATCGTCGTCAACAAAACCGACCTTCTGGAAGCGCCGGAAGCAGACGATCTGACAGAACGACTGAAATCGACATGCCGTCCGGGTGTGCAGGTCGTGAAGACGGCGATGGGCGTTCTGCCGGTCGATGTTCTACTGGGTCAGGGGATCGGCGCAGAGAACAATCTGCAAAGTCGCCACGAAGTCCACCACCATCATCACCACGAAGATGACCATGACGACCATAATCATGAACACGATCACGGTCATGATGAATTCCAAAGCTTCGTTGTCACCCGACCAGAAATCAGCGATGCCAAAGCGTTCGCCGATCAGGTCGCAGACGTCATTCGCTCACATAACATCCTTCGGCTCAAAGGATTCGCTGCCGTTTCCGGCAAACCCATGCGCCTGACATTGCAAGCCGTCGGCCCGCGTGTTGACACCTACTTCGACGGTCCGCTGACAGGACCGCGTGAAACGCGTCTGGTTGTGATCGGTGAAACAGGTCTTGATGCGGAGGCAATCACAAGGGCATTACAGTGATCATCGTCACCCTCACCGACCCGCGCGACCCTCAGGCAACAGCACTTCTCAAGCAAAGCCACGCCTTGATGCAGTCGCTCTTCCCGCCAGAGGACAACTTCTACCTTGATATCGCAGATCTGATCGCTGACGATATCTGGTTTTTCGGCGCGCGCGAGGGTGATCAGATCCTTGGAACCGGTGCGTTGAAGTCCTACGGAACTTACGGCGAAGTCAAATCCATGTTTGTTGCAGATACTGCCCGTGGGCGCGGCATTGCGGGCGCTGTCCTGCGGCAGATCGAGGATCAGGCCAGAGAGCTAAGCCTTCCTGTGCTCAAACTCGAAACCGGGAACGTTCTGCACGCAGCACATCGGCTCTATCGGCGGCACGGTTTCGTTGATTGTGGGCCTTTCGGGCAATACGCGGACGCCAAATCATCGATTTTCATGGAGAAACCGATTTGAGATCAATCGTCTTCATCCCTGCCGCGCATTGGTTTCCCTTTGCGCTCGTCGGTGGCTGTCTTGTTCTTGCCTTCGTTTGGCCGGTCAAGCGGTTTGCCCTGAATGTCTGCAGGCTTCTTGGATTTCGTCATGATGCACCCGTTGTTTGTTGGCTGAAAAACCACTGCACTGCGCAAAAGGTTCCCGTCTGATGCACCTTCTGGCTGCTACGCCCGGCGCGATCACCGACGGTGACGAACCTGTCGACCTAGGGCAGACACCAGCCGATGTTGTCTTTATCTCGGCGGCTGACACAGAACTTGCCGCACTCTCGGCGGCACGCGCGGAAATGACAGCGCCACCAACCTTGCGGCTGGCCAATATGATGCATCTTCAGCATCCGATGTCAGTCGATCTGCACCTCGACGACTGCGCGACCAAGTCCCGACTCGTGATCGCGCGCATTCTTGGTGGTGCGGGCTATTGGAGATACGGGCTGACCCAATACGCGGCGCGGCTTCACGCAGCCGGCATCCCTTTTGCCGCATTGCCCGGCGATGACAAACCCGATGATGAACTGCGCGCCCTCTCCACGATCGATAACGACGCCTATGATCAACTCTGGGCATATCTTGTGGAAGGCGGTCCACAGAATGCGACCAACTTCCTGCACTTTGCAACGGACCTCATCAATGGCACGCATACAGCGCAAGCACCTGCCCCGCTCTTGCGGGCCGGCATTTACTGGCCCGGTGCAGGCATTGCAGACATGGCTGCAGCAAGATCTGAATGGACAGCAGATGCGGCGATCGTTCCGATCATTTTCTATCGTGCGCTTGTGCAAGGCGGCGGACTAAGCCCAATCAACAAGCTGACACGCGCACTTCTGCGCGCGGGGCTGAACCCGATGCCGGTTTTTGTCGCTTCCCTCAAGGACCCGGTAAGCGTTGCAACCTTGCAATCACTCTTCAATCAGGAATCCCCGGATGTCATCCTGAACTGCACCGCTTTCGCGGTTGGCTCCCCACATGACGGGGACGGGCCGGTCGAAAACCCGCTTGTGGTCAACAACGCGCCCGTATTCCAGGTTATTCTTTCCGGAACGTCAGAGGACGCATGGGCGGATAACCCGCAAGGGCTTTCCGCACGCGACATCGCCATGAACGTCGCCCTACCGGAAGTGGACGGGCGCATTCTGTCCCGGGCAATCAGCTTCAAGGGCGAAGCCTTCTTTGACACCGAAACCGAATGCCCGATTGCGACCTATCAGGCGCGAGGCGACCGGATCGACTTTGTGACGCAACTCGCACGAAACTGGGCGTGCCTGCGTCAAACATCAAATCACAAAAAGAATGTCGCGCTTGTTCTGGCCAACTATCCGAACAAGGACGGACGGCTTGCAAACGGTGTTGGGCTGGACACACCAGCTGCGACGATCGAAGTGCTCAAGCTTCTCAAGGCTAACGGATATTCGGTCAGCCCTCCTGACGACAGCAAGGCCCTGATGGATCAGATCCTGTCAGGCCCGACAAACTGGCTGACGGACCGCGCAGAAACCGAAGGCGGGGAAACGCTCACTCTCGCGACTTACAATGCCCACTTCAACGCACTGCCATGGGCACTCAAGCAACAGATCACGGACCGCTGGGGCAATGCGGAAGATGATCCCTTTCTTTGTCCAATCAAACTTCCCCCGGAGGGTCCGCAAGACGAAAAGGGCTTCAAGCTCTCAATTCACAGATACGGCAATGTTATCGTCGGTGTGCAACCAGCGCGGGGGTACAATATCGACCCCACCGAAACGTACCACGCTCCCGACCTTGTTCCACCGCACAACTACCTCGCATTCTATTTCTGGATACGTCACCATTGGGATGCAAATGCCATCGTGCACATGGGAAAGCACGGCAATCTCGAATGGCTGCCAGGCAAGGCCGTAGCGCTTTCAGATGAATGCTGGCCCGAAGCGATCCTTGGGCCCGTACCACATGCCTATCCTTTCATCGTCAATGACCCCGGCGAGGGCACACAGGCAAAACGGCGCACGTCTGCTGTCATTATCGACCATCTGACACCGCCACTCACGCGGGCGGAAAACTACGGACCGTTGCGCGACCTCGAAGCACTCGTCGACGAATACTACGAAGCCGCAGGAGTCGATCCGCGCCGGGTCAAACACCTCAGGCGGGAAATCATGTCTCTTGCCGAGGTCAGCGGCCTGTCCAAGGATGCAAGATTTACCGGTGAAGAAGATACAGACCTCGCAAAGCTTGATGCATACCTGTGTGAACTCAAGGAAGCGCAAATTCGCGACGGGCTGCACATCTTCAGCCAATCGCCTACAGATGAACTCGAAATAAATCTCGCAATCGCTTTGGCGCGCGTCCCGCGCGGCGATGGAAAGGGCCGGAATGCATCGCTCTTGCGCGCCCTTGCTCAGGACCTGGGGATCAGCAGCGACCCACTTGATTGCGACTTGGCCGCGCCCGCGACAGAAAAACCGGAAGAATTGGCCGACGGCAGTATCTGGCGCACACAAGGTGACACCGTCGAGCGGCTCGAAATATTAAGCCAAAGACTAGTACGGGACGGCGGGAGGGGCGTCGGCGCATGCCGCGCGTCTCCCCCCGTACTTGCAGAAATCCAAGAAACGATCCTTCCGGCAATCCGCGCATGTGGCCCGAAAGAAGGCGCGGGTCTCCTCACCGCCCTCGCAGGGCAATTCGTCAACCCGGGTCCATCCGGTGCACCCACGCGGGGGCGCCTTGACACACTCCCGACTGGAAGGAACTTCTATTCTGTCGACAGCCGGGCCGTCCCGACCCCGACGGCTTGGGCGCTGGGATGGAAATCCGCAAACCTTCTGATCGAAAAGCACCTGCAGGATCAGGGCGACTGGCCGCGCAGCATGTTACTAACGGCATGGGGCACGGCGAACATGCGTACAGGCGGCGACGACATCGCACAGGCATTGGCCCTGATGGGCGTGAAACCACAGTGGGACAGCGCCAACCGGCGCGTGACGGGATTTGAGATTTTGCCGCAGTCCGTTCTTGGTCGTCCGCGCGTCGACGTGACCTTGCGCATTTCAGGTTTCTTCCGCGATGCGTTCCCGCAGTTGATTGCTCTCGTCGATTCAGCCGCGCAAGCCGTTCAGCAGCTCGACGAACCGTCCGAACTCAACCCCGCTGCCGCGCGCGCCAGAAGCGGAGAAGATACAGCACGCATCTTCGGATCCAAACCCGGTGCCTACGGCGCAGGTCTGCAAGCATTGATTGACGAACGGATCTGGTCGGATCGATCAGACTTCGCCGAAGCCTACCTTGAATGGGGCTCTTACGCCTATGGGGCCAAACAGGAAGGACGCAGAGCGAGAGAAGCCTTTACGCAACGGCTCTCGCAAACCGAGGCAATCGTGCAAAATCAGGATAATCGCGAACACGACGTCCTTGATTCCGATGATTATTACCAGTTCGAAGGCGGAGCAGCCGCAGCAGTATCAACGATCCAGGGGCAAGATCGCCCCATCTATCATAACGATCATTCAAGACCGGAGCGCCCATTGATCCGCACACTTGATGACGAAATCGGACGCGTTGTGCGTAGCCGCGCTGTGAACCCGAAATGGATCGCTGGCGTCAAGCGGCACGGCTACAAGGGGGCGTTCGAAATCGCGGCAACTGTCGATTATCTCTTCGCTTTTGCGGCAACGACTGGTGCTGTGCAAAACCACCACTTCGATTTGTGCGAAGAAGCGTTCATCGCGGACGATGACACGCGCACATTCATCGCGGAACATAACGCACCGGCACTCAGGGAGATTGCGCAAAGGCTACAGGAAGCAATTGATCGCAATCTCTGGCAACCGAAATCGAATTCGGCACGTGCGCGTATCGCGGGGCTGCTTTAGATACCTGCAGCCACTGCTGCCACACCAAAATAAGTGAAAAAACACACCAATGCGAAATATTTCATAGCCCTGCCCCACGTTTCTTGGTTCTCCGATAGCGCCAATGCGAATCCGCGCATATGGGAAAAAACCTGACCTTTTCACCGAACTGACCTAGAGTTGCCAAATCACAACGCCCGGAGAACCAGATGAGCGACGACACAGACCGCCACGCGATGAAAATGGCCAAGAAAAAGGCTGCGCGTGACAAGATCATGGCAACCAAGACCGACAAGAAAGGTCTTGTGATCGTCCATACCGGCAAGGGCAAAGGCAAGTCTTCTGCCGCTTTCGGCATGATCTTCCGTTGCATCGCGCACGATATGAAATGTGCGGTCGTGCAATTCATCAAAGGCGGGATGAGCACAGGTGAACGCGATCTGATTCTATCGAAATTCACCGATATCTGCGCATTTCACACCATGGGCGAAGGGTTCACATGGGAAACACAGGACAAATCCCGCGATACCGAGATGGCACAGGCAGCCTGGGCCAAGGCGAAAGAGTTGATCCTCGACGAAACGAACCACATGGTTTTGCTGGACGAAATCAATATCGCGATCCGATACGACTACGTGTCAGCGGCCGAAGTCGTCGAATTCCTGCGAAACCACAAGCCGGCGATGACCCACGTGGTTCTAACCGGCCGTAATGCTCATGAAGATATCATCGAACTTGCTGACCTCGTCACCGAAATGGAACTGGTCAAACATCCGTTCCGGTCAGGAATCAAAGCGCAGATCGGCGTGGAATTCTAGGCAGAACAGTGCCGGACCCGACCGCACACAGAAAAATGCGTTAATTGCCGGTGGGTTGGAAACAATGGGCACCCTTTTCGTAATCCGTCCACGCATAAGCGACGCCTGCTCTGGCCAGCCGCACAAAAGTTCTGATATCGCCATAAGAAGGACGTAATCTCACTTGGACGACACGCATGTTCGACGGCACGAATATCAATAAACTGATCTCGCTGAATGTCGAAGGCGCGCGCCATCTGGATCGCATTCTGCCGTTCCTGATCCGCGAAAACCCCACAATGATCGCACTCCTCGAAGCGCCTGATTTTCTTGCGTATACACTTTCTGATCTTGGCTATCACACCAGTTTCGCGCCGATGATGATCCGCACGCAGGAAGGCCAAGTTTTCCAAGAGGGCGTTCTTGTCGCAACGCGGCAGCGGCATATTTCGCATCCGCATTACTATTATCGTGCAAATCCCGATATCGTTCCCTTCGTCAAAGACGACAAGCGAAACTCTATCTCTCATGTCGCGCTGCATGTCGAAATCGGTGACATCAACCTCGTGGCGACCCATTTCACCTGGAACAAGTCCGGCGAAACCGCCGATATCCACCAGAAGAACGATATGCTCAAACTGCTCGCGCACCTGAAAGAGTTGCCGCCCCATATCCTCTGCGGCGATATGAATATCCCGCGTCAGGAAAATGAGCTGTATGACCTATTATGCGAGCACTACACAGACACAGTGCCGGGGACGTATCACACAAGTCTTGATCGCGACCTACATCGGGCTGGCGATGATCCTGAGCTTTCCAAGCTTTTTGACAGGTTCATGGTGGATTATGTGTTTACACAGGATCAATACGCCGCGTCTGACGTCAGGCTAGAGTTCGGCGTCAGCGACCATGCCGCAGTCGTGGCGAACGTAACCGCCTGAGGGCCCAAGACAGCGCTCAATTCGCGCATCTGGGAATGGCTGCACATACCGGCGTGAGGCTGTCCGCCCAAGTTCGACATTGAACGCCATTCACCAAATGCGTATCCCCCAGCACCATGAGTTCCGGATCGTCAGCCATCATTCACCTCGATCCCGCTGCAAAAGTTGCAGAGGGTGGAGAGCGTACGGTCTATGTGCATCCACACAACCAACACCTTCTCATCAAAGTCCTTAAGCCGCGACACACCGACGAATTCAATCGCTGGACCTTCGGCCATCTGACACAGCGATATTTTCCAAAGACCCGCTATCGCTCGACTGTGAAGCAGTATGACGAATACCAGCGCCTGATGTTTGCCCATATGGACGAGACCGGTTTCGTACCGCCGATCACGCATCTTTACGGCTTTACGGCAACCAATTTGGGGATGGGCGGTATCACGGAACGCGTCACCGACGGGGCTGGCAACAACGCGCCAACGCTCGAGCAGATGGTAAAGCACGGAACGTTCGGCGCAGATGATCTTGACCGCCTGAACGGGTTCGTCGCGCATCTTTACGAAGTTTCCATCTGTGGCGCAGACTTTGGGCCGGCCAATTTCGTCTACGGGCATCGTCATCTCGGCACACATGGTCAGATGACCGACAAACAGTGGGTCTTGGTCGACGGCTTTGGCGACCGATTTGCCATCACGATCCGCTCGATATCGGAAAAAGTGCGGCGTCTCGGCATGGACGACTGTTTCAAACGATCAAAGAAGGTGGCCGGCCTGCGCTGGAACCCAGCGAAACGGCAATATCAGCTGACGTCGTAGTATTCCCGATACCAATCTACAAATGCCGCCACGCCAGTGCGCACATCTGTTTTTGGCTGGTACCCGGTCAGAGTCTTCAACAAGGACGTATCGGCCCAGGTCGCTGGAACGTCACCGGGTTGCATGTCCATGAAGTTCTTCGTTGCCACACGTCCCGTCGCCTCTTCGATTGCCGCGATGTAGTCGCCGAGCGCAACAGGTGAAGCATTACCGATATTAACGACCCGGAAAGGTGCGACTGGTGACAAACTGTCACCATCGGGCACCCTGTCCAGCCTTTGTGGTACGGTGTCGATCAGCAACCGGATTCCCTCTACAAGGTCAGCGACATAGGTGAAATCGCGCTGCATCTGTCCATGGTTGTAAACATCGATCGGATCGCCATTCAGGATCGCTTTGGTAAATTTGAAAAGCGCCATATCAGGACGGCCCCACGGTCCGTAGACCGTAAAAAAACGGAACATCGTCACAGGCAGATCGTAAAGATGGGCATAAGAATGCGCCATCGCTTCGTTTGCCTTCTTCGTCGCAGCATAGAACGACATCTGGCTATCGGCCTTATCCGTTTCGGCATAGGGCATCTTGGTGTTCGCCCCGTAGACCGAAGATGTCGACGCCATCAGAAGGTGGTCGACTGCCTGCTGTTTCGCTGCCTCGATAATGTTGAACGTGCCGACAAGGTTCGCGGTCACATAGTCTCGCGGCGCGTCCAACGAATGGCGCACACCCGCCTGCCCGGCGAGATGGACAATGATCTCAGGCTGCTCGCGCGACACGAGATCACTGACGAAATCCATATCTTCAACGGCCCCGATATGCGCGGAAAAACCGGCATTCTGAAGCAGCATGGCGTGTCGCCGCTCTTTCAGCTGCACGTCATAATAGTCCGTCATCGCATCAAGGCCGACAACACGAAACCCATGCTGCAGCAAAAGCGTCGAGAGCCAGTATCCGATAAAGCCCGCTGATCCGGTCACGAGGACCGTGCGTTTTTCTGACATGTCTTCCCCCGATGGATTGAACATCCCACTGATGCCAGCGATAGTTCCAAAACACCACCAGCAGAGGATGGGTTTCATGCCAAAACATCGCGTCTTGACCGAATTTGGGATGGGCACGTCGCTGCGCCGTCAAGACTACACCGAGGCCGCACGGCGGGCACTACAAGATGCACTATGGCACAACTCGATCAACATGGCAGAGCTTTTCGGATTTGAAAAAGAGACCATGATCATTGACGTCGAAATCGGTGTACAACAGCCCGACAAAGTCGATACCGAAAGCCTGAAAGACATTTTTCCATATGGGCAGCCTGCGATCCGCGCTGTTTCCGGCGGTCTCGATATTCCACGACCCGATGGCAACGGCAAACCGACCGTGATTGCCAACGTCGCGCTATCCGTGTCATTCATGATGGAACCGGTGTGATGGCAGACCATCGTATCATCATCGAAATGGGCATGGGCAATGACCTGCACGGGCAGGACTATACCAAGGCCGCCGCCCGCGCGATCGAAGATGCCATTCGCCATTCCACGCTGCCGATATTCGAGAGCACCGGTCTGGACCATGCAATCATGCAGGTGGCGGTCACCGTCGGCGTGCAGGATCCTGAGAGGGTCGATGCAGAATACCTTACAAGCCTTCTTCCGCGCGGCAAGGCGACCGTGACGGTCACCAAGGGCGGACTGAATGTAAACAATCCGGAAACCGGTGAAACCGCTGTCATCGCCACGGCGGCAGTCGAAGCGTTCCTGCCTGATCAAACAGGCAAGTGGCGGCTTGCGTGAAGCTGACCCAACCCCATCGCGACGCGCTCGCCGACATTCTGCAATGGCGGCGTGATGTGCGTCATTTCCGCCCCGATCAACTCCCAGACAGGATTCGGGACACGCTGCAGAAATCTATGGACTTCGCACCTTCAGTTGGAAACGCACGGCCATGGCGCGTAATCGAGGTTGCAAGCCAAAACGCTCGCAAAGCAATCATCGCCAATTTCGAGAGCGCGAATGCCGATGCAGCGGACATTTACACACCAGACCGCCGGGAAAATTACGTCGCGCTGAAACTCGCCGGGCTGCAAGAGGCACCTCTTCAACTCGCGGTCTTCACGGATCTTGCGGTTGAGGCGGGCCATGGACTTGGGCGCCAGTCAATGCCTGAAATGCTGCAATATTCGACGGTCACAGCGATCCATACGCTCTGGTTAACCGCGCGCGCTGAAAACATAGGCGTCGGCTGGGTGTCGATCCTCGATCCTGCAGTAGTCTGTGACGTACTTGCGGTGCCGGATACGTGGATGCTGACCGGATATCTTTGTATCGGATACGCCGCAGAGGAGGACGACACGCCTCTTCTTGATCGCAACGGCTGGCAGGCCAATAGCGCGACACGTTGGGAAAGACGCTAAGCTCCGTCTTTCTTTGTCCAATCAAACTTCCGCCGGAGGCACGCCATTTTCGACAGGAAATGTCGTTCAACCTGAAACCGACGCTGCGCGGACCCCACTCAGCGTCTGCCCCGTCGACAGGGCGTCTGGATCGATCCGACACTCAATAATCGCAACAGTGCCTGCGGCTTGGGCGGCCTTGAAAGCCGCGGGAAAATCTTCGGATTTTTCCACCAAGGCACCAAAGCCACCATACGCTCTTGCAAGTGCCGGGTAGTCGGGGTTGGCAAGTTCCGTGCCCGAAACGCGCCCGGGGTAGGTTTTTTCCTGATGCATCCGAATGGTCCCATAACGCCCGTTGTTCATCACGATCACGATGGGTTTGGCGCCGTGCTGGATGGCGGTGGACATTTCATTGATGGTCATCTGGATGCAGCCGTCCCCTGCAAGGCAGACGACTTGGCGGTCAGGGTGTTCGAGGGACGCTGCGATGGCAGCGGGAAAGCCATAGCCCATTGAGCCGGACGTCGGGGCCAGCTGCGTGCCGTATTGCTTGTAGACGAAATAACGATGCAGCCACGCGGCATAGTTGCCCGCACCGTTGGTAAGAATGGCGTTATCGGGGAGGTTGTCGGAAAGCCATTTGATGATGACTTCCTGTTTGCAGGCACCCGGACTCGTTTGCGGCGTGATCCATGCCTCATAATCGGCGCGCGCTGAGGCAGTCCAATCGCCATAATCACCGGCAAAGCCGCCGATGGCGGCCAGATGACCGATCGCCTGATCGGCGCGACTGCACCACCCATGATCTGGCCCATAAACGCGTCCGATTTCATTCGCGTCTGCATGGACATGCAGGATGGTTTTGCCCGGTCTTGCTGGGTCAACAAGCGAATAACCTTGCGTGACGATATCCCCGAACCGGGTTCCCAACAACAACAGGCAATCTGTTTCCCTGACGCGGGCGGCAAGCTTGGGATTGATGCCGACATTCAGATCACCAGCAAAGTTCGGATGGCGGTTGTCCATATAGTCCTGCCTGCGGAACGCGGTCACGACAGGCAAATTCATCTGCTCTGCAAATCTTGCCAGGTCTCTTGCAGCCCTGTCACACCAATGCGTTCCTCCCACGACAATCAAAGGGCGCTTTGCCCTTTGAAGTTTCGCAACCAGTGTCTCTGCACTTTCAATTGTGCTGGCATGATCGTGCCCGGGATCACCCGTAAAATCCGGAACATCCGCTTGCCCGCTGAGCATATTCTCCGGCAGCGCAAGCACCACAGGCCCGGGCCGTCCCGACATTGCCATACGAAACGCCCGCGCGATGTATTCAGGCAAACGCTCGGTCGTGTCCACTTGTGCGACCCATTTGGCGAGGCCGCCGAACATCTGTTTGTAATCAACTTCTTGAAACGTCTCGCGGTCCGTCTGCCGGTTATCGATCTGCCCCACGAACAGCACCATCGGGGTACTATCCTGCATCGCCACATGGATACCGGCAGAGGCATTGCACGCCCCCGGCCCACGTGTAACGAAACAAACGCCGGGTTGACCCGTCATCTTGCCATAGGCCTCGGCCATCATCGCGGCACCGCCTTCGTGACGGCAGACGATGTTTGGAATGCCACTGTCATAGAGCCCGTCGAGCGCGGCAAGAAAGCTTTCTCCCGGGACCGAAAAGACGCGGCGCACACCCAATTTGACCAACTGATCGCTCAGGATTTTCCCGCCATGCCGCATCATCATCCAACCTTTCGCATTTGCGCACACCTTGCCCGCGCCTGCTGACGTAGACAAGCCAGCCTGTCGTTTTATGTAACGATCCAACCCAGCGATAAGGACACCCGATCATGAGCACACTTCTTGGAATTTCAGGATCACTGCGCAAAGCCTCTACCAACACGAAACTGATCCGCGCGGCGGCCGAAATTTATGGTGCCGAAACTTTCGTGGAAGGCAACCTGAACCTCCCGCTTTACAACGGCGACGTCGAAGAATCCGAAGGTATCCCGCCTGGGGTCATGGCGCTTGCCAAACAGATCGACGTGGCCGACGCGGTGATCATCTCAACGCCGGAATACAATAAATCCATTTCCGGTGTTCTGAAAAACGCGCTGGATTGGGTCAGCAGAACCGATGGATCGCCATGGAACAACAAGCCGGTCGCGATCATGTCTGCTGCAGCGGGCCGCGCGGGCGGTGAACGTACCCAGTTCGCGTTGCGCCTTTGCATGGTGCCGTTCCGGCCACGAATTCTTCAAGGCCCCGAAGTATTGGTCGCATCCAGCCAATCTGCCTTCGACGAAAACGGTCGTCTGCCTGAGAACTATGAAAAGCTACTCCGCGAACTGATGGATGCGCTAAAGGCCATGACCTAAGCTAAACTTTGACTGCGATCTCGATCAGGTTGCCATCTGGGTCGCGCACGTAAATCGAGTTGATCCGTCCGGTTGCGCCAGTGCGTGCAACCGGGCCTTCTTCGATCAAAACCTGATGCGATGCCAGATGCGCGATCCAGTCCATCAAGGGAATGTCGGTAAGAAAGCATAGATCCGCACTTCCGGGCATCGGCACTTCTGCGTGCGGCGCAAACGGTCCATCGGCCTGATGGAGATTGACCTTCTGTAATCCGAAATGCAATGCAGTCCGAAGCGTGCCATCCGCCGCCTCAAAGACGTCAGCTTGCATTCCCAGAACATCACCGTAGAACGCGAGCGTGCGTTTGATGTCCATAACGGTAAGGACAAGGTGGTCCAGTCCTGTAATGCGTGGCATTTGCACGTCCTTTCGTGCTGTTGCAAGTTGGTTTCATGTCCGACCATACCCGTATTGAAACCGATGTCATGGATGTTGCGCGTGCAAGAGCGCTTCAGGCAACACTCGGTCAGATGCCAACGATTGAATTTGGTCACCGATTGCCGCCGTTCTTTCATCAAATCTATTTCTGGGACGCACAGACGCCTGACAAACTCGGGCGCGA
Organism: Cognatiyoonia koreensis; assembly: GCF_900109295.1. Classification (NCBI taxonomy): domain Bacteria; kingdom Pseudomonadati; phylum Pseudomonadota; class Alphaproteobacteria; order Rhodobacterales; family Paracoccaceae; genus Cognatiyoonia; species Cognatiyoonia koreensis. Next base: position 122,005 of record NZ_FOIZ01000002.1, read on the forward strand.
CGGACATCCGGCGGTGGGCGGTTTCATTCCCGACATGGGCCTGCCACGTCGAATGTGGGCGGCAGGAAAGCTGGTTTTTCATCGGCCACTCTTTGCAGGTGCACGTGCAGAACGCGCAAGCCATATTGAGAATGTCGTGCGCAAGGACGGACGATCTGGCCCGTTGGCATTCGTACGCGTCAGACACGATATCCGACAACGCGCGTCATTGGTGCTAAGCGAGTGGCAGGAACTTGTTTATCGCCCAGACGAGATTACCACGATGACAGAACCGCCAACCGCCCCAACAGGGGAAAGCGCCGCCGAAACCGTGCGATACGATGCGACCCAGCTTTTTAGATATTCGGCGCTGACTTTTAACGGGCACCGAATTCACTATGACGTCGATTACGCCCGGAATGTCGAAGGCTATGATGGCCTTGTGGTGCACGGCCCGCTTCACGCCCATATGTTAATGGGACTTGCAGAGCGGCAGCAGGGAGACCTGACAGAATTCACCTACCGCGCCACATCTCCAGTGATTGCGGGAGAAGAGGTCACCTACTGTTGGAAAGATGGCGCGGTCTGGGCGCGCGGCGCAAATGGCAGGCTTTGCATGTCTGGCCAGGCGCGCTGAAATTCGAGAACACATGCGACTGTCGGTCTAAAGCGATGCGGTAACGTCGAATGCCTCTGGATAGGTAACACGTCCGTCAAGAACGAGGTCTGCCATGACATCCCCGACTTTCGGGGCCATACCGAAACCGATCTTGAATCCACCGTTGGCGACGAATTCGCCCGGTCGAAAAGGATGCTGGCCAAGCATGGGCGCGCGCGATCGGCTACGTGGTCGCACACCGGCCCATCGGCTGATGACTGGCGCATTTTCAAGAACTGGAAACGCTGTTCTCGCACGCGATATTACGTCATCCAACAGGTAATCTGTGCTGTCAGCCTCCCCAAAGTCGCGTTCGGATGTCGATCCGACAGCGACTGTCCCGTCCAAATGTGGGACGATGTGCAGACCGTCCGCATAGAGCTGCGCCTCGCCTGACGCGTCGAAATCGAACAACGCCGCCTGGCCCTTTACCCCGTTTCCAATCAGGCGCGGGTGTCCGGCATTTATTTCGACAAGACCCTGCCATCCGGTCGCCCAGACAATGCGACCCTCGCACCGGTCTGTCGTGGCAATATCGCCTCCTTTTGCGATCACCGCCGCCGCAAGCGCGCTTGTAGCCTTGCGCGGATGGATCAGGGCGGAAAGCGTATCGCGAATGACAAGGCCGGTCCGAGATTGGGGTGACCAACTCACTTTCGGCGCTGAAATGACTTCCCAGATGGCCTTTCCTTGCCAGAGGGCCTGCGCCGTTTCGGCACGTTGGCGGGCAAGTGCCACAGCGGCATCATCTGCAAGAGGCTGGATTCTGCCGGACCTGACATATCCAGTCTGCATCCCGGTCGTCTCTTCGACGTCCGCCCAAAAGGAATACGCTTGCAACAGGCTTTCAAATTGAAAGGCCTTTTTTGCATTCCATTGTTCCGGCACATGCGGGGCAAGCGCCCCGACGATCCCGCCGCTTGCGCCAGCAGCAACGCCGCCCGGATCAATGACGCGCACCTTTGCACCACGAAGAACACAGGCGTAGGCGATTGACAGACCGAAGATGCCCGCCCCTATTACCGTCACATCAGCCGTTGCCATTTCCCACAGCCCTCGTATTCATGGTGCTGATCTCTAAGGTATTTCCAGATGATGGACCAGACGGCAGACCTGACGTGGAAAGGCGGCGTTCCAATAGCGACGCAGTTCGACGATCCTTACTTTTCGCTTGATGATGGGGTGGCGGAAACACGGCATGTTTTTCTTGGTGGTAATGATTTGCCAGCACGTTTTGGCGGAGCATTTGATATTGCCGAACTGGGGTTTGGCACAGGTTTGAATTTTCTCGTGACGTGGAATGCTTGGGTCACAGCGGGTGCGCACGGGCAGCTTCGGTTCACCTCTTTCGAGGCGTTTCCAATGTCACCTGTTGACATGAAAGCTGCGCTCAACGCCTTTCCTGAAATTGCAGATCTTGCGAAGGAACTCCTTGGATCATGGACACCTGGTGCGGGTCCGACGGAAATCGCGGAAGGACTCATTCTGGATGTTGTGATCGGCGATGCGCGACAGACTCTCCCGAAATGGACTGGACGCGCAGACGCATGGTTTCTCGATGGATTTTCGCCAGCAAAGAACCCCGCCCTTTGGGACCCTGAACTGCTTCTTGCGGTGGGCAGACACACAAAACCACACGGCACGGCGGCGACTTATTCGGCGGCAGGTCACATTCGACGCGCCCTTGCCGACGCGGGTTTTGAAGTCGAGCGGGTTGCCGGATACGGGCGCAAAAGGCATATGACCCGCACAGTACGACATCATGCAAAGTAACGCTCAGCTGGGTATTTGGCTGATGATCGCCACGACATTTGTCTTTGCGATCCAGGATGGCATTTCTCAGCACCTTGCCCGCGAATACAACGTTCTGATGGTTGTGATGATCCGCTATTGGTTCTTCGCGGCATTTGTCATCTTCATCGCCACCCGAAAAACGGGTTCGATCCGTGCTGCAGCGGCGACAGAACAGCCCGTGCTGCAGGCGTTCCGAGGTGTGCTGCTTGCTGCGGAAATCTGCGTGATGGTTGCTGCATTCACACTTCTGGGCCTGGTTGAAAGCCACGCGATCTTTGCGTGCTATCCACTTCTGATCGCGGCCCTTTCGGGGCCTGTTCTAGGCGAGTCCGTCGGATGGCGGCGCTGGGCAGCGATCGGCGTCGGGTTCATCGGTGTTCTGATTATTCTGCAGCCTGGCTATACGGTCTTCGCCCCCGCGGCAGCGGTGCCGCTTTTGTCGGCCTTCATGTTCGCGCTTTACGGCCTTCTGACGCGCTACGTTGCCCGCAAGGACACCGCAGCTACGTCGTTTTTCTGGACAGGAACAAGCGGTGCGATCGTCATGACGGCCGTTGGCCTTTGGTTCTGGGAACCGATGAGCCGGCAGGATTGGGTTTGGATGGCATCACTTTGCGTCACTGGTGCAACCGGGCATTGGCTTCTGATCAAATGTTATGAGGTGTCCGAGGCGAATGTGGTGCAACCTTTTGCATATCTGCAGCTTGTCTTCGCAAGCATGATCGGGCTGTTCATTTTCAATGAAACGCTCGAAACGCACGTCGCGATCGGTGCTGCAATTGTTGTGGCCGCTGGTCTGTTCACGCTCTTCAGGGCCCGCAAGAGGGCTGCGAAAGCAGTCTAATTGCCCGTAGGCCTCGCAAGCGGGCGTGGGCCGCTGATTGCGGCTGGTGCCTCTGGTCGTGCGACCGCGCGCGTTGGCGGCGCGTCCGATGTGCTGATCGCCGACACCTCAGGACGTCCGCGAGGACGGATCAAAGGTTTCTCGCCGATCAGCAATTCGGTGAACCGGATCGGATTTGCAATGCCCGTCAGCCTGGCTTCATAGACCGGAATGGACTCGGTAACGCGCATGACATAATTGCGCGTCTCTCTAAACGGGATGTGTTCGATCCAGTCAATCACATCGACCGTGCCTTCACGTGGATCACCACGTTCGTCCATCCATATCTTGGGTCGGCTTGGTCCGGCATTGTAACCTGCCGCGATCATAACGGGCGACGGGCCGAATTCCTCCTCAAGCATTGCCAGATACTTTGCTCCAAGCTGTGCATTGTATTCCCAGTCTGCCGTCAGCCGGGCGCGGCTGTAAGGAAGGTCCAGAAATCCCGCAACTTCTTCAGCTGTCGCAGGCATGAGCTGCATCAACCCCAATGCACCAACAGGGCTGCCCACTCCGGCGTTGAACTCGCTTTCACGTCGACCCACCGACAAAGACAGTGCCGCATCAACCGGCAAGTCCAGCTCTGCAAGCGGATGAATCGGGAAATAGACGGATGGCACAACCCTGCCCTGCGTCACCGCAGACTTTCCAATGACGACCTGATAATAGGGCTCCTCTAATTCGCCAAGCAATGCACCAAGACGTGCAAGATCGTCCTCTGGCAGGCTACGCCCCAGAGCGACAAAGAACGTGACAGCATGGCCGCGTTCACCGGCTTCAAGCAGCATCAAGGCAGCTTGTACCAAATCATCTTCGAGAAATGCGGCTTCCTCCCAGTCGGTCGGATCGTCTTGACCAGTTATCGCCGGATCAAGTGAGAGACCGAGCTTTTCCGCGGCCAGAAGGCCATAGAAGGCTGTCTGGTGCTGTGCAGCAATCGTGTAAGCCGCACGGGAATCCCCTCCCAACATATCCAGGGCACGCCCTTCCCAATATGCCATGCGCGAGGCCGAAATCGGGCTATCAACAGCAGCAGCCCCATTTTCGAAATGGCGCAAGGCCAGTTGCGGATCATCAAGATATGTAAGCGCGATATAGCCTGATAGCCATTCCAGATCAGCATAAGCAGAGCCGTCATTCAAGAAATGCTGCGATGCAATCTTATAAGCTTGCAATGCGCGCCCTTCCCGCATTTCCCAACGCGCCAAGACACGACGCCAGCCAGACCAGCGGAACGGTTCCCCAAGTGCTTCTGCACTGTCAGACCGTTCCAGCAAAAGGGCCACCGCCTGTCCGCGCCGACCCCGTTCAGACAGCCAATTGTAGCGGTCATATGCCAGCCCCGGATGATTTTTGAGATCCTCGGGCACAGCCGCCAGCTTTTGCGGCAGATTGTTCTGGTTCCGAATGTACCCAACGCGGGCTATGGTCAGCGCCTTTTGATCGTCATCAAGCCTTTCGAGCATTCTTGCGGCTTCGTCGGTGCGCCAACGCCAAAGCAATGCATCCGTCCTTGCGGGGTGAAAAGGTTCAACAACATCGCCAAATGTGTCGAGGATCAGGGCTTCGCTCCGCTCGTTCAGCCGCAGATCGACCCACGCCTGTTCGATAACCGTTTTTGCCTTGCTAATCTCACCAGTCGCAGTCAGAGCTTCTGCAAGTCGGACGGCCCCTTCGCCCGTGCGAGGCGCGCTGTTTTTAAACCAGCCGATGACCGCTTCAGGATCAGCGCCCTTTGGAATGGCCTGCTCTGAACGTTCGTAAATCCGGTCAAGACCCGGCCAATCACTGCGGGACGCAAGAAATGTGCGATAGTCGTCGAACGGTTGATTTGCCTCTCTCAAGCGCAACCAAGTGACGACATCACGCGTGACGTCGTCCGTAGCCAAAGCATAGGCCGTATCCCACGACTGATCATCTGTTGCGGCGACTGCGGCGACAGCACTCGGGCTGCTGACATCCGCAATGGCGGCACCTCCGAGGGTCAGACACAAGGCAAGAGAGGCGAGGCGAGTCAACATGAAGGCACCGGTTATGCGAGGGATGACTTCAAGATAATACCACCCGCGCAATAAGCCACGCACAATCTTGGCAATCGGCAGAATCGCGTCTAGTGTCCGCGCGATTTCAGTGGGGATATATTGCCCCTGTCCACAAAAGGAAGCGCGACATGTTCAAAGGCTCATTGCCCGCCCTCGTCACGCCGTTCACGAACGGCCAAGTGGACACCGACGCGCTGAAAAAATTGGTAGACTGGCATGTCGATCAAGGTTCGCACGGGCTTGTCCCGGTCGGAACAACTGGTGAAAGCCCAACCCTCAGTCATGCGGAACACGATCTTGTCGTGGAAACCGTTGTGGCACAGGCCGCTGGACGCATTCCTGTGATTGCGGGTGCCGGATCTAACAATACGGCGGAAACCGTACGCCTTGTTCAAGCTGCCAAAAAGGCAGGCGCGGACGCCGCACTTGTCGTGACCCCCTACTACAACAAGCCAACCCAGCGCGGACTGATCACACACTTTACAGCGGCTGCTGAATGCGGTTTGCCGATCATCATTTATAACATCCCGCCACGTTCCGTGATCGACATGACCCCGGATACAATGGGCGAACTTGCCAAGCACCCCATGATCATCGGCGTAAAAGATGCGACTGCAGACCTTTCCCGTGTCCCCAAGCAACGCCAGCGATGCGGTGCGGACTTCATCCAACTATCCGGAGAAGACGCCACGGCTCTTGGCTTCAACGCCCATGGCGGTGTTGGCTGCATTTCCGTCACCGCAAACGTGGCACCGGGCCTGCTAGCTGATTTTCAGGAAACAACGTTGCGCGGTGACTACGCCAAGGCATTGACCATGCTTGACCGGATCATGCCGTTGCATGAGGCGATTTTTGCGGAACCTGGCCTGTGTGGTGCAAAATACGGCATGTCGCTGCTCGGGCTCTGTTCTGACGAGGTACGCTCGCCGCTGACCACGCTGACTGACGACACCAAGGCACAGATCAAGGCCGGTATGGTACACGCTGGGCTGCTCAACTAGGTTCGCAGCCAACCATCAGCAAACGTCACCGCGTCGCATCCAGCAAAACGGGCTGCGCGGTCCAGCTCTGATTTAAGCCGTGTAACCCGGCCCTGCCCCATACCAACCCTGCTTTCAGGCCAAAAAGCAGTTACATCAAGGCGCTTTGCCGGCTTGTCGGCTTTCATGTCGATACGCCCGATCAGCCGATCGCCCTCCATCACCGGAAAAACATAGTACCCGTATTTGCGCTTGGCTGCCGGTACGAATATTTCGATCCGGTAGTTGAACCCGAACAACCGTTCGGCGCGGTTCCGATCACGCAATGCTGGATCGAATGGCGACATTATACGCACGCGGTTTGGTGGCTCTGGCGGCGTTTCGTCCATGATATTGGGGCGGGCAAACGACCGACGTGCTTTGCCATCGACACCGATCACGTCAACTTCGATGACACGCCCATCTGCGAGGGCATCTGCGCACCAGACTTTCGCCTCTGCCGGGGTCGCCGTGTCCCAAAACGCTGCAATCTCCCCGCTTGTACCAAAGCCAAGCCTGTCGAGCGCGGCATTGCAAAGCCAGTCAATTGATTCATCCGGATGAGGACGGGCGTTCAAATGCTCCGCTGGAATGACCCGCTCTGTCAGGTCATAAATCTTACGAAATCCGTCACGGCGGGTCACTGACAACTGCCCAGAGCGCCATAGGTACTCAAGCGCAGTCTTGCTCGGATGCCAGTCCCACCAACCACCGGAACCTTTCTTTTCCTCCGTGCCCACGTCGCGCGACCCGCAACACCCGTTGTCAGAGATATGGCGCAACACATCATCGATCTTTTCCATGAACCCATCACGGCGCCACGCAGACCATTTCGTTTCACACCATGCGGCATCACGATCAAAGCGCAGTCGCCAGTGTTTGAACTGCGACATCGGAATCGTAGCGGCGTCGTGCGTCCAATGCTCAAACAACACGCGATCACGCGAAAGCAGTTGGTCAAGTGCCTTGGGCCGGTACTGCTGGCACCGCGACCAGAGGATCAGATCATGCGCGCGGGCAAACGTATTGACGCTGTCCAGTTGAACAAAACCAAGATTCTCGATGACTTGCTGCAAGTCACGCCCTTTGCCCGCCCCGCTTGGAGGTTGAGACAAACCATGGCGGTCAAGAAAGATCCGGCGCGCCTGACTATTCGGAAGAACGGGGACTGACATGGAAACTCCTTGGGCGGATGCGCACGGGCTTAAACGCATCAGACCCCCGTCGCAACTTGTGCAGACCCGTTCCATGCCCTATCTCAACGCAATCATGGCCAAGAACCCCGAAAACAAGAACTACAAAGTCATCGCTGAAAATCGGCGTGCGCGGTACGATTTCAGCATCGAGGACGACCTTGAGGTCGGCATCATCCTGACGGGGTCAGAGGTGAAATCGCTGCGCATTGGCCAATCAAATATTGCCGACAGCTACGCCAGTGTTGATGACGGAGAACTTTGGCTGACTAATGCCTATATCGCGCCCTACGACCGCGCGATGTTCGGCCACGAAGAACGCCGCAAACGCAAATTGCTCGTCTCGCGGCGAGAACTGTCAAAGCTTTGGAATGCAACCAAGCGAGAAGGCATGACGCTTGTGCCGCTAGTGATGTATTTCAACGACCGCGGATTGGTGAAGCTCAAGATCGCAATCGCCAAGGGCAAGAAAGTCCATGACAAACGCGAAAGCGATGCAAAGCGAGATTGGGGTCGTCAGAAACAGCGCCTGCTACGGCACGGCGAGTGACAAACGCCTTGTTATGAAAGCTTCATCGCGGTACTGAGCCGCGAGCAAGTCGAGGGGGCACTTATGTCAGATGATCCGAAAACTCTGGTCAGCACAGACTGGCTTGCGGCCCATCTCAAAGATCCTGATCTGCGCATTCTCGACGCGTCATGGTATCTACCAACGGACAATCGTGACCCGCTGGCCGAATACAAAGCAGACCATATTCCGGGGGCGCGGTTCTTCGATATCGATGAAATCAGCGACGCACGGTCTGAATTGCCGCACATGGTTCCGCCGGTCGAAAAATTCATGTCCCGCATGCGTGCGATCGGTATCGGTGACGGGCATCAGGTTGTTGTCTATGATGGTGCAGGTTTGTTTTCTGCGGCCCGCGTCTGGTGGCTGTTCAAACTCATGGGCCAGAAAGACGTTGCGGTTCTGGACGGTGGACTGCCAAAGTGGAAGGCGGACGGACACAAGACAACCGATCAACTCCCCGTCATTCGTGACCGTCACATGACAGTCAGCCGGCAGAACCAGCTGGTTCGCGACGTGACACAGGTTGCGAGAGCAGCGAAACTTGGTGACCACACAATTATTGACGCCCGGTCCGCTGCGCGCTTTCGCGGAGACGCGCCAGAACCGCGAGAAGGCCTGCGTGCGGGCCACATCCCGGGCTCTGTCAATCTGCCGTTCAGCGACTTGCTGAACGAGGATGGCACAATGAAGCCGCCAAACACGCTGCGCACGCTATTCAATGATGCAGGTGCCGATCTCGGCAAACCCGTCATCACCACATGCGGATCGGGCGTGACAGCCGCCGTTCTGGCGCTTGCGCTCGAACGGATCGGCAAAACCGATTTCAGTCTTTACGACGGTTCATGGTCCGAATGGGGCATGTATGCCGATCTTCCAATAGCCACAGGATCAGCGTGATGTTTGACTCACTTTCAGCACAACCCGCCGACAAAATTCTTGCACTCATGGCGGCCTACCGCGCCGATCCACGGGACAGCAAGGTCGACCTCGGTGTCGGCGTCTACAAGGACGCATCGGGAAATACCCCCGTCATGCGCGCCGTCAAAGAAGCGGAACGCCGCATCCTCGCTGACCAGTCCTCCAAGGCCTACACCGGTCTTGCCGGTGATCCCGCGTTTTCAGATGCGATGATTGATCTGGTCCTGGCGGACAGCGTCCAGCGTAACCGCGTCGCCGCCATCGCCACCCCCGGTGGGACGGGCGCGATCCGTCAGGCGCTAGAGCTTATCCGCATGGCCGCGCCCAAAGCGACCATCTGGCTTTCAAACCCCACATGGCCGAACCATCCGTCGATCATCAAGTATCTCGGAATGAAGATGGGCGAATATCGCTACTTTGACGAAAACACGCGCAAGGTCGATTTCGATGGCATGATGGAAGACCTCAAAGCCGTGCCCCAAGGTGATGTCGTTTTGCTGCACGGCTGTTGTCACAATCCGACAGGTGCAAACCTGACGACCGCACAAATGGAACAGGTGATTGCCCTGCTAAAGGAACGTGACGTGACCCCATTTGTGGATATCGCGTATCAGGGTTTCGGCGACGGGCTGGAAGAAGACTCTGTCGCGACGCGCGCCATTGCGGGTGCATTCGATAATGCGCTCATTGCGGCATCCTGCTCGAAAAACTTCGGTATTTATCGCGAACGGACGGGCATCCTGATGGCTATCACAAAGGATACAGATCAGGCCGGGATTACGCAGCAGAACCTGAACTTCCTCAACCGCCAGAACTACTCCTTTCCACCCGATCACGGCGCGCGGGTCGTGACAACTATCCTGACTGATCCGGACCTTCGGCAGGATTGGGAAGCAGAACTCGAAGAGACCCGCAACGGCATGTTGGCCCTGCGCCAGCAGCTTGCCGATGAGCTCAAGCGGCTGACCAATTCCGAGGATTTCAACTTCATCGCTGAACATCGCGGCATGTTTTCCCGGCTTGGCATCTCAACAGAGGCTGTAGAATCAATCCGGGAGAATGACGGAATCTACATGGTCGGTGATAGTCGGATCAATATCGCCGGCCTCAACAAAAATACTGTTCCGCTATTGGCAAAGGCGATCATCAGAGCCACATCCTGAAATGCTGCAGGTGCAAATTCGCTCTTGCAGCATGGCGCGCAACAATCTACCCCTCTGGTAGCAAAAAACGAAATTTTCATACCCAGAGGCCGCACCAATGTCATTCCGCCTGCAACCAGCCCCCCTTGCCCGCCCGAACCGGTGTCAGTTGTTCGGACCTGGGTCGAACACGAAACTGCACCCGAAAATGGCGGCGTCTGCGGCTGACGTCATCAATCTCGACCTCGAAGACAGCGTTGCTCCGTCCGATAAAGACAGCGCCCGCGCGAACGTAATTGCAGCGATCAATGACATTGAATGGGGGACCAAAACGCTCTCAGTACGGATCAACGGCCTCGACACACCCTATTGGTACAAGGATGTCGTGGACGTGCTTGAACAGGCAGGTGACCGGCTCGATCAGATCATGATCCCGAAAGTCGGGTGCGCCGCAGATGTCTACGCTGTCGATGCACTCGTTAGCGCGATCGAGACAGCAAAGAACCGGACCAATAAGATCACCTTCGAAGTCATTATCGAGTCCGCCGCCGGCCTCGCCCATGTTGAAGAAATCGCAGCTTCCAGCCCGCGCATGGCCGCGATGAGCCTTGGGGCTGCAGACTTTGCTGCCTCGATGGGCATGCAGACCACCGGAATTGGTGGCACGCAGGAAAACTATTACATGCTCCACGGTGAAAGCCGTCATTATTCTGATCCCTGGCACTGGGCGCAAACCGCGATTGTCGCGGCGTGCCGGACACATGGTGTCTTGCCGGTCGACGGACCATTCGGTGATTTCTCCGATGACGAAGGCTACCGGGCGCAAGCACGCAGGTCAGCAACGCTCGGCATGGTCGGCAAATGGGCGATCCACCCAAAGCAAATCGCGCTGGCCAACGAGGTTTTCACCCCCTCCGAGGCTGCTGTCACAGAAGCACGCGAAATCCTTGCCGCAATGGAAACGGCAAAAGCCAATGGCGAAGGGGCGACAGTCTACAAAGGCCGTCTGGTCGATATCGCCTCGATCAAGCAAGCCGAAGTCATCGTTGCGCAATATGAAATGATCACGCGCTGACGATCCGCCTTTCTTTGTCCAATCAAACTTCCGCCGGAGGCATGCGGGATGGCGGGAGGGGCGTCGCGACACGCGCGCGTCTTCCCGCCATTGCAAATCACGCCCGTCGATGCCTATATCGCGACAAACAAAAGGCGACGGCATGACCCAATATCTCGACTTTGAAAAATCGCTTGCGGAAATCGAAGGCAAGGCCGAGGAACTTCGCGCACTTGCACGCGAGAACGACGAAATGGACGTCGAAAAGGAAGCAGCCGCGCTTGACAAAAAAGCCGCCGGCATGCTCGTCAGCCTTTACAAGAGCCTCACACCATGGCGCAAATGCCAGGTCGCGCGCCATCCCGGCAGGCCGCATTGCAAGGACTACATCGAAGCGCTCTTTACCGAATACACCCCGCTTGCCGGCGATCGTAACTTTGCGGACGATCCCGCCGTAATGGGTGGCCTTGCCCGCATCGACGGTAAGCCTGTCATGGTGATCGGTCACGAAAAAGGGGATGATACGAAATCGCGGATCGAGCGGAACTTCGGCATGGCCCGTCCCGAAGGATATCGCAAGGCGATCCGCCTGATGGAACTTGCAAATCGCTTTGGCATTCCGGTCATTACGCTGGTCGATACCCCCGGTGCCTACCCCGGCAAAGGTGCCGAGGAACGCGGTCAATCCGAAGCGATCGCGCGATCTACCGAAAAATGCCTCGAACTTGGCGTGCCACTGATCTCTGTGATCATCGGCGAAGGCGGATCCGGCGGCGCAGTCGCTTTTGCCACGGCCAATCAGGTCGCAATGCTTGAGCATTCAGTCTATTCCGTGATCAGCCCTGAAGGCTGTGCGTCCATCCTCTGGAAGGACGCGGAAAAGATGCGCGAAGCCGCCGAAGCGTTGCGTCTGACCGCAAAAGAACTGAAAGAACTCGGGGTCTGCGATCGCATCATTGCCGAACCCTTGGGTGGTGCGCACCGCGACCGCACAACGGCGATCGAGGCCGTGGGCAATGCCATCAAGGACATGCTGGCCGATTTCGAGAACCAGACGCCTGATGTGATCCGACAGAAACGGCGCACCAAATATCTGAACATTGGCTCCAAAGGCCTGGCAGCTTAGACGCAATGACCGCGTTGAAAGGCCATTGGCAGCTCCTGGTGCTGGTGTCTTTGGTATTCCTGCTCTGGCAAACGCCGGTCATGCTGCCGCTCAAGCTGTTTGTTGTCTTCCTGCACGAACTCTCGCACGCGCTCATGACCATCCTCACAGGCGGCAGGGTCATCAGCCTCTCGATTTCGCCTCTGCAAGGCGGTGAAGTCTGGTCCGCAGGCGGCATCCGTTTCCTGACCCTCACAGCGGGTTACCTTGGGTCTCTCCTGATAGGAGTCGTGCTGCTTCTGTTGGCCCTGCGCACCCGTGTTGATAAATTTGTCATTGCCCTTTGCGGAATTGCCTTACTGGTGGTCGCGGCGCTCTACGTGCGCGATATATTCGCATTGGCTTTCTGTGTCGGAACCGGTTTGGCGATGCTGGCCATTGCGCGATATCTTGGTCATGAAATCAACGATCTTCTACTGCGGCTGATCGGACTGACCAGCATGATCTATGTGCCCTACGACATTTTCAGTGACACGATAGCGCGCTCTGCACTCCGCTCTGACGCGCGTATGCTGGCAGAAGAATTCGGCGGTACGACCATGATCTGGGGCGGGATATGGCTGTTGATCAGCGTATTCGTCATCTTTCAAAGCCTGCGCAAAGGTCTTGGCCCGTCCAGCAATATCTCTTGGCCGTCCAAAGACAGGTGACCTACCACATTGTCTTGGCGGCGCGTTCCGCCCAAGCATCATCATATGCGGCACCATCAAAACTGGCTTCCATTGCCTTCAGCATGTCACCCACGCTTGGCAAGCCCGCACTTTCGTCGGTTGCAGACCACGTTCCCGCGCGCATCAATGCACGTGCGCACTGGCTATAGACTTCTTGTATGGTGACCACGATGACCGATCGCGGCTTGCGTCCTTCAGTGTCAAACCGATCAAGTATGTCGGCTGCGACAGACACGACGGCCGATCCGTTGACCCGCACGACATTGTTCGATCCGGGGATCAGAAACAGCAGCGAAATGCGACCGTCACGCACGATATTGCGCAAAGAGTCCATCCGGTTGTTTCCACGCCAGTCAGGTAGAAGCAGCGTCTTTTCATCCAGCATGGTCACGACCGGTCCATCGTCCCCGCGTGGACTGCAGTCAGTTCCTTCTGGTCCGATCGTGGACAACATGCAAAGTCGGGATCGTTTCACCCAGTCCCAGTAAACCGGGACCATCCGGTCAGCCACCTTTATCAGCGAAGCCTGTCCCGGCAGACCGTAAAGCGCCTCAAGCGCTGCGATGTGTTTGATGATGTCAGCTTGCGACACGTTTGAAACCGGCCTCTGCCGCTAGTTTGTTGGATTGCTGCTCGATATCGGAAACCAGCCGCTCCATGAAGACATCCTGGCTCAGTCCAGGCTTGATCGGTTCAAGAAACTCGACGACCGCCAGACCGGGCTTGCGATAGATCCCTCGTTTCGGCCAGAACACACCAACGTTGCAAGCGACAGGCACACAGTCTTGTCCAAGTTGCTCGTACAAGATTGCCGTGCCTTTCTTGTAAGGCGCATCGACGCCAGGCGCGATGCGTGTCCCTTGGGGGTAGATGATCAACTGGCCGGGCTTTGCCGCACCGGTTGCCACGTCTTCAAGCATCTTCTTCACTGCCGCTCCGCGCTTACCACGATCAACTGGGATGCAGCCGATCCGAAGACCGTACTGCCCGATGATCGGCGCGAACATAAGCAAGCGTTTCATGATGAATTTGCCGCGCGGCACAGCGCCATAAATCATAATCACGTCCATGAACGACTGATGCTTTGCTGCAATCATGCATTCATGGTCGGGTGGTGTCCCGCGCACCTCGGTCTTCAGCCCGATCATCCAAGACGCCGACCAACGCACCCAGCGACAAAAGGTATGGCAGGCCGTGATCGCCCCACGCGTTGAAAACAGCGCCCATGGGAAAAAGACGATGCCGATAACAAGCATCGCGAGATAAAGCGAGATGATAAAAATAAGGGACCGGACCCACTGAATTGCATAGCTCATGACCGTTCCCTCAAAGTGCGCAAAGCTGCCGCCCGCGTTGCCCAGAAGGCGACAACACCGGCCATCGGCGGAATGATCAATGGCAACAACCAACCCGCGCCTTCAAACCCTACGCCAGTCAAGAAGCCGCCCGCAACATCACTACGCGGCATCAACAACAACGCAACGATCGCCAAAATTATGCCAATGACTGCCCCAAGCATCGCGCGAATGGTAAAGCGCCGTACAAACGCCCGCGCGATATAGGAATCCTGCGCGCCGACCAGCCGCATCACGCGAATGACCTGTGTATTTGCAGACAATGCCGATTGCGCCGCCAACGTGATCATCGCCGCTGTTGCAGTTCCGATCAGAACCATCACCGTCCACCCTAGAAAACGCAACCGACTAGCCGCCGCAACCAACGGTTCGCGCCAGCGCGAATGATTATCAAGCACAGCCCCGGGCACTTCGGCTTGCAAGCGTACGCGCAAGCCGGTCTCATCATATCCGTCCGGATCTTCAATGATTTCAATCAGTTGGGGGATCGGCAGGGTTTCAATTGGCAAGTCCGGCCCAAACCAAGGCTCAAGCAATGCGCGTTGCTCTTCGTCACTCAGCCTGCGGGCCTCGGCAACTCCGGGCGTCGTTTGCAAAACATTGAGTGCGGCGCGCACCTGTGCGTCGACCTGGTCTGCCGGCGCAGAAATGCGCAAAGTCGATGACTGCGCCAGTTCCGCAGCCCATTTGTCAGCCAATCGACCCGTGGCAAGCGACAACGCCAGCGCAAAGACCGCAAGGAAAGCCATCGCAGCGGACACGAAGATTGTCAGATTAGCTGTGAATCCAGATGGGGGAACTGCGCGATCCGCTTTCGGGTCACCGACGAGCAAATCGATAAACGGGCGCAACTTGCTGTTCATAATTCGACACCGGCCTGCAACCGCCCCCCTTTAAGTCGCAATAACCGCGCTGAAACCTCGCTCTTGGCGGCGCGTATCAGATTAAGATCATGCGTCGCGACCAGCACCGTCTTGCCCATTTTGTTCAGTTCGATCAGCAAGGTCAGCAGCCGCTGAGACATGTCCCAATCAATGTTTCCGGTCGGTTCATCTGCGATGATGACCTCAGGCGACATGATAACCGCGCGCGCCAGCGCAGCGCGTTGTCGTTCGCCACCCGACAATTGAGGAGGAAGCTGCTGCGCCTGATCGGTCAAGCCAACCCATTGCAAAAGATCCGGCAGGTTCGCTTCAGCCTCGGCCTCACGACCAGCGACCTTGAGCGGCAAGACAATGTTTTCAGCAATCGGCAAATGATCAAGGAACTGGCAGTCCTGATGTACAACACCGATGCGGCGGCGCATCATGGCGACATCGTCACGACCGTAATTTCGAGCATCAGTACCGAAAAGCCGGACAGTGCCGGTGGTGGCCAGCAGCTCTCCGTAGCAAAGTTTCAAAAGTGTGGTTTTGCCTGCTCCGGATGGTCCAGTCAGGAAATGGAACGATCCTGGCGTCAGCGTAAGGGATATCTGCGCATAAAGCTCTGCACCACCATAGCTATAGCCGACATTATCAAGCTCTATCACCGGTGCCGCTCCTTGTGCCCTCGGCACCCTATTGCCCAAATCTGCAACAGGTTTCAATCAATTGGCGATTGAACGTACAGCAAATACTTTGCCTTTTGCGTATCCATTGTTACTTAATGGCCAATAATGCGACTGATAACTGTCGATTGCAGGCAGGGGAACCAAGAATAATGCGGCTAATTTGCCCGAATTGTGGCGCACAATACGAAGTGGCCGATGATGTCATTCCAGAGAACGGCCGCGATGTGCAATGCTCCAACTGTGGTCACACATGGTTCGAAAGCCCTGGCGCATCTGAAGCGGCTGAAGCTGCGATCGAGAGTGATGACACCGCAACGGACGACAATGATGGCTGGACCAACGATCAAGCGGACGATGACAGCGCTCCTGCAACTCCCCATCCGCAGGCCAATCGCCCGGCGCTTGACGCGTCTGTCGCTGAAATATTACGCGAAGAAGCCGAACGCGAAGCTGCCGCGCGGCGCGCCGATGTGGCAGACCCGATGGAAAGCCAGGAAGACCTCGGCCTAGAAGACCCGCCATCACCGACATCGATGGAACAACGCAACATCGAAACGGCCAAACGCATCGCACGTTTGCAGGGCGAAGAAGAAAAAGCAGCAGCAGACACTGCGGCGGCAGCCGCTGCAGCAGCGGCCGCATCACGCAAGGAACTGCTACCGGACATCGAAGAAATCAACTCCACGCTGCGTTCCAGCGCGGAACGTGGCGAAACAGTTGATCCGACGCCCGAAGAAGTCGCACAAACCAAGAAACGAAGCTTCCGCTTTGGTTTCTTCACGGTCCTGATTCTTCTTGCGATCTTTTGGGCCATTTATCTTTTTGCTGACCAGATCGCGCAATCGGTGCCATCGCTCGCCGGAGCGCTTGAAGGCTATGTGGAGTTAGTCGACAACGGGCGCCTTTGGCTTGATCTGAAGGTGCAGGAACTGTCGGCATCAATGGAAGCAGAGTCGGTCAGTACAGACGCACCAGCGGAAACTGCTGTGGATACACCCACCGAAACGGACGATACAAACTAGAACTGGTCGAGCAATCGCCGGAGATAGTCGCGTTCGATTTCAGGCCGTTGTTGTTCGGCTGACCGCCGGCGTATTTCACCCAGCAATTCTTCCGCACGCCGATTGATGTCCTCGTTGGACAGCATGTTTTCATCCGTCCCCGCCTGACCAGTCGTGCCAAGTTCGCGGCCAAGCGGATCTCGCCGGGAAGGTTCGACCTGACGCGTCGCGTTGCCCTGTTCGCTGCCCTGTCCGGGTTCGTTCATCTGGTTCTCGGCAAGCGCCTGACTGAGAGAGCGCATCCCGTTGCGCAGCGCATCCAGTGCTTCTGACTGCTGATCGATCGCTTCCGCCAGATCACCCTCGCGCAGCGCTTCTTCCGCACCGTCCATCGCACCTTCGGCTCGCTCAAGGGACTGTCGCGCGATTTCGCCAGCCTCGCCCTGCAGCGATGGCAGACCCTGACGCTGGCGGTTCAATTCGTCACGCAGGGCGCGCTGGCGCTCGGCCAGACCGTCTTCCATGCTGCCTTCACCTTCGCCACCAGATCCTTGGTCACCCTGCTGGCCACTGGTGCCGTCTTCACCGACGCCCTGCCCTTGGCCCTGCTGGCCATCCTGACCTTCCTGATTGCCGTTCTGGCCCTGCTGACCCTGCTGCTGGCCCGGTTGCTGACCTTGTTGGCCCTGTTGACCGCCTTGCTGCGGTTGCTGGCCCTGCTGACCTTGCTGACCTTCCTGACTGCGTTCCTGCAGATCGCGGAACGCATCATCCGC
Source organism: Cognatiyoonia koreensis (assembly GCF_900109295.1). NCBI lineage: Bacteria > Pseudomonadati > Pseudomonadota > Alphaproteobacteria > Rhodobacterales > Paracoccaceae > Cognatiyoonia > Cognatiyoonia koreensis. The sequence goes on from NZ_FOIZ01000002.1 coordinate 139,778, forward strand.
AAGGTCCTGCTGGTCCTCAAGTGTTTCGGCAAGGTCTTCCATGGATTGCTGACCCGGTGTACGCGGCCCGCCTTCGCCGCCTTCACCCTGGGTGATCCGCAGATTTTCCATCAGCTCGTTCAGCTGTTCCATCAGCTCTTGCGCCTCGGCCATCCGGCCTTCTTCCATCAGTTCCTGAATCCGGTCCATCAGCGCCTGAAGCTCGTCTTGTGTAAAGGACATGCTGTTCTCAGAGGTCTGAGGCTGATCGGTTCCGTCTTCGCTTGGCTCCATCTGGTCGGCGAGCATCTGCATGTAGTCGTTAGTCGCTTCACGCAGTTCCTGCATCAGTTCGGCGATTTCTTCGTCAGTAGCACCGTCGCGCATCGCTTCGGCCAGACGTTCCTGCGCGCGGCGTAGGCGTTCGCGGGCGTCAGCCAGCGTGCCGTCCTCAAGCTGGATTGCCAGATCCCAAAGCGCCTGTACCAGCTCGTCCCGATTATCGTCCGTCATGCCAAAATCGTTGAAGTTATCAAGCCGGCGCGTAATCTGGCGCAGGCGCAGAAACGTGACCTCGTTCGAGAACTGTCCTTCAGGACGGTGCGCGACCGCCTTCAAAAGCATCGCAATCCGTGGACCGTTTTCTTTTGACCACATCAAATCTCGGCGCTGTTCGATAATTGCCTTCGCGAATGGCTGAAAGAAACGGCGACCGGGCAAGATCAACGGTTCGGTTACCGATGCGCCTTCTTGGCCAGCCTCGTCCATGACGTGCAACGTCAAAGTCACCGGCAGATTTGCAAGTGGATGTTCGCTGAGGTTTTCAATCAGGAACTCTTCGAAATCGGCGCGATCACCTGTAAAGGGCATCGGCAGGTCAAGCACCAACGGTTCAAATCCCTCCGGATCGACGGCAAGGCCGTGCCGCCGATCAACCGACGCCATATCAAGCGTGATCGTGGCGGTCCCCGATTCAATTCCATAGTCGTCATATGCCGTGAAAGGTTGGCTCAACTCACCGAAAGCGTCTGCTTCTATCGGACCGCTCAACTCCACCTCGGGTGGTTGGTCCTCGATCAGTGTGATGTCCCAGCTGGCCCCGTTTTCACCTTCTATGGCCAGCTTGCCGGACTGGGCGACAGTAAACTCCTGCTGCGCATCAGATGCGGGCGCGACCTCTCCCAATCGCGCGGAAACGGTCTCGGCCACTGTCAGCGCACCGACCTCACCATAAAGCCGCAAGGTGATGGACGATCCGGCAGGCACACGCAGGGGGCCGGGCGGAATATCATTCAAATAAAGCGTAGGTTTGCCAGTGTAGGCAGGCGGATTTACCCAGCCTTCCCAGACAGGACCGGTTGCGAGTTGTTGCTCGCCGCCGCCAATCTCGGTAACCGAATTGACCCGCAACAAAGAACCAAACAACAGCGCGCACACAAAGAAAAGCAGCGCGATGAACCGCAAGCCGTAGGGATCCTTGTCAGATATCCGCAAATCGGGTTCGACCGTACGGGCAATTTTTGTCCGTTCGGACATGCGCGCAACATGTGCTTTCCATACTGCTTCTGACGCGGAATCACCGGTGCCAATAGCTTGTTCGTCTTCCAGTGCCGCGATTGGTCGACCAGGTAGGCGCGCATCAACGCGGGCTTTTGCCTCGGCCCGTGTTGGCGTGCGATAGCGACGGGCACCCCAAACAAGCGTGTACGCGAGCGCAAGCACCGCCAGCACAGAGAAGCCCCAGAAGACTTCAAGCGGCGCAATGTCCTGCCATCCAAACATCAAAGGAGCAATCGCGATGAATGCAACTGTCCAGAATGGCCAGAACGCACGTGTAACCTGCTCAGCCACCATCCCGAGGCGTGTTAACGCGACGGGCCGCTTCAAATGCGGCATCTGGTCTGGCAATTGGGTCAGCGCGCCTCTCCTATCAATCCGAAACTAGCCATTCGGGTAGCGTATCGCGAGCGATCATCTCTTCATAGGTAGGTCTTGCGCGGATAACTGCAAATTGATCTTCATGAACAAGAACCTCCGGGATCATAGGGCGCGAGTTGTATTCCGAAGACATAACCGCGCCGTAGGCACCGGCAGATCGGAATGCGACAAGATCATCCGGTCCGACACGATCCATGGCGCGGCCTTTCGCGAAGGTGTCACCGCTTTCACAAACCGGCCCGACGACATCATAGGTCGCGGGCTCTGCACCTGCATCACCTTGATTTACCGCGATAATGTCGTGATAGGCGTCATACATCGCAGGGCGGATCAAATCATTCATTGCCGCATCAAGGATCAGGAATTGCCGATCCTCTCCCTCTTTCAGATAGATCACCTTTGATACAAGGATACCGGCATTCCCAGATATCAGCCGGCCCGGCTCGATCTCGATCTCGCAACCGAGATGGCCAAGAGTGCGCTGAACCATCGCACCGTAATCAGTTGGCAGGGGTGGGGCCTCATTGTTTCGCGCGTAGGGAATACCAAGACCACCACCCAGATCGAGTCGGATGATCTCGTGGCCATCCGCGCGCAATTGCTCGGTCAACTCCGCGACTTTCTGATAGGCTGCCTCGAATGGTGCAAGCTCTGTCAGCTGTGACCCGATGTGCACATCAATGCCGACAATCTTCAGCCCGGGCAAAGCTGCGGCATGCGCGTAGACCGCGCGGGCACGGGAGATCGGTATGCCGAACTTGTTCTCTGACTTGCCGGTCGCGATCTTGGCATGGGTCTTTGCATCGACATTCGGATTCACACGGATCGTGATCGGCGCTTCGCGGCCAAGACCTGTCGCTACCGCAGAAAGCACTTCCATTTCAGGTTCGCTTTCGACGTTGAATTGACGAATCCCACCTTGCAAAGCGACCTTCATCTCTTCGGCGGTCTTTCCGACGCCGGAAAACACGATCTTGTCTCCGGGTACACCAACGGCCTTTGCGCGCAGATATTCACCAACGGACACCACATCCATACCAGCACCCGCATCGGCCAACGTTTTCAGAACCGCCTGATTCGAAAGGGATTTCATGGCAAAGCAAACAAGGTGGTCCATACCGGCAAGTGCTTCATCGAACAGTTTGAAATGGCGTGTCAGGGTTGCCGTGGAATAGACATAGAACGGTGTGCCAACAGCTGCCGCGATTTCGGGAACAGGCACATCTTCAGCGTGAAGAACACCGTCGCGATAAAGAAAATGGTCCACTAACTCGTCCTTCTTGGCATTCCGGCGTTCGGGATATCAGATCAACGTCGAACCCCAACCCCAAATTCGTCACACAATCGGACGAGACCGCAGATAAAGATAAAGCGGCAGACCGCAGCTGACGCCAATACCGAATGTTGCAGGTATCGCGAGCAAGGCGATCCAGTTCTTGCGGACCAACGTTTCGGACAGAATGAATATCGTCAGCGTGATAGCCGCAATTGTCAGATCCCAGACCAGTCCGCTACTGGCAGCATTCACGTGCCAGGCGTCCACCATTTTCATGATGTCCCAACCTTCAGCCTGAAACCAGCTGATGAAATAATACATCGGATGGATCGCGCCCCAGATCGCAAGGGCAAGGTAGACGTAGCGCATCTTCATAACTCCAATGGGATGTATCTATTGGCTGCCAAGCTGCGAAACCGTAGTCGTCAGACTCTGCAACAGTCTAAAGGCCCACGTTGATGCTGACCGGCCCATTCGTGGCACCGACGCTGGCCGTTGGCGTGACACCACCGGATCCGATACTCAGCCCAAGGTTCGCTGTGGGGCGGATCGGTTCGCCAGCTGCGCCACAGCCAAAAAGCGCAACTGCGCCCAACATTATCAGAACTCGTTTCATGCCAAACGTTCCTTCCAAGCCGAAACCTGCTGGCGCACATTCGCCGGCGCAGTTCCACCAAAACTCGTGCGAGACGCCACCGAATTTTCGACGCCAAGCACTTCAAAAACCGCCTCCGTGATCCCGGCGTGAACACTTTGCATGTCTGACAGCGTCAGGTCCGGCAAATCCGCACCATTGCTTTCTGCAAGTGCCACAAGTGATCCGGTCACATGGTGCGCGTCGCGGAAAGGTAGTCCAAGTTCGCGCACGAGCCAGTCTGCAAGATCCGTAGCTGTCGAAAATCCGCTGGCTGCTGCGGCTTTCAGACTTTCGCGGTTTGCTGACATGTCAGCAACCATTCCTGCCATGGCAGCAAGCGCCAGCATCAGGTTGTCAGCCGCATCAAACACCTGTTCCTTGTCTTCCTGCATGTCTTTGGAATAGGTCAGCGGCAACCCCTTCATCACCGTCATCAATGCCACGTTTGCCCCGAAAATCCGGCCAATCTTGGCCCGGATTAACTCAGCCGCATCCGGATTGCGCTTTTGTGGCATGATGGACGACCCAGTCGACCACTTGTCAGACATTTTCACGAAGCGGAATTGTGCCGAAGACCATATCACCAATTCCTCGGCCAGACGCGAAAGATGCATCGCGCAGATGCTGGCCGCCGCCAGATACTCCAACGCAAAATCCCTGTCGGATACAGCATCGAGAGAGTTCGACATCGGACGCTCAAATCCAAGCGCCTTTGCCGTCATATCGCGGTCAATCGGAAAAGACGTGCCCGCAAGCGCTGCCGCACCAAGCGGCGATGTGTTCATCCGCCTGCGCGCGTCGGCGAAACGCGATCTATCCCGGTCGAGCATTTCAACATAAGCCAACATGTGATGACCCCATGTCACCGGCTGGGCGGTTTGAAGATGTGTAAAACCGGGCATGACCCAGTCTGCACCGGCTTCAGCCTGACCAAGCAGCGCCTTCTGAAGCGCCAATAGCGCAGAATCCGCCGCATCGCATTGATCGCGCACCCAAAGTCTGAAATCGACCGCGACCTGATCGTTGCGCGAACGGGCGGTATGCAAACGCCCTGCAGGCTCACCCACCAGGTCTTTCAAACGGGCTTCGACATTCATGTGAATGTCTTCAAGTACCGCGGAAAACGGGAACTCACCTGCTTCGATCTCTGACAAGACCGTGAGCAGGCCTTCCTTAATCGCTTCGGCATCTTTATCGCTAATGATGCCTGTAGCAGCAAGCATGCTGGCATGGGCCCGTGAACCTGCGATGTCTTGGGAAGCAAGGCGCTGGTCAAACGAGATCGAGGCGTTTATCGCCTCCATGATCGCGTCTGGTCCGGCGGCAAAACGCCCGCCCCACATGGTGTTCGCGGATTTGGTCATAAAGGAAGCCCTATGCGGAAATTTACGTCAGCCCTGCTTTACCTAAGCCTTGCAACGCTTGCAAATGCAGACCCTGTCGACATCAGCGCATTGCGCGACGGGGATATGCGCAAACTGACCGTTCATTCCGAACCAATGCCCGGATCCGATGTACCGTTTACCGGCGAAGACGGTACTGAAATGACGCTTGCCACGTACGAGGGCAAGCATGTCGTTTTGAATTTCTGGGCAACATGGTGTGCGCCTTGCCGCAAAGAAATGCCGCAACTTGCCGATCTTCAGGAACAGCTTGGCGGTGACAACTTCAAAGTTGTCACCATCGCCACCGGGCGTAACGCGCGGCCCGCAATGGAAGAGTTCTTTGATGATATCGACGTAGACAACCTTCCGCTTCATACCGATGCACGGCAAAACCTTGCCCGCAGCATGGGCGTGTTGGGGCTACCTGTCACTGTCATATTGGACCCTAACGGGATGGAAATCGCCCGCTTGCAGGGCGATGCTGAATGGAACAGCGACAGCGCATTCGCCATTATCCGCGCCTTGACCGAAACAGATGATCAGAGCTAGGCCCGACCGGGCGTGGACGACAGCAAAACAGGGTCGATGCCCAGTATTTTTAACGCACCGGTCCACTTATGCTCGTTCGCTCGACCGAATATGATGTCCTCTTTCGCATCACAGGTCAGCCAGCCATTCTGCGCGATTTCACCTTCCAACTGATCAGGTCCCCAGCCGGCATAACCGAGGGCAAGCAGGGATGTCCTTGGGCCCTTGCCCCGCGCCATATCTTCAAGAATATCAAGGGTCGCAGTCATGCAAATGCCGGTGTCGACCTCCATCGTCCCCGTTTCCGACCTGTAATCTTCGCTGTGCAACACGAAACCACGCACGTTTTCCACGGGCCCGCCATAGTGAACGCGGACGTCTTTGGCGTCATCTTCCGGATCAATACCAAGTTGGCCAAGCAACTCTTTGAACCGCACGCCCGGTTGAGGCTTGTTCACGATCAGCCCCATCGCACCTTCTTTGGAATGCGCACACATGTAGATAACGCTTTGTTGGAACCGCGGATCGCCCATCATGGGCATCGCGATCAACATCTTGCCGCATAAATTGCTTTCCATCGCGTCCATGCTGCCAAGATGAGCGCACGGGCGGTTATGTCAAGTTGTTCACGTCCGCGATATATCGCTGAAATGGATATTCCATTGTTGGAAATCACGCGTAGATAGGATGGATGTTAAAGAATCTATGCCTTTCCATCGCGCTTGCCTGCATCGCGCAGTCCGCATCAGCCGGTCCCGCCGACGACGTGGTGTCTGTCGAAGTCCTGTCAGGCTGGCAGACCGAAAGCGGTAGTCAGATGGCAGGTCTACGCATTAAACTGGCACCCGGTTGGAAGACCTATTGGCGCGCACCCGGCGATGCTGGCATTCCCCCCATCATCAGCTTTCTGGGGTCCGACAACATCGCGAACACGCGCGTACAATGGCCCGTGCCAGAAGTATTCTATGAACAAGGCATGCGCAGCATCGGCTATTACGACGAGGTCGTTGTTCCAATCGAATTGATGCCAAAAACGGCAGGGACACCGATGACACTCAGCGGCGAAATGCAGATCGGCGTTTGCGAGGAAATCTGTGTCCCGGCGCATTTGGCATTCAGCGCCGTCATTCAACCAGGCGGCAACCGCTCGCCCGCCATCGTTGCGGCTCTGATTGATCGCCCCCTCACCGAAAAAGAAGCTGGCGTAACGCAGGCGATCTGCAGCTTTGCACCGGCTCCAAACGGCGTTGTCGTTAGCACGACACTTGCGCTACCGCATACAGGTGGCACCGAAGCCGTCGTGATCGAGGCAGGTGATCCGCACATTTGGGTGTCCGAGCCCGACGTCGTCAGAACAGGCAATCAAATCACCGCCACGTCGCGCATGGTTCACAGCAATGGCATAAGCTTTTCGCTGAACCGCGCGAATATTCGCATCACAGTTCTGGGTGCAAATCACGCAGTCGACGTCCGCGGGTGCAGTGCAGGCTAGGCCGTTGATTTGTTCGTCAACGCAAAAATCGCGGCAGTCACGAAATAGACCAGCACAATAAATGCGGCAACCAGCGCGATAAACAGGCCCAGTGCCGGGGCAAGCCCTCCGTTCAGCATCGGAAGCACAGTCGCCAGAATTGTCAGCGGCTGGCCTGTCACGATCACTGGACCGAACAGAACTCCAGCCAACAAAAACGCACCGAAACCTGCAATTCCGGCTGGCAGCCACATTGCGGGCCGGCGACTGCGCAAAGCGCGTTTGGCGGCACGAACCTGCTTGCCGACATCATGCTGCACCGCCATCAAAGACGGAACGACCAACAGCACAAGCACCATCCCGAATCCAAGACCGAAGACAAGCGTGACCACGGTCGGTTTCAGGAATTCGGCCTGATTGGACCCCTCATAAAGGAGCGGTGCAAGCCCTAACACAGTGGTCAATGTAGTTAAAAGCACCGGTCGCAAGCGATCGCACGCGCCGTCAATGATGGCAGGTATCAGTCCGCGATCCTCCGCATATTCGTCAATCGTCGTTACCAGAACAATTGAATCGTTGATCACGATTCCGACCATGCCGATCAGTCCGACGACCGTGAACATGCTCATCGGAATGCCCCAAAGGAAGTGTCCGTAAATCGTTCCAACAAGGCCAAACGGTATGATCGCCATAACAACAAGAGGACGGGTCCAACTGCTGAAGATCCATGCCAGCGACAGGAAAATACCGCATAAAACAAGGATCAACCCGTTGCGTGCGTCAGTCAGAAAGCGGCTTTCCTGTTCGCTCAAACCAGACAGTGCCGTCTCGACACCAAAGCGTTCCTGAATATCGGGAAGGATCGTGTCATTGATAATACCCTGAATTTCAGATGCGCGATCGGCGTTTTCATCATCAAGGTCGCCGGTGACAGATACCAAAGCTATTCCGTTTTCACGTCGGATCGTTGAAAAACCGGTGCGGCTTTGGACAGTGACGACATCACCCAAGGGGACGTAGACACCATTGCTGGTGCGGATTTGCATACGATCAAGGAAATCGGCTGACAGTTCATCAGCAGGCAGTTCCACGTTGATCGTCGCCGACCTTGCACCCACCGGATAACTTGCAGCCTCAATTCCGCCAAGGCGGTTCCGCAGGACACGTCCCAAACCGTCAATGCTCAAGCCCAGCGCCTCGCCCTGCGGTGTCAGCTCCAACAGCAACTCTTCCTTGTCATAGGCAAGGCTGTCCTCAAGACCACTGATTTCGCCAAACTGCGCCAATTCGGACTTAAGCGCCTCTGCCGCGTCTTTCAGAACCTCGGGAGACGCGCCAGACAACTGGATCGACAGGCTGTCGCCCCCCGGTCCACTGCCCCATGACCGAAAGCTGACCGTTTCCGCCATCGGATGTTGCCGCACGCTTTCCTGCAGATCAGCGACAAACGCGTAGCTTGAATAGGGTCGGCTGTCTGCATCAATCAGCGTGATGGACACGGACCCAAGTTGGTCAGGGTCCTTCTGCCCAGACCCCGCAATCGCCCGGCCAGAATTTCCACCGACTTGCGCAACAACGAACTGCAAGGGGCTTTGTCCATAGCGCTCTTGATAGTCTGCGCCCAATGCCTCGGTCGCGCGTTGCAGTTCGCGCATCATTTCGATGGTGTCTTCGCGGGTTGCACCGGGCAACATCGTAAAGTTACCGGTGACCTGACCTTGTTCTGGCGCGTTAAAGAAACGCCACTGCACGTCACCACGCACGACAAGCGCAACCTGACTGGCAAGGATCAGGACAACACCCGCAAGAACCGGATACCGCGCCCAGATCACGCCGGCCATGAACGGGCGGAAACAGGTCCGGCGGAACCAGTCAAAACCGCGGTTCACGATCCGCGAGGGGATGTCGTACCAGTGCTGCTTTTTTGTGTGGCCGATCGAATGGCTCAGGTGATGGGGAAGGATCAGAAAGCATTCAACCAAAGACGCCGCCAGCACAACGATCACCGTGAATGGAATATCGGCGATCAGGTCACCGAACCGTCCGCCGATAACGATCAGACCGAAAAAGGCGATAATCGTCGTCAACGTCGCTGAAAAGACCGGACTGAACATGCGCGTCGCCGCGCGCTCAGCAGCGACTGCCGGAGCTTCGCCCAATCGTCTGGCACGGAAATCCGCGTGTTCACCCACGACAATCGCATCATCGACGACAATCCCGAGGGTGATAATCAGCGCGAACAAAGAGATCATGTTGATGGTGATCCCGAACAGGTACATCAACCCGATCGCTGCGAACATGGCCGCCGGAATGCCTGCGGCCACCCAGAAAGCGGTCCGTGCGTTCAGAAAGAGGAACAGCAAAAGGACAACAAGTCCAAGGCCCATCAGACCATTGTCGAGCAGAATATCCAGTCGCCCGGTGATCTGTTCCGCCAACGTATTGACCAAGGTCATACTCACGCCAGCAGGGAGTGACGCCTCCATCTCCGCTGCGACGTCTTCGACGCTGCGTTGCAAACCAATAGCATCACCTGATGATGTCCGGTTGACCCGCACTTGAATCGCTGGGTCATCACCAACGAAAAACGCCCGTTCCCGGTCCGGTCCTTCGACACGGACAGTTGCGACGTCCGACACGGTCAGATTGGACCCATCGGGGTTCTGGCGCAGTGAGATCTGGCCGATCTGGTCCGCTGTACGTTTTGCAATACCCGTCCGTACACGTGTGGCGTTGGAAACGTCCCCTGCCGGATCGGCTTCGGCTTCCTCCGCTATACGATCAGCGATTTCGGCCATGCCGATATCATATTTGATCAACGCCGTAGACGGAACTTCGACAACGGTCGAAGGTGCGGCAACACCGCTGATGCTTGTCTGGGTTACACCTTCGGCAAACAAACGTATGACGAACTCGTCAGCAAAGCGGCCAAGTTGGTCGACGCCGACCGGTCCCGTGATGACAACGTCCGTGACCCGATCACTCCACCCGCCGCGCCGGATTTCAGGGTCTTCTGCATCCGCGGGAAGATTTGTAATGCTGTCCAAGGCCAGTTGCACATCTTCGTTCGCGCGGTCGATGTCGGTGCCCGGAAGGAATTCCACCGTAAATCCGGCACGTCCTTCGAATGCAGTGGTCGATGTGGCGCTCACCCCATCCACGGCCTGCAACACAGGTTCAACGATCTGCACAACGCCGGCGTCAACATCCTCCGGACCAGCACCAGGCCAGAACACAGAGACTTCGACGCTGTCGACAACGACATCCGGAAAGAACTGCGCACGCATGTTGGGAAACGCGATCAGGCCAGAGGCCAGCATGAGAAGCAACAGAAGGTTTGCAATCGTCTTGTGTCGTGTGAAATACGAAAAAATTCCACCAACGCTATTGCTCAGCCGATCTGTACGTTTTTGCATCGCTTAGGTCCCCATCCGGCTTTCAAGCCGTGCAATGGTTTCGGCAGGTACTTCATCCTGTTCTAGCTGTCCGATCAGACGCGTCTTTGCTTCCTCGGGCATCCGGCTGTCTGTGACGAATGCCACCAGCTTTGCGCGCCGTTCCGCGTCCAGAACCACGGTTTCGGGTGCAGCGGGTTCATCCATCGATTCCCCGCCCGTAATCGGGCGCACACCAATCCCGGCACCAAGCAAAGGAGAGCGTTCAGCAACGATACGTTCGCCGACCAGCCCTGCTGCAGCGATGATCACATCGTCGCCTTGCCTGCGCTTGACTTCGGTCTGGCGCACTTCAAGGCGATCTTCATCATTTACGACCAGAACAGTCCCGTCCGCCGCAACCGCGGTGGCAGGGACAAGGGCAACATTATCAAGCGCCGGTTCGTTGACACTTACCGTCACGAAATCCCCCGGACGAAAGCCAGCCGCGCTATCCAGCCGCGCGAATATAAGACGTCCGGTTTGCCCAGCACCCACTGCTGCGCCTTCGCGCGTGATGACTCCGCTTGCCTCGATCCCGATGCCAGATGCATCCAGCATCACCTTTATGGGCGCGGCAATCAGATTGCCTTCGCCTGACAGCAAGCGGGCGTACTGAGACGTGGATACACGAAACGCGACCTCAAGCTGGGTCGGATCCAACAAGGTCGCAAACCGTTCATTCGGTGTCACCCGCCCGCCCAGCGCAACTGTCACATCAGACAAGGTGCCATCGAAAACGGCAAAGATCTCTGTTTCATCCAAGGCACGGTCAGCTTCGGCAAGATCAATTTCAGCGCGCGCAAGTCGGGTCGCAGCCTGATCTACACGCGCCTCGGCACCTGCAAGGGCCTGTCTGCGCGACAGGACGGCAGCGTTTGCAGAACTTTCCGCCAGTTCCGCAGTTTCGACTGCGGCAGTTGTCCCAACGCCGCGTGTTTCGAGATCACGCGCACGGGTCAGGGCCTGCGCGCGCAATTCGGCCTGCGCTTGTGCTGCGGTAAGCTCATCTTCAGCCAACACCAGACCACGCTCGGCATCGCGCAACTCGGCCTGTGCATCCTGCAGATCAGCGGCAACACGATCGCGGCTAGCCTGCGCCGTCTTTGGATCAATCCGCATCAGAAGCTGTCCGGCGGTCACAACGCCGCCTTCGATCAGCGATGGATCCGCCTCCAGAACCGTTCCACCGACTGCTGACCGCAGATCAATCGAACGCTGGCTGCGCAATTCGCCAAACACCGTCAAAACGGGCTCAATGGTCTGCGGTTCGATTTCCACGATATTGACCGCAAAAACGCGTTCACGTTCAGGAAAGCTGCGCGGTTCTGCGTTCATGCGATCCTGCACCGCGACGCGCACCGTGTTTCCGGCAAAGGCAAGAAGGGCAAGCGTGATGGACAACAGGAAAACGCCCAAGAGAGAGCGACGCAAAAATCGCATGACCAATCCTCCGAAACAATCCCTAAGGGAAATAGCTTACGTCTGAACACTGTCCAGTCCTATGGTTAAACGCAGGTCGCTAGGTTTTCCGTCGCTGATGTTCGTCGAGACGTGGAAAAATTTCGACAAAGTTGCAGGGCAAGTGTCGGTAGTCGAGTTGCATTTTCAGGATTTCGTCCCAGGCATCCTTGCAAGCACCGGGGCTGCCGGGAAGGGCGAAAAGGTATGTGCCATTGGCCACACCGCCAGTGGCGCGGGACTGCACTGCAGATGTTCCGATCTTTTGCATACTGACGATTGTAAAGATCGTTCCAAAAGCTTCGATTTCCTTTTCATAGACGTCACGATGGGCTTCGACCGTTACATCCCGCCCCGTCAGGCCAGTGCCCCCAGTCGAAATGACAACATCGATATCAGGACTGGCGCACCAATCGCGCAGTTGTGCGGCAATCAATTCCCGTTCGTCTTTCACGATCTTCCGGTCAGCAAGCACGTGCCCTGCATCCGTTATCCGGCTGACAAGTACAGCCCCGGACCGGTCATCATCAAGAACACGCGTATCGCTGACCGTCAGGACCGCGATCCGTACCGGCATGAAAGGTTTCTTTTCGTCAATACGGCTCATGCCGCGAACCTAGTGGCACGGGTTACTGGCTGGCAAGCGCGGCGTAGACACCTGCGCATCAGGTTAGCGTCTTCAGTTTGGCCTGCACTGCCAGCAAATCGGCCCAAGCATCACGCTTTGCTGCAGTCTGGCGCAGCAGATAGGCTGGATGGAACATCGGCATTGCAGAGCGATCCAGAACATCCATCCATTGACCGCGAATGCGAGTGATACCGGCACGCCCAAGAAGCGCCTGACATGGCGTATTTCCCATCAATATCAATATCTTGGGATCAACCAACGCGACGTGTCGATTCAAGAACGGCAGCATCATCGCGATCTCGTCTGCATCCGGGGTCCGGTTCGATGGCGGACGCCAAGGCAGAACATTCGTAATATAGATCGACTGCGCCGGATCTTCCGTTGCGCGGTTTAGCCCGATGGCAGCCAACATCTTGTCGAGCAGCTGCCCCGCCTGACCAACGAAGGGTTTGCCAGCGCGGTCTTCTTCGCGACCGGGTGCTTCACCGACAATCATGACGCGTGCGGCGGGATTGCCATCAGAAAACACGAACTTATGCGCCCCTTTCTTCAGGTCGCAAAGCTCGAACGCTTCCATCGCTGCAGCCAAAGACGGCAAATCCTGTGCCTGTTCAGCTGCAGCCTGCACCAGCGCGACCGCGTCGACAGCAGCGGGTTCGGCGATCGGCGGCGGTGGTATTGCAGCGGCAACCACTTTTGGTCGTTGGGTTTCAAGCGCATAGCGGTCAACGGGCGCATCACAGATTGCATCTGTAACGCCGAGTTCGACCTGCCACTCTAACAAAGCGCGGTCGTTCCAATAGGATGAGGCAGCCTCCATTGCGCTAGAATAAGCCGATTCCTTTCCAATGGGCAGGGGGAACATTGCGTTGCTTATTTTCTCGCCAGCCAGGGCACGCCTGAATACCTGCAAATAGGCCCATGCACCGGCCGTACACCGGACGTGCACAAGGCGTGCACCGAATATCTGAAAATCAGGCGGGATGATCATGCTCGTGTTTCTGTTCAGCTTCACTGATTTGGGCATCCCTTCGGGGATTTCAGGAGGCTCAAACTCCATTTAGGTCGCCGCTGTCCGACTAGGCAGCGCGATTTCCTTAATCCGGAACAGACGGCCCAGCGGATTGAAGCCCAACTGCCCCCGCCCTATACAGGTTCGACAATAGAGGGTCGTGCATGACATTCCGCCAAAAGCATCTGCTGGGGATCGAACCCCTTCACCCGACAGAAATCACAACCATACTGGATCTTGCTGACGGCTATGCGGACCGGCCCACGGATACGCGGCATCGCGATGTGCTGGCAGGCATGACCCAGATCAACATGTTCTTTGAAAATTCGACCCGCACACAGGCGAGTTTCGAACTGGCCGGAAAGCGGCTTGGCGCTGATGTGATGAACATGGCGATGCAGGCGAGCAGCATCAAAAAAGGCGAAACACTGATCGACACCGCATTGACGCTGAACGCGATGCACCCTGACCTGCTTGTTGTGCGTCATCCACATTCAGGTGCTGTGGATCTGCTGTCGCAAAAGGTGAACGGCGCAGTGCTGAATGCAGGCGACGGGCGCCACGAACATCCAACACAGGCGCTGCTGGACGCTTTGACAATCCGTCGCGCAAAGGGTCGTCTGCACCGCCTGTCGGTTGCGATCTGCGGCGACATTGCGCATTCACGCGTGGCGCGTTCCAACATCATGCTGCTTGGCAAGATGGAGAACCGTGTCCGGCTGATCGGTCCGCCGACGCTGATGCCAGCGGGAATTTCAGAATTTGGGGTCGAGGTCTTCAACGACATGGAGGAAGGGCTGAAAGACGTGGACGTCGTGATGATGCTGCGCCTTCAAAAGGAACGCATGGATGGCGGCTTTATCCCGTCAGAACGGGAGTATTTTCACCGTTACGGGTTGAACGCCGAAAAGCTGAAACATGCCAAGGCGGACGCGATCGTGATGCACCCCGGCCCGATGAATCGCGGCGTTGAAATCGACGGAACCATTGCAGACGACATCAACCGATCCGTGATCCAGACGCAGGTTGAAATGGGCGTTGCGGTGCGCATGGCCGCGATGGATTTGCTGGCCCAGAACCTGCGCGCGGCACGCAAGTCCAGCGTCATAGCATGACCCTTCCCGCGCCGATCCAATCCCAGCTTTCCAAGAACGAGATCGTTTTGTGGGACGCCAAACCCGACGCACCCGAAAGGCTTTCGGCCTATGCGGGTTGGCACACTTGGGTGGCACGGGTTTTCTTTGCTATTTCCGCCGTGATGACGCTTTTGATCTGGACCAACATCGGCGCATTCGGTGCGGGTCGGTTGACTTGGGAGATGATCGCGCTTGTCGGCGGGCCCATTGCCATCGGGCTTGCGATCCGCTTTGGCTTTGCTTGGCGGGCGCGCGATGCGATGCGGCGCGTGCATTATGTTGTCACGAACCAGCGGGTTCTGATCCAGACCAGATCGCAGACGATGTCGTTCAAGATCCGCCCAGATATGCCCGCCGAAATCATTAAGGGGCGCAACGAACGCGATGTTGTCAGACTGACCGAAGCCGGGCAGTTCACATTTGTGAATGACGACGACATCCATCCCATGGTCTATACTCTTCCCAAAGGTATGGTCCTTGCGCGCGCAGACGCCGTCTTGGCGCTCAAGGCAATCGACTCCGTGAAGGCGATGAAATGACAGTTACAATCCCCGCAAACGACTTTGGCCAGCTTAGGATATTTGCGCTGGATTTTGCGCCACCAGAAGCACTGAAGGAAAAAACGGCAGAAGGCATCGCCGGGGCATTCGGTGTGCTTTTGAATCCGGACTATATCGACGTGATCGACACTGCGGCGCTGAGTGACCTGACGCTGGCCGACTATATCCGGCAGGGGTATGATTTTCAGCCCGACGCAGCTGATCTTGTCGCGCTCGACAGTTTGTCCGGCTGGATCATCATTGTCATGTCGCGCGCAACTGACGGTGCCGGGACGACACTCGATCTCGCCCCGGGTCTGCGGCATGTGACAACGATCGGCACGCCCTTGGCGATGTCGGCACCGGTTTCGATGGACACAGACTCTGCCAAGGGTGTGCTTACGCCGACAACGAAGGTGCCAATGTCGGACGCCCGGATTGGCGGGATGGTCGCGACGCTTGCCCTGCTCGTGCTTTTTGTACTCGTGGCCCTTATGATATTCATCGCGGGCTAAAGCCGCTGCCTGCTCTTGACGCCGCCCGTTCGAGCGTGCAGCAAACAGCGAAGTCCGCAAAGGTCATCCATGTCCAAAATCCTGTTCAAGAATGCCCGCCTGATTGACCCTGTTGCCTTGAGCGACAGCAACGGCGCACTTCTTGTCGAAAATGGCGTCATCACGACGATCTATGACACGTCGCCGGACATGACCGGGCCAACGATCGTGGAGTGTGACGGCAAATGCCTTGCCCCTGGCATCATCGACATCGGCGTGAAGGTGAGCGAACCGGGAGAGCGGCACAAGGAGAGCTTTCGTTCAGCCGGACGCGCAGCGGCGGCTGGCGGCGTCACGACGATCGTGACGCGCCCCGATACCTTGCCCGCAATCGACACGCCGGAAACGCTGGAATTTGTCGAGCGCCGCGCGCAGGAAGACGCGCCTGTTCACGTCTTGCCAATGGCTGCCCTAACCAAGGGGCGCGAAGGCCGCGAAATGACCGAGATCGGTTTTCTGCAAGACGCGGGGGCTGTGGCATTCACGGATTGCGACCGGGTCATTACGAATACCAAGGTCTTCTCGCGGGCGCTGACCTACGCGCGCTCGCTTGATGCGCTAGTCATTGCGCATGTGCAGGACCCCGGCCTGTCCGAAGGGGCATCTGTCACGTCCGGGAAATTTGCGTCGCTGCGTGGTTTGCCTGCTGTGTCGGCGATGGCCGAACGCATGGCGCTTGATCGCGATATCGCGCTGCTGGAAATGACCGGTGCCAAATATCACGCGGACCAGATCACGACGGCCCGTGCCCTGCCCGCGCTGGAGCGTGCAAAACGCAACGGGCTGGATATCACTGCCGGCGTTGGCATTCACCACCTGACGCTGAATGACATGGACGTGGCCGATTACCGGACCTTCTTCAAACTCAAGCCGCCGCTGCGCTGCGAAGAAGACCGGTTGGCGACTGTCCAAGCGCTTGCCGATGGGCTGATCGATATCATTTCATCCATGCACACGCCGCAGGATGAAGAAAGCAAACGGCTGCCGTTTGAAGAGGCCGCGTCAGGTGCTGTCGGGCTGGAAACGCTGTTGCCCGCCGCGCTACGGCTGTACCACGAAGGCATGATCGACCTGCCGCGCCTGTTCCGCGCCATGTCCCTGAACCCCGCGCGGCGGCTGGGTCTATCTTCGGGACGTCTGCACGAAGGCGCGCCGGCCGACCTTGTGTTATTCGATCCAGACGCGCCTTTTGTCCTTGATCGCGCATCGCTTCTTTCCAAATCGAAAAATACGCCGTTTGATGGCGCACGGCTTCAGGGCAAGACTCTTGGCACCTGGGTCAATGGGAAAAGGGTCTTTGGCTGATGCCTGAACTGACATCCACGATACCGGTTTTGCTAATCTGGGCCATTGTCGGCTATCTGCTTGGCTCTATTCCTTCGGGCGTCGTCGTCGCCAAGGCGATGGGTCTGGGGAACCTGCGTGAAATCGGATCCGGTAATATTGGTGCAACGAATGTGCTACGGACAGGGTCGAAACCTGCCGCTGCGCTGACCCTTCTGTTCGATGCGGGCAAAGGTGCGTTGGCTGTTCTTTTGGCCCGCGCTGTTTCGGGTGAGGACGCGGCACAGGTTGCAGCGTTGCTTGCCTTTCTGGGGCATTGTTTCCCTGTGTGGCTTGGTTTCAGGGGTGGCAAAGGTGTCGCGACCTATTTTGGGATCATGCTTGCACTGGTTCCGATTGCCGGCCTGATCGCCTGTGGAATCTGGCTCGCCACGGCAGCAATCAGCCGCTACTCGTCGCTGGCCGCGCTGTTCGTTGCAGGATGGACGCCGGTCGTTATGGCTTTTACGACGGACGGCAAGGCTTTCATTCTTGCCGCGATCCTCGGGCTTTTGATTTACGCAAGACACCTTGGAAACATCAAAAGGATCAAGGCGGGCACCGAACACAAGATCGGGCAGTCGAAATCCTAGGCGAACGGTAAGAACCTGCGCCGCTTGAGCCACCATAAGGCACCGCCCAGTCCAGCAGTCTGCGCCCCAAGACCGAGTTCCTGCCCGTAGACCAACAGGATCACCGCTGTCAGGATCAGAAGCGCGGGCAGGTTGAAAAGTGGTGAAAGAACTTCGCCGAGGCTCTTTATCCCCATGATCCACGCCAAGATCATCAGTGGCGGCCCCACGAACAGCACACCCGCCCACGCCCCCATCAGGAATGCAGTCGCACCTTGCGGATGCACGGATGCGCCACCGACCAGCGGCAAGCCGACAAGCAGTAGCATCCCGAAACGCGGGTTCAGATAAAACGGCATGGATAGCCCTCCACACAATCAGGGTATCGGTCAATCAAGACAAAATTGTGGCGCATTTTCCCACCGAAGTGACTGTCGTTGTTCGTATTTTCGCCAAACTTTCCGGCTAAGAAACGCACATCAGACAGTTGGGGAGCAACGCATGGGCCCGTTCAAAGCACTCGATTCCGTATTTTCGCAATATGCGACGTTCAAGGGACGCGCACCGCGATCCGAGTATTGGTGGTATGTTCTGATGCATCTGCTGATCTTGATCTGCGCGATCATCGGTGACCTTTATCTGCTTGATCCATATGCAACCCCTTCACTGAATCCGTTCGCATATTTCACCGGATTCTGGCTGATCGTCACATTTATCCCCGGGCTCGCGGTGACCGTACGGCGGCTTCATGATGCCGGCTATTCCGGCCTGTGGTATCTTTTGAACTTTGTTCCGTTCGGCTGGATCGTTGTGCTGATCATGACGATCATTCCGTCTGAACCGGGTGCAAATGCCTATGGCCAACCACCATTTGGCGGTGGTGGAAGCACCTATGGCAGTCGCGGGCTCGACGATCCGCATATGGTCCTGAACCCTGTCAAATCGGACCCCTACGCACCTTACGCGGCGCTTGAACGTGCACGGCAACCGAAGTCACCCGAAATGATCGAGGCGCAAAGACAGGAAGTCAGCGATTATTTCCGCCAGCGGGTTCTGAAAAAGACCTGAGCCAGCCACAAGGCCGTTGATCCAAGAGCACGCCCGTCGTTGCCTGCGTTCAATAGGCGTAGGCGTCGTAAATCTTGCTCAGATCGCCAGCCCATTCGCCGTGATATTTGCTCAGAAGCTCATCAGCCGGTGTCATGCCCGTTTCAATGCTGTCCTTCAGAGCATTCAAAAAATGCGTCTCGTCCGGAACCAGACCGCCTGCGCCCGCGCGTGCGCGCGCTTTGAGGCCAGCCTCGGAGATCGCGACAACTTCGCGGGCGAGTTCGTGCATGCTGATATGATCGACTTTGGCCTGCAAACCATCGACAGACGCACCGACACGCAAGGCGTCGCGCTGTTCGGCG
Organism: Cognatiyoonia koreensis; assembly: GCF_900109295.1. Taxonomy (NCBI): domain Bacteria; kingdom Pseudomonadati; phylum Pseudomonadota; class Alphaproteobacteria; order Rhodobacterales; family Paracoccaceae; genus Cognatiyoonia; species Cognatiyoonia koreensis. Next base: position 159,063 of record NZ_FOIZ01000002.1, read on the forward strand.
GTCCAGTTCTTGCAGACATCCCAAGCAGCATCCAACGCGGTCTGATCATACATCAGACCGACCCAGAACGCCGGCAATGCACATAGCCGGCGCCATGGCCCGCCATCGGCCCCGCGCATTTCAATGAACTGCTTCATCCGCGCTTCGGGGAACACGGTCGTCAAGTGATCCGCCCAGTCGGATAACGTCGGAGTCTCGCCCGGCAAGGCGGGCAGCTTGCCTTTCAGAAAGTCGCGAAAGGACATGCCCAGCGCGTTGATGTATTTCCCGTCCCGATAGACAAAATACATCGGCACATCGAGCACCCAATCTGTCCATGCCTCGAACCCGAAACCGTCCTCGAACACGAAAGGCAGCATACCGGTGCGGTCCGCATCGAGGTTGCGCCAGATCACCGCTCGCCATGATTTGTGGTCGTTCACCTTGCCTTCGAAGAATGGTGAGTTCGCGAACAATGCGGTGGCGACGGGTTGCAGCGCCAGCGCGACACGCATTTTCTGGACCATGTCCGCCTCTGACCCGAAGTCGAGATTGACCTGAACAGTGCAGGTCCGCCGCATCATGGCCGTGCCCATGGTGCCGACCTTTTCCATGTAGTCATTCATCAGCTTGTAGCGGCCTTTAGGCATCAACGGCATTTCCTCATGCCGCCATTCAGGGGCTGCACCGAGGCCGATGAATTTGACGCCGATCTCGTCCGAGACGGCCTTTACTTCTGCGAGGTGGCTGTTCACTTCGTCACATGTCTGATGGATCGTCTCGACCGGTGCGCCGGATAGTTCCAGCGCGCCGCCTGGTTCAAGGCTGACATTTGCGCCGTCTTTTTCAAGGCCAATCAGCTTTCCGCCTTCGGTGACAGGTGCCCAGTCGAATTTTTGGCGCAGTCCGTCGAGGACCGCAAATATCGACCTCTCGCCCTCATAGGGCAGCGGTTTGTGCGTATCCTCGCAAAAACCGAATTTTTCATGCTCTGTGCCGATGCGCCAGTCTTCCCGCGGTTTGCACCCTTTCGCGAGGTATTCGACCATTTGTGAATGATGTTCGATCGGCCCGCCGCCGGACTGTGGAATGGACATGGGGACAGGCCTCGCTTCGTGATCTCAGACTTTGGTGGTGACGCAAGCCGCTGCTCAATGCAAGAGACGACGTTCTTTCTGCCAGATGACAACACGCTCAGTTGATGTGCGCGACAGCACATCGACGGTGACCTGCATATTGATGCCGGGGAGGCTGGCAAAGGCGTCATAGAGGGCCTCGGCTCCATCTGCATTGACTGGAATTTCAACGACTTGGCCGCGCGTATCTGACAGAATCCAATGGGGCGCGGGCTTTGCGTTTGGTTCAAGTTCGAGCATGGCGGCCTCATCAAGATCGATCGCGCCGCCGGTCAATGGTCCAAAGTATCCAACCCTGCGTTCAAGGATCTTTACAACGCCGGGGCCCATGCCGGACTGGCGGAACCGGCCGCGCAGGATGCCCGCGATCAGCAATCCGAAGGATGCAACCACAAGCACCCATCCGATCCACTTGATCGCGCCGGTGGAGGCCAGCGCCCACCAGATGCCGAGCACGAAGATCAATTCTGCCGCGATCACTTCACGCCAACGCCATGCGATGGCTTTCACTTCGGGACGGATAAAACTAGCCATGAAGTGTCACGGGGTTATCAAAAACCGTAATGTTGAACGTGCCCATTTTCTTAAATTTAATCCGTTCATAGGCTTTAGCTGCCGTGTCGTTTGCCGCAGATAGTACGGCCCGTTTGACGCCCTTTGCCCGGGCTTCAGCGAGGTGTAGCGCGAGCGCTTTCCCCGCGTATCCGTTCCCGCGCAGTTCTGGCGGGGTAAAAACGCCGCCGATCATAACAATCTCGGGAAGCTTGGCGTTGAACCCAGTCACCGCCATTGGCGTGTCACCTTTCATCAAAACACGATAGCCGTCGTTTTCAAGGGCGCTGTCTACGTGCGTGATCGCCCGTGCGGGCGCGTCATCTGGCCGGACGTCCAACGCCTCGATGTAATAGGCAGTGCGCCAGGCAATCAAAACGTCGCGCGGGGCAAGTGTGTAGGGGACAAGAGTCAGCCCGTCGACGTCGGGCATGTCCAATTCCGCAAGGTCCAGTTCATAGTGCGGCTCGTTTCTGTCCAGTGCGGCGGCGGGCAAGTCCAACGCCGTCTTCACGGTTGCACAGGCGGCTGCGGTTCCGACGACACCGCTGACAGTTTGACCCAACAACGCTTGGGCAATGCCCGGAACTTGGGTCGATGTGAACACCGGCAAAATCATGCCTTCGCCTGTCAGGCCGAGCACGTCGGTTAAAGGTTCATTGACCCAGAACGTCATCGCTTTGCGATGGTTGGTACCCAAGCCATGTTCCAGCAGGTTCGTTATCGGAAACATCGCGACTGCCGCCCTGGCCATCATGAAGTCAAGGACATCCGAATAATCTGAGGCTCTGGTGCGCCTCACGACCAATCCCCCAAGGCCTGTTGCCAGACCGTCATTGCAGCAACAGCAGCCGTATCCGCGCGAAGGATACGCGGGCCGAGACTGATCGGCACGGCAAAGTCGGACTTGCGCAGCATGTCCCTTTCATTTTCCGAAAAACCGCCTTCGGGCCCGATCAGAATAGCCCATGGTCCATTATTTTCCGCTGCCAGCAATGTGGTTTCGTCCAAGAGCGTTTCGTCGCAGAACAACAGACGCCGTGAGGGGTCCCAATCGGCGAGCACTTGCGACAGCTTCTGGAGGTGTGCGACTTCTGGCACAAATGTGCCGCCGCATTGTTCTGTGGCTTCGATGACATGCGCCTGCAGTTTGTCCTGCCGGATTCGATCGGCATTGGTGAAATCCGTCTGTACAGGCACAATCCGGGCGGCACCCATTTCAGCAGCCTTTTCGACGATAAAGTCGGTGCGGGTCTTTTTGAGTGGCGCAAACAAGAGCCAAAGGTCGGGCGGCATCCTGAGCGGTCTGGTCTGCGTCAAACACCGCAGTGCGCCGCTGCGTTTATTCCCTGCGACGACCTCTGCGTCCCATTCGCCGTCGTGCCCGTTGATCAGTGAAAGTACGGTGCCGACCTGCAACCGCATCACGGCAAACAGATAATTCGCCTGGTCCCGTGACACTGGAACCGTTTGCCCTTCGGACAAGGGATGATCTACATAAAGCCGAACCTTCGAAGCCATAGGCCAAACATATGACCGACCCCACCCCAACACCAGCCGGAACCGTCGCCGACAGTGCCGGAAACTGGGTGGATACGCTGGCCCCGCAAAAGACGCGTCCGTTCTTGCGCCTGTCCCGCGCGGATCGGCCCATCGGCACATGGCTTTTGCTGCTGCCCTGTTACTGGTCGCTGGCCCTTGCCTGCCTTGCGACAGGGACATTCACCGGGTTCGACGCTTGGCTGGTCATTGCATGTGCGCTTGGCGCGTTCCTGATGCGGGGGGCTGGCTGCACATGGAACGACATCACCGACCGCGATATTGACGACAAGGTCGAACGCACCCGGTCGCGCCCCATCCCTTCGGGTCAGGTGGGCGTGCGGGCGGCACTTGGCTGGATGCTTGTTCAGTCGTTGATTTCGCTGCTGATCTTGCTGACATTTCCCCTGCCTGCCATTTTTCTGGGGCTGGCTTCGGCGCTTCCGGTTCTGATCTATCCGTTTGCCAAACGGTTTACATGGTGGCCTCAGGTCTTTCTTGGCCTTGCATTCAACTGGGGGGCCTTGCTGATCTGGACAGCGCATACCGGTAGCCTTGGGTGGCCCGCATTCGTCCTTTATCTTTCAGGGATAACATGGACCCTGTTCTACGATACAATCTATGCGCATCAGGATGCCGAAGACGACGCGCTGATCGGTGTCAAATCGACCGCGCGCCTGTTTGGGGAGCACACAAAAGTCTGGCTGCGGGGATTCCTGACAGCGACGGTTCTGCTGCTGGGGTTGGCGATCATCCTCGCCGCTCAGGATCGCAACGTCCTGTCACTTGTGATTGCACTTGGTGGGGCCTGGGCGCTGGGTTGGCATCTGACGTGGCAGCTGACACGTTTCGACGCCAGCGATCAAGGTGGGCTTCTCAGGCTATTCCGGTCCAATCGTGACGCCGGGTTAATCGTCCTGCCATTTCTTGCCATCGCTTATATGGTATGATTGAACCCCCTGCGTTGACCCCCTACTAAGGGTAAGACCGGTACCAGCTAATTAGGACGACGATGCGCCTCTCAGCCCTCTTCTTACGGATCGGCGTATTTATCATCGCAGCATTCGTTTCGGCTTTCGCGGCACGCGCGACCGTTGCCGTCGTCGAAACGCGGTCGGTCGTATCCGTTCAGGAAGATCTGATTGATGCGGGCCATAATTGGGCGTCCGTACTGGGCGATGGACTTCAGGTTATCATCGAGGGAGAGGCGCCGACCGAGGCTGCACGCTTTAACGCGATTACGACTGCGGGCAAGATCGTCGATGCGAGCCGCGTCATCGACAATATGTCCGTCATCGACAGCGCCGGAATCGCGCCTCCGGAATTCGCGATCGAGATTTTGCGTAATGACAGCGGTGTTTCGCTGATCGGTCTTATTCCGGCAGGGACTGACCGTGACCTGTTGGCGAGCCGGATCGCGTCGATTGCGGATGGTCAGCCTGTTACTGACCTTCTTGAAGTGGCTGACTATCCTGTTCCCGAAACATGGCCCCGCGCGCTGAACTACGCCCTGCGCGCATTGGACGAGCTTCCGCGTTCCAAGATTTCGGTCACGTCGCGACGCGTTTCTGTAAAGGCGATTTCAGATAGTGCCGATGAAAAGCGTCGGCTGGAAACAAGACTGGCCCGCAACACGCCGGAAAACGTGGCGATTGCGCTTGAAATTACTGCGCCCCGCCCCGTCATTTCGCCGTTTCTGACCCGTTTCACACTGGATGACGAAGGTGCCCGATTCATCACCTGTGCCGTGGATACCGCAGAAGCCGAACGCAAGATTGTCTGGGCCGCGACCCAGATCGGTTTCGAGGGGCGTACAAATTGCACCCAAGCACTTGGCGCGCCCTCGCGAAGCTGGGGCGATGCGGTTGCTTTATCCATCGAAGCCGTGGGCAAGTTGGGCGGCGGGACGGTGACTGTGTCCAACACTGACATCGCGGTTGTCGCGCTTGAGGGCACCGATCAGGGCACGTTTGATAACGTCATTGGCGAACTTGAAAACAATCTGCCTGACGTCTACGCGCTGGAAGCAGAATTGCCCCGCGCGCCTGAATCCGGCGACGAGGGACCGCCCCAATTCACGGCCACGCGCAGTCCGGAAGGTGCAGTGCAACTGCGCGGACGCGTTGCTGACGAATTGATGAACACAACTGCCGAACAGTTCGCTTTTGCAAAATTCGGGCAACGCAACGTGACGATGGGCACCCGTGTGGTTGATGGTCTTCCGTCGGGTTGGTCGATCCGCGTGCTTGCAGGGATCGAAGCCCTTTCGCAACTGTCGAACGGTTCTGTGACAGTGCAGCCTGACCTTGTGGTCATCCGCGGCAACACGGGACGAGAGTCAGCCAGCACGGAAATTGCCAGCCTTCTTATCGACAAGCTGGGGACCTCGACCGAGGTCGATATCGATGTGACCTACGTGAAGGAACTGGACCCGATTGCGGGTCTTCCGACGCCCGAAGAATGCGTGGCTCAGATCACCGCGGTCACGGAAGTGCGTAAGATCACATTCGAGCCCGGTGCCGCAGATCTGGCCGCCGACACGCAAGGTGTTATTGATGACATCGCCGACATTCTGAAGAAATGCGCAAACTTGCGTATCCAAATTGCGGGCTACACCGACAGCCAAGGCCGCGAAGAAATGAATCAGCAGTTGTCCCAGCAGCGCGCACAATCCGTGCTTGATGCACTGCGTGTCCGTCGCGTGCCCGTCGGTGCCTTTGAAGCGATTGGGTTTGGAGAAGCGGACCCGATCGCTGACAACGATACAGAAGAAGGCCGCGAAGCGAACCGTCGGATTGAATTCAGCCTGATTGTCCCAGAACCCATTCCCGAAGAACCAACCGCACTTGAAGAAATCGAGGCCGCGAACGAAGATGCGGCCGAAGAGCCTGCCGAATAGGACGAACTTTTGAACAGAACCGAATTTATAGTCGCAACAGCGATCATCCTGTTTGTCGCCTTTATGCTTGGGTGGTTCGCCAGCTGGCTGGTCAACCGATTTACACGCGTGACCAAGGCTGAAATTGGCGAATTGGATAAAATGGCACAAGCCCTCCACGAAGCTGAAGAAACGCGAGATCAGGCGATCACCTATTTGCAGCAACGCGAAGCCGAAATCACGAACCAATTGACACAGACCGAAGCAGAGCTTCGGGCCGCGATGGACGGGCTGCGCGATGCGCGGCAAGAAGCTGAAGAACTGCGCGGCTATATCGATCGGCAGAACGTTTCTTAAGGCCCATCACGTCGATCGTGCGGGCCTCATTGAAAGCCATGGTTCTGCCTGATCTCATTCTGGGCGCGTTGTTCGCCGGTACGTCGCCCCCTGCTTGGGTCACCTAATGTCCGACCCAGATCCGGACATCTGCAATCAGACCGCGATGATCTGACCCCAGCAATGGCCGACGCTCGACCGACCCACCGCCCGGTGCCAGCACATGATCAATCGGCAACGGCATTTCCCAGAGCGTTAAGGTCGCGCGTGTCGGCCCGACAAGTTCCGTACCACTGGCAGCAGCAACGTCGCGGACCCGTTTGGTCCATGGAAACATGTTGAAGTCTCCGGCGACGACGACGGGCCCTTCCAGTCCTTTCAGCACCGCTCCGACTTCGGCTTCGTTGGTCATGCTCTTGTATGGCCATGGCCATGGAATATGAACGGACGCCACCCAAACGGTCGCGCCATCAATGTCGATGGGCGCGGCTGCAGCACCTCGGGTCGACGTACAAATACCCTCACCGGACATGGGGATACGGGACACCACCGCCTCGCCCATCCATTCATTGTGTCGGCACCAGTGCTGATATGGGAACTGATCGGCCAATAAATCCAGAACATGCGCTGTCCTTTTGGATACCTCTTGCAACATTACGACATCGACGTCCGCTGCCAGAATATCGGCAGCGACCAGTTCGATCTGCGAATTGGCCCACCAGAGATTCTTGGCATAGAGGCGCAAATCACCGCCGTCCTTCTGCCCGACAAATGCCGGGACGACCGTGGCGGCGACGCTGAGCACGGCGATGCCCATCGCGCGGCGGAGCCACGCCGGGCGCAGCAGAAAAAGACCGATCAAGCACAATACGCCGAAAACAGGTCGCAAAAGGCTCAGGCTGTCACCTGCCGGATGCAGCCAACCACCAAAGCCCAAGAAAACACCCAACGCCGCCAAGCAGAAAAACCCAGCCATGATCACGCGCATCTGATGTCTCCTTACCGGTACAAATTCGTTGAAATCCATAGCGGGAATGGATCGCAGGTAAGGGAAAGGATTTGATCAGGATTCGTGCAGACTGCCGGACCGCGGTGCAGCCGCCCTTTTCAGCCGGTCATTGATCGCCCGCCCCAAACCACTATCGGGAATCGGAGAAACGGCAATTTGCGTCGCGCCCATGTCGTCCAAGGCGTGAAGGCAGGAAAACAAGCGTGACGCCGCCTCTACAAGATCACCTGAGACAGAAAGGTTCAGATCAGCATCGACCGGCCCAAATCCTAGAAGAACCTCGTCGTCTTCCTTTGCCTGGGCATTCAGGCGCAGCGTTCCGTTGGGGGCATAGTGCGATTCCAGTTGCCCCGGAGAAATTGGTCGCGTGGGGTCCGTCGCAATGCTGATAGCCTGACCCAAGCAGGCAGACAAAGCTTCCACCGGGATTCCGCCCGCGCGTAACAGGGTCGGATTTGGCCCTGTGACAACAATCGTGGATTCGACACCGACACCACAAGGTCCCCCGTCTAGAACCGCGTCGATCAAACCGTCGAGACCTTGGATCACATGATCCGCAGTCGTTGGTGAAACGCGTCCTGACGGGTTCGCCGACGGCGCTGCAACCGGCACGCCTGAAGCCCGCAGTACCGCTTGACCAACGGGATGATCGGGTGCACGCACGGCCAGGGTATCAAGGCCGGCGGTTACCAGCGACGAAATGCCAGAGCCCGCACGCAGAGGCAGCACGAGCGTCAATGCGCCAGGCCAGAAAGCATCGGCTAGTCTGGACGCCGCATCGTCAAAGACGACGAGTTCTTCTGCCGCCGCCCTGTCTGCGACGTGGACAATCAAGGGGTTGAAGCGAGGTCTTCCCTTCGCTTCGTAGATTCGGGCCACGGCCTTGTCATCCAGTGCATTTGCGCCGAGGCCGTAGACCGTCTCTGTCGGGAAAGCCGCAAGCCCGCCAGCGCGCAGGATCGCCCCGGCGCGGGCCAGCCCGGCTTCGTCCGGGAAAAGACGTTCGGTATCGATCTGTTTCATGACGCGGCGTTTTGGTTGATTGCACCAAAGACCAAGTTACCCTGATCTACGAATTTCAGACCCATATCGCGTGGCTTTCAGTTTTGCCACCCACCGCAAGGATACGACATGCCATATCGCGCGCCCGTCACTGACTATCGTTTCATCATGGATCAGATCGCCGACTTTGGCCAAGTGACGGCGACAGACCGCTTTGCCGAAGCAACTTCCGACATGGCCGACGCGATCCTGACCGAGGCAGGAAAGCTTTCCGAGGAAATCATAGCCCCGCTTCAGCGACCGGGCGATCTGCATCCCGCATACCTCGAAAATGGAATCGTACGCACCTCTCCTGGTTTTGGTGATGGGTTCAAGGCGATTGCCGAAGGTGGCTGGATCGGCATGGCTGCCAGCCCCGAATATGGCGGTATGGGTCTGCCAATGACATTGACCACAGCTGTCAACGAAATGCTGGCAAGTGCCTGCCTGTCTTTGCAGTTGAACCCGCTGATGTGTCAGGGCCAGATCGAAGCCTTGGAGCACCATGCTTCAGATGAGATCAAGGATCTGTATCTGCCCAAGCTGATTTCCGGCGAATGGGCCGGGACGATGAACCTGACGGAACCACAGGCAGGTTCGGATGTCGGTGCACTGCGCTCGAAGGCTGAACCCAATGGTGACGGCTCTTATGCTGTTTCAGGCCAGAAAATTTACATCAGTTGGGCGGATAACGACTTTACCGAGAACGTTTGCCACCTTGTGTTGGCGCGTCTGCCAGACGGTGTGCCCGGTACGAAGGGGATCAGCCTGTTCATGGTTCCGAAGTTTATCCCGAACGCCGATGGTAGCATCGGCGAGCGCAATTCGCTGCGCGTCGTGAGCCTTGAACACAAGATGGGTCTGCATGGATCACCGACAGCGGTGATGGAGTACGACAACGCGCGTGGATGGCTTGTCGGGCCGGAACATGGCGGCATGGCTGCAATGTTCACAATGATGAATAACGCCCGCCTTGGCGTTGGCGTGCAGGGCGTTGGCACTGCGGAAGGGGCGTACCAGCACGCGTTGGCCTATGCCAACGACCGCAAGCAGGGTGGCAAGGGCACGATCATCGATCATGCTGACGTGCGTCGCATGCTGGCGGAAATGAAGGCAGATATATTTACTTCGCGCGCAATCGCCTTGATGAACGCCGTTGCGATCGACATGACGACTGCAACAGGCGATCCTGCATGGAAAGCCCGCGCTGCATTGCTGACCCCCATTTCCAAAGCTTTCGGCACCGATGTCGGTGTCGAGGTTTCGGCCAAGGGCGTGCAGGTACATGGCGGTATGGGTTTCATCGAGGAAACCGGCGCTGCCCAGTATTCCCGCGACGTCCGCGTCACAACGATCTACGAGGGCACCAATGGCATTCAGGCCATGGACCTTGTCGCGCGCAAGATGATGGACGGCGGCGAAGCGGCCTATCAGCTGCTGGACGAGATCGAAGCCGCTTCCGAGGCCGCAAAGGCCACGCTTCCCGAACTGGCGGCCGACGTTTGGTCGGCTTGCGAAAACCTGCGCGAAACGACCGAATGGCTTGTCGAACAGGATCTGCAGGATCGCTTCGCAGGTGCCGTGCCCTACCTGCGCGCGTTTGCGCGGGTGCTTGGCGGTCACGCGCATTTGACGGCCGCAATCAACGGCGATGAAACCCGGAAGCGGTTGGCAACCTTCTATATCAAGCGCCTGATGCCAGAACACACAAGTCTGCTTGCGCATGTCCGCGAAGGTGCCGACGATCTGATGGCGATCACTGCCGCTGATCTGGCAGCTTGAGGTCACGCATTCAAAGCCTGTCACATGAGGGTGGGCGGAGGTTGATTTCTGCCTGCCTCAACGGGATTTCGGGGGCGCACGAGTCGGCCTGAGAAGACGGAAAACCTGCATTCTACATTCACGTTTCAACTGAAACAGAACTGTGCCAAACCCTGCCAATGAAAATACACACGCCCTTTCCTGACCCGCCCGCCGAAGGCGAAGCGATCACTGTGGCCGACGGTGTGCTTTGGATGCGGCTGCCTTTGCCCATGGCGCTTGACCACGTCAATGTATTTGCGCTGGATGATGGCGACGGCTGGACGCTGATCGACACTGGTTTTGCGACAAAACGAACAAAAGCGATCTGGGAAGAGCTGCTGTCCGGGCCGCTGTGCGGGCGACCGGTCAACCGGCTGATCGTCACGCACCACCACCCCGATCACGTCGGGCTGGCCGGTTGGTTCATCGACAAGGGGGCAACGCTCGCCATGCCGCGCACAGGCTGGTTGCAGGCGCGGATGCTGACCTTGGACGTGCAGGAAATACCAGCACCAGAAGCGCTTGCGTTCTATCGGTCTGCCGGGATGGACCCCGACATTCTGCAGAAACGCAGCACGGAGCGCCCCTTTAACTTCGCGGATTGTGTGGATCCGATCCCGCTGGGGTATCAACGGTTGAAGGATGGCGATTCTATCCAGTTCGGTCAGCGCACATGGGATATCCGCATGGGTGATGGCCATGCCCCTGAACACGCGACTTTCTGGAGCCGCGACGACAACCTTGTCATTGGTGGCGACCAGTTGCTGCTGTCCATCAGCCCCAACCTTGGTGTCTATCCGACAGAACCTGACGCTGATCCGGTGCAGGACTGGATATCGTCATGCGAACACTTCCAGCAGTTCGCCACGTCTGAACAGTTGATACTGGCGGGACATAAACTGCCCTACACCGGGCTGCCGAAACGGTTACACCAAATGATCAGCAATCATCATGAGGCCCTTTCGCGTCTGCTGGCGCATCTTGATACCCCCCGCACTGCCGGGCAGTGTTTTGAGCCGCTTTTCAAGCGCAAGATCGACAACGGAACCTATGGGCTGGCGCTGGTCGAGGCCGTGGCACATCTGAACCACCTTTATCAGGCGGGCCAAGTCAGCCGCGAAACGAACGACAGCGGCGCCTACGCATATCGCGCATTATAGGCCGCCATTGACGGCAAGGCGGTGAGCGCAAGCTGTGTTCGTCAGTGGCGCGTCATGATCCTGTTGTGCAGGCGCGTGAGGATACGGCTTGCCGTTGTTTCGCAAAGGGCAGGAATGAGCGCATGAATGAATGCCGCGCATGCTGCAACGAACAGCCAGAATGCGAAGGCAAAGGCAAAGCGCATATGACCGAAATAGCTTTCATTCACGGTCGCTGGATGATCCAGAAAGACTTTTGCGAACAAGGCGGTAGGCGGTGTGGTGGTCGAGTCTGACATGGAATCCTCCTGATTGCGACATATCTATCCACCCTGGACCGTTCCGTTATCCCAAAAATACTTTCCATCCTGCGATTCTTTGGGATAATTTCCCAATATGAACGACGAAATTGACAAACTCATCCTTACCCTACTGCAGAACGACTGCACGCTGTCCGTTGATGACATCAGTGAACGTGTCCATCTTTCCCGCAACGCGTGCTGGCGGCGCATCAAGGCCATGGAAGCCGCAAAGATCATCACGCGGCGGGTCGCGTTGGTTGATCCCGCGAAAGTTGGCTGTCCCCTGACAGCGATCGTACTTCTGCGTACCAGTCAGCACGACGCGGCGTGGATCACGAAATTTCATCAGGTCCTCGCGTCAATGCCGGAAGTGGTCAGCGCGTCGCGCATGTCAGGTGATCTGGACTACGTTCTGCGGGTGCGGCTGAAGGACGTTCCCGCCTATGATCGGTTTTACAAGGACCTCACATCACGGATTTCTGTTTTAGACATCTCTGCCAGTTTCGTTATGGAGGAGATCAAGGAAACAACAGCGGTGCCCCTATGACCGACGAAATCGCCACATCTGCCGAAGCCATTGAAAACGCGCACCTTCCAAGTATCCGTGAAGTGCATACAAATCCTGACGCGAAATGCGCGTCCGAAGGGGGCATTCCGAAAGCACTGAAAGAACCGACCGGCCGCAAAAGCCCGGCGCAATGGGCGTACGAGCGCATTATTCTTTATATCCAGAACTTCGAAAAGCAGTTGGACAATGATGAAGAGGTGGGCATGGGCTTTGTCGGCGGCGATGCTGGCGTCATCAAGATCGAAGGTCTGGGCTATTATGATCCGGACCTCATCACATTCTACGGCAGCGATGGAACGGGTGCAAAAACCCAACTGATCCAACATGTCAGCCAGTTGAACGTCATGCTGCGCGCCGCACCGAAGCAAGTCGATCAGGCCGAACCCAACCGGATCGGTTTCCGGCTTGCCAAGGAACTGGAACGTGAGGACGATGCGACGGCTTGACCCGTGACATGGTCGATTGAATCAGCTAGAGCGTGCGCAACAGTTAAGAGGACAAGACACATGGCAAAGCATAAGCACGGCGAAATGGACATTTCCGTTCACGAAAAGACATTTGACGGCTTTATCAAAATGGTCACGCGCGGCGCAATCGCTTGCATTGTGCTGCTGATCTTCATCGGCCTCGTCAACGGCTAATCCATTGTATCGTCGCACATTCATTCTGTCCGCGCCGCTGGCCGGTCTGGCAGCCTGTTCTGCCGAACCTGTCTGGGCACCGGATCAGAAGGTTGCGCTTGCCACCGTACCCCAAGTCGGCCCTGCGTCCCTGACCCTTTACACCATGAAGAACAACGGGTCTGGCAACGGCGCGCACACTGGCTTGATGATCAACGCCAGCCAGCGTGTGCTTTGGGATCCGGCGGGAACTTTCAAAGCTGACGCGCTGCCTGAACGCAACGATGTGATCTACGGCGTGACACCCTATGTCGAAGAGCTTTACGCCAGCTTTCATGCGCGAACGACCTATCACGTGATCGGCCAGAAGATCGTGGTGCCTCAGGCGACCGCGGAAATGGCACTTCAAGCTGTAAAGACTTACGGTGCAGTCCCTAAAGCGAACTGCACGCGTGCAACCTCTGCCATTCTGCAAGGACTTCCCGGCTTTGGAAGCATCGGCAGAACCTATTTCCCGAATAATCTGTTTGATGATTTCGCTGAATTGCCCGGCGTCCAGACCTTTGAAATCCGCGAAAATGACGCCGATGACAAATCCGGTGCGGGTGCTGCAATCAACGAGCTGTTGAGCGAAACCTAAATCTGACCGGTCAGGAAAAGCCCGACATAGAGGGTGAGAACGCCTGCCCCGACGGCCCAGATTACGTTTTTTCGCCAAACCCCGACAATCAGCGTGGCAAGCGTTGCCAGCAATCTTATGGCATCCGGCTCTCCTCCGGTGGCCGTCGGCCAAAGGGCAAGTGGCGCGACCATTCCGGGGAGTACAGCCACCGGCGTAAACCGAAGCAGCCGCAACAGAAACGGATGCAGCGGGCGGTCACCTATCAGCCCAAGGAATGAAAAGCGGATCAAATAAGTGCCGATCCCCATCAATGCGATGATGAGCCAGATTTCAGCTTGGGTATAGTTCACGTCCGTTGCTCCAACCATGTCTCGACCAAGGCCCCTGTCAGCATGGCAGCGCCTGCTGCAATCAGCAGGCCGACACCAGACGGCAGCCCGATAAGCAGCAGGGCAACGGTCGCGGACACGAGTGCCGCCAGCACGTGCGCCAAGGATTTCAGCATCGGCGCGACCATGGCGAGGAACATGATCGGAACGATGAAATCCAATGCGTATTCAGGTGGAATTTGCGCCCCGACAAGGGCCCCGACCGCCGTGCTGCACATCCATGCCGGTGCAATCGGGGTCGCCACGCCAAGGAAAAAGAGTGCTTTGTCGCGCACGGACCAGTCCGGCGCTTTTTCGTATTGTGCGATGCTTACGATATAGGATTGGTCAAAGTTCACGTACGCCACCAATGCCCGCTGCCAAAGCGGTGCCGCCCCCAGATGCGGCACGAGCGACGCCGAGTACATCGCCATACGCAGGTTCACTGCCAACGCAGCCATCAGGACCAGCACGATTGCCGCGTTTTCAACCATCAGCTGCAACGCTGCGTACTGCGATGCCCCCGCTATCACCAGAACCGAGAAACCAAGCGTCTGGCCAAGGGTCAAGCCTGCCTCGGTCGCCACGACGCCGAATACCAGTGCAAACGGTATCGCCATCACCAGGAAAGGGCTGCCGTCTCGTATGCCTTTGAGATAAGCAGATTTGGCGGTGGAGGGATGCATGGGAATAACCTAACTTCTGTGGTGATACTGCTATCGCCGCAACGCTGGAATGACAATTGGCCCAACTCGACGATCTTTCGGATTACATCATCACCCCGGATCCGACCGCGCCGCGGCTTACCCGGTCTGTTGTCGGCACCGATCAGACCGGTGCGCCCGTCACCGCGCAAGTGGTCGAAGAACGGCCCCTGACGATCTTTCTGAACCGGCAGGAAATCGTCACCGCCATGACGATCGGTGACTATCCGGCCTATCTTGCGCTTGGATTCTTGAAAAATCAGGGGATGCTTGCCGATAACGAGACGATCACCGGCATCGACTATGATGAGGAACTCGAGACTGTCGTCGTGCGCACGCTTTCGCAAACAACCTATGAAGAGAAGTTGCAGAAAAAGACACGGACGAGTGGCTGCGCCGTCGGGACTGTGTTCGGTGACATGATGGAAGGGCTTTCCGACGTCACGCTGCCCGATACGCCAATCAAGACGTCGCACCTTTATGCACTGGCCGCAAAGATCAATCGCACGCCGTCGCTTTATCTTGAGGCTGGTGCGATACACGGGACGGTTCTGTGCCAAGGGTCGCGCCCGCTTGTCTATATGGAGGACGTCGGCCGGCATAACGCCGTGGACAAGGTGGCAGGCTGGATGCTGTCCGAAAACGTCACAGCGGCAGACAAGATGCTTTATACGACGGGGCGACTGACCTCTGAAATGGTCATCAAGACGGCGTTGATGGGCATCCCCGTGCTTGCGTCGCGGTCCGGCTTTACCGCTTGGGGCGTGGAAATCGCACAGCAAGTCGGGTTGACCTTGATTGGTCGCATGAAGGGCCAACGTTTTACGTGTCTCGCCGGCGAACATCGCTTGATTCGCGATGCTGATCCGGAGCAGATACAGGACGAACCTGAAAAAGCAGCGCGCAAGGGGGCGACATGGCCGACAGGATAACCATTCGCTTTCGCGCGGATTATCCAAGTGCAAGGTCGGCTATGGCTGCGGCAGACCCGATCATGGAAACGTCCGGGATCTGGCTGCTGCGCAAGGTTCAGTTCTGGACACTTTTCGGCCTTGCAGCATTTGGGGCCATGGCCGCACTCAACATGGTTTTTGGTCCGGTGGACGGTATCGGATATCTCTATGTCACTGTTTTGGGCATTCTTGCGGTCGCCGGATTATTCGCAGTGACAGTGCTGATCGAACGGAAAGCCTACGACGCTTTCGTCAAGACCAGTTTTGCCATGACGGGACAGGCCGAAATTGATGCCGATAGCTTTTCATTCGTCACCGCGCACAGCCGCTGGAGAACAGGCTGGGAAGATGTGATCGAAACCTTCAAAACAACAAATGCGGTCGGCATCATCAATCCGACAGGACCCATTTATATCCCCGCGGCAGCCATGGACGATCCTGAAACAGTTTTTCGCCAGATGCGAAAATGGCATCAAACAGCGCGTGGTAAGACGATATGACGACGTACATCGCAGAATTTGAAGGAGACCACAAAGCAGTCCTTCAATCCATGTTCGCGTCCGGCAACGCCATCACGTCGTGGCGCGTCAAGATCGCGGGTTTCATCCAGTATCTTGCAATGGGCTTTATCGCGCCGATCGGTCTTTTGGGTCTCGCCATGTTTTTCTTTCGCGACTTTGTCCGGGACAATACTTTGCTCGTCTCTCTTGTCGCATTTGCCATCGGCTGGGGCATTGCGAGCCTCACCCGCCTGATCTACGCCGAATTGGCCAAGAGCTGCGCATCCAGCCCATTCGGTGCCCACCAACGCGTCGAAATCAGCGAAAACGGGTTCGTTCTGCGCAGTCGCAACAGCCATTGGCAGACGGGCTGGGCCGATATCAGCGCAGTATTGGAAACCAAACGCGCCTTGTGCGTTGTCGCTTCGGGCGTCGCCCTTTACGTGCCAAAAGCGGAACTAGACGACCCGACGCAAACGTTCAGCGATATGCAACGCTGGCACAAGGCATCGGTGTTCGCATGAAACAGCCAGTGGGTGTCATTCTCGCAGGTGGTCAGGCCACGCGCATGGGCGGTGGTGACAAGGGAATGCTGCAACTTGACGATCGGTCGATCCTAGACCATGTCCTCGCGCGTCTGGAACCACAGGTTGCAGCCGTTGCACTGAACGCCAATGGTGATCCAGCGCGGTTTGCGGACCTGAACCTTCCGATCATCCCGGACAGCATCGCAGGCTTTGCGGGTCCGCTTTCCGGTGTCCTTGCCGGACTTGACTGGGCGGCAGAACAGGACGCCACACATATCGTGACAGCGGCAGCGGATAGTCCGTTCCTGCCCTGCGATCTTGTTCCGCAATTGCTGCTGAATGAAAGCAATGGTCTATGTCTTGCCGCGTCACCGTCCGGGCGGCAACCGACCTTCGGACTTTGGCCGGTTGCGTTGCGCAACGACCTGCGCGCCAGCCTGAATGACGGTCTACGCAAGGTCGTTCAATGGACAAGCAAACACGGTGCAGGTACGGCAGAATTTCCCGACGATGCGGCGTTCTTCAACATCAATACACCTGATGATCTTGCGACAGCAAAGGCCATGTTATGAACATCTATGGCGTTGTCGGGTTCAAGAATGCCGGTAAGACGGGATTGATGGAGCGTCTTGTGGCAGAGATCACCGGACGTGGCCTGACCGTTTCCACAATCAAACACGCCCATCACAGTTTCGACGTCGACCAGCCGGGAAAGGACAGTTACCGACATCGAGAAGCCGGGGCAACGCAAACACTGTTGGCATCCAAGACCCGCTGGGCGCTGATGACAGAGCTTCGCGGTGCCGATGAACCACCGCTTGCGATGTTGCTTTCGCATATTGCGCCTGTCGATCTTGTCCTGATTGAAGGTTACAAGCGCGACCGCCATCCCAAAGTTGAAGCGTTTCGCGCGGAAACCGGCAACCCGTTGCTGGCCCTTTCCGATCCGACAGTCAAAGCCGTGGCCACGGACACGCCACAAGAGCTGACACAGCCGCAATTCGACCTGAACGACACGCAAGCCATCGCTGACTTCATTCTGGGTGAACTTGGCCTATGATGTTTGATGCGGTTCTTACTGTTGATTGGTCGGGTGGAAACGATCGTGGCAAATCACCCAAAAGGGACGCGATCTGGACGTGCATTGGGCGCAATGGCGTAGCCGAAAAACCAATCTACCACCGCAACCGGCAGGATGCAGAAATCTACATACTTGATACGCTCAAGAACGAGCGGCACGCCGGGCGGCGCATACTTGCAGCGTTTGACCTTTGCTTTGCTTTTCCGCACGGCTTTGCAGAAAAACTGACAGGTAATCCTGACCCGCTCGCGCTGTGGGACTGGTTTGAAGAACGTGTGGAAGACAGCCCGACCAAAAACAACCGTTTCGATCTTGCCGCCCGCATCAACGCGCAATTTCCGGGTGTCGGTCCATTCTGGGGCAATGGGTTGCAACGCGATATTCCCGACCTGCCTCGCAAGGGCACAAATCGCGCCGATCATGGGTTTCCTGAAAAAAGAAAGACGGATGTTGTCGCAAAGGGCGCGTTTTCGCCTTGGCAGCTTGCGGGCGCGGGTGCTGTGGGGAGCCAGGTCATCATGGGGTTTCCGACGCTCTCACGGATCAGGAATCGCCTTAGCCGGGACGTGACAGTCTGGCCATTCGAAACGCCGGACTCGGATATCGTACTTGCTGAAACGTACTTCTCGCTTTTGCCGCAGGCATTGGCCGGACACACGCATCCGATCAAGGATGCCGCACAGGTCTCACTTTACGCGGCCACTTTTTCCGGTTTGTCCAATGCTGCTTGGGCCGAGCTTCTGGAACATGACGCTGATGACGAAGGCTGGGTTCTTGGTCTTGGCAAAGAACATTTGCTAACCTCAACACTGGCACCGCCGCCGCTGCGCAACGACTGTTTTGCTTTGCCACAAGGCGCGCATTGGACACCCGTTGACGAGGCGCTGGATCACCTGCGCGAAAACCTACAGCCTGTGACCGGAACAGAGACCGTTGCTGTCTACGATGCTGCCCAGCGCGTTCTGGCCGCAGACGCAATCGCGCAGCGATCCCATCCCCCAGCCCCGAATTCTGCTGTTGACGGATACGCCTTATTGGGGCCGTTGCCCCCGGGGTCGCACGCCATCCCGCTTGTCGCGGGACGCGCCGCGGCAGGATTTCCCTTTGAGGGAACTGTTCCAGATGGACATGCGGTCCGCATCCTGACCGGCGCAAACATGCCCGCAGGCACCGATACTGTCATCCTGCAGGAAGATGTCACGGCCACAGATACGCATATCGCACTGCATGGCCCGATCAAATCTGGTGCGAATTCCAGGCGCGCCGGCGAAGATATGCAAGCGGGCCGTGCGATCCTGAAAGCAGGACGCAAGTTGACCGCCGCCGATCTTGGAACCATGACCGCTGTGGGGATTTCCGAGGTCAGCGTGCGCAGCCGACTTCGGGTTGGTGTGTTGTCTACAGGTGATGAGTTGCGCAATCCGCAGGAAGGTGCAGACGCGGGCCAGATTTTTGACGCCAACCGCCCGATGCTATTGGCCAACCTCAAAGCGTGGGGGTTTGACGCTATCGATCTCGGGCGGGCACCGGACAACCGCGCAAAACTGCGCAAGATTCTGACGAAAGGTGCCGCGCGTTGCGATGCGATGCTGACGTCCGGGGGTGCTTCTGCCGGTGACGAAGACCATATGTCAGCGTTGCTGCAGGATACTGGAACGCTTGCACTGTGGCGGGTTGCGATGAAACCCGGGCGCCCACTTGCGCTTGGGATTTGGGACGGGGTGCCTGTTTTCGGACTTCCTGGCAATCCTGTCGCTGCACAGGTCTGCGCCCTTGTCTTTGCTTATCCGGCGCTGCACCTGATCGCCGGCGCGGGCTGGCGCACGCCAACCGGTTATCAACTGCCTGCCGCATTCAGCAAATCAAAGAAGGCGGGTCGTCGCGAATACCTCCGCGCCCGCATCCATGATGGACAGGTCGAAACCTTTGCGTCAGAAGGGTCCGGTCGTATTTCCGGGCTTTCCTGGGCGACGGGGCTTGTTGAATTGCCTGACGCCGCCATCACTGTCGCGCCCGGCGAACTTGTCCACTACATCCCTTTCGCAGGGTTCAACGTATGATCATCAGCTTCGGCATTCCGGAGCATGATCGCGACCGCGTCGCCGACCTATATTGGCAAGCATTCGAGCAGAAGCTTGGCCTTGTGATGGGACCAAGCGACAAGGGCCGGTCATTCGTGCGCCGTGTTCTGATGTCTGATCATGCGCTGTGCGCCCATACCGACGACGGTGCGCTTCTTGGTGTTGCCGGTTTCAAGACACATGCTGGCGCGCTTGTCAGCGGGACGTTCGCAGACCTGCGCCAGATTTACGGACTGTTCGGGGCCAGCTGGCGCGGTTTTCTTTTGAATATGCTTGAACGTGATACGGAAAACCGCCGCTTTCTGATGGACGGTATTTTCGTGGCACCCGAGGCGCGCGGCAGGGGTGTAGGCACTGCCTTGCTCGGTGCGATCACGGACACTGCGCGCGACCGTGGCTACGAAGAAGTTCGTTTGGACGTGATCGACTCCAACGACAGGGCGCGTGCGCTTTATGAACGGGAAGGATTCACCGCCATCAAGACCGCGCGGCTTGGCCCCCTTCGTCACATTTTCGGGTTTCGGTCGGCAACGACGATGGTTCGGGCCGTGCATCAACCTGATCCAATCAACGCCCCTGCCCCGAAGACCAACGCACCGCCCAGCACCACTTGAAAGACCGCCTTTACGAATGGCGTTTCCATATAGCGGTTCTGGATCCAGGCAATTGCCCAGAGTTCGACAAAAACGACGATCAGCGCGACGACAGTTGCGGTCCAGAAATCCGTGATCAGGTATGGTAATGCATGCCCCAAGCCCCCGATTGTGGTCATCACGCCTGCGGACAATCCACGCTTGTAGGGCGATCCGCGCCCTGAAATCTGGCCGTCATCTG
Source organism: Cognatiyoonia koreensis (assembly GCF_900109295.1). Lineage (NCBI taxonomy): Bacteria > Pseudomonadati > Pseudomonadota > Alphaproteobacteria > Rhodobacterales > Paracoccaceae > Cognatiyoonia > Cognatiyoonia koreensis. The sequence goes on from NZ_FOIZ01000002.1 coordinate 179,635, forward strand.
AAGCTGCTTCGGTAAAGCCCATCGAAATTCCGGCACCGACGGACGCGGCGAGACCGACAAGAAAGGTGGTCCACGTGTCCTGAGTGGCGAACGCCGTGGCAAAAATGGGCGCAAGCGTCGAAACTGAACCGTCCATCAAGCCTGCAAGACCGGGTTGAACCCATGTCAGCACAAACTGGCGATGGGCGGCACGTGCCTCATCTTCGGCCTCATCGGAATCGGTCACGGCCTCGGTCAGCTTGTCTGCCCGCGTGACATGACCGGCTTCGGCGGCCGCCAGATCACCCAATAGCTTACGCGTCTCTGCGTCTGTCGTTTTTGCAGCTGCAGCGAGATAGAACCGCTCGGCATCGCGTTCCATCTGGGCCGCTTCTTCGCGCATCCGTTCCAAGCCAAGGTTTTCAACGAGCCAAACCGGGCGGCGGGCGAAGTAACCCGACACGTGCTCGCGTCGGATCAATGGGATCACCTCACCAAAGCGACGCTGGTGGAGCTCGATCAACTGGCGGCGATGGCCGTCCTCTTCCTCTGCCATACCTTCAAAGATGGTGGCCGAGGCGGGGAATTCCGCGCGCAAGCGGTCCGCATACATGCGATAAATCTGCGCGTCGTCTTCCTCGGCCGAAATGGCGAGGCCGAGGACTTCGCGCTCGGACAAGTCCTTGAAGCGGCGGCGGTGTGCAAAACGGGAAAGCATAACAAGACCCCAGAGGTTAGAATGATTCTAATCTATGCAATCTGCGCCAAAGGGCAAGCTCTGAGCGCTTGCCGAAACTGAACTGATCAGTTTATATTTGGATTCATCCCTTTGGAGAGCAGAATGCCGGACGGCACGAACGTCGAAATTAAGCGTGGCCGCAAGTTCGCACAGGTTCTTGCCGGTGCGCGCGAAATCTTTCTGCGCGACGGCTTTGAAGGGGCCAGCGTGGACGACATCGCGCGCGCAGCCGGGGTAAGCAAAGCGACGCTTTACAGCTATTTCCCGGACAAGCGGCTTTTGTTCATGGAAATGGCAAAAGTGGAATGTGCGCGGCAGGCCAATCATGTCATGGATACGATTGATCGCAGCGCACCCATGGCAGATATCCTCCGGTCTGTGTCACGCCAGATCATCGACTTGATCATGTCTGACTTTGCACGCAGCATATTTCGCATCTGCGTCGGTGAGAGCACACGATTTCCCGATCTGGGGCGCGAATTCTATACCAGTGGTCCGCAAATGGGTCGCAAGCGCCTGACTGAGCTACTGCGCATTGGCGTCAGCCGCGGCGATTTGAGAATTACCGATCTGGATCTGGCTGCCGAGCAATTTGCCCAACTTTGCAAAGCCGACCTTTTTGACCGCATGGTTTTTAATATGGCTGACACATTCACGGACGTCGAAAAGGAACGGGTCATCCATGGCGCCGTTGATATGTTCATGGCGCGTTACGGCACCTAGTTTTCTTTCTTGCGCACCTGCAAGCCGTTTCCGGACCCCTTTCGCACTTCAAACTGTCCTGTTCGGGTCAAGAGCTCGCTTAGCTTTGTGCTGCCATAGGTGCGCGGGTCGAAGGCGGGATTCTCTCTATTGATCTGCCTGCCAAGCGGGGACAGATTGTACCAATCCGCTTCGTCATCTAGGCTTTGCATGGCCCGCAGAACCATTGGGACGACTTTTGACGGCGGTTGCTTCTTGGGTGACCCCTGTTTTTCAACGTCCTTGTCACCTGTCGACGGAGCCGCGATGTTTTCGAGAAAGACAAAGCGGTTACAGACTTTGACAAGACTGTTCGGTGTCTTTTCTTCGCCGATGCCAATCACCTTCACGCCATTCTCGCGCAGCCGGTTGGCAAGCGCGGTAAAATCGCTGTCAGAACTGACAAGGACGAACCCGTCGAACCGGCCACTATGCAGGATATCCATGGCGCTGATCACCAAACCGATGTCAGTTGCGTTCTTGCCCGTCGTGTTCGCCGTTTCCTGTTTTGCGACCAGTCCCAGCTCTCGCGATGCCTTGCGCCAGCCATTCAGCGCATCGTTTGACCAGTCGCCATAGACCTGCCGCAAGGCCGGTTCGCCATAGCGTTTGACTTCTTCCAGGATCGCTTCGGCGTACTTTGCAGGGATATTGTCGGCGTCGATCAAAACGGCCAAGAGTTCCTGTTCACGCGGCATTCAATTCTCCAATTCTGGAAGTGCGATGGAAATGTATCGGTTTCGTCATCGAGTGGATCACCATTCAATGCGTATGCAAAGGCGATATCCTGTTCTGCATCATAACGAATCCGACCCTTTAACCGTCAGGCCTTAGTGAAACGACCGCCGCGCGATACTGTGACACCTGCAAATGCAAATGACCCGGCCAGCGACCGGGTCAGCGCATTCGGATTCTGCTGCATCAGAACTCGACGACGGCCCGAATGGATTTGCCTTCATGCATCAGATCAAAACCCTTATTGATGTCTTCAAGCGGCATGGTGTGCGTGATCATCGGGTCAATTTCGATTTTGCCGTCCATGTACCAATCTACGATTTTGGGCACATCTGTGCGTCCGCGTGCACCGCCAAAGGCCGTTCCGCGCCAGCTGCGCCCCGTCACCAGCTGGAATGGACGGGTCGAAATTTCAGCACCAGCAGGGGCAACACCGATGATGATGCTTTCACCCCACCCTTTATGCGCCGCCTCAAGTGCTGTGCGCATGACCTGAACATTGCCCGTAGCGTCAAATGTGTAGTCGGCACCGCCCTGCGTCAGTTCGACCAAATGCGCGACCATGTCGCCCTTTACGTCGTTGGGATTGACGAAATCGGTCATCCCGAAACGCTTGGCCATTTCGACCTTTCCAGGGTTGAGATCCACACCGACAATCTGATCGGCACCGGCCAGCCGCAGCCCCTGAATCACATTCAGACCGATGCCGCCCAGACCAAAGACGATCGCGCGGCTTCCGATTTCGACCTTGGCGGTATTGATGACCGCACCGATGCCCGTGGTGACGCCGCAACCGATGTAGCAAATTTTGTCAAACGGCGCGTCCTTTCGGACCTTGGCAAGCGCGATCTCGGGAAGGACGGTGTGATTGGAAAACGTGGAACAACCCATGTAATGCAGGATCGGTGTGCCATCGAGCATCGAAAAGCGCGACGTGCCATCTGGCATAACGCCGGCACCCTGCGTGCTGCGGATTTTCTGGCAAAGGTTGGTCTTTGGGTTCAGACAATATTCGCATTCGCGGCATTCAGGGGTGTAGAGTGGAATAACGTGGTCACCGACTTCCAGACTTGTGACGCCTTCACCAACTTCGACGACAACGCCCGCGCCTTCATGGCCCAGAATTGCTGGGAACATGCCTTCAGGATCCGCGCCTGACAGGGTAAATTCATCGGTGTGGCAAATACCAGTGGCCTTGATTTCGACCAGTACTTCGCCCGCTTTCGGGCCGTCCAGATTGACCTCCATGACTTCAAGCGGTTTTCCTGCCTCTAGGGCGACGGCGGCACGTGTTCGCATGGTGATCCTCCTTCATGGTGTTGCAACACTGTCCTTTGCCGCGCGCGAAGCGTCAAGACGCATCCTGCGACCCTTGCCAAAGGCACAGACGCGGCGGCATGGTGGCAAGAAAAGAGGTTTTTGATGCGGTATCTCATGCCGATTGCCCTTGCTGGACTGACAGCATGCGGTGCCACAGGTCCAACGGCACCAATATCATCCGGTGCACCGACGGGCCCAGTGGCCGGGTCATTCCCTACTGGACTGGACAATACGTGTAATGGTGAGCGCTATGGCACGCTTGTCGGTCAGGATGCGACAGCGCTTGAACGGGTGCTGATCCTTGGACAGGTGCGTGTCATCCGCCCCGGCATGGTTGTCGCACAGGATTATCGGCCAGAACGCATAAATTTCGAGATCGGCGGCGACAATCGGGTAACGCGGATTACCTGCGGGTAATCGAGCGGAAAACGCAAACCGGTGTACGGCCAACGCTGGCCAAAACCGAGTGGCGGCGCACAACTGCAGCTTTTGCAAATGATCAGGAAAACAAGCGAAGTCCCCGAGGCCGCAAACTGGGTGGGGGCTGTTAATTACGTCCCCGGGGTAGCTCTTCGCTATGCCCTTATATTTGCCGTTTGAATGTGTCCGGCGCATGGGTCGTGAAAGGCAAAGCACGGATCATTTTATGGCGAAAGAGGGGCCGGTCCTTGATTTTGGAAACAATCCCCGCAAGTCTGTAGGAATGTTTATGCAATCGCCTCAACCCAACGTCGCGTTTCCGGATCAGGTTGCGTTCCACCGCACTGAACTCGCACCGATTCTTGCCCTTTATGGTCGCATGGTCGCTGCTGGTGAATGGCGGGATTACGGGATTTCATGCCTGCGTGATCAGGCCGTTTTCTCGGTCTTCCAAAGGACTGCGGAGAATCCGCTTTACCGGATCGAGAAGCGGCCAAAACTACGCCTGAGGCAAGGCCAGTATGCCGTCATTGGTGCAAACGGTCAGGTGCTGAAACGCGGCAATGACTTAAGGCAGGTGCTGCGGGTGCTGGAACGCAAACTTATACGGATCGTCGATTAAAGCCGCTTGCGTACCTGAACAGGACCATCGCCCTGCGTTTCAATCCGGAGACATGCTTGGTCGAACGGCTCGTACCGACAGGCCATGTGATGGGCGTTTGCATGTATCAGCGTTTCTGCATCTACCATCATGCCGACATGACCTTTCCAAAAGATCAGATCGCCGCGTTGCAGCTTTGCGTCGTCCGCTAGAGCGGTGCCCAGATCATCGCACTGCATATCGCTGTCCGCCGGGCAGTTTATGCCGCAGGCGGAAAGCGCAGCCTGGATCAGGCCCGAGCAATCAATGCCGAGGGTTGAATTGCCGCCCCACAGATATGGCACGCCGAAATGCATTTGCGCGATCGTCGCGGGGTCTTCGAATGGGCGGTCCATTGGACGAAGATGCTTTTTCGGGACATATCCAACGTCAGTTTCATAGAACTTCTGACGTTCCGCCTGAACGCGCAGACGCGCGCCAAAGGGTAAGTGAAACCGGGTGGTGGATTTGAAGTCTTCGTCCTGAAAGGCGTGCGTTGCCATGGTGGAAACGAAGTGCGTTGTCGCGACGGAATCAGACAGCCCGGTACTGTCGACATATCCGACGTACCCATCAGGGCAGACCACGAACGAACGGCCATCCACGTCTTCCAGCACGTTGACAAGATCGCCCATCAGACGCTGTCTGTCCCTGCTTCCCCGCGCAGCATCGGCAGTGACCTGCAGATCAAGCACAGGCACAGCGACAGATCGCGAGATACCTTGCGTGAACGCCACACCATCGACAGTTCCCCGCAAACTTTCGTGCGCGACGCGCGCATTCGCCGGATGGAGCCGTTGATCGGTCACAGCTTCAGGAGTTCTGGCAATGCATCCAGAATTGCCCGCGCGCCCATGCCGACGCCGCCTTTGGGACGTGCTGGTGCGGGGGCTGGTTGCCAGCCATAAATGTCGAAATGGATGTAGGGTGCCTCGACAAAGCGGCGCAGAAACAAGGCCGCCGTTATACATCCAGCCATCCCACCTTTGGGTGCGTTATCCAGATGCGCGATGCCAGGTTCGATCATTTCTTCATAGGGATCGTGGAACGGCAAACGCCAGACGGGATCAGCGACCTTGGCCGCGCTGGCCGATATTGCCGCGGCATGCGCGTCATCATCCGTGAAGAATGGCGCTAAATCAGGCCCGACGGCGACACGGGCTGCTCCGGTCAGCGTCGCCATCGAAATCACAAGGTCAGGCGTATCCTCATCCGCGAGCGTCAGTGCATCAGCAAGAACAAGGCGGCCTTCGGCGTCCGTGTTGTTGATTTCAACGGTCAATCCCTTGCGGGACGTCAGAATGTCCTGCGGGCGAAAAGCGTTACCATCGATACTGTTTTCTACGGCCGGGATTAGAACCCGCAATCGCAACTGCAAATCAAGCGCCATGATCATATGCGCAAGACCCAAGGTGGTTGCCGCGCCGCCCATGTCTTTTTTCATCAGCCCCATCGATGCGCCCGGTTTGATGTTCAGGCCACCGGTATCAAAGCACACCCCTTTGCCGACGAGTGTCAGCGTCGGTCCACTGTCACCCCAACGTAGGTCAAGCAAACGCGGCGCACGGCTGGACGCGCGACCGACCGTGTGGATCATGGGAAAGTTGGATGTAATCAGATCATCACCGACAATTTCGTTCACCTCTGCGCCATGTTCACGGGCGAGTTGCCTGGTGGCATCGGCCAGTTCTGCGGGCCCCATATCTGAAGCAGGCGTATTGATCAGATCGCGAGTCAGCGTCTCTCCGGCTGCGATAATTTCAATGCGTTTTGCGTCGATGCCGTCTGGTGCCACCAGATGTGCAATATCAGGAGATTCCGAGCGATAGCGGTCAAACGTATAACTGGCAAGCAACCAGCCAAGTGCTGCCTCTTCAAGGGCCTGACCGGTCAGCCCGCTCGCGATCTGGTAGGTTCCCAGCGGCAACGCGCGCGCGGCTTGTGCAAAATGAAAGCGCCCGCGTTTGCGTACCGTCGCAGAGCCATTGCCAACCAGCACCATTGCGATCGCGCCGGTTTTATCCGGGATGATCAGTGTCGTTCCCGGTGCCCCCTTGAAGCCATGCAACTTTGCCCAATCGGTTGCTTCTTTCGGAATCGTATCCAGATGCTCCGCATCAATGACATGAATCGGGATCGCGTCGGCGGTCGCGGCAGCAAAAGTGAGGGACATGCAGGCTCCTGTATTTTTGCGCTAGGGTAGCGGCTGTTACAGGCGCGACAAGTGGCATTCGAAATGTTGGACGTCGGGATGGTTCAAAAGCATTGAGCGGACGTCTGCAAAACGGTCACACGCTGTCCCGAAAGCTCCAGACTTCGCTCATCGCAAGATCGAAACAACGCTCAAGCCGCGATAGCGTCGCCTCTATCGCGACGCCGTCAGCCTGTGTTGCCGCATTTCCCAGATGGGTTGCCGCCAGCGCCACCTCAGTCAGGCCGATCTGCCCGGCAATCGCCGCCACACGCCGCGCGGGAAGCGGAATATCCCCGAACGCGCTTTGACGATGGTGGTCCTGAATCGCGCTAATCCGGTTCGCAAGATTCGCGAGGGTCCGGCATACTGTTTCTTCTGCGACGTCTTCTCCCTGTGCTGCGTAGATTTCAGCCAACGGGTCGGGATCAAGCGCCAAGCGCCCCCTGAACTGGAGGATCGTCACGGTCGAGCCCGCCTGCACAGGCGCGACGGCAAAGAGAGTGTCATGTTTCATGCGCTCAGCCTAGCGAACGCGCGTTCCCAGAAGGTTGAGACAGATGCAAGAAATCCCTCGAAATTCGTGCAAATGCGACGTATTGAAGAAACAGCCAAAAAGACGACCCGGGACGCCCACATGAAATATGCCAAGCCTTTGCCTGACTATCTGGTCAGACGCTATCATGGCTGGAAGGCCACGACTTATCAGGAAAGCAAGGGCTGGTATCGCAGACTTGCCGAAGACGGGCAGCATCCAAGGGCGATGGTGATCTCGTGCTGTGACAGTCGGGTTCATGTCACATCGATTTTCGGGGCCGATCAGGGGGAATTCTTTATCCACCGCAATATCGCGAACCTTGTCCCGCCCCATAACCCTGACGGTCATCATCACGGCACTTCGGCAGCGCTGGAATACGCGGTTCGCGGCTTGAAGGTGAGCCATATCATCGTGCTTGGCCATTCAGGCTGCGGTGGTGTGGAAGGGTGTTATCAAATGTGTTCGGGCGAGGCCCCGGAACTGGATGATCCCAAAAGCTTTGTCGGGCGATGGATGGACATCTTGCGTCCCGGCTTTGAAGAGCTGCCCAAAGGTGACAAGGCAGAGCGGATGCGGACGCTTGAGAAAGCATCCGTCGTGATTTCGCTTAGTAACCTAATGGGCTTTCCTTTTGTGTCGGACGCCGTCAAGGACGGGAATCTTTCGTTGCATGGACTTTGGCACGATATCGGCGAAGGTGCGCTGGAAGCCTATGACGCAGAAACAGACGGGTTCGTTCCATTCTAGTTCGCAGGTGCCGATCAATCTGATCTTGCATTCTCCTGCCCCAACGTTAAGCAACGGCAAACGTTCGGGGGCCTACCATGTCGGAAATTGTCAACCTCGCATTGGCGAACCTGATATCGCCGATCATTCTTAGCTTTGCGCTGGGTTTGGCTGCCGCGCTTGCCCGATCCGATCTGACAATCCCCGAAGCCGTTGCCAAAGGCATGTCGATCTACCTTCTTTTCGCGATCGGCTTCAAAGGCGGGGCCAGCGTCGCCTCACATGGCGTGGATGGCACCCTTCTTGCAGCGGTCGGTGCGGGGATCGTGCTATCGTTTGGCTTGCCCTTTGTCGCCTTTGGGCTTTTGCGCCTGATCACACGGCTGGAGCCGCTGGATGCCGCTGCTGTGGCTGCACATTACGGATCGATCTCGATTGTCACTTTCGTTGCGGGTACGTCCGTCTTGCAAGAACGGATGATTGACTCTGAAGGCTATATGGTTGCTGTCGCGGCCGCGATGGAAGCCCCGGCCATCCTGTCCGCGCTTTGGCTTGTGGCCCGCGGTGGTGGCAACGGCAAGATGGCACCCGGACTGCTGCGGGAAATCATGCTGAATGGGTCAATCGTCTTGCTGGTCGGATCCTTCGTGATTGGCATGGTGACCGGTGAAAAGGGACTTGCCCAGATCGCACCTTTCATCGTGTCGCCCTTTCAAGGCGTCTTGTGCCTGTTCCTGCTTGATATGGGTCTGATCGCGGGACGTGGACTGCGTCAGGCAAAAGGGATCGTGACACTGCCAATGGTGGCGTTCGGCATCCTCATGCCGATGATCGGGTCGCTGACCGGCCTCGCGCTTGGCGTCGTGATCGGCCTGTCCCTCGGCGGGATTGTGATGCTGATGATCCTTGCAGCATCTGCCAGCTATATTGCTGTCCCTGCCGCTATGCGTGTCGCATTGCCAAAGGCCAACCCGGCTATATATCTCACGCTGTCATTGGGGGTCACCTTCCCGTTTAACTTGACGCTTGGTATTCCGATCTATCTTGCCATCGCCCAAACAGTCACCGGAGGCTGACATGGAAATGCACTCAGCAAAGCGCGTATCGATCGTGATCGAAGCCCCGCTTGAAAGCCGCCTGACCGATGCCCTGATGGAAGCGGGTGTGACCGGATATACGATCATGCCAGTCACCGGCGGTTCGGGCCGATCGGGACAATGGACACGTGATGGTCAGTTGGGCCGATCCGGCATGGTCAATGTGATTTGCCTCATCAAACCGGAACGACTGGACGGTTTGCTTAAAGCCGCTTTCACTGTGGTTGAGCCACATATCGGTGTCGTATCTGTCACCGACGCGCAGGTGCTGCGGGCAGAGCGGTTCTAGAGACCTTCGCCGAATTCCGAAATCAGTGACTGAACCACGGCGCGCAATGCTTCGGGTTCGTCGGCCCCGTCCTTCAACGCCGCCTGATATGTCGCAACTTGCCGGTCTGCACTGGTCCCATCGCGCAAGATGTGGCGTGTGTGCTGGACCTCATCAAGACAGCCCAATGCGCCCGCGTGCGGCGTGACCAGTGCGATCAACTCTTCCAGCATGTCCGAAAAGGGAACCACCTCGCCGGCACCGAAATCGATCAGACCTTTTGAGATGCCATACCGCTGTGCCCGCCAGCGGTTTTCCTCAATGAGGAAACGCTCGTACTGCCGCCAGCGCATGTTTTGGCGACCTAGGCTGTGCAGCATCGCCATGATGCTTTGCGTCAGGGCCGTCAGGGCCATGGCATCGTCAATGCGAGGTGAGACGTCGCAAATGCGTGACTCGAGCGTTGGAAACCGCGCCGAGGGTCGCAGATCCCACCAGATTTTGGTCGAGTCCTCGATGATTCCCGTGTCCACGATCGCCTGAACCGAGCGATCGAATTCAGAATAGCTGGCAAATATGGGCGGGATGCCAGTGCGTGGCAAGTTGTCGAAAACGGTCAACCGATAGGACCGCAATCCTGTTTCAGTGCCTTCCCAGAATGGAGAGGACGTCGAAAGTGCCAGCAGATGCGGTAAGAAATACGAGAACTGATTCAAAAGATCGATCCGCAGATCATCATCGTCGATCCCGACGTGAACGTGCATCCCGCAGATGAGCATCCGCCGGGCCACCCCTGCAAGATCCTTTTCAAGCGTCCGATACCGTTCCTTTTCGGTGAAATTCTGTTTGTGCCAATCCGCGAACGGATGGGTGGAGGCCGCAATCGGCGCGAGGCCATAGTGACTGCAGACGTTTTTTACCGTGCGACGCAGATGCGCCAGATCCGCGCGTGCCTCTGCGACCGTTGCGCAAACACCGGTGCCGACTTCGATTTGGCAACGCAGGAACTCTGGGCTGACCTTGTCCCCCAGTTCATCAATGCAGTTCTGCATCAACGCGTCGGGTGCAGCTACAAGGTCCAGCGTTTTTGCATCAACGATCAGGTATTCTTCTTCAACACCCAGCGTGAATGGCGGCGGAGAATGGTCCATCGTCGATCTTCCTTGCACAGCATTTCCGTAAAGCTAACAACTTTGCCGCGAATGTCAGTATTGAATGCCTGACGGTCCCCTTTCGGGGAAAGCCCCCCGTTTCGTCGCAAGATGGATGGCCGGACGATAGCGGTGCTTATTCCAACCTGAACCCGCTGGGCCACGTCAGTGCGTAATCGACGATGATCTGCGTTTCCTCTCCGGCAGCTAGGTCGATTGTCCATTCCAAGACACCGCGCTGCCCGTTGAACTGTGACAGCTCATAATCGGGGTCGGCGGTATACGTGATCTCTAGGTCTGTCTGTTCCGAATAGGGTGCCCCTTCAAAGACCTGGATCTGCCAGTCCTCGGTCGTGAGGTTTTCCAGCGTCAGCGTTACGGTTTCATTGCGTTGGTTTTCCTGCGCGATAATACCGACCGCACCCTGTAACAGGTTTGGTGCATTGCGCTTGGTCAGAAGTCCCTGAATGCCGCCAAAGCCGATCTCGGTCGTTTGACCTGGCTGGATTCGTCGCAGATCATCGAAACCGACAAGAACGCCGTTGGCAAAGTAACGGGCCGGACCGTCCAGCAAAATATCGTCGCCGTTCGTAAACTTGACCATTCGGTAGGCAACGTTTTCCTTTGCCGGCACGGCGCGGGCGCGTTGTGTCGCATCAAAGGTCAGTTCATCCAATGGCAGCCGCAAGTCTTCGACACCGTTGCGGATGCTTACCGGGCGTGGATAGTCATACGACGCAGCGATTCCATCGGGGGATCGGCGCGACAGAGAAACTGTTGCGGGTATATCGGCAACAACGACTGGTGCCTCCAGAACAGCAGGTGCGAGTCCGCCAGAATTCCCGGTGTCCAAGCGCTGACGTGCCAGATATTCCTCTTCGCTGATGATGCTTTTGCGTTCACCGAAGGCACGATAAGGCGTTGCGCGTCCGCTGGGTTCGGCTGTGGACAGGATCAATGCGACATCGACCCAGTCCTGCCCGGTACTTTGGGAAATGACCACGTTGCGTTCGATCAGCAGCGTTGGACTGTCGCCAGTGGTCAGCCGGAGATTATAGTCAGGGGCCCAGGATGCCTCGCCCTCAATGCTTGTGATATCAAAGCCGACACTGGTGGCTTCGGCGACATCAACGGCAAAGGTCAGTGTGGCACGGTCGTCTGACGGCGCGATCAAGGCAGCCAGCGCCTGTTCGGCGGTTGCCAACGCTTTTCTGTCGTCCGCCTGCGCACGTTCCGCTGCAAGAGCTTCTTGTTCGGCTGCAAAGGCGGACCGTCTTAGCACAAGAATTTCCGCGCCTACCATGTCTGCCAGTGCTTGAACCGCGCCTACATCATCCGGGTCTGTGGTTGTTGCAGTAAGCCCACGCAAGAATGCGACCTGTTCTTCTGCTGCAAGCGACCGCAATCTGATTTCGCTGATGGCCACATCACTTTGGCGCAGCACTTCTTGCAACCGGTCGACTTCGGCTTGGGCGGCCAGAACGTTTTCGGATCTGGTGTCAGGCAAAGCGGGCATACGTCCTGTGGCAAGGTTAACGGCCCCGATCGTGATGCCCTGATCTGCAGTGACTTCAACAAACTCTGCACGCAGCTGCGCTGGTAGATTAGGCACGATGATCGTGTGATTTCCCGCGGGCAGGTCGATCGTCGCCTCGCGCAGGACGCTGGCAGCGCTGGGATAAATGGTCACGGCGGTCGGGTCTGCGGTAGCGACAAAGGTCTCGGCTGAAACGATCTGCGCGGTGACTGCGAATGTGGCTGCTGCGATTGGTGTAAGGCGCATGGCGTACTGTCCCTGTATTTTTTGTTTACCATGCCCAGCAGCGTCCGCATTGCCAAGTTAACAATCGCGTCGTCATGAAAGAAACCCTGCCGCGATTGCGACAGGGTTTCCGGGTCGATTAGATCTGTCGTTTCGCCTTCTAGCCTTTCTTAAGGCACTCGCGTCCAAGCAGTTCGGCGATCTGGACGGCGTTCAATGCCGCACCTTTGCGCAGGTTGTCGGACACGCACCACAGGTTCAGGCCGTTGTCGATCGTAGAATCCTGACGGATGCGCGAAATGAAGGTCGCGAAATCGCCGACACATTCGATCGGTGTCACGTAGCCACCGTCTTCGCGCTTGTCGATCACCATGACGCCCGGTGCTTCGCGCAGGATGTCGCGGGCTTCGTCTTCATCAAGGAACTCTTCGAATTCGATGTTGACCGCTTCGGAGTGACCTACGAACACAGGCACGCGGACACATGTCGCCGTGACCTTGATGGATTTATCGACGATCTTCTTTGTCTCCGCGACCATCTTCCATTCTTCCTTGGTCGACCCGTCATCCATGAAAACGTCGATATGCGGAATGACGTTAAACGCGATCTGCTTGGTGAACTTCTTGGGCGGCTTGTCGTCGGTCGGATTGTAGATGGATTTGGTCTGGTCCCACAGTTCATCAATCCCTTCCTTGCCCGCTCCGGACACGGATTGGTAGGTGCTCACGACGACGCGCTTGATCCGCGCGCGATCGTGCAGCGGCTTCAAAGCCACGACCATCTGAGCTGTCGAACAATTCGGATTCGCGATGATATTCTTGTTCTTGTAGCCGTGGATCGCATCCGCGTTCACTTCGGGGACAATTAGCGGCACTTCGGAGTCGTAGCGATAGAGCGACGAGTTATCGATCACGACACATCCGGCCTTTGCAGCCAAAGGCGCATATTTCTTGGTCGCATCGGACCCGACAGCAAACAGCGCCATGTCCCAACCCGTGAAGTCGAACGTATCAAGGTCTTTCGTGGTTAGGGTTCTGTCGCCGAAAGATACTTCGCTCCCCAGCGATTTTCGGCTGGCCAACACTGCAATTTCATCCACAGGGAACTGACGCTCCGCGAGGATATTGAGCATTTCGCGACCCACGTTGCCCGTGGCGCCAACGACGACGATTCTATAACCCATTGATCCTATCCTTGGTTAAACCGCTGCCCCTTTACCGTGCAGGCGCAGCGAAGGGAAGGATTAGTCCGTGCGATCGCGACTGAAGAGGTAGGCAACCAGCCCCAATGCCATCACACTTGCGAAAAAGATGAAGATCAAAACGTAGGGATCATGCGCCTGTTTCCAGTTCGTCACGCCATAGGTGTGAATCGGTCCTGTCGCAAATTGGGCAAGCCCGACCCCGCCAATACTGAATAGGTTCATCAGGGTGACACCACGTCCTGTCAGGTGCGGCGGGACGAAAGCCTTGGCATGGGCGATCAGTACTGCGTATGTCGATCCGCCCAGACCGACAGCCGCCAGAAGCGCGGTTGAAACCCAGAGATCCCGACTCGGCGCGAGAATAAGCCCGATCAGTGCGACAAGCCCGATACTGTTGCCGACAAAGATCACCCATTTTCGTGTTCCAAGAATCCGATCCAATGGCCCATACAGGAAATTGCCCGCGATCATGGCCAGGCCCATAATCAGCGTCACCACACCGATTGTCTGCGCATCTGACAAGAAAACGTCCGCAACGTAAGGACCGGCCCAAAGTCCGCGAATCCCGGCAGCCGGCGCATAATTGACGAAAACCATCGCGATGATCGGCCAGAGCACCGGCATTTTCAGAAGGTCCAGCACCGAACCCTTTTCAGTGCTTTCGACGCGTTCAGGGTCTGTCACCAGAACCCAGATCAGGACGGCAACGATCAGTGATAGGCCGCCCAGCCCCAACATGGTCTCGCGCCAGCCAAGTGCTGCAACAGTCCAGGCCATCGGGGCGGAGCCTGCGATATTTCCAAGCGATCCGATACCAATCATCGCCCCCGCAAGGGTCGCGAACATTCTTGCGGAAAAGCCGCGCGCCAACAGGTAGTATCCGGCCATCAACACAGGCGAACAACCGACGCCAATCAGGGCCATCGCAAGCGTGATATGCAACGGGCTTTGTGCCAGCGCGAACACAAGCGCGCCGCCGCCTGCCCCAAAGGCAAAAAGGGCGGTTGCCGTGCGGCGAGGTCCGATCCGGTCAAGCGCTGATCCCACCGGGATCTGCATCGCTGCAAAAACAAGAAACCAAATCCCGGACGCAAAGCTTAGATCGCTGGGGGCTGCACCGATATCTGCCTGAAGATCGACGGTCAGAACCGGCAGGAAGGCCCGATAGAACTGCGACAGCACATAGGCGAGGATCAGAACAAATAAGCCGCGCTTCACGATTTCGCCTGCGCTACGGTCGCCTGCGCCGCCAGTAAGGGCGACGTCAGTACGGGTATTCCAAGATCTGCCAGCAATGGTGCCGCGCCCTGCATGGAGGCTTGCGCGAGAACTACACTGTTATGGTCATTCACAGCCGTTCGCACTGACGCGGCGACTGCAGTGGCAAAGCCGGTTTTGTCACCATTCTCGAAAAACGGCCATGCCCCGGCGCAACAATGAACCGTCACATCCAATGGCAGACCAAGCCCTTGCGTAGCGGATTCCAGAACGGAGAGTGACGGGCCGCGCGTGCTTTCCAGACAGATGGCCATCAAAACCTTCGGGCCGGTTCTGACCGCCTCTTCCATCATCGGGCGATCCACGCGCAACACGCGCGGGTCTGCAAGCTCATCAACCATCGTGCCAAGTGTGGAACAGGTGCACAGCACTGCATCGCCATCCAGTGCCGACAATGCCGCAAGCGTATCAGCGCGGATGCCGGGGATACCTTCGGTCTGGGCGCGCGCCAACAGATCACCACGAATGACATGCGAAACCTCTGCCTGCGGTGCGATTTCCCTGAATAAGACATCGAACGTCGGGATATGAATGTCCATTGTATGCAGGCAGGTTATTTTCATTCCGGTTTCGTGACATGCGGCCCATGGCTGCACAAGTGTCAATCTGACTGGACACACACCCATGCCCAGCTAGAGTGCCGTCATGAAAGATGCCCTTCCCGACTTTGCCGAGGCACCCGCGCGAACGCTTTGCACTGATTGCGGCGTTTCGCGGATGAAAGATCCATCGGCTTGCGGGGCGGCCTGTCAGTTTATCAAGCCGGATTACGATGGTGCCGAAAGCCGCGTGCATGGGCGCAAAGCTGGTGACGGTGACGAAACATTTTTTGGCGTCACGCAAGCGATGTATCGCGCAGCGCTTACGCCCCCCAAACAAGACGCGCAATGGACAGGAATCACGACGCGACTGGCCGAAAAACTGCTGGAAGATGGTGCCGTTGATGCTGTCCTTACGATGGTTCCCGATGCGCACGATCGCTGGAAACCAGTACCTGCGATCATCACACAAGCGCGGGATATGGCCCGCGCGCGCGGCATGCGCATGGGATACGCACCTTTGCTTGCCCTTCTGGAACCCGCAGCAGAGGCAGGGCACAAGAAGATCGCTGTCATTGGTATCCCGTGTCAGGTCTATGCGCTGCGCGCGCTTGAAGAAAAACTGGGTTTCGAAAGGATCTACGCAATCGGAACACCCTGTTCAGACAACACAACGACCGAGAACTTCCATTCGTTTGTTGACCGACTTACCGATGCGCCTGAAACGGTCACATACCTTGAATTCCGCGCGGACTATCATGTTGAACTTCGGTTTGAGAATGGGCGGAAAGAACTTATTCCATTCCTCAAGCTACCGATTTCGGACCTGCCTGCGGATTTCTTCCCACTCACGTGCAAGACCTGTGTCGATTACACGAACAGGCTTGCCGACATCACTGTCGGTTACATGGCGGGCGAAGGCGATCAATGGCTGATTGTGCGCAATGGACGTGGGGCAGAAATGCTTGCCGGAATCAGGAACGAACTGACCCTTGATGCACCGCGCAGCAAAGGCAACCGGACAGGCGCAGTCAAAGGATTCATCACCAATACGAGGCTTGCGGCAGGTGGCCTGCCCGTCCGACGCATGCCCAATTTCATGCGAGGCGTGATGGGATGGCTTATGCCAAAGATCGGACCGCGCGGGTTGGAGTTTGCAAGAGCACGGCTGGAAATGAAGGCGGCGGAAACGGTTTTGCACTTGGAACGGGAGGCGCCTGCAAAGATGAAAAACATGGTTCCGAAGCATGTCTGGCAGTTGGTCGCACCCTATGGTTTCAAGAAGTCAGAGTCTAGAAATCCACGCGATGACACGCATCAATAGTACACGGATGGACTGATCGTTTCCTGTTTGGCGACAATGGATAAGTTATTAACTTTATTTACAAAAATAGACACTCCGTCAGTTGACACATTATTGACATAATTGCCGAACCCAGCATTAAGTATCTGGACGCCAGCGGTCCTTTGACATGCTTGCTTTTGTTTTCAGTTTTGTTCTGTGGGGGAATGTCATGATTGCTGAAATCGTTTATTTGCCAACAATTCTTTTGATCGCGCTCGGCTTGTTGCTGCTGGATGGTGGGTCGTCCGACAGCGATGATGACAACGACACCGGAGAAGGCACACTTGGCGTCGGAGAGGACGGCAACGGCGAAGGAGAACCGCCAACCGAACCCCAACCTGTCGCGGGAGAGAACGTGCGGCTGGAAGAGCCCGGTGCCTTCGAAGGTAATGCCGGCGACGACCAGATTTTCGGCAGCGACGGAGATGACGACATTTCAGGCGGCGAAGGCGACGACCGTGTGTTTCTGCGAGGCGGTGACGATACCTCTACCCCGTTGTCTGGTGATGCATCTGGCGATGACTTTATTCGTGGAGGCGATGGTGACGACGTAATTATCGACGACTTGGGATCGAACACGATTTTTGGTGATCTTGGTGATGACAGTATCGATACGCAGGACGCCGGATCAGAAGGCACGCCTGATACGGTTCATGGCGGGTTTGGGAATGACCTTATCTTTGCGGACGACGGCGATACTGTTACGGGCGGTGGCAGCCGTGACGAATTCGTCGTAAGCACGTTTGTCGGCGATGAAGACCCCGTGACAATCACTGATTTCACGGAAGACGAACGACTGATTATCGAATTGCCCGCCGGACCAGCCGAAACTGCAACCGCGGCGTTGTCAGATGATGGCGAAAACACTGAAATCACGGTAGCCGGGCACACAGTCGCAATCCTGGCTGGCTTTACCGATATCGATGCCCTCGACATCGTTTTCGTCGAGACGCCTAACATCATTGGCACCGACGATTCTGAAACTTTGGCCGGTACAGAATTTGGCGACTACATCCTTACCGAAGCCGGCGACGATGTGGTCAATGCCGGAGATGGTGATGATTTGATCCTGCTCCGCACCGACTCTGCTGACGGTCTGAGCAATAACAACATTATCAACGCCGGTTTGGGCGACGATACCGTTGAAGGCGACCAAGGCGACGACATCATATACGGCAGCCTTGGCGCAGATAGTCTGACTGGCGGCGGCGGGTCGGACAGTCTTTATGGCGGGTTTGGTGCCGATCGGCTGGAAGCTGTCGAAGGTGACGGGTCGGATGATCCTGATGTCCTTGACGGAGGAGCCGGTGCGGATGTCTTGATCGGGAACGATGGTGATACGATGACGGGCGGCGAGTGGCGCGACACGTTTGTATCGGTCGCGTTCCGTGATGGTGATGACGTCATTACTGTTACCGACTTCGATGTCGCCGAAGACACGATTGAAATCAGCGGCGCTGGCGCATTGACCTATGCTGCGGCAAATGGTGGTGCCGATACGCGGGTGCTGCTTGATGGCGAAGCTGTATTTCTACTGTTGGGCGTAACGCCCGCCGAAATGGCTGCCGCGCAAGTTTCCGTGGTCGACTGACGCCTGCTGATTGAGAGAAAGAGGGGCCGTGCGTTTGGTCGCGCGGCCCTTCTTGCTTTTTCAGACTGCGGCCTTGCGGCTTTCGTCCAGATAGATTTCGCGCAGCCGTGCAGCCACTGGCCCCGGCGTACCGTCGCCTAACGGCATTCCGTCGATTTCGACAACAGGCATGACAAAGGTACTGGCCGAGGTGATGAACGCCTCATCCGCATTCTGCGCCTCTTCAATCGAAAAGCTGCGCTCTTCGACTTGCATCTGGGCTTCGCGGGCGAACCGGAGAACGGCAGCGCGCGTAATTCCGTGCAGGATTTCGTTGCCGAGATGGCGCGTGATAATCGTGTTGCCCTTGACGATGTAAGCGTTGTTCGATGTGCCTTCCGTGACGGCCCCGTCCTCGACCATCCACGCATCATCCGCACCGGCGGCCTTGGCCATCATTTTGCCCATGGATGGATAGAGCAGTTGCACCGTCTTGATATCACGACGGCCCCAGCGCTGATCAGCAATGCTGATCACCTTCATGCCTTTTTGTGCGGCAGGGCTGTTGGCCAGACCGGGCTTGTTCTGCGTAAACAGAACGATCGTCGCGGGCGTATCATTCGGCGGGAAGGCAAAGTCACGGTCCGGCGGCGCACCGCGCGTGATTTGGAGATAAATCATCCCTTCATCGACATTGTTCAATCGCACGAGTTCACGATGCACTTCGAGCAGGTCATCCATCGAAATCGGCGCGGTCATGTCCAGCTCGTTCAACGACCTTTGCAGACGATTGGCGTGACCTGCAAAATCTATCAGTTTGCCATCCAGGACAGAGGTTACCTCGTAGACGCCATCCGCCATCAGAAACCCGCGATCAAAGATCGATACTTTGGCTTCGTTCTCGGGAAGGTATTCCCCGTTCAAGTACACTGTGCGCATGGTCATCCCCATAGTCCTGCCGCAGGCGCATGCACGCCCGCATCATCGAAAAGCAAAGGTTCATCGCGGTCTTCGGCCAGAAGAAGCGGCCCGTCAAGGTCCGTGAATGCCACACCCTGCGCGAGAATCGTTGCCGGTGCCATGGCCAAGGACGATCCTACCATACAGCCGACCATCACATCAAAGCCCGCCGCACGGGCATCTGCCTTAAGTGCCAATGCTTCTGTCAGCCCGCCGGTCTTGTCCAACTTGATGTTGATCATGTCATATTTTCCAACAAGATCCGGCAAGCTGTGACGATCATGACAGGATTCATCAGCGCAGACGGGCAAGGGGCGGGCAATCTCGGCCAGCATTCCGTCCTGCCCCGCTGGCAGTGGTTGTTCCACCATCTGCACGCCAAGCCGCACCAGATGGGGCGCGAGATCGGCATAGACGTCGGCGTTCCACCCTTCGTTCGCGTCGACGATGATCCGCGAGACCGGAGCGCCGCGCCTGACCGCTTCAAGTCGGACCATATCGTCCGGCGTACCTAGCTTTATCTTGAGTAGTGGGCGATGGGCATTCTGCGCCGCCTGCGCCTGCATCTTTTCGGGTGTATCAAGCGATAGGGTGAAGGCGGTGATTTCCGGTTGCGGCTGGGGCAATCCCAGCAAGTCCCAGACGCGCTTTCCTGCCCGTTTTGCGTCCAGATCCCAAAGCGCGCAGTCCATCGCGTTGCGGGCGGCCCCGGCCGGCAGAATGTCCTGGAGCGTTGCGCGGTCAATGTCCGCGGGCAGGCCCCGGATCAAGTCGGCGACACTGTCCAGCGTTTCGTTGTAGCGTGCATAGGGCACGCATTCACCGCGCCCAACATGCGTTCCATCTGCAATGGTCGCTGTCAGAACCTGCGCTTCCGTTCTGGAGCCACGACTGATTGTGAACACGTGTGCCAATCGAAACACGTCACGGTTAACGTCTATCTGCATGGCCACCCGATCCGTCTGATTGCGTTGCTTGGTGTCAGGCGGTGAATCTTTCTGCCCGAGCACTCAAGATCAGAAATCGGCAAGCGCATCAACCAAACGCCCGGCCCCTTGGCGAAACGGGTCCACAGTCGGTAGTCCCATGCGATCTTCGATTTCTCTCAGGTGATCCTCGAAAGTATCCGCACTCAGATGCTGGGTATTTACCGAAACGCCGACGATCTTGACGTTTGGATTAACGATCCGGCCCATGGTCAGGGAAAGATCCCGCAAGGCTTCCAGTGTTGGCAGTTCATAGTCTGGCAAGCCGCGCATATGAGTCCGTGTCGGTTCATGGGCCAGCACGATCGCATCTGGCTGACCACCATGAATCAGTGCCATCGTGACACCCGAATAAGAGGCGTGAAAAAGGCTGCCCTGCCCTTCGATATGGTCCCAATGGTCCGGGTCGTTATCAGGTGTCAAATATTCGACCGCACCTGCCATGAAATCCGCAATAACTGCATCAAGGGGCACACCACCGCCGGTGATCAGGATCCCCGTTTGACCTGTAGGGCGGAAAGTCGACTTCATGCCGCGCTTTTGCATTTCGGCGTCCATCGCGAGACCGGTATACATTTTCCCAACCGAACAATCCGTGCCGAGTGCAAGACACCGCTTGCCTGTCCGTTTCTTGCCGTTCGCGATGGGATAGGCGACCGACGGAATACGGACGTCGAAAAGTGTCCGTCCGTTCACGCGCGCGGCCGCCATCAGCTCTTTCTCATCGCGCAAGAGATTGTGGAGGCCCGAAGCGATATCGTATCCCATGTTCAGCGCACGGACGAGAACCTCTTTCCACGCCGCCGAGATATAGCCGCCCCGGTTTGCGACCCCGACAACAAGGGTCTTCGCACCAGCTGCGATCCCCTCTTCAAGCGTCATATCCACGATGCCAAGATCCGCGCCGCAGCCTTCCATCCGGAATTGCCCAACGGCGTTTTCCGGCCGCCAATCCGTGATCCCCTGCGCTACTTTGGCTGCAAGCTGGTCCGGCGCGTCGCCAAGAAACAAAAGGTAGGGTGTCTGGATCATGATACGTCTTTCTATTCGGGATTCGCATTCGTGTCGAAGGATTGCCCAAGCTCACCACAATGTGCTTCTTGATTCTGCCTCAAGAGTCCGTCGATACGAGAGATTCTTGCAATATTTTAAAGAATGATCGGACGACCTTGCGTGACAGCGAATGCACTCCGCACAAATACGAAACCCGGGCACATTTCTGCGCCCGGGTCAGGGAGTGAACGGCTGAGAGAAAATCAGCCTTTGGAGAACTCCGGATAGGCTTCCATACCCAGTTCAGACGTGTCGAGACCATTGATCTCGGCCTCTTCACTGACACGGATACCCACGACTGCTTTCATGATCACCCAGATCACAAGGCTGGCGACGAAGACAAAGCCCCCGATGATCACGAAGCCAAGGAACTGCGTTACGAAGCTTGTGCCATCGGTGTAGAATGGAACGGCCAGCGTCCCCCAGAGGCCTGCAATCAGGTGAACAGGGATGGCACCGACAACATCGTCAATCTTCATCTTGTCGAGCATCGGGACGGTCAGCACGACGATGACACCACCGACAGCACCAATCCAAAGCGCCCCAAACAACGTCGGATCAAGCGGACCTGCAGTGATGGAAACCAGACCGGCAAGCGCGCCGTTCAAAACCATTGTCAGGTCGACCTTGCCATAGATCAGCTGTGTAAGAACCAATGCAGTGACCGCACCTGCAGCTGCCGCCATGTTCGTATTGGCAAAGATCCGGCCCACATCTGTGATGTCCCCTACTGTGCCAGCCGCCAACTGCGACCCACCGTTGAAGCCAAACCAGCCCAGCCACAGAATGAACGTACCCAGTGTAGCAAGGGTCAGATTCGAGCCAGGCATCGGGATGACGCGGCCTTCCTTGTTGTATTTGCCAAGGCGCGGTCCAAGGATGATGGCACCGGCAAGCGCTGCAAAGCCACCAGCCGCGTGCACAAGTGTGGAGCCTGCAAAGTCAGAGAAGCCCATCGCAGAAACGAAGCCACCGCCCCACTGCCAGGATGCCTCGATCGGGTAGATGATCCCTGTCAGAATGACGACGAAGAACAGGAACGGCCACAGCTTGATGCGTTCAGCAAGCGTGCCCGAAACGATTGACGCAGTCGTCGCACAGAACATCAACTGAAAGAAGAAGTCCGACGAGTCAGATGCATAGCCGAGGTCCACACCTTCTGCACCCACGCCGACCGGCTGCAATACTGCCTGACCAATCGCGCCGAAATAACCGATGACGTTCACAATGGCATTGCCATCATCGTCTACACCCTCGGAGAGCGAATAGATCAGCCAGTTGATCTGGCTTTCATCAACTGCCCCAGCAGGGAACGACATTTCGCCCAGCGGATACATGATGTTGTAGCCGACCAGCCAGTACATGATCGCTGCCAGCGAGAAGAGGGCGATGTTCTTGGTCAGCTGTGTTGTGACGTTCTTTGAACGAACAAGTCCTGCTTCGAGCATCGCAAAGCCGGCTGCCATCCAAAACACGAGAAAGCCGCCCACAAGGAACAGCAACGTGGTCATGATGTAGGGGCCAACTTCGTTGAAGGTCGGTGCGTCCTGCGCCAGCGCGAAGGTCGGCAGGACCATCAGCGCGGCAGAGAGCGTAAGTGATTTCTTGAGTTGCATTGATTTGTTCCTTCTGTCGCGCTTACAGCGCTTCCTCGTTCGTCTCACCGGTGCGCACACGCACGGCACCTTCCACGTCGAGCGTGAAGATCTTGCCATCACCGATTTTGTCGGTCTTCGCGGTCGCTGCGATCGTGCTGACGACCTGTTCGGCCATCGTGTCTGCAACCACGATCTCCAGCTTGACCTTTGGCACGAAATTCACAGCGTATTCCGCGCCACGATAGATTTCGGTGTGTCCGGACTGTGCGCCGAACCCCTTGATTTCAGATACCATCATGCCGCGCACGCCGATGGACGTCAGCGCTTCGCGGACTTCCTCCAACTTGAACGGCTTGATTGTTGCGATGATGAGTTTCACGTGCGTCCCCTCGTTCTTGAACTTCGGCCCTGATTGCGCCGGATGCGGCTACAAGGTGCGGCGTTCGGGCGAATCTCAAGGAAGCGGGGCCTGATTTTGGGAGTGAGTTCAGCCGAATTGCACAATTTTTGCACAAATGGCCGCCTTCGCTTAATTTTTAGTCAGATAGAGAAAGTCCCCATCGGCAAAGGATCGCTCGCGACATTTGCGGATGAGCTGTTTAAGATGCATGAAAACGACAAATACGAATTGAGTGGCAGATGAGCGGAAACGGCAAGAATCGCGTGCCTTTGGTGGCTGAGCGGCGCTATCCAAAGGCGGCGAACGAAAAGGTGAAGACGTCGCCAGCGCCACGACGTGCTGCACCTGCACGCAAATCGAGGGGCATCGTAGGCTGGATCCTGTTTCCCTTCATCTGGACCATCAAACTGATATGGCGCTTTACATGGCGCATTGGTCTGGTGACTGCGGCCATTACCGGTGTAGCTGTCTTTTACTACGCCTCACAAATGTCTCCGATCGAAGATATCGTGGATGGACGGGTACGCGGTTCAGTTACATTAACCGACCGCGAAGGACAGGCGTTTACCGTGCGGGGCGAATCCTTCGGCGGAGCAATCACCGCAAATTCTGTCAGCCCGTATTTGAAAAACGCGGTCATCGCTTCTGAAGACAAACGGTTCTACTGGCATCCAGGCATCGACCCGCGCGGCATTGCATCTGCTGTGCGCATCAATCTGCGTGAAGGACGTGGACCTTTGTCCGGCAACGGCGGTTCCACATTGACACAGCAGACCGCAAAGCTGCTTTGCCTTGGCACACCGTTCGATCCAACACAGTGGGAAAACGAAGCCGCCTACGAGGCCGATTGTCGTCGCGGGACGATCTGGCGCAAGGTCAAAGAGGCCGTCTATGCAATGGCAATGGAAGTTGCGTATTCCAAGGACGAGATCCTGACGATCTACCTCAACCGTGCCTATCTTGGCAGCGGTAGCCGCGGTTTCGAAGCGGCCGCACAACGGTTTTTCGGGAAATCCGCTGCCGAACTGACCCCCGCCGAGGCCGCGATGCTGTCCGGCATCTTGCCTGCCCCTTCGCGACTGGCCCCGACGAACAATCTTGAACGGGCACAGGGCCGCGCAGGTGTCGTGATCGGATTGATGGAAGCCCAAGGCTATATCACGTCTCAGCAAGCGGCAGACGCAAAGGCGAACCCCGCAACCCTCACGCCCAGTGCCACCAAATCCACTGCGAGCTATTTCGCCGACTGGGTCATGGCCAGTGGTCCCGAATTTTTTACAAATAGCACGACCGAAGACGTCATAATTCGTTCAACGCTTGATCGGGAAATTCAGGATCACGCCGAAGCCGCCCTGAAGCACATCTTTGAAACCAAGGTCAGCGCCTCGTCAGAAGCAGAGGCCGCGATTGTCGTGATGTCCGCCGACGGTGCGGTTCGGGCAATGGTCGGTGGCCGCAGTGAGGGATTTTTCAACCGGGCGACCCAGGCACGGCGGCAGACTGGATCGGCCTTCAAGCCTTTCATCTACGCCACGGCACTGGAACTGGGTTTTTCCGGCGATGATCTGATTGATGACAGCCCGATCTCGATCGAAATTCCGGGGCAGCCGCCGTGGGAGCCCGGCAACTATGACAATCAGTTCAAAGGCATCATCACGCTCACGCAAGCACTAGCCGAAAGCCGTAACATCCCGGCCGTGGTTTTGTCTGAAGAAGTGGGGCGCGAGGCCGTCAGCACGGTTGCGCGTGGATTTGGCATCGAAAGCGACCTCGCCACAGGTCCGGCGCTCGCGCTTGGTGTTTCGGAAAGCACGCTGCTTGAAATGACAGGGGCCTATGCCGGCATCCTCAATGGCGGGTCATCGGTGACCCCGTACGGCCTGCTCGACTTGCGGATCAAGGGTGATGACGCGCCGCTAATGACCAATGACGGCACCGGGATCGGCGAACGGGTCATCCGTGAAGCAGGGGCACGCGAGCTGACATGGATGATGTCACGGGTTGTCGAAAGCGGCACCGGCACCCGCGCCCGTATGGATGGTTGGCAGATCGCCGGAAAGACCGGCACGACCAATTCGGCACGCGATGCTTGGTTCATTGCCTTCACAGGTGACTATGTCACCGGTGTCTGGATGGGATATGATGACAACCGTCCCCTGACAGGCGTGACGGGCGGTGGACTGCCTGCAGACATCTGGCGCGAGACGATGTCGCGCGTGACGGCCGGCCAGCAACCGACAGCACTGCCAGCAACACCGCCGCAGGGTGGATCAGGTGCAGGACCGATTCTGGATCAAGGCATCGTCGCCCCGGCTGAAATTCAGAACGTGTTGGACAATATCTTCAATCAGGTGAACAACTAGTCGCAAGCCTGATAGACGAATGCATAGCCGTCCCAAACCATGATGAGGCCATCGGGGTCTTCCGCAGGCTTCATCAGCATGGCGCGATCCGTCCAGACAGAGCCTTCACCCGAACACTGCATGGTGTAGAGTGTCGCCTCCATATCAACCACGTTCACCGGGCGGGTCATACGGCATTCAGTTTCAACGCCGTAGAAGATATTATCCTTGATTTCGAGCGCACCGCCTTCGACCCCGACAAGTGCGCATTCGGCATTTGCCGTCTGCTTGTAGACCCCATCGTAAGGATTTGCCGCGGCAATAGCTGGCAAAACAGCAAGCATAATCGAGAACCGGATCATATCGCATTCATCCTATTAATCAGACCCGCGATACTCCGACCTTCGCGATCCAGCATCGCACCGATTTCGGCGCGTTCAGTCAAGAGCATGTTCACGCCTTCAATAATGAAGTTGAAAAATGCATCGCGCCCTGAACGGTCCGACACGTGCCAGTCCATCCGAAATGGCTGGCGGCTGCGCAGCACGACAGAGGTTTCCACTTCAATCCAGCTCTTGACCGGACTCGCGCCGACCACGACGATCTGCCCGCCAACAAATTCACGGAAGCGTCGCCCGTATTTGGTGGCGATATAATTCCGGAAGGCCGCGGTGTACGCCGCCATTTCGCTAGCTGACGTCGCGCGCGCGTCAGCGCCAAGGCAGTAACGGGCTATGGTGGGGACATCTGAATACTTATCGAAGATTGCAGCAAAGCTTTGAATCATCGAAGCCTCTGATGCGCCGGATGCGATCACTGCGTTCACGTCGGCCACCAACGCAGTGACGAGGCGCTGTCCAGCCTCCGTGGTCGTTGCCCCAGCAATGTCGGGCATGCACGCGGCAGCCGCGGTGCCCGCCAGAAAGGATCGTCGCGTTATGGCCATGTCACTGATCTCCGAATAATTCATCATAAGGATCGACACTTTCAGATTCAGGAGTCGTTCCAAGTTCGAAACGCCTGTTTTGCAGATAGATCAGGCGCTGTTGTGCGTAGCTGTCTGCGCTGTCGCGCAAAACGGAATCGATCGTGTCGCCAAACTGATCCCGCTTGATGGCGCGACCTGCAAGCGTGCTTAGTGTACCGTAGTCCTTTTGCGGCCGCGTTCCCACGCTATCCAGCGGATCGATAATCGCATCAACAATCCGACCTGCAAACGCCCGTTCGGTTGATGGTCCCAGTATCGGCAGTTCAAGATAGGCACCTTCCGGAAAATTCCATACAGCGAGGGTTTCACCGAAATCCGTTTCCTCTTCGGTCAATCCGATTGCGCCCGCAGGATCAAGCAGACCACCGACACCAACAGTTGTATTGATCAGGAATCGCATCGTGTTTGTCGCGGCACCACCGATATCGGCCTGCAGCAAACCGTTCAGGACCATTCCCGGCAGTGCGACATTGTCGGCGAAATTAACCACCGTTTGCTTCAACTCTGGATCGATGCTTTCGCCGGAACCGCCAAGCTGACCGAATACCCTTTCATCAATCGCCTTGTTGAATTCGTGGACACGGCGGTTTTGTTCCTCATATGGATCGTGAACGGTGACACCGTCGGGTGCTGGCGCACAGGCGGATAGCAGGACAAGAACTGTTGGCAGGGCAAGACGTAAAGGCAACTCAGACACTCGCTATCAGGTCGTGATACATTGATGTGACCCCCACGGCAGGAAATTGCAATCCCGCCTGAATAGTGATGAAGTTCAAAGGCATTTTCGTTTAATCACAGCAGCATCAACAAGACGATCGATCAGACAAAGGCAGAAAAACGCGCATGGCAGACGAGATGACCAGAAAAGGCCGTGCAGAATTGCTCGCCGCACGCCGCGAAAGCCGCTCGCTTTACTGGATGGTGGGCATTTTCAGTTTCTTTGTGAACATGCTGATGCTGACGGGTCCGCTTTACATGCTGAACGTCTATGACCGCGTGCTTGGTTCGCGCAGCATTGAAACGCTTATCGCGCTCTCGGTCCTTGTGGGTTTCCTTTACGGCTGTATGGGCATTCTCGACTTTGTGCGCGGGCGCGTGATGGCGCGGGTCGGGGCACGGTTTCAGGCACAGCTTGACCGTCGCGTTTTCGGCGCTGTGCTGAAGGCGACGACGCTATCGCGCGCACCGCGCGAAGCAGCAACCGGTTTGCGCGATCTTGAAGCCGTACAACGCCTTATCACCTCCCCCGCACTCATGGCATTGTTCGATCTGCCTTGGGCACCGCTCTTTTTCTTTGGCATTTTCATTTTTCACCCATTGATGGGAATCCTTGCACTTATCGGCGGCACGATCCTGATCGCAGTGGCCCTATTTAACCAGTTGAGTACGCGTAAGCCGCTAGAACGCGCCAATGCCGCGTCATTCCAGTCTGAACAGATGGGTGCGCAAATCCGGTCGGAAAGCGAGATGGTTCACTCTCTTGGCATGCGCGAGGCCGCGTTTGATCGCTGGCAGATTGCCCGCGGGGAATCGCTTGATGCGACCATCGGAGCAGCAGACGCCGCAGGATCCTTCACCGCCGGAACCAAGGCGTTCCGCCTGTTCCTGCAGTCAGCCATGCTCGGGCTTGGTGCATATCTTGTGCTACAGAACGAACTGACACCGGGGGCGATGATTGCAGGCTCTATCCTGCTTGGTCGGGCGCTCGCCCCGATTGAAATGATCGTCAACCAGTGGGCGGTTTTCCAGAAGGGGCGCGAAGGCTGGGGCAATTTGGCTGTCCTGCTCGGGGCGATCCCTCCCGAAGAAACCCGCACGGCACTCCCCAAGCCGCAAGCGCGGCTTGTTGCGGATCAGGTTACCGTCATTCCGCCCGGCGAACAGCAGGCGTCACTGCGGATGATTTCCTTCAAGGTCGAGCCGGGTCAGGCTGTGGGTGTGATCGGCACATCAGGTGCCGGAAAATCATCGCTAGCGCGTGCGCTAACCGGTCTTTGGCGACCCGCAGGCGGCAAGATCAGATTGGATGGAGCGGCACTCGATCAGTACGATCCTGACGTGCTTGGACAACACATCGGATATCTGCCACAGCGCGTTCAGCTGTTCGAAGGCACGATCAAGGAGAATATCGCGCGGATGTCGATGACACCGGATGATGCCGCAGTTGTCGTTGCCGCCAAGAAAGCCGCGGCACACGAAATGATTTTGCAATTGCCCGACGGATACGACACGCGGGTGAGCGCGAATGGCGGCAGACTGTCAGGCGGGCAAATCCAGCGCGTGGGGCTGGCACGGGCCATGTATGGTGACCCTGTTGTGCTGGTGCTGGACGAACCGAATTCCAACCTCGACAACGACGGTTCGACCGCACTCAATCACGCAATCCGTGCCGCCAAAAAGGAGGGTAAGATCGTCTTTATCATGGCGCACCGCCCTGCTGCGATCCAGGAATGCGACCTTTTGCTGATGATTGAAAACGGTGCGCGACGCGCCTTTGGCCCCAAGGACGATGTTCTGCGAGAGATTGTTAAGAACCACGACCAGATCACGCAGTCCAAAGGCCAAGCCGGAGGCGTATCATGACAAATTCCGACCATAAGAAACGCTGGTCAACGACCCGTCCCATGATCGTCGGCCTGTTGGCACTGCTTATTCTGGTTGGCGGCTTTGGTACCTGGGCGGTCATGGCGCAGATCAATGGCGCGGTCATCGCCTCGGGCCAGATCGAAGTTGATCGCAATCGGCAGGTGATCCAGCATCCGGATGGCGGCGTCGTCGCGGAGATCATCGTCGACGAAGGTGATACGGTTGCCGAGGGCGATCTTCTGATCCGCCTTGATGCTTCGGTGCTGCAATCTGAACTTGCGGTCGTCGAAGGGCAGTTGTTTGAAATCCTTGCGCGCAGGGGCAGACTGGAAGCCGAAAGGGATGGTTCGGATACGATCGTTTTCGACTCGACCCTTCTGGACGGCGGCGACGATGCTGCTGAACTCATGGACGGGCAGATGCGGCTTTTTGTGGCGCGCCTAGAAAGTGTCAGCCGCGCAACCGAACAACTGACACAGCAGCGCGCACAAATCGCAAGCCAACTGAACGGCATTGCCGCGCAGCAAGAGGCCCTGAACCAGCAGCGCGATCTGATCGCCGAGGAACTTACCGATCAGCAGTCACTGCTGGATCGTGGATTGGCACAGGCCAGCCGGGTTCTCGCGCTGCGTCGTGAAGAAGCGAACCTTCTGGGACGCGCCGGCGAACTGACGGCGCAGGCTGCGCAAGCCAGCGAGCGGATGACGGAAATTGAGATCCAGATACTCGGCCTGACGACCACGCGCCGCGAGGAGGCGATTACCCGCCTGCGTGACCTGCAATTCAACGAACTTGAGCTGTCGGAACGGCGGCGCACCCTGCGCCAGCAACTTGACCGGCTCGACATTCGTGCACCTGTCAGCGGAATCGTCTACGGCTTGCAGGTATTTGCGCCCCGCTCTGTCATACGGGCCGCCGATCCTGTGATGTTCCTTGTGCCACAGGACCGGCCTCTAGTGATCGCAACCCAAGTGCAACTGACCGACATTGACCAGATCCATGTCGGGCAGGATGTAACCCTCAGGTTCTCGGCACTGGACCAGCGACGGACCCCCGAACTGCGCGGGCAAGTGACCCTGATTTCCGCTGACGCGTTTCAGGATGAAGGAAGTCCCGTGTCTTACTACCGTGCGGAAGTTCAGATGATGGAAGGCGAAATCGACAGGTTACCCGAGGGCACCACCCTGATCCCCGGCATGCCGGTCGAAGCATTCGTGCGCACGGCCGATCGCAGTCCGATGGACTATCTTATCAAGCCGCTTGCGGACTACTTTGCCAAGGCATTCCGCGAGTCCTGATTGATCCTGTTACGCAGGGCGGGTAGCAAGGTGGAAACACCGGAGATCTGCCATGACATCTGCTATTGAATCGCGGCTTGCTGAATTGGGCGTCACACTGCCAGACGCCCCTGCCCCCGCTGCAAACTATGTGCCCTTCGTTATCACGGGCAATACTGTGTACGTCTCAGGCCAGATCAGCCAATCCGATGGCAGCCTGATTACAGGTCGGCTGGGTGACAGCCTGTCTGCCGAACAGGGTGCAACTGCCGCCCGCGCCTGTGCGATATCCCTGCTTGCACAGCTCAAGGCCGCTTGTGATGGCGATATTGACCGGCTCGTGCGCGTGGTCAAGCTAACCGGGTTCGTCAATTCCACACCGGAATTCACCGATCAGCCGAAAGTCATCAACGGATGTTCGGATTTCATGGTCGAAGCCTTGGGTGACAAGGGCAAGCACGCGCGCTCTGCCGTCAGTGCAGCCGCCCTGCCACTGGGCGTTGCCGTCGAAATCGAAGGCATATTCGAAATTTCATGAGACTACCGTCTTCTTTCCTTGCACGTCCGTTCGCACACCGTGGCCTGCACGATGTGACGGCAGGACGCGCCGAAAACAGCCCCGGCGCTTTCGCAGCAGCGATCGGACACGGCTATGGCATCGAACTTGACCTGCAACTTTCAAAGGACGGACAGGCCATGGTTTTTCACGACTATGATCTGGAACGGCTGGCAGGCATACGCGGGGCTGTCGCACAAAAGACGGCGCTCGAACTTTCTGCGATCGCCCTTTTGCATGATGGCGATGCCATTCCAACCTTGTCAGACGTGCTGGCGCAGGTTTCCGGACAGGTGCCGCTTCTGATCGAGATCAAGGATCAGGATGGTGGTATGGGTCCGAACGTTGGGAAATTGGAAATGGCTACGGCAAACCTTTTGCGTGATTATCAAGGTGACGTTGCCGTGATGTCCTTTAATCCGCATTCCGTGGCCGCGATGCGTGAACTGCTTCCCGATACGCCACGCGGTTTGACGACATGCCGCTACAAGCGCAAGGACTGGCCCACGCTCAAGAAGCTGGTCCGCCACGGCTTGCGCAAAATTCCGAACTTTGCGGATGTTGATGCCTCTTTCATTAGCCATGACCGTAAAGACCTTGACCGTGGCTACGTCCGCCGGGTGAAGAAAGCCGGTTATCCGGTGCTGACATGGACGATCAAATCGCCCGCGCAAGAGGCTGAAGCCCGCAAGATTGCGGATAACATCACTTTTGAAGGCTATCTGGCTTGACCACAGCCGATCCGCTGCCAGTTAGTCTGGCATGACCGAAGCCCTTGAAATCACGACGCATCCGTCAATCCGCGAGATTGGCAAAGGCGATTGGGATGCATGTGCGTGCCCCGAAGCGGGGTCTGCTCGTCCTGCCGATCCCTTCACGACATTCAGGTTTCTTTCGGCATTGGAAGAGTCGGGCTCTGTCGGACGCGGCACTGGCTGGCAGCCACACTATCTTTGCGCAAAGCAAGGCGATCGCGTGATTGCCGTCGCGCCCATGTATGCCAAGACGCACAGTCAGGGTGAGTACATGTTCGATCATAACTGGGCGCATGCATATGAAAACGGCGGTGGGCAGTATTATCCCAAACTCCAGATTGCAGTGCCTTTCACGCCGGCGACAGGGCGCAGGTTCCTCACCCGCCCTGGTTTTGATGTGGTTGGTATGTCCGCGATCCTGCAGGGTGCCATCCAGATCGCCAACGACAACCGACTTTCTTCGGTTCACGCGACGTTTTGCACTGAGGCTGAGTCACTCGCAGGTCAGGAAATGGGCTTGCTGGGGCGCGTTGGCCAGCAATTCCACTGGCTGAACAATGATTATGGCGATTTCGATACCTTCCTTGGCAGCCTATCCAGCCGAAAGAGAAAAAACATCCGCAAGGAACGTGCGACGGCGCAGGGTTTCGGTGGCGAAATCGTCAATTTAACGGGGGATGCGATACGCCCTGAACACTGGGATGCCTTTTGGCAGTTCTATCAGGATACCGGCAACCGTAAATGGGGAACGCCTTATCTGACACGCGACTTTTTCGACATTGCACATGAAACCTTACGCGACGACATCCTGCTTAGCCTCGCTGTGCGCGACGGCACGCCGGTTGCGGGCGCGATGAGCCTTATTGGACGCGAGACTTTGTTTGGGCGATATTGGGGCTGTACCGAACACCATCCCTGCTTGCATTTCGAACTGTGCTATTATCAGGCACTGGACTATGCGATCGCGCACGGCATGAAACGTGTCGAAGCTGGCGCACAGGGCGAGCACAAGCTGGCGCGAGGGTATTTGCCAACCGCGACGCACTCGCTTCATTGGGTCGGAGATGCGGGCTTTCGGGACGCAATTGCCCGTTATCTGAAAGCAGAGAAGAACGCGATCGATCACGAAATCGAAGTGCTGACCAGTTATGGTCCGTTCAGAAAAGAACAACGAGAGGAGCAACAATGACCAAACTTGACGACGACGGGCGCAAGTCGCTGACAGATGCAGGTTGGACCTTGGTCGACGGTCGCGATGCCGTCACCAAAACGTACGAATTCAAGAATTTCATCGAGGCTTTCGGCTTTATGACAAAGGCGGCGATCTGGGCCGAAAAACTGAACCATCACCCCGAGTGGTTCAACGTTTACAAGAAGGTAGAAGTGACGTTGACAACCCATGATGTCGACGGGCTGAGCGAGTTAGACGCCAAGCTTGCCGAAAAAATGGACGCGCTTGCAAAGTAGCACGCGCGCCCGAAATGCTTACATTGCGTCCAGTAGCGTTTCGCCTGCGGATATCTCGCATTCGCCGGGGCTGGCTTCTTCGTTCAGCACTTTCACGACGCCATCTTCAATCAGCATCGTGTAACGCTTTGAACGGCCATAGAAACCAACTGGCGGGGCCGTGAAATCCATGCCGATTGCCTTGGTGAATGCGCCATCGGCATCCGCCAGAACAGTGATTCCAGCATCCTTAGCGCCCGTGCTGTCAGCCCACGCATCGCAAACGAATGGGTCGTTGACCGTCACGCAGATGATTTCGTCCACGCCCTTCGCTGCGAATTGGTCCTTGGTGCGAATAAAACTTGGCATATGTGCTGCAGTGCAGGTTCGCGTATAGGCACCGGGAAGTCCAAAGATGACGACCTTGCGACCATTCAGCCTGTCCGCAAGATTGACTGCTGCAGGGCCGTCGGCCCCGACGTGAAGTAGGTTGGCGTCAGGTAGTGTGTCGCCCGTAGAAATTGCCATGAAATGGACCCCCATTCGGAATTGCGTTGTGATGCAGGACATATAGGGTGACCCACACAAAGCACCACCGAGGACGCAAACGAATGACGCATTTTGTTGTTATAGGTGCCGGGCAAGCCGGATCGTCACTCGTGGCCAAACTTCGGACAGAGGGGTTTGACGGTGACATTACACTTATCGGCGGTGAAAGCGTCCCACCCTATCAGCGGCCGCCATTGTCCAAAGCCTATCTGCTGGGAGAGATGACGAAAGAACGCTTGTTTCTACGGCCAGAGGCATATTATGCGGACCATAACATCACGCTCAAGCTTGGCACACGCGCCGTTGGGATCGATCCGGCCGCACAGGTCGTCACGCTCAACTCGGGCGAGGAATTGCACTACGACGCGCTTGCGCTGACAACAGGGGCGCATCCGCGCGAGCTGCCTGCACGCATTGGCGGTTCGCTTGAGAACGTCTTTACAGTCCGCGATCTAAGCGATGCTGACCGTATGGCGCCCGCCTTCAAGGCGGGGGCCAGGGCGTTGATCGTTGGTGGCGGCTATATTGGCCTTGAAGCGGCGGCGGTCGCGAAAAAGCGTGGCGTGGACGTGACCCTGATCGAGATGTCAGACCGTATTCTTCAACGGGTTGCGGCACCAGAAACCTCTGACTATTTCCGGACCTTGCACGAAAGCCACGGGGTTAAAATCCTGGAAGGCATTGGCTTGGAAGAGTTACTGGGAGACAGTGCAGTGACCCGTGCGCGACTTGACGATGGCACAATCCTTGATCTGGATTTCGTGGTCGTCGGAGTCGGAATCCACCCGGCCACGATTCTTGCTGATGCTGCAGGGCTTGCTATCGACAACGGCATTGCCACGGATACGTTCGGGCGCACGTCAGACCCGCACATCTGGGCCGCTGGTGATTGCGCATCATGCGATTGGAATGGACAGCGCATCCGTATCGAAAGCGTCGGCAACGCGATCGATCAGGCTGAAATCGTTGCCTGCAACATGATGGGTCAGAACAAACCATTTGTGCCAAAACCATGGTTCTGGTCGGACCAATATGACTGCAAGTTGCAGATCGCTGGCCTGAACCTTGGTTATACGGAAGTCATCGTCAAAAAGGGGGATGGCCAGTCGCATTGGTATTACAAGCATAACGAACTGATTGCTGTCGATGCGATGAACGACCCGCGCAATTATATGATTGGCAAGCGACTAATCGAAGCTGGCAAGAGCCCCGACAAGGCTGTCATTGCGGATCCAAACACCGACATGAAAGCGCTATTGAAAGCGTGAGGATTATCGCGGGCACCCATCGCGGCACACAGCTTTCTGCCGTCGGCAAGGGCGACGCGGCAGCACATCTGCGCCCAACCACGGACCGCGTCCGCGAAAGTCTGTTCAACGTACTGCAAAGTGGGCGGTTCGGTGATCCCATCAGCGGTGCACGCGTGCTTGACCTCTTTGCCGGAACCGGTGCGCTGGGGCTCGAAGCCCTTTCACGAGGGGCCGCACATGTCACATTCGTCGATAGCGGGCGCGTGGCCCAAAAACTGATACGCGACAATATCGCCAAACTTCGACGTGAACCGGATTGCACTTTGATTGGCAGCGATGCGCAGAAACTGCCCACAGCCCCCAACCCTTGCGTGTTGGTGTTTATCGACCCACCTTACGGCCAAAACCGCGGCGGCCCGGCACTTGCACACGCAAAGGCCCAGCGCTGGATCGCCTCCGAAGCTCTGATCGTCTGGGAGGAAAGTTCCGCACAGATTGCCCCGCCAGGCTGTACCATTCTGGACCAGCGCCGCTATGGCGACAGCTGGATCACGTTCATGAAAGCCGACACATGACCCTGAAGCTTGTCATTTTCGATTGTGACGGCGTACTGGTCGACAGCGAACCAATCACGTCTGCCGTGATTTCGCAAAACCTTGCAAAATACGGCCTGCCCATCCCGGTGGATGAGGTCGACAGGCTATTCAGCGGCGGCACGATGCAAGGAGTCTTTGAAACTGCAAAAAGCGAAGGGGCACAGTTACCCGACGAATGGCTTGATGAAATCTATGCGCTGATCTTCGCAGAACTGGCCAAAGGCGTCCCGGTTTTTCCCGGGCTCTTCGACCTGCTCGATGAGTTGCGAGCCGCGAACGTGCAATGCGCCGTTGCGTCCAACGGACCGATGCAGAAGATGCAAATCACGCTGACCCCGTCGGGACTTTGGGACCGGTTAGATGGCTGGATTTTTTCACGCGAGCACTTCAGGCCCAAACCCGCACCGGACATGATATTTCACGCCATGAAAGTCGCGGGGGCCCGTGACTCTGAAACCGTATTCATCGACGATACCGTTTCCGGATGCCGTGCCGGTATTGCAGCAGGTGTGAAGACGTATGGTTTCACCCAAGGGCGGAGCACGAAAGAGCTTTCGATGATCGGTGCAATCCCGATCCACAGCATGGCAGATATCGCAACACAGCTGCTCTCAGCGCGCTAGCGCGTCCCGCCATTGCTATTTAAGACTGTGCCAACTGCGTTGCTACTTCGCCGTGTCAGCCGAACGTGTTGAAAAGCCCGCCCGGTGACAGCGTGAAGATATCAGCGCCGTCCGCCGTGATTCCGATGGAATGTTCGTATTGCGCGGACAGGGACTTGTCGCGTGTCACCGCTGTCCAGTCATCGGCCAGCACCTTGGTTTCCGGACGACCCAGATTGATCATCGGTTCGATGGTGAAGAACATGCCTTCTTCCAGAACCGATCCCGTGCCGGGGCGACCATAGTGCAGGACGTTAGGTGGCGCGTGGAACACCCGCCCCAACCCATGACCACAGAAATCCCGGACAACGGAAGTGCGTTGAGATTCGGCATAAGTCTGGATTGCCGCCCCGATATCGCCAAACGTATTCCCGGGTTTTGCTGCCTCGATCCCTTTCATCAACGCATCATGCGTGATCTGCACAAGCCGCTCGGCCTTGCGGGAAATTTTGCCTGCGACGTACATGCGGCTGGTATCCCCAAACCAGCCGTCGACAATGACGGTCACGTCGATGTTCAGGATGTCGCCTTCTTTCAGGACCTTATCGCCGGGAATTCCGTGGCAGACGACATGGTTTACAGAAATGCAGCTTGCGTGCTTGTAACCCTTGTAACCGATCGTGGCAGAGGTCGCGCCCGCATCGGCCACCCATTGCGTAATCAACCGGTCAAGTTCCCCAGTCGTCTGACCTGGAAAGACGTGAGTGCCGATATCGTCAAGAATACGCGCCGCCAACTGTCCAGCAGCATGCATTCCTGCAAAGTCAGCTGCTTCATGAATGCGGATACCGTCTTTGGTCAATCGGCCGGAATTTGTCTGCACGGGTTACACCTTTGGAATTGTCAGAGGCCACATAGGGGATTCTGCAGCCCAAAACCAGCCATCGCCCCCAATTAGCCGAGTTGCCGCCAGATGGTCAAACTGGACGTTGGAAGGTGTTCCTCTGGTGGTCCGCCATCAGTCGATCGAAAATGGCAACGTTCGGCGAAGCGTGATCGCTTCCGGTCCAATCTCACAATCCATCGCCAGCACTTCGACACCGGTGGCGGCGCGGAAAGCGGACAGATAGTTCGGATCCAGATCGCCCGCGATGCTGACACGATCACAGTCTGTGCGCTGCACGAGATAGAACATCATGGCGCGATGCCCTTCCGCGGCCATCTTGGCAAGCTCGCCCAGATGTTTTGCACCACGTGCCGTCACGCTATCAGGAAATTCGGCCAGCCCCCGGTTGCGGGACAAGGTGACGCTTTTCACCTCGACATAGCAATCCGGGCCGTCACCACTGAGCAGGAAATCAATGCGGCTTTTTTCGCCATAGCCCACCTCTGCACGCACCGTGTTGTAGCTTTGCAGCCGCGGTACTTGCCCGGATTCCAGCGCCGCTCGTAGTGCGCGGTTGGGAACAGAAGTGTCAACACCGGTGAAATGGCCATTTTCATGATCGACCAATCGCCATCCGTACTTCAGCTTTTTCTTTGGGTCATCGTTGGGTTCCAGCCAGATCCGTGTACCCGGTGCCGCCAAACCCATCATGCTTCCCGGATTGGCGCAATGCGCGGTAATCTCTGTCCCATCATCCAGCGTCGCGTCTGCCAAAAATCGCTTGTATCGTTTGATCAGGCGGGCGGGCACAAGAGGCGTGGCAAATTTCATAGCCCGCCTATATCAACACCCAGAAAAAAGGAGAAGCCGATGTCAAACCCGAGTGCTGCCATGCTGGTCATTGGCGACGAAATCCTGTCAGGCCGCACGCGGGATGCGAACATGCATTATCTTGCAAACGAACTGACGGGGGTTGGTATTGACCTCAAAGAAGTGCGCATCGTGTCCGATGAACGCGTGGCCATTGTCGATGCCGTCCGTGCGCTGTCGTCGGCGTATGATAACGTATTCACCTCGGGCGGGATCGGTCCGACGCATGATGACATTACTGCTGACTGCATTGCAGCGGCGTTCGATGTTCCAATCGACGTACGAGACGATGCGCGTGCGCTGTTACAGGCCCATTACGATCGATCAGGCCAGGAATTAAATGCACCCCGTCTGCGCATGGCGCGCATTCCCGATGGGGCAACGTTGATCGACAACCCTGTCAGCACGGCCCCCGGATTTACGCTGCGCAATGTGCATGTCATGGCAGGTGTGCCGAAGGTCTTTCAGGCTATGGTTGCAAGTCTTTTGACGAAGCTGACAACCGGAAAACCGCTGTTGTCGCGCACATTGCGGATTGATCGAGGTGAAGGCGATATCGCAGGACCACTAGGCGAATTCGCAGATGAATTTCCGGACTTATCTGTTGGATCCTATCCGTTCCAGCAAAGTACGGGTCAATATGGATCGAATATCGTTGTGCGAGGACAGGATACAAACCAGCTCGATCGTGCCATGATCCGACTGGAGACGCTGTTTGCGTGACCTCGCAAAACTTTACGCCGTGATCGACGCAACATGGCCTGCGGCTGAAATACGCAAGGTCGGTCAGGTGACGATCCGACGAGGTCTTGGCGGCGGAAGTCGGGTGAGCGCTGCGACGGCACCAGGTTCACTTACCCCAAATGAGTTGGCAAATTCCGAACAAGCGATGCGTGCGTGGGACCAGACGCCACGATTCATGATACGTTTCGGCAATACCGCACTCGATACGCAACTGGCAGCGGCTGGGTACGTCCCGCATGACAAAACGCAAATCTATTTGTGTCCGATCACTGAAATCGCGCGAGAAAGGCCCCCTCCGGTATCCACTTTCGTGACTTGGCCACCGTTGGCGGTACAGCAAGAAATCTGGGCGGCGGGAGGCATCGGGCCGGAACGCATCGCGATCATGGAGCGGGCAAAGGGGCAAAAAGCCACGATTCTCGGGCGGGTCGACGACCGGCCAGCAGGAACGCTTTATGTGGCCTGTGAGAACGACATCGCGATGGTTCACGCGGTCGAAGTGCTGCCTGAATACCGGCGCAGAGGGCTAGCCCGATACTTGATGTCGGCGGCAGGTTTTTGGGCAATAGATCGCGGCATGACACATCTTGCCTTGCTAACGACGCAGGCAAACACTGCCGCCAACCCGCTCTACGCTTCCCTCGGGATGGATGTTGTGGGACAGTATCATTATCGCAAACTTCCGGAGTGACGCGCGTGAGCAAACCAACCGCCCTTGATCTGCCGATGGCCGATCCGCTTCCGCCCGAAACGCAGAAATATTTTGATATCTGCGAGGAAAAACTGGGGATGATCCCCAATGTGCTTCAAGCCTATGCATCTGATATTGATAAGCTGAACGCATTTACTGCGATGTATAACGACATGATGCTTGGGCCGTCCGGTCTCAGCAAACTCGAACGTGAGATGATCGCGGTTTGCGTCTCCGCAATCAACAAGTGCTACTATTGCCTAACCGCACATGGCGCAGCGGTGCGCGCCTTGTCCGGTGATCCAATGCTTGGCGAACAGATTGTCATGAATTGGCGTGTCGCATCTCTTGATACGCGTCAGACAGCAATGCTGACATTCGCCGAAAAAATGACGGTCGCAAGTGCGCAGATCGTCGAGTCGGACCGGCAGGCGCTACGCGATGTCGGCTTTACGGATCGGGACATCTGGGACATCGCCAATGTCGCAGGCTTTTATAATATGACCAACCGCGTCGCTTCGGCCACAGATATGCGCCCTAATGACGAGTATCACACACAAGCACGATGATCCGCGCGGCACTTCTTTTGTTTCTTGCCAACGCGGCCAGTGCCGAGGCGCTGCGATTTCCCGGAAACGCGGAGATGAGCGCTGAGATCATCGTATCCGATGCGCAATATGCGCTGCCAACCGGTCCGTGGGACGGATCAATCCCGACTTTGCCGGTCGAGGGCGAAATGGTGCAGCAGGCCTGGCGCATCAATGCCGTTGGCCTGACATCATTGCAACTGCTTCGTCCCCTGCGCGAACAGCTTCTGAACGACGGTTTCGAAATCATCTTTGAATGTGAAACAGATAGTTGTGGTGGGTTCGATTTCCGCTTTGAAACCTTGGCTTTGCCTGCGCCGGCACTGCAGATCAATCTTGCCGATTTCCGGTTTCTGTCCGCGTGGAAAGCTGATGACACAGGATCTGAAGTCGGTATCAGCCTGCTTGCCAGCCAAACCGGCACGGCGGGTTACGTGCAGGTCATTCAGATCGGTGGCAATACCGCCGCCGCTGCGACAGCGACCGGTGCGCCCGCGCGCGCAGACGCGTCGTCAGCCAGCCGATCCGTTGACGCAGCCCTTGAAACAGAAGGCTATGCGATCCTCGATGGGCTGACTTTTGCGACCGGATCAGCGCAACTGAATGAGGGTGAGAACGCCGCCCTTGCCGCTTTGGCGGATTTTCTCAGCGACAATCCCGATGTGCAGGTGGCCCTCGTCGGTCATACCGACGCTGAGGGATCGCTGGAGGGTAATATCGCCCTGTCAAAGCGCCGCGCCGGATCTGTTCTGGAGCGGCTTGTCAGCGACTACGGCGTCCCGCGCAGGCAACTTGACGCCCAAGGCATGGGGTATCTGTCACCTGTCGGCAATAATCTGACACAAGAAGGCCGTGACGCAAACCGGAGGGTCGAAGTCATCGTAACGTCGACTGGAGACTAACCGGACGTGCAATATGGGTCCCGGTTAGGCTAGAAAGCGCGGTCCGCCGTTCCCGCTGAACAAAAAAAGCGCGACCCGAAGGGCCGCGCTAGAGTGAGATGCGGAGAGCATCAAGTGAAGCTTACCAGATGTCTGGGCCCTTTTCGGCAAAGGCGTGGACTAGAAAATCAATGAAAGCGCGGACTTTGGGCTGCGTGAAACGACCCGGCGGATAGACCGCGTAAATGCCTTGCGTTTCAACAGGCAAATCAGGGATGGCCTCTTCGACAAGGCCTTTCTTCATCGCATCGGCGTAAAGGAAGCTGGGCAGGTAGGCGATTCCAAGCCCGCCGACGCAGGCGTTCAAAAGGGATTGCCCATCGTTGACTGTCAGCCAGCCAGCGGTACGGACCTGACGCCGCTCACCAGAGGGTGCGGTTAGTTTCCAGACGGCGGAATTGGCTTGATTGGAATAGTGTAGCAGCTTGTGTTCGTTCAGATCGTCGATCTTTTCCGGGCGACCATATTCCTCAAAATAGGCAGGGGATGCGATCATGCGCCGGGTCGTTTCGGTGAGTTTACGGGCTCGCAGAGTACTGTCCTCGAGTTCACCGATCCGCACCGCCATATCGAAGCCTTCAGAAATCAATTCGACGTAACGGTTGTTGAGCACCATGTTGACCGTGATATCCGGAAATTCGGTCAGAAATTCGCCGAGCACTGGCGACAGATGGTTCACGCCAAAATCGGTTGCCACCGAAATGCGCAAAAGTCCTGACGGCGCGGATTGCATGGATGTTACCAGCGCGTCAGCTTCACCTGCGTCGTTCAGCACACGACGGGCGCGGTCGTAGTATGCCAAACCGATTTCTGTCGGGCTAACACGGCGTGTCGTCCGGTTCAAAAGGCGGGCCCCCAGGCGCGCTTCGAGGGAGGATACGTGCTTGGAAACGGCGGATTTTGAAATCCCCATCTTCTTGGCCGCATCTGTGAAGCCGCCTTGGTCAACGACCGTAGCGAAGGCTTCCATTTCGGTGAGGCGATCCATGCCCGTTCCTCTGCGTTAGTGCTCTTACGAGGACGATGTTTGCAGGTCAAATCGGGCAGGAATGGGACGAATGCCTGACAATACCGCGATTTTGAAAGGGACTGTTGCCCCTATCGAAACCAATTGGTGCTGTTTGTTTACAGGTTATTTATAGTGTTCGCGCCGGGAACCGAATGTCCTGACCCGCTTGCGCCAGGCTTTGTAGCTGCCCGGTTTGAGGTTTTCGCGCATCAATTCTTTGACCTGTTTTTCCGACAGGCCGTGCTGTTTTTTGATATCAGCAAAGGCGATGTGATCTGAAAGCGCCATCTCGATCACTTCGCTTTTCGCGGCCTCACTCAGGTCCGGAAGCTTGCTCATCAAAGTGTCGCCGCTAGGCGTGTGCCCTGATCGATAGCCCGTTTTGCATCCAGTTCAGCGGCGACATCCGCACCACCGATGATGTGCACTTTTCGCCCATCAGCGATCATTTCGTCGGCAAGGGATCGTTCGGGCAGCTGGCCCGCACAAAGTACAACCGTATCAACTGCAATGACTTTTGGGTCATTGCGATCAACCCCGAACGAGACATGTAGGCCATCACTGTCAATCTTCTCGTAATTGACCCCGCCTATCATTTCGACGTTCTTCATCTGAAGACCTGCACGGTGGATCCAGCCCGTTGTCTTGCCAAGATTCTTGCCAAGCTTTTGTGCCTTGCGCTGCAACAATGTGACCTGTCGCACGGGTTTGTCAGGTTGCGGCCCTTCGGGGCGCAAACCGCCACGCACCTCGGCAGGATCGCCCACGCCCCATTCTTCGCGCCACGCGTCCAGATCCTCCGTCGGGCTTTCGTCGGTGACAAGAAATTCAGCAACATCAAAGCCGATTCCACCAGCCCCGATTATCGCCACACGGTCGCCGACAGGTTTCTTCCCACGCAGGACATCAATGTATGAGAGGACGTTCTCGCCGTCCTGACCGGGAATTTCGGGATCACGCGGCAGGACACCCGTTGCGATGATGACTTCGTCGAAATCTGCCAACAAAGCCGCCGTTGCGGTCATGCCGAGTTGCAGCGTGATCCCGGCCTTGGCGACCATCGTCTGGTAATAGTCAACCAGTCCCCAGAATTCTTCTTT
Organism: Cognatiyoonia koreensis; assembly: GCF_900109295.1. Lineage (NCBI taxonomy): Bacteria > Pseudomonadati > Pseudomonadota > Alphaproteobacteria > Rhodobacterales > Paracoccaceae > Cognatiyoonia > Cognatiyoonia koreensis. The sequence continues at coordinate 222,650 of NZ_FOIZ01000002.1, forward strand.
GCCCGGCACCTGTTTTGCCATGTTAAGTTGACCGCCGATTTCTTGCGACTGATCGAAGAGCGTCACCTTGTGGCCGCGTTCAGCCGCTGTGATCGCCGCAGAAAGCCCTGCAGGTCCGGCCCCAACGACGGCAACTGTTTTGACCTCGGATGCAGGTTCGATCGTCAGTACGGTTTCGTGGCAGGCGCGCGGATTGACCAAGCAGGAGGAAAGCTTGCCCGAAAACGTGTGATCTAGGCAGGCTTGGTTGCAGGCGATGCACGGCGCGATTTCCGCAGCCTTGCCTGCCTTTGCTTTTGCGACAAACTCTGGATCGGCAAGAAATGGGCGCGCCATACTGACCATGTCAGCGCAGCCGTCGGCGAGCACGTTTTCAGCGACATCCGGCATGTTGATCCGGTTCGAAGTAATGACCGGAATAGAGACCTCGCCCATCAGTTTCTTCGTCACCCAGCTGAAGGCGCGACGCGGAACAGACGTGGCAATCGTCGGTATCCGTGCTTCGTGCCAGCCGATGCCTGTATTCAGAATCGTCGCACCAGCCTGCTCAATCGCTTTCGCCAGCATGACGACTTCGTCCCAGGTTGAACCATTCGGAATCAGATCGATCATCGACAGACGATAGATCACGATAAACTCTTCGCCGACCGCTTCGCGTACACGACGCACAACTTCGACGGGCAGACGCATGCGGTTTTCGTACGAACCGCCCCATGCATCGGTGCGCTTGTTGGTATGCGTGACAAGGAACTGGTTGAGGAAGTATCCTTCGGATCCCATCACCTCGACACCGTCATAGCCGGCCTCTTGCGCACGTAAAGCTGCTGTCACAATGTCCGCGATCTGCTTTTCGATGCCTTCCGCGTCAAGCTCTCGCGGAGGAAATGGAGAAATCGGTGATTTGATAGCAGAGGGGCCGACACAATTCGCGCTGTAGGCATACCGCCCGGCATGGAGAATCTGCATCGCGATCTTGCCGTCCGCTGCATGCACGCGGTCCGTCACGATCTTGTGGTTTGCGATGTCTTCCTTGGTGTAGAGGCCAGCCGCACCGGGAAAAACGCCGCCTTCCGGGTTCGGGGCCATACCACCGGTCACCATCAACGCCACATCGCCGCGCGCGCGTTCCGCGTAGAATTCCGCGACGCGGTTCCAGTCCTTCGTCTCTTCCAGCCCCGTATGCATTGATCCCATCAGCACGCGGTTCTTCAGCGTCGTGAAACCTAGATCAAGCGGTGCAAGCAGATGCGGATAGTCGGCCATTCATATTCCTCCCGAGACTTGGGATGTAGCATGAATAATCGAGAGGCAAACGTCACCTGCAACGTGGGGTCAAACCTGTTTCCCGCAGAAGATCAGCGACCGAAACTACATCGTCTCAACGCAATGACGACGGAACGCCCGTTTGAGCATATCAAGTTCGGCGCGCAGAAGATCAATTTCACTCCGAATGTCGTCAGTCAGCGCAGAACCGGACAGCAGCGCAAAACTGGCAAGCGTTTCACCCGACTCCGCCTCGGCGATGATGAAGGTCTGCACGCCATCCGCGATCCGGTCGGTAGGAATCGCCACCCTGACGAACCATTGATCCGCCTCTTTGCTGATGTCTGGCCCCTCTAACGTTTCGTTCAGGTGGCTCAGCGTCAGCGTAGGAGGCTCTTCACCTTTCACCCCTGTCAGCACGCCTTCCCAGACACCGCCGATGAGTTTCGTTTTGGTCAGTTGCAGTCCAGCCATGTCCTGTCCTTACAATTCTGCTCTTGGATAGCGACAGAAGGTGATGTCTCTGATCATGATTTGGTTCATTTCTGGCCCCTCGAAAATGAGATCGACCCACATCTTCTCGACCCGCTTTTCATTGAGATCGGAGTAGGCAAGATCGAACTCAACGACGATTTCATCCTTGTCGACCGGGAGTTCGAGCACGATTTGTTCGGTATTCGGTCCATGCTTGATATTCAGTCTGGCAAAAACCTCGATTGCTTTTTCAGTTTCAAGGATCGTGCGCAACTGGATCAGGTGGCGTCGTTGCAAACCGTCGACCGCCTTCTTGGGCATTTCCAGAACAAGCGACAGGAAACTGCCGTCAAAGCGGAAAACGTCCATCTGCAGCCCAAAAGGCGCGAGGTCTTCTTCACGCAGGTTGCGCACTTGCCGCAATGTCAGTTCCGAGATCTTGCAATCATGATAAAGCACCACCTCTTCACCAAGCGGCGTCTTGCTGGCAGCCGCCGCCAAGCCGCGTTGCCCGAGCGGGCCACGCCACAACTGAGGACGCCACGACCACAGCGTTCCGCCAGGTCGCGAAAACGCGTTTGACCCAATCCGTGGCAAAGCCAGACGGCTGTCAGCGACATGGATCAGGTGTTCAAGTTTACCGCGCAACTGTCGTGCATGCTGTCGCTGCAAGCGGAGCGTTTCAAGCTCTGCATCATTGGCTTGCCGCGCGGCTTTGGACCAGCGTGCGATCTCGCGCCGGTGCAATAGCCGATCTAACATTCCAAACTTGCTGGACGCCATCTGTGCGTTCCATTTCCGAAAGACGTGGGGCAGATTTCCTATATCTGACAAATTGTTGCGGAAAAGGAAACAGTTCTAGAGGAAGATTGGCAATTATGCAGCGTTTGCGTTCATCATCGCTGCCACGACCTCGTTCAACAGGCCTTTTCCGGCCTCCGCAGCCAGCGGCGCGACCTGCAAACCCCGTGCAGAAATCGTCACGAGGCGGCCGTTGATATCAACGAACGCGCGCCATTCACGGTTCTGCGTACCAGGCACCGGTGTGCCTTCTTTGTCCTCGAAATAGACCGTTACCTTGTTAGCGGATGATCCGGTTTCAATGATTTCGACCGTCGCAGGGTCACCAGAGCGGCTTAGCAATGCGGCCCCTGCCGGTGTCTCAAGCAAACCTGCAAAAGCCGGTTCTGAACCGGTGATAGCTGCCGTGCCGATCCGACCCGCCTGAACGGTGATGACTGCAGGGCGTGATACGTTCACGGCACCCGACAGACCAAGGGTCGCGCAGGGTGCAAGGATTGCAAACCCCCGCACAAGACGACTGTCGTTGATATCGACGCAATATCCCTCCGGTCCTTGGACGCCCACGGCACCACCCAGCAAGGCCGCCCGTTTTACTGGCGCGGCCTGCCCGCCAAAGTCCAGCCCATCGCAACCGGCCAAGGCCATAGCAAGTGCAATTGAAAACACCAAACGCCCCATGAATTCAAAGGTCCATGTAGATGTGGCTTTCGTTTTTCGCACCGGGATGCGTCGTCGCGCCATAGCGCGTCGCACCGACAAGCTGCGCGTATTTCCAAAGCGCACCGGATGAATAGATCGTCGCCTTCGGGCCCTTCCAAGCTTCTTTGCGCTTTGCAAACTCTTCGTCGGACAGATCGACAGACAACTCGCCCGTCACGGCATTCATTGTGATCATGTCCCCATTCTCGATCAGCGCGATTGGACCGCAGTGTGCGGCCTCCGGTCCGACATGGCCCACACAGAAACCACGGGTTGCACCCGAGAAACGACCATCCGTGATGAGCGCGACTTTCTTACCCATGCCTTGCCCCGACAAAGCTGCGGTCGTGGCCAGCATTTCGCGCATACCGGGGCCGCCTGCGGGGCCTTCGTTGCGGATAACGATCACTTCGCCCTCTTCGTATTCGCGCGCCTTTACCGCCGCAAAGGCGTCTTCTTCACATTCGAATACGCGGGCGGGTCCAGTGAATTGCTGTTCCTGCGTCGCCATCCCGGCAACTTTTACGATGGCGCCTTCCGGTGCCAGATTACCCTTCAGGCCGACGACCCCACCAGTTGGCGTAAGCGGCGCATCGACAGGATAAATGACGCGGCCATCAGCCTCACCTGTGATCATGTCCAGCTTTTCGCCCATGGAGCGACCAGATGCAGTCATGCAATCCTCATGGATCAGGCCTGCCTTGCGCAATTCCTTCATTACAACAGGAACGCCGCCAGCTTCGTAAAGGTCTTTGGCCACATATTGACCGCCGGGTTTGAGATCAACGAAGTAAGGCGTATCGCGGAAGATTTCACAGACGTCGAACAGATCAAAATCGATCCCCGCTTCGTGCGCGATGGCGGGCAGGTGCAGACCGGCATTGGTGGATCCACCTGTGCAGGCCACGACACGCGCCGCATTTTCAAGCGACTTGCGGGTGACGATATCGCGGGCGCGGATATTCTTTTCCAATAGGTTCATCACCGCCTCGCCAGACGCGACACCATACTGGTCTCGGGACTCATACGGTGCAGGTGCGCCTGAAGAATTCATCAAAGCCAAACCGACAGCTTCGGACACACAGGCCATCGTGTTGGCCGTGAACTGACCACCACATGCACCCGCAGACGGGCATGCGACCCGCTCTAGGATTGCAAGTTCTTCATCTGACATATTGCCGGCCTGATGCTGACCGACGGCTTCAAATACATCTTGCACCGTCACGTCCTTGCCATGAAGGCGGCCCGGAAGGATCGACCCCCCATAGATGAAGACGGACGGTGTGTTCAGCCGCACCATGGCCATCATCATGCCCGGAAGGGATTTGTCGCAGCCCGCGAGCCCGACAATCGCGTCATAGCAGTGACCGCGCATCGTCAATTCAACGGTATCTGCAATCGCCTCGCGCGATGCGAGCGAGGAGCGCATACCTTCGTGACCCATCGCGATACCATCGGTAACAGTGATCGTTGTGAATTCACGGGGGGTTCCAAGGCCTTTTTTGACACCAAGCTTCACAGCCTGCGCCTGGCGGTTCAGCGAGATATTACAGGGTGCCGCCTCGTTCCAGCAGGTGGCGACACCGACCCACGGCTGGTCGATTGCCACTTCGTCCAGACCCATCGCATAAAAATAAGACCGGTGTGGCGCGCGTGATGGCCCTTCGGTGACGTGGCGGCTGGGAAGTTTCGACTTGTCTGCTTTGCCTTTGAGCATGGCGTGTCCCCTCTGAAATCTGTTGGATCGGGTCTAAATTGGCAAACGGGCCGACACAAGACGGAACTGACGGGCTTGCAGCGCGTCACGGCCCATGACAGCAAAGCGCCCATGATCATGCGCACAGAAAATTTTGAACGCTTTATCGCGCCGGCACATCCAAGTGCCGCCATTTGGCGACTGATCCTTGGAATTATCGTGATCGGGATCATCTATTTTATCATTGTATTCGCGACCGGGCTTGCTGCAATAGCAGCAGAACCAACGGGCGATCCCGACACAGCGATCAGGTCGTTGATGAGCGGCAATTCACGTCTGACCATGACACTGATCCTGCTGAGCTTTTCCGGTGCGGTTCTTGGTGTGATGATCGCGACAGTGCTGGTGCACCAACGCAGTCCAATCGGGCTTTTTGGACCGATCCGCCCGATGATACGGCATTTTGTGATCGCCGTTGGTGTGTTCGGTGCCCTGCAAGCCTGCATTCTCGGCATCTGGTCGTATTTCTACGATGGCATTGCCGTCAACTCTTTGACATCGGTTGTTGCCTTCCTGCCTGTGGCCGCAGGGCTGATCGCGCTTCAAACCGGTGCCGAAGAACTTCTATTTCGGGGCTATCTTTTGCAGCAACTCGGGGCACGGTTCAAAAGCTGGATCATCTGGTTCGCCCTGCCGGCCATGGCTTTTGGCCTGCTGCACTACAATCCGCAAATGATGGGGGATTTGACTTGGTTTGCAATTGCCGCAATCACCGTGACCGGTTTGCTATGGACAGATCTGACGCGCGTGACCGGAAATATCGGTGCCGCGTGGGGTTGGCATTTTGCCAATAACTTCATGTTGATGAACTTCCTTGGCAATAAGGGGGAATTGAACGGATTTGTCTGGATGACGACCCCGTATTCCGTCAAGGAACTGCCGCCATCGCTTTTTCTGATTGATATCGGGATTGCCGTGCTAACCTGGGCCATACTCAGGCGTGTTTTGCGCGACTGATTGCAATTCGACCGAAGCCGTCATATTTCGGTTTCGCAACGTTCAAAGGCGGCAATAATGAACTGGATCACCAACTACGTTCGTCCCACGATCAATTCGCTGTTCTCGCGTCGTGAAGTGCCGGACAATCTTTGGACGAAATGCGACGAATGCGGCACCATGCTGTTTCACCGCGAATTGGCCGACAATCTGAACGTCTGCACCAACTGCGACCATCACATGCCGATCAGAGCGCGCGAGCGGCTGTCTGCCCTTTTTGATGGCGGCGTCTTCGTCGAGGTGGCCGTGCCCGAACCGGTTGCTGACCCGCTCCACTTCAAAGATCAGAAGAAGTATACTGATCGGATCAAGGAAGCCCGCAAGAAGACAGGAGAGAAGGACGCGATGCTTGTCGCGGAAGGCTCGATCGGTCGCACCGGGATTGTTGCCGCCGTGCAGGATTTTTCCTTCATGGGTGGTTCGATGTCGATGTATGTCGGGAATGCAATTATCGCAGCGGCAGAGCGTGCGATTGCCCTCAAGCGTCCGTTGGTGCTGTTTTCCGCTGCTGGTGGGGCGCGGATGCAGGAAGGCATTCTTGGCCTGATGCAGATGCCACGCACAACAATCGCAATACAGATGCTGAAAGAGGCAGGCCTGCCCTACATCGTCGTATTGACCCATCCGACGACAGGCGGCGTGACCGCGTCTTATGCCATGCTAGGTGATGTACAGATTGCAGAACCGAATGCGCTGATCGGCTTCGCCGGTGCTCGCGTGATCGAGCAAACCATTGGTGAAAAACTGCCCGAAGGCTTTCAGCGTGCAGAATACTTGCTTGACCACGGAATGCTGGACCGCGTGACCAAGCGCACAGACATCAAGGAAGAGCTCGTCACGATTATCCGCATGCTGATGAACCAGCCACCAGCGGTCAAAGGCGACCTGCCCCCACCCGTCAAACCCGATAACGCCGTGGACAAGGCAGCCGCCGAGTGATCATCCTTGCGGCGCTGATCGGTGTCTGCTGTGGTCTTGGGCTGATCTGGGTGATGTATCGCGAAGGTATGTTCGCTGAACGATCAGGTGCGGCGATCCTTCTGGCCGCAATCGCGTCATTCTATCCCGTGTTCGCTGCAGCCGAGGGTGACGTTGGTGAAATCGCCGTCCACATCTTGATTTTCGCGGGTTTTGTTGCACTCTCATTTCGCGCCTATCGGCGGGGCCTCTTGCTTTTGGCTGGCGGCCTGATTGCGCACGGTCTTTTCGATGTCATGATCGGCCTCATCGGCGCACCTGGCCCCGATTGGTGGCCTGCGTTCTGCGCGGGCGTCGATATCGCGGCCGGTGTCCTTTTGTTGCAGTTGATCCAGACAGGCAAAGTACGCGATGAAATCTGACCAGATACTTGAACGGATGATGGCACTTCACCCCAAGGTCATCGACCTGACATTGGACAGGGTTTGGTCCTTGCTTGAAAAGGTTGGCAATCCACAAGACAAGCTGCCTCAGGTCATCCATATCGCGGGCACGAACGGCAAAGGATCTACCCAAGCGATGATCCGCGCTGGTTTGGAGGCAGGCGGCGCGAAAGTACACGCCTACACGTCGCCACATCTTGCCCGTTTTCACGAACGCATCCGTCTTGCCGGAGAGCTCATTTCAGAAGAAGCCCTGACCGAGGTGTTGGACGTCTGCTATGCAGCCAATGGGCCCGATTCAATCACCTATTTCGAGATCACCACAGTTGCCGCGCTCGTCGCATTTGCACACACGCAGGCGGACTATACGCTGCTGGAGGTGGGATTGGGCGGTCGACTGGACGCGACCAACGTTGTCGCCGATCCCAAGCTGACGATCATCACACCGGTTGACATGGATCACGAAGCATTTCTTGGTGACACGCTTGAAAAAATCGCCTTTGAAAAGGCGGGAATTCTGAAACGGGGAGTCACTTGTGTCGTGGGCCCGCAGCACGATGCCGCCCTCGAGGTGATAGAAGCGCAAGCCGCGCGCGTCGGCGCACCCCTTCTTGTTGCAGGGCAGCACTGGCATGTGACGCAGGAACGTGGCCGCCTCGTGTATCAGGATGAGACGGGACTGCTCGACCTGCCACTTCCGACCCTGCGCGGGCCGCATCAGATCATGAACGCGGGCGGCGCATTGGCAGCGCTCCGCTTTCTTGCCGCTGACGAAACGGCATGCGAGGCGGCAGTTACAAAAGCATATTGGCCAGCCCGCATGGAGAAGCTGCAAAGCGGGGCATTGTTCGACATGGCCCACCCTGCAGAGCTCTGGCTGGACGGCGGTCATAATCCTGCCGCCGGTCGGATGTTGGCTGCCACGCTCTCAGCGCAGTCTGACCGACCGACGCATCTGATTTGCGGCATGCTGAACACGAAGGACGTAGGCGGCTATCTCGCCCCACTGGCGGCAGTCGCGAATACACTGACCGCTGTTTCAATCCCCGGTGAAAAGAACACGATAAGTGCCGCGGACACCGCTTCCGCTGCGAGCGATGTGGGCCTGCCCGCCACTGTCGCGGAAAGTGTGGAGGACGCCATTTGCGCGATCACTGCTCAAGACCCAAGAGCCCGTATTGTGATCTGCGGATCGCTTTATCTGGCTGGCCATGTCATCCGCCTAAACGAAGCAACCTAGAGACACGATGCAGACGCTTTCTTTTCCCGCAGTTTTTGCCCTTCTTGCTGTCATGGCACAGCCTAGCGTAGCAGCCGACCTGAATTTCTGTTGGGTCGGTGGCGGGGGGTATACGTTGACCGGAACGATGAAAATACCGGACTCCAAGATGACAAAAACGCTCATCACCGAGGATGATGTCGCCGCCTTCGAGATCATAGGTTATTTGAACGGAAAACGGATTGGCTCCTGGAACATAGACGCGCGTACTGCAGACCAGACATGGCACTTGCGGTTCGATCCGGTCAGCATGACCTTCCTCACGGGTGGATGGTTCGCGTCAACCAATTCGCAAGGCTGGAACGCCGATGGGAGTGTAGACAACTGTGGCGCACCCGGTTTCGGCTTTAATTCAGGAAGCTACGCACAGGACATCTGCCTGAATGGTGCTTATATCCGAGGAAGCAGTATCCCGCCCGAAACACCCATTTTCGCCACGACGGCCAAGGTGATGCCAGACTGCAATCAGACAATTCCGATGGGAAAGCGTCATAAGACGAATCGCATGCTTGACGGCGAATCAGTGCTTCCTTAGGTTCCGGTCTAACCGCAATCGCAGATCAACATGCGCGTGAGGGACAGACTTGGCAGGGCGAGGGGGCAGGCAGTAGGCCTGTCTCTTTGTTTTTGAGACAGACTTAGAAAATTTCATGGTTTTTCGAATCACCCTTTGACCCTCGCGAATCACTTATCTAGATATAGCGCCAACGAGGCGGGTCTCGCTGCATATTGACCTCCTCGCAATATATTGACGCAATGATTGGGGGATATCATGGTGCGTGTTGTCATCGGGCTGTTTATCGGTGCTGTCGCACTCTGCGGCTATATTATCATTCAGCAGGAAAAACGTCCGATTGCGTCCAATACCCTGTTCGCAACACAGACCGACGTCGCCCGTGCGACGTCCCAGCCGCTTTTGGCCGAAGGGATCAGTGGGACCGAAGCTCTGCAGGTTGCACCACTGGAGGTGCCTACCAACCCGACCCCGACACCTGCCCCAATTGAACCATCTGTCGCGGCGCCAGAAGTACTACCGACCATTCAGACGGACGAGTCCACCGTCGCGATGGTGACGGCCAACATTCTAGCCGGTTTGGGGGTCAAGGTGGATGTCAGCGATCTTGCAGATCAACGCGACATGGAAACCAGCGACGTGCTGGCCAGCATCGGTGTGATTGCTAATGCACGCCCGTTCGAACCTGCACCGCGGTCGCCTCTGGAAATCATGGTTGTTGAATCGCTGCAGCTTGGCCTGTCCGATGCCGCCATCGACCGGCGCGTGAACGACGCCGCCTTGCTGCAACATCTTACGGTTCCCGAAATTCTTGTGACACCGCAAGGCAGCGTCGATACCGCCGCTTTGTTGAAATCCATCGTGACCACCGCGCAGACTGTCGCCAGTGGCAAGGCACCCGAAGTTCCCCAGGTCGCCACTGGTGATGGCACAGGCGTCGAAGTTCGCGTCGTTCAGCGCGCAACGGCGACACAGGAATACCGGTTCTACACTGTCGCGGGTGGTGACAGCCTTGGGGGGATCTCTGCCAAATTTTATGGCGATGTGAACAAATACACGATCATCTTCGAAGCCAATCGCGGCATTCTTTCAAGTCCAGACCAAATCCGCGTCGGCCAGCGTCTGACCATTCCCGACTTGCCTGAAGTCTAGCCACCCCAATCATCCGCCTGCATTTCGCGCAGGCGGCTGGCTGTCCTTTCGAATTCAAACGTGCCTTCGCCTTCGACGTAAAGCATTTCTGGCGGTGCAGCGGCGCTGCAGATCAATTGGACCTTTGCCTCGTACAGGGCATCAATCAGGGTGACGAACCGCTTCGCTTCGTTGAAATTCTGCCGGCCAAGTTGCGGAATATCTTCCAGCACCAGAACCCGCACCGCGTCGGCAAGCGCGAGGTAATCTGCGGCCCCCAGCGGTTTGCCGCAGACATCAAAGAACTTTGCCCGAGCGACACCGTTGTGGAATTGCGGAAAAACGACTTCGCGCCCTTTGACGCGCAACGTCAGCGGGGCGCAGTTGCCATGCGCCAGATCGTGCCAAACATCATCAATTGCGGCCCGTGATTCAGCGTTGATCGGTGTAAAATAGCGTTTGGTTCCAGACAGGCGGCCTTGCCGATAATCTTGTTCGCTGGTCAGGTGATGCACTACCAACTGGTCCTTGATCAACGCGATGAAGGGCAGAAACAAATCACGGTTCAGCCCGTCTTTATAAAGGTCGTCAGGCACGCGGTTCGACGTTGTAACAATAACGACACCAGCGGCAAAAAGCGCCTCGAAAAGGCGCCCGACTATCATTGCATCAGTGATATCCGTGATCTGCATTTCGTCGAAGGCAAGAAAGCGGATGTCCTTGACCAGCTTTGCCGCAACCGGGGCAATAGCATCATCGACATTGCGCTTGCGGGCTTCGTTCATTTCTGCGTGGACCCACTGCATGAATGCATGAAAATGCCAGCGCTGTTTTGGCACGTCGACATGACTGTAGAGCATATCCATCAACATGGATTTGCCGCGTCCGACCCCACCCCACATGTAGAGTCCTTTGATGGGTGGCGGAGCCTTCTGGAACAATCCGCGTTTGACGGGGCGTTCCAGTTCCGACTTTACACGGTCCAGTTCGCCCATAACGCCAAGCTGTGCCGGGTCTTCTGTCAGTTTTCCTGCTGCGACGGCATCTTTGTAGGCTTCTAGAACGGTCATGGTCACTCTCGGGATCGGTTGTGCATGAGTATGCAGACCACCCGATTTTGGCAACACGATGGACCATAGCGTTGACACGCCTGCGGCGGAAATGACAACTGGCGCAATGACTCAATCCACGCGCCTCATGTCCCCTGTCCTGATTGCAGGGTGTCTCATCATCATGACTGGTTTCGCAATTCGCGCATCGTTCGGAGTCTTCCAGATTCCGATCGCCGAGGATTTCGGCTGGCTGCGGTCTGATTTCAGTCTGGCCATTGCGATCCAGAACCTCGCCTGGGGCATTGGACAGCCACTGTTTGGTGCTGCGGCTGAAAAAATCGGTGATCGCAAGGCAATCATTATGGGTGCGCTTTTCTACGCGGCAGGCCTTTTGTTGTCAGCTGGCGCAACGACCCCCTTGGCGCACCAGTTTTACGAAGTCCTTGTCGGTTTAGGAATCGCGGGCACTGGCTTTGGTGTCATTCTTGCTGTCGTCGGCCGTGCCGCATCGGATGAAAACAGATCGATGGCCCTTGCCATCGCAACTGCAGCGGGATCCGCAGGGCAGGTTTTTGGCGCACCCCTGGCTGAATTCTTACTTGGTTTCATGACGTGGCAAATGGTATTTGTCACATTTGCCGGCATGATCCTTGCCGTGCTGTTCGTGCTGCCAATGATGCGTACCCAAACGGTCGCGTCAAAGGCCGAATTGGAAGAAAGCATGGGCACCATCCTGATCCGCGCATTCAAGGATCCCTCCTATACGCTGATCTTTCTCGGCTTCTTCTCTTGCGGCTATCAACTTTCATTCGTCACGGCCCACTTCCCCGCCTTCATTGCCGAAGTTTGCGGACCGATTTTGCCCGGCAGTACCTTGTCAAACCTTGGCATCACGACCACCAGCGCATTGGGCGCCGTCGCAATCTCACTGATTGGGTTGGCTAATATCGGTGGGACACTGCTGGCCGGCTGGGCTGGCAAGCGGTACTCCAAGAAATACCTGCTGGCTGGGATTTATGCCGGGCGCACCATAATTGGCGCAGCTTTTATCATGACCCCGATGACCCCTGAAACAGTGATCCTGTTTTCCGTGTCGATGGGAGCCTTGTGGCTAGCGACTGTACCGCTGACATCTGGGCTTGTCGCGCATCTCTACGGGCTGCGTTACATGGGGACGCTTTATGGGATTGTCTTCTTCTCCCACCAGCTTGGCTCGTTTCTCGGCGTCTGGCTTGGCGGACGGATGTATGACATCTACGGCAGCTACACTGCAGTCTGGTGGGTCGGCGTCGGAGTCGGAGCCTTCAGTGCGATCGTTCACCTGCCCATTCGGGAACGGCGACAGCCACAAGTGGCTTAATCAACCTCAATCAGGATCGCGCGTAGTTTTTCAATTACTGCGGTCGCATGGGTATAGGGCATGCCGTGCCCGGCCCCGGGTATCGTTTCCTGACGCGCATTCCGGTTCCATTGCGCTATGGTGCCCAGCGCCGAGATAGGTATGACATCATCGGCTTCGCCCCAGATTGCGATGACCGGCACATCTGCGCGGCCGATTGTCTGATGAGCCTCCTTTTGCGTTTCTGCCAACATGCCACGACGGCTGGACAGGACAGCAGGCAGAAAGCCGCGCCGCCCCAGTTGATCACGTTGCGCGCGCTTCACCCCATCGACTTCCGAAGCTTCGGCTTCGGCACTGATCGCGCGGCGCATGCGCGCTGCGCCAATCAGGTTATGCACCCAATCGCCGATGACCGGATAGCGCCTGCAAAAGCGTGAAAACCCGCTTTCGTTCATGTCCGCCCCAGCAGTCGCAAGCAATATCAGGCGTTTCACGCGATGGGACTGCGTTTCCGTAAATGCTGTCGCAATAGACCCGCCCATTGAATAGCCAAGCAGTGTCAGATCCTCATTCAGGTTCTGGTGTTCCAATAGGTCGTCGAGTTGCTGAAGTAAGAAATCGCGGTTTTGTTCGCCACCCGGCGCATCCGACAACCCACGACCGTAAAGATCATAGGTGAGGACGCGATAACCCATCGCCCCAAGTCCGCCAGCGATCACATCGAATACGATGGAGGGGGTCGTCAGCCCGTGGATTGCGACAAGTACCGGACCGCGCACGGGGCCGTGCCAGCGATAATAGGTGATGCCTTGTGACAATTCGGCGAATTTGCCGGGCGCGCCCTTGCGCTCTGCCTTGCCGATTGGATGACGTTGCCGTTCGAGCATGATCGACAGGATGACAAGTGCGGCGACGATGCCGATCAGAATCCAAACGATACCCATTACGCGTCCTTCCAGATGACGGGGAACCAGTCTTCGCGCAGGCGCTGACCTTGGGTCATATCGTGCCCCGGAAACGGTGGCGATGTTCGCCCAGGGCGTGCGACATAGCGCGCATCATCACCGACCCAGCGCAATGAAAGAGCACGCCTGCGACTGGTTGATGAATTGCCTCGCGCACCGTGCGCCGTCCGGAAATCGAACAGCACGGCATCGCCAGGTTCCATCGCCCATTCCCTGATCTGGTTTGCGTCAGGATCCGCATCTGGGTCCGGCACAGGGGTCCAATCGGCCTCGGCCTGATAAAAGTCGCTGTCATCAGCCCAACTGACAGGCCGCACGAGTTTGTCCCAACGATGTGAGCCTGCGATAAAGCGCAACGATGCTTCGCGAACCGGATCGAGCGGCAACCACATGCTGACGGTCTGTTTGCCTTCAACGAAATAGTAAGGCGAATCCTGATGCCAGGGGGTCGGCTTTGGCGTACCGGGTTCCTTTACAAGGACATGATCGTGAAAGAATTGCGCTGTCCGGCTTTGCATTGCCGCTGCTGCAAGGGCCGCGGCCGGACTGTTTCGAACCACATCCTCGAATGCTGCAATGCGGGTCCAGTTGCAATAGTCATCAAAAAAGCGCCCTTCCGATACGGCGTTTTCAGACGCGTATTCGCCCGGTTGCGCCATATTCTCGGCGACGCCAGTCACCATCCTATCAACCCAGTCAACGAATACGCCACGAACGACAACCACACCGTCGCGTTGAAAGGCGTCGATTTCGTCTGGGCTCATCATTTACTGTTCCATGCCTCCAGAATGTAGCGGCTTGTCATTAGATCAAGGTGTGCGCCCCCACCGTTCTTAAACAGTGTAATTTCGTCATCATTTTGGCGTTCGAACTGCGAAAGCGCGTAATAATCTGCAATAATGTCGCTTTTTTTGATTATACCTTCAGCAATTGGAGTCTTGAGTTCTCCGATGTGGTCTGCGGTCGTGTGCAAGTTATCAACAAATATCCGTGCGCGGCGCAGCGCCGTATCATCGGTTTCGCGCATATCAGGTCGGTAGGCCCCAATCAGGTCGATATGCTGACCAGGCTGCAGCCATTCGCCTTTGATCAAGGGGTCAGTCGACATTGTGGCCGAGGTCACAATGTCCGCCGATTTGACGGCCTGTTCCAGATCATTGCCAATCAGCACGTCGGGATAGTCCTTTTTGAAGGCCTTGGCCCCATCCGATGAACGGTTCCAGACTGTGAATGTCGCATCAGGGAACGCCGCGCCATAGGCTTGTCGCAGTGACCGCCCGACGGTTCCCGCCCCGACGATCAGGATGTTCTTGCTATTTTTCCGGGCCAGTCGGCGTGCGGCAAGCAGGCTGTCGCCTGCGGTTTTCCATTTTGTCACAAGATGAAAATCAAGGATCGCTTCAAGTGCTCCGTCAGCATCCGAAAACAGATTCACCACACCGCCGATCATCGGCTTTCCTGCTTCACGATTTTTCGGAAAGACGGTCGCGCATTTGACGGCGATACCCATTCCCTTGATCCATGCACTCCGGTTCAAAAGGGTGTTGTCGTCGCGGTAAAGGAAAACATCTTCCACCGTTGCCGGGGGTGCCGCATGGCCGGCAGCCAATGCATCTGTCAGCCCCAGCCAATCCAACCGCGCTTCTCCTTCGGTAAATGGAATCATCACAGTCATTGGGCTGCATCCTCTGTCAGAAGCCCCTCTTCGACCAGTCGCAGGGCAAAGCCTGCGGGTCCCTCAAAAAGATGCGTCTGCCAGCCACGAGCAGAGGCGGCATCGATATTGTCTTGGCGGTCGTCCGTGAACAAAAGCTGAGAGGGGAGAAGCCCGCAATCTTCTTCCACCATTTCGTAAATGCGGCTTTCCGGTTTGATGACGCCCATATGTCCCGAGACGTAGCGCCGGTCGAAAACCTTCAGGAAGGGATAGACAGGCTCTGCGATCTCGAACGTTTGCTTTCCGAAGTTCGTGAGCGCGAACACCGGCACACCAGTAGATTTAAGCGCATCCAGAAGTCGAACGGAATGATCAATGGCCGGTGTCGCCAGATCTAGCCAATTGTCATGCCACATGCGCACTTCCGCGGCCCATTCGGGGTTTGCTGCGGCCTCGGCGTAAACAACATCTTGAAAATGCGCCCCGCGATCGACCTTGTCGTTCATGGCGTGCAGATCAATGGCCGCGAACATGGCCTTGCGCCGCGTTGGTCCGATCACGCGGTCGTAATAGCGTTCGGGCTGCCATTCTATCAGAACGTTCCCGATATCGAAGATAACTGCTTTGGTCATGGAAGGACCCTAGCGAGAAGGATTTGCAGGTGCCAGAGCGACATGCCAGGCTTCTGCGTGGTTCTTAACCGGCAGCAGCTTTGCGCACCATGCGTTCCAATCCATCAAGGAACCTTGCGCGGTCTGCTTTGCTGAAAGGTTTCCCGCCACCTTGTCGGAATGGGTCTGCCGCACGCATGTCAGTCATGAGGTCACGTGTGGCCAGAACGTTCCCGATATTGGCCGATGTCAGCGCCTCGCCGTTGTGCTTGATAACCAGCGCCCCATTTTCGATGCACCTCGCCGCGAGCGGTATATCACCCGTGACGACGACATCGCCAATCGTCGCGCGATCTGCGATCCACATGTCCGCTATGTCCGGCCCGTCCGGCACGACCACAGTTTCAACGAACGGGTTCTGCGAAGGACGTATCCCGCCATTGCTAACGACAAACATCTTCAGCTTATGCCGCGTTCCGACGCGTTCAATCTCGGCCTTGACCGGGCAAGCATCGGCATCGACATAGATCATGCGTAAAGCGCCTCTGCATGGAAGGCGACGTGGTCTTCCATGAATGTCGAGATGAAGAAATAGCTGTGATCATAGCCCTTTTGCAGGCGCAACTGTCCTTCCTGCCGCTGCGCTGCCATCGCGGCTGCAAACGCCTCTGTTCCCAGAAGGTCACCAAATTGATCGTCAGTCCCCGTATCGATGAGGATCGGGCCACTGAACCCGTTGCCTTGCATGAGTAGCGTCGCGTCATGCGGGCCCCAGCTTTGTTCATCGCCCCAATAGGCTGCAAACTGTTTGCGCCCCCAATCACTTTGTGTCGGATTGCAGATCGGCGCAAAGGCCGACACCGACCGGAACCGCCCTTCCAGCGCCATCGCCATCGTCAGCGCGCCGTGTCCGCCCATCGAATGGCCGGTAATCGCCTGCCGTTCCATGTTGATTGCAAAATTCGCACCGATGATCTTTGGCAGTTCTTCGGCGACATAAGTCCACATTTTGAAATGCTTGGCCCAGGGATCCTCTATCGCGTCGATATAGAAACCCGCCCCCTGGCCAAGATCGTAGGCCTCGTCATCCGGAACGTCCTTGCCCCTTGGCGATGTGTCGGGAAAGACAAGTGCGATGCCATGTTCTGCCGCCCAGACCTGCGCGCCGGCCTTTGTCATAGCGTTCTCATGGGTGCACGTCAGGCCCGATAGAAACCACAAGACCGGAACCGGTGCGAATTCGGCTTCTTCGGGCAGAAAGACCGCAAAGGTCATATCGCAATTGCAGGCGTCAGAGCTGTGTTTGTAGACGCCCTGCGTCCCACCAAAGCATTTGTTTTCTGAAATCGTTTCCATGGGCCAGCCCTCCGTTTGGTGAAAGGGCTAGCGCAGGATCAGAGCGTTGTCACCCATGCGATGACGCTTGAAACAGTCAAAACGCTCAGCGCGGTCGAAATCAGGATCGTCGCCGAAACCCGCGATGGTGCGACCCCGTAATGCTGCGCAAGGATGTATACGTTGCCCGCCACAGGCAAGGCAGCTGCTGCAATCATCACACCGGCTGCGTACGGATCGATCGGAAAGACGAAGAGCGCGAATACCGCGACAGCCGCAGGATGCAACGCGAGCTTGCAAACGCTGAGCCAGACTGCGACGCGCATTCTTTCCGCCGATTTGGTGGCCAAAGATGCCCCAATCGCGAAAAGGGCCCCCGGCGTCGCAGCACCGCCCAAAAGTGACAAGAATTCATTCACCGGTCCGGGGATCGGAAGCGCGAGGGCGGAGACAAGCAAGCCAAGAGAGATCGAAACAATCATCGGATTCTTGATCAGACCAACACCGACTGTTCGAAAAACCTGAAAGGTCATTCGGCCATCGCGCGATCCTGTGATCAGGATCACGATGAGGCTGCCAAAGACAATCAGATCGACAGCCAGGACCATCATTACTGGCCCAACCGCCCCCTCGCCCAGCAACAAGACCAGCATGGGAATTCCCAGAAACCCAACATTGCCGATGACAGCGGTCTGTGCTTCTACCGCAGCTTCCGCGACAGACAGCTTGCGCACCAGCGCGACAAGCGTCGCAACGACATAGATTGCCATTGTCCCTGACAGATAGGCAAACACGAATGGCCAATCGAGGATGTCGCCCAACGTCAGGTTTGCGGAAAACCGGAACAGCATGGCCGAAAGCGCAAAGTAGAACACGAACTTGGTAAGGTACGCCGTCGCCTCGGGCGAAAAGAACTTTGTCCGCCCGGCATGGTAGCCCAGACCGATCAGCGCAAAGAACGGCAAAGTTTTGAGGAATATTTCGAGCAACTAGTCGAAGGCCCCGGTCACGCGGCCCAGCAGCATGAATGCACGGGCGGTTCGCGTTTCGGACAGCGCAATAAGATCTTCATCGCTGGCTTCCGGTTCAAAGCTCAGCAACATGTTGTCGAATTTCCGCAGGAAATGGTGCGCCGAATCCCGAAAAATCGTATCTTCGCGCATCCGCCCTGCGGTCAGCGCCAGCGAAGAGCGATCTCGCACGCCGCCGAGTGCCGCCATCGTGCGGCCACGTTCGCCTTGGGCAAAGCGCCGCCAGATTTCGGGGCGGGCGCGGTCGGGGCGCAAATCATCCATGTAAATGCCATCCTGCGAAAGCAGAGTCAGCATATCCTGGCTGGCCTGTACAAGTTGACGCGCGTTGCGGTCTTTCAAGGCACGACGCAAAGCAGCAAAACCTTCTGCGTCCTGATCGGTATCAGGGAAATTCAAGGCACGGACCAAATCGCGGCGCGGCAATGGCGGTGTCATGTCTTCTGCAGTGGTGCCCAGCGCAAGAGCGGGCTGATCATCTGCACCACCACCCGATTTTATTTGACGCATGACGCCACGAGCATCTCGGGTCGATGCAAATGTTGCCAGCGGCGCGGGTTCCGTTTTTTGAGAGGCTTGGGCGATTTCCTGCAATTTCGCACCAACGCTGGGTGTTTCCTTGACGCTGGCTGGGCTGTGCAGTTTTTCGGTGCGGTCTTGGAGATAGGTTTCGCGCAGACCGTCGATCGCAAGCTGAAGACGACGTGATTCTTCGCGCATAACACGGGCGGACCGCGATGCGGCAGCCGCGACCCAGATAATCGCAACGGGCAGAAAGATGGCCATTATGACAAGCACGGCACGCAGGCTGTCAAAGGGAACATCCGGACTTGTGCGCGGTGGCACCAGCAAGAAGAAAATGCCGACGCCAGCCATCCAAAGGACGGATAGGATCAACGCAACGACCTCGGTGGTACTGACACCGGTATCATTCACGAAGATCGGCTTGATGCGCCCTTGTGCCATGCTGGCCCCGTCTACTTGTAAATGATCGACAAGATCTCGTATGACCGCACACCGCCGGGGGTGCGCACTTCGACACTGTCACCCTCGTCCTTGCCGATCAAGGCGCGGGCGAGCGGAGATTTGATGTTCAGACGACCCGCTTCAATATCGGCTTCGTATTCGCCAACGATTTGATAGGTCTTCTCCTCGTCAGTATCCTCGTCCGCTAACGCGACGGTTGCGCCAAATTTCACGGAACCCGACAACTTTGCAGGGTCAATGACATCGGCCAACGAGATCGCGCCTTCGAGTTCCTTGACCCGACCTTCGATGAAAGACTGCTTTTCCTTCGCAGAGTGATATTCCGCGTTCTCAGACAGGTCTCCATGCTCTCGCGCCTCTGCAATTGCGCGGATAATGGCGGGGCGTTCAACAGACTTCAGCAGTTTCAATTCATCATTCAGCTTGTCAAAGCCTGCCTGTGTCAAAGGTATCTTTTCCATCTTCGACCCCCTTCCCTGGGGTAAAATTCTTCAATCGGTCGTTCATAGCCTATTTGGGCAGATCAAAGTCAAGTGCAAGCGCGTTTTGCTGTCGCGCATTGGCGGTTTCACGTCGCGTTGTCATTGCTCCCTTATTTCCTTTGCGCTAACCCATCGGGGATGTTTGTGCGGGTTTATCCCGACCGAGAAAGAGGACCGACAAATGGCCGTGATTGAACGCGAAGAAATGGACGTGGATGTCGTGATCGTCGGCGCAGGCCCTGCTGGTCTGTCAGCTGCGATCCGCCTGAAGCAACTGGATGCAGATCTGAACGTCGTCGTTCTCGAAAAAGGGTCCGAAGTTGGGGCGCATATTCTTTCCGGGGCCGTGCTTGATCCGTCCGGTCTGAACCGCCTGATTCCAGACTGGAAAGAAAAAGGTGCGCCACTGAACGTCCCGGTCAAGGAAGACAACTTCTACGTTCTGGGTGAAGCTGGCCAGATCCGTCTGCCGAATTTCATCATGCCGCCGCTGATGAACAACCATGGCAACTATATCGTGTCGATGGGGAACGTTTGCCGCTGGATGGCGGAACAAGCCGAAGCCATGGGCGTGGAAATCTTCCCCGGCATGGCCTGTTCTGAACTGGTTTACGGCGCCAATGGCGAAGTCAAAGGGGTGGTCGCAGGTGAATTTGGAAAGAATCCCGATGGCACGCCGGGTCCTTCCTATGAACCTGGCATGGTGCTGAACGGAAAGTACGTGTTCCTTTCAGAAGGCGTTCGCGGCTCACTGTCCAAGGAAGTCATCGAAAAATATGATCTGGCCGCGCATAGCGACGTCCCAAAATTCGGCATCGGAATGAAGGAAATCTGGGAAGTCGATCCTGAAAAGCACAACGAAGGCGAAGTCACCCACACGCTGGGCTGGCCGCTGGGCTTCAAGAATTCGGGCGGCTCGTTCATTTATCACTTGGACAATAATCAGGTCTATGTCGGCTATATAGTCGATCTGAACTACAAGAACCCGCACCTGTTCCCTTACATGGAGTTCCAAAAGTTCAAGCATCATCCGAAAATTGCAGAGCTTCTGAAAGGCGGCAAACGGGTCGCATATGGCGCGCGGGCTGTTACAAAGGGCGGTTTTCAGTCGATCCCCGAAGTTGCATTCCCTGGCGGTGCACTGCTTGGTTGCTCTGCCGGGCTGGTGAACCTGCCGCGTATCAAGGGCAACCACAACGCAATGCACTCTGGCATCGAAGCTGCCGAATCCGCCTATGCCGCGATCTCTGCTGGCCGATCGGGCGATACGTTGGAAGACTACAGCAAGGCGTTGAAGAATGGTCCTGTCGGCAAAGATCTGAACGTCGTGCGCAACGTGGCCCCTTTGAACGCCAAGTTCGGCCCGCTGGGCGGCATGGCATTGGGCGGCTTTGACATGTGGTTCCAGACGATCTTCAAATCATCGCTTTTTGGGACGCTCAAGCACGGCAAGACCGACGCAGAAAGCACCGAACCGGCGGACAAGCACGAACCGATCAACTATCCAAAACCTGATGGCGTGCTGTCTTTTGACCGCCTTACCAATGTGGCGTTCAGCTTTACCAACCACGAGGAAAGCCAGCCCGCCCACTTGAAGCTGAAGGATGCAAGCATCCCGGTTGCCGTAAACTTGCCGAAATACGCTGGACCTTCTGCACGGTATTGCCCAGCCGGCGTTTACGAATTCATCGAGGAAGATGGCAAGGAGCCGCGTTTCCAGATCAACTTCCAGAATTGCGTGCACTGCAAGACCTGCGATATCAAGGACCCAAGCCAGAATATCGTTTGGACAGTGCCGCAAGGCGGCGACGGACCGAATTACCCGAACATGTAACCGGTCAAAGGGCATCCTGATGGGTGCCCTTTGTCACAACCGCGGGATTCTGCCGCATCTGCAGGCCACCGTTTGCTTTCGTGCCGTCCCTTCCCTAACGTGGCCCGCAAGAACAACACATGAAACAAGGGCAGACAGTGTTCAGACTTACCGTGAAGGCCGTAGTTCTAGCGGCAACTTGTTCGTTTTCCTTGCCCGCTGTGGCCCAAGAGAACGCAGGCTCTTATCTCGCGGCACGCCATGCAGCGATCGGAAACGACTTTGCTGCGGCTGCTCTGTACTATGAAAAATCGCTGCGCGAAGATCCCGGCAACCCTGCGTTGCTGGACAATCTACTGTCGGCGCAAATCTCGTTAGGCAGGATCGAAGCCGCCGCGATGACCGCGCAAAGCATGCTCGATAGCGGTATCGAAAGTCAGATCGGCAACCTGGTCCTGAGCGCCGTCGCCACAAAGACCGGCAACTGGGCCGAGATCATGGACAGGTTCGAAGCAGGGCAAACGATCAGCCCGCTGGTGGACGGGCTGACGCAGGCCTGGACTGCGCTGGGCCGTGGTGAAATGAGCGCCGCGATTGAAAGCTTCGATGCCGTTATCGAAACTGAAGGCATGGGCGTTTATGGGCGTTATCACAAGGCCTTGGCGCTAGCTGTCGTCGGAGATTACGAAGGGGCTGACGCAATCCTGAGTGCACCGACCCGCGGTGGCGCGGCCTACAGCGCACGCGCTGCCATCGCACATGCAAAGATACTCAGCCAGCTGGGTCGCAACGAAGACGCGCTTGCCAATCTCGACGCCGTCTTTGGTGAGGTGCGCGATCCGACCATCATCGAATTGCGCAACAGGTTGGAAGCTGGCGAGATTCTCCCCTATGACGTTATCAACACCGCACAACAGGGCATTGGCGAAATCAGCTTTATGGTCGCAGGACTTCTGCGTGGCGAAACACCAGATTCATATACTTTGCTCTACGCAAGGGTTGCTGAATATCTCGATCCTGCAAACACCTCAGCGTTGATCACATCCGCCGATCTTCTTGAAAGGCTGGAACGCTATGAACTGGCGGACGAGGCATTTGCGCGGATCGCACCATCTGACCCCGCATTTTCCGCCGCAGAGCTTGGCCGCGTGGACGTCCTGCGCAAGGCCGGCAAGAACGACACAGCAGTCGAAGTTGCCCAGTCACTGGCCCGCAGCCACGCGGACTTGCCACATGTGCACGCCAAGTTGGGCGACATGCTACGCTTTGTCGAACGCTTTGACGAAGCCATCACCGCGTATGACACAGCTTTGTCGCTTTATCCCAAAACCGATACTTCGCGTTGGTTCGTCTATTACACGCGCGCGATCACACATCATCATATCGATCAATGGACACAAGCCGAAGCCGACTTTCGCGCCGCGCTTGAATTGAACCCGAACCAGCCGCAGGTGTTGAATTATCTTGGTTATTCCTTGGTCGAACGTAATGAAAAGCTCGATGAAGCGCTTGAAATGATCGAAAAGGCTGTCGAGACGGAACCCGAGAACGGGGCGATCGTGGACAGTCTCGGCTGGGTCTATTTCCAACTTGGTCGTTACGATGACGCGGTGGAACCGATGGAAAAGGCTGCGTCCCTCGAAGCGACAGACCCCATCATCAACGACCACCTTGGGGATGTTTATTGGGCCGTTGGCCGAGAGGTCGAGGCAACATTCCAATGGAATCGTGCGCTGTCCTTTGATCCTGACGAAGAACTCGCCGATCGCATTCGCTTGAAACTGGAAATCGGTCTGGATTCTGTTCTGGAACGTGAAGGCACGGAACTGATTAAACTCGCCAATGACGACGGCTAGAATCAACGCTCCGGCAAAGGTCAACCTGACCTTGCACGTGGTCGGAAAACGCAAAGACGGCTATCACGAACTCGACAGTTTGGTGGTGTTCGCAGATGTGGCGGATCAACTTGCCGCCACCATCGCGCCTGATTTGCGGCTCAGTGTGAGCGGCCCGTTTGCACAAGGCGTTCCGGTAGACAGCAGCAATCTTGTCCTGCGGGCAGCAGAAGCGCTACGTCGCGCGCGCGGCGTACAGGATGGTGCGCATATCACCTTGGAAAAACACCTGCCCAATCAAGCAGGTATCGGCGGCGGCTCTGCCGATGCGGCAGCGGCCTTCGCCCTGTTGGCAGAGCTTTGGCAGGTTGCACCCCTACCCGCCGATGCGCCAGAGGTTGTCACACTCGGCGCTGACGTCCCTGTCTGTATGCGTACGCCAGAACCAACGCGGATGATGGGGATCGGTGAACGTCTCTTGCCTGCAGCGCCTTTGCCGCAATGTGCGCTCGTACTCGTCAAAGCTCCGACAACGGTGCCAACTGGCGGCGTTTTTCAGGGCCTCGCGAGCGCAACTAACCCACAGATGGACCCGCTGCCGCCGGGACTCGACTTTGAGGGATTTGCAAACTGGCTGAATAGGCAACGCAATGATTTGCTGCCACCGGCCCGCCTCGTCGCCCCCGACATTGATCTGTCTCTTCAAAAACTGAAGGCAATGCCAGCAGTCAAAGCTGTGGGGATGTCAGGGTCCGGCGCAACCTGTTACGGGCTGGTCGCCAACATGGCAGAAGCGCGCCAGGTTGCCCGCGCCATTCAAGTCTCGGAAATGTCGTGGTGGGTCGCCCCGGCAGCCGTTCTTTAAACGACACGCGCCACAACGTAATCAGCCAGATCAATCAACATTGTCTTGATCTCGTGATCAGGCAAGTCATGCAACGATCGTTTCGCTTTTTCAGCCCATTCCAATGCGTCTTGGCGGGTGGACTCCATCGTTGCGTGCTTTGCGAGAAGGGAAAGGGCAGTATCCAGATCACCATCGGCTTGCTTGCCTTTAGAAATCGTGCGTTTCCAGAACGCCATTTCCTCAACGTCGGCTTTGGCAATCGCACGGATAACCGGGAGCGTCAGTTTCCGCTCTCTGAAATCGTCCCCGATGTTCTTGCCCGTCGCCGCTGTCCCGCCATAATCCAGTAAGTCATCAACGATCTGGAAGGAAATGCCCAATGCATCGCCGTAATCGAAAAGCGACTGAACCTGGGTGTCCGACATTTCTGCGATGACGCCACCAACTTCCATCGCTGCGCTGAACAACGCAGCCGTCTTTCCGCGCACAACTTTTAGGTAGATGTCTTCAGTGGTGGCAAGATCGGCCGCAGCGGTCAGTTGCAGCACCTCACCTTCGGCAATCGTTGCTGCAGCGTTCGACAGAATGCGCAAGACGCGCATGTTGTTTGTCTCTGTCATCAACTGGAAGGATCGCGCGAACAGATAATCGCCGACCAACACGCTAGATGAATTGTCCCAAAGCAGATTTGCCGTCGGACGACCACGGCGCTTGTCGCTTTCATCAACAACATCATCATGGAGCAGAGTCGCGGTATGGATAAATTCCACAGTCGCAGCCAAATGCACGTGATAAGGGCCGCCATAGCCGCACATACGCGCCGCTGCGAGCGTCAGCATCGGGCGTAAACGCTTGCCACCTGCTTCGACAAGGTGGGCAGTAACTTCTGGAATACGCGGCGCATGTTCGGACGCCATGCGTTCGCGGATCATGTCGTTCACCAGCGCCAGATCGTCCGCCAGTGCGGCCGCCAGCCGTTCGTGGGGTTTGGTTGCGGCGTGGTCGAGGCTCATCAAACTGCTTCCAAGTGCTTGAATGGACAAAGACGTGCCCACGTCTTACGTCAGTGATATGAAAGAGCTTTTGCGTACCAACGACCCGACGGTCATCGCCTTTGCCAGCGCCCTTCTGGACAGCGAGGGTATAACCTTCTTTGAATTCGACGTAAACATGAGCGTCCTCGAAGGAAGCATAGGCATAATGCCGCGCCGCTTGATGGTCGCGGACCGTGATCTTTTCATGGCAGAAGCGGTCATGCGGGACGCCGAAATTGATCTTGGACGCTGATCTCACGCACGACGCATTTCTTGGCGGGTTGGTTCATATATGGCAGCCCAAGAAGGGGTATCGCGCCGGCACTGACCCCGTGATGCTGGCAGCCAGCGTGCCTGCGCAATCGGGCCAATCAGTACTGGAACTTGGCTGCGGTGCCGGAACCGCAGCGCTTTGCCTTCATACGCGTGTTGCCGGGTTGCGGCTTGTCGGGGTCGAGGTGCAAAGCCTTTATGCCACCCTTGCTGCGCGTAACGCAGCAGGCACAAGCGCCGATATGCGCGTTATCACTTCAGACCTGCGCGATCTTCCTGCCGACCTACGGCAAGAACGGTTTGATCATGTGATCATGAATCCACCCTATTTTGATCGTGCGAAAGGTGATGCCTCTGCAGATCAGGGGCGTGATCTTGCCCTTGGCGGCGACACGCCGTTGGCGGACTGGCTTGGTGTCGGTATCAGGCGGGTCGGACCAAAAGGTTATTTGACTGTGATCCAAAAAATAGACCGACTACCGGATGTGATGGCAGCGATAAGGGGCCGACTTGGCAGTTTTGTGCTGCGTCCTATCGCTTCTACGCCGACATCTGCGGCCAATCTGTTTCTGTTGCGCGCACGACAGGAAGGGCACGCACCGATGCGAATTTGCCCGCCGCTTATTATGCATGATGGCAACCGGTATACGCCTGAGGTCGAAGCCATTTTGCGCAATGCCGCAGAACTGAGCATGGACCATTAATAGTTTGGCAAGAAATACGCTCCATCGTGAATCGTACATATTTTGCTGCAGTGCGTCGTGACTTCGAAACCAAGATGTGCTGCACTCAGTTACACACACTCACAGGAGGACGACCATGAACTTGAGTTCGCGTTTGCAGGAACTGAAGAAGAAACATGCACATCTATCTACTTCTGTTGAACAACTTCAACGTAGCCCCGCGACCGACGACCTCGAGATCGCCAAGCTGAAAAAGCAGAAACTGGCGATCAAAGAAGAAATCAATCGGCTCAGCGTCTCCGCATAATGCCGAATATGGCACTGGCCAGTGGCCAGTGCCTCACACGATATCGGCAGCGTGGACCATTTTGCGTTCCGCGCGAAATTTGCCTGACTGACTGATTTCCTGCAGTACCCAGTCATGGAATGCTGCGATCTTTGGTAAGGTTTCGTTCCCTTTTGGACAAACGAAGCGAAATTTGGGTGACACGATGATCCCGAGCTCAAACGGAGCGACGAGGCGCCCTGCCTCCATCGCACGCGCAGCAAGCGAAACCCGCCCCAAAACAACACCAGCCCCTGACATCGCCGCATCAAGCGCGTGATCGGCTTGCGAAAAGCGTGGGCCATGGCTCGTGTCAATATCGATTCCCTGCACTTTCGTCCAGTTTGCCCAACTACCTTCGTCACTGACCGATGACATCGACTCGTCGTGTACAAGGATCGCATCTTTCAAGTCAGCGGGTTCTTTAATGTGTTCGGCCATTTGCGGCGTCATCATCGGTGTGACCCACTCTTCGATCAGCGGCTCTGCATGGAGGCTGTCATCCGCTTCAAGGCCAAATCGGATCGCGACATCAACCTCGTCGCGATCAAAATCCGCAAGACGCAAACCTGCGACAAAGCGCAGTTCAATTTCAGGATGAGCCTGTGCAAAATCATACATCCGTGGCGCAAGCCATTTCGCAGTAAAGGCAGGTCCTGCCGTTACGGTAAGGATACCAGTGTCTTGTAAACGACGCACGTCGCGCCACGCTGACATCAATTTACCAAAAGCATCCCGTGTAGCAGGCGCAAGCATGCGTCCGGCTTCTGTAAGTTCCACAGCACGGTTCAGGCGTCGAAACAGCGGATGCCCCAATTCCGACTCTAAAGATTTGATTTGATAGGACAAAGCTGCTGGCGTCACAAACAACTCATCAGCTGCTTTCGCGAAAGACATATGCCGTGCAGCGGCCTCGAACGCGCGCAATGACGTCAGGGAAGGGAGGCGATCAGGCATAATCAATTAAATACAGCTTAACTGAAGCGGCAACAAGTCTCGTTTGTAGAATGACCGTGCAGAGAACATATGAAGTTCATCAAGCAAACATCGAACTGTCCAAAAAGGAACCCTCCCATGTTCGAACATACTACCGATGCCAGAATGCGCTACATGCTCCAACACGCACGCTCTGAAAGAGCCAAGGCCCTACGTGGAGCTTGGAACTGGATCAAAGGTCGCAAATAAACGCTCCGGTGGCACCTCCCGGTCACCGAACGTAAAAAGGGCCGCGCCTGATCAGCGCGGCCCTTTCTTTTTGTCCAAACTGCGTTCTTAAACGAAGAATTGGGCACCATTTGCGGAAATCGTAGACCCGTTGATAAATCCGGCGTCATCGCCAGCAAGGAAAGACACGCATTTCGCGATTTCCTCCGGCTCACCCAGACGACCTGCAGGAATACCTGCAATGATCTTCTGACGGACCTCTTCGGGGATCGCCATAACCATTTCGGTTGCGATGTAGCCGGGGCAGACGGCGTTCGCTGTAATTCCCGCGCGCGCACCTTCTTGGGCCAACGACTTTACGATGCCCAGATCGCCCGCTTTTGTCGCGGCGTAGTTGACCTGACCGAATTGGCCCTTCTGACCGTTGATCGAGGAGATGACGATTACGCGACCAAATTTGCGCTCACGCATGCCAGGCCAAACCGGATGAACGGTGTTAAAAACGCCCGTCAGGTTGGTGTCGATGACTTCTTTCCACTGTTGTGGCGTCATCTTGTGAAAAGGCGCATCGCGTGTGATGCCAGCATTGGCCACAACGACATCGATCGGGCCGAGGTCGGCTTCGACCTGTGCGATACCGGCCTTGGATTCATCGTAGTCGCCGACATTCCACTTGTAGGTCTTGATTCCAGTCGCTTCGGTGAATTTAGCCGCAGCTTCATCATTGCCTGCGTATGTTGCGGCGACGGTCATCCCGTCGGCCTGCAATTTCTTTGAAATGGCTTCGCCGATTCCACGGCTTCCCCCGGTCACAAGTGCGACACGTCCCATAGTCTATCCTCCAGAATTATTCAGGTATTGCATAGGCGACCCCGGTCGGGGTCACCTTGATTAAGATCAGTCACGCTCGACGCAAAGTGCGACACCCATACCGCCGCCGATACACAAAGTAGCAAGGCCCTTTTTCGCGTCGCGACGAACCATTTCGAACAGCAGCGTGTTCAAAACCCGGCAACCGGATGCTCCGATTGGGTGACCAATGGCGATAGCACCACCGTTGACGTTCACGATGGCCGGATCCCAGCCCATGTCTTTGTTGACGGCACAGGCCTGTGCAGCAAAGGCTTCGTTGGCTTCGATCAAATCAAGATCTTCGACCTTCCAACCTGCTTTATCGAGCGCTTTGCGCGATGCCATGACCGGACCAACACCCATGATTGCCGGATCAAGTCCTGCAGTTGCATAGGATGCAATGCGGGCCAAAGGCTGAATGCCGCGCTTTTCAGCATTTTCAGAGGACATCAGGAGCGTTGCGGCGGCACCGTCGTTCAGACCAGACGCATTCGCAGCTGTGACGGAACCGTCCTTGGCGAAAGCAGGGCGCAGTTTCTGCATAGCTTCCATTGTCGCGCCGTGGCGGATGTATTCATCCTTGTCGACAATGATATCCCCCTTACGGGTCTTAACAGTGTAGGCGACGATCTCATCATCGAACTTCCCGGCCTTCTGAGCAGCTTCGGCCTTGTTCTGCGAAGCGACGGCAAATTCATCCTGTTGGTCACGGCTGATTTGCCACTTTTCAGCGACGTTCTCAGCGGTCTGACCCATATGATAGCCGTTGAATGCGTCCCAGAGTCCATCACGGATCATCGTGTCGATGTAGGTCATATCGCCCATCTTCTGACCGGCACGCAGGTGCGCAGCGTGAGGGGACAGCGTCATGTTTTCCTGACCGCCAGCGATCACGACGTCGGCATCGCCAAGCTGAATGTGCTGCGCGCCCAGCGCGACAGCCCGCAGACCAGACCCGCAAACCTGGTTGATGCCCCAAGCGGCACTTTCGATTGGCAGGCCGGCATTCACGTGGGCCTGACGGGCCGGGTTTTGGCCCTGTGCCGCGGTCAGCACCTGACCAAGGATTGTTTCACTCACTTCACCCTTTTCGATACCGGCACGTGCGACGACTTCTTCAAGAACGGCAGCGCCAAGGTCGTGGGCAGGTGTGTTGGCAAATGAACCACCAAAGCTGCCAACGGCAGTCCGGGCGGCAGAAGCGATTACAACGTTTGTCATGTGGAACTCCTCCAGGTGCGTTTTTCATCACGGGGCCAGAGGGCAAATAAACATATGGACATCGGCCCCGGCAGGTCGTGTTGCACATGTCTTTAGGGGGTCGGTGCCCTTGGGGCAATGTGATTCCTTGACTTGCATCGCGGATATGCAGCGATTGCATTCCAATCTGTCGGGTCAGCTAATCCGGAAACTCGGAATCCCAAAATGGTAGCCCTGCAGACAGTCAACACCGAGTGTCGCAAGATACGTCGCGTCTTCGGCTGTCTCCACACCATCGGCAACCGTGAACATCTCGAACTGCTGTGCCACGGTAATCAACGCCTCTGCCAGAACCTGGTTATCGGGATCGTTTGCGATACCGCGCACAAAGGATTTGTCGATCTTTACCAGATCAAAAAAGAACTCTTTGAGATGGCGAAATGCTGTCATCCCTGCTCCGAAACCATCCAGCGCAAACGCGACCCCGCGCGGCTGCATTTCCTCCATGAATTGCGCCACGATTTCATGCAGCAGCATCACGGAAGTCTCGCTCATCTCAAAGATAAGCCTGTCGCCAAGCGATGCACGTTCGTTCAATGCCGCATCAAGCACCCGTCGCCAGCGCCCGTCCCCCAGCGAACGCGCCGACACATTGACGGATAGCCGGATTCCCGGATGGTGGCGCAGTGTCTTGAGCGCCAGTTCAAGCGTGACGACGTCGACCTGCCGCCCCAGATCCATGTCTTCAATCACGGGCATAAAATGCGCAGCGGGAATGACCCGTCCTGCAGAATCCTTTACCCTGATCAACCCTTCATGAAATGCGGTCTTGCTATGATCCAGCGTGATTACAACCGGTTGAAACGCCAGTTGCGCCCGTCCCGCAGCCAACGCATCCTGTACGAGCGAGAGCACATCGGCATCGCGGCTGGCCATGGCGAAATACAAAGGATCAAGCATTGGCTGTTCAGCCACGACGTCCTTTGCCACACTCAGCCGATCTGATCGCAATGCTTTTATCATATCGCCAATTTGCGCCGCGCACATTAACGCCCCATGAAGGCGCGGCAGAGAAGAAGGACGGAATTTATGAAAACCCGCTGCAGTTGGGCTGGCCCGGATCCGATTTATCTTGATTATCACGACACTGATTGGGGCGTTCCGGAATACGACAGCCGCGCACTTTGGGAGAAACTGATACTTGACGGATTTCAGGCAGGGCTGTCGTGGATCACGATCCTGAAGAAACGGGAGAATTTTCGCGTCGCTTTTGAAGGGTTCGATCCGAACGTGATCGCCGAATGGGGCGAGGCAGAGGTGACAAGGCTGTTACAGAACCCCGGCATTATCCGACATCGCGGAAAGATCGAAGCAACCATTGGAAATGCCCGCGCATGGCAAGTTGTCGAGCAGCGCGAAGGGTTCGATCGATTTCTCTGGAACTATGTTGACGGCAAACCCTTACAACCAAACCGAAAGACCATGGCAGACGTCCCAGCCGAAACTGAGTTGTCGAAGCAGATATCAAATGACCTCAAGAAAGCGGGGTTCAAATTTTGCGGACCGACGATTGTCTATGCGTTCATGCAGGCCGTTGGAATGGTGAACGATCACATCGTCGATTGCCACTGCCATGCAGGACTTACCAGCGCGACAGGGCATCCTCGTCTTCGTCCTTAGCTGCAACCCAGCTTTCGCCGGATTTCGTGATTTCTTTCTTCCAGAAAGGTGCACGGGATTTGAGGTAATCCATCAGAAAATCCGCCGCTGCAAACGCGTCGGCCCGGTGTGCGGACGCGGTGACAACCATCATGATGGGGTCTTCCGGTCTTAATGGACCAAACCGGTGGATCACCAGCAGGTCAATCAGCGCCCAGCGCGCCTGAGCATCTTGCGCAATCGCTTCAATCGCCTGTGACGTCATGCCTGGGTAATGCTCAATCTCCATCTGCAGTAACCCGTCTGTGACGTCGCGAACGATGCCGGTAAAGCTGACAACGGCACCGGCATTTGCAAGCGAAGCCGTAAAGCGGTTCAGCTCTGCCCCGGCATCAAACGGATCTGCCTGCACCCGAACTTGCATCATCCGCCCGTCATGGGTGGAAAAAACGCGACCTCACGCACGCCCGCCAAGGGCGCATCGAAATTGGTCAGCTCCTGATCGACGGCAACCCGAAGTGCGGAAACATCTTCGAACGCAAGCGCATAGCGTTCTTCCCGCTCCCTAAGCTCAGCCACAAGATCATTCACGGTCACAGCACGCGTCTGCACCGTTTCCTTCGGTATCCCGATGCGTTCGCGCACCCATGCGAAATAGAGCACATCCATCACGTATCCTCGCGCAGATAGGGCTTGGATTTCTGGAAGTAATCCCAACCCGTGATCAACGTCAGAATGGCGGCGATCCAGAGCACGATGATCCCGCCCCACCAGCTGATGTCCCAGCCAAGCTGTTTCCAACGCAGTCCAACCTCATCCGAAATTTCACCCGACAGAATGCCATCGATAATAGTCGGATCCATCCCGATTGTCTGTTCGATCATATAGTGTTCGAAAGCACCCTTTGCGAACAGCAGCGAGATAGCGACCATCTGAACAGTGGTTTTCCACTTGGCGAGGTTTGTCACCTTCAAAAGGCCGGCCGTTTCGCCAAGAAATTCCCGCAAGCCACTTACAAAGACTTCACGGAAGACGATCAGCGTCGCTGGCAGCAGTATCCAAGGGTTCATGCCGGAGAACCCGGTGATGATCAGCAAAGCAATGACGACCATCGCCTTGTCCGCAATCGGGTCAAGCATCGCACCCAGCTTGCTTTCCTGCTTCCACGCTCGCGCCAGATATCCATCCACGAAATCCGTGATTGCAGCGCTGATAAACAGGACCAATGCGAACCAGTCGGCCCAGGGGCGCGTGAAATAGAGAAACATCACGGCAAGTCCGGGAGCGGCGATCAGACGAAGGATCGTCAGGATATTGGGGAGGTTGAAATTCATACACATGTCCTATCGCGTCACCTGCACATGCACCATACCCTTCGCATCAGGGAAGCTGCGCATCCAGATAGATCGCTTCCTCAAGATGTGCGTCAGACACGATGATGACCGTTCGGCTGACGCGGGGATTTTTTGCGCGGCAGAACAAATATGCCGACTTTTGCATCGGCTGGCACGGTGAAAACGTTCGGGCTTCCCGCTATAGGGGGAACCAACTCTGCATTCCCAAGCGCTGGCGCAATTTGAAGTCGTTCCGTAGATATTCCCACCAAGACACGCGTGTTCTGCGTTACAACACTTCCGCTTGGTGCAGTGTAGATTTCAACTGTCAGTGTCGACGGACCAATTGGAAATAGACTGCGGGCCAGCGCAGCCGCCAGTAAAGTGCGAAAATGGCCAAGGCCAACTTCGGCGTGTATCGTCGCTGCACAATACCGTCACGCGCCTGCCTAATTTTCCAAGGCGGTACAATTTCCCACCTCTGTAATCGCCATGCACAGCGCGATATCCCCACCGGGTTCAAGTGATACTGTCTGCGTCGTGCCGAATGTCAGGTCCATCAGTGGAAGGCAACACTCTGAATGACATTGTAGTTGGACGTATAAAATACCAGATCGGCGCCGCAACGATGACAAGCGCCAGAGCAGCAAGCAGGAGTTTGCGCATGTGATACGTCCGTTTGTTAGCCGTTTTCGTGGAAATAGTCGTAGATCGTTTGCGCCATGTTGTCGGACACGCCTTCCACGGCCTTTAGATCCGCAAGGTTCGCCCGCGCAACTGCCTTGGCTGACCCGAAATGCGCCAGCAAGGCACGTTTACGGGTAGCCCCGACGCCTGGCACATCATCAAGAGGCGTCGCGCCGATCGCTTTCGTCCGTTTTGCCCGATGTGTACCAATAGCAAAGCGATGCGCTTCATCGCGCATCCGCTGGATGAAGTAGAGGACAGGATCGTTGTGGCGTAACGCCATGACCGACTTGCCGGTGCGATGGAATTCTTCCTTGCCAGCGTCGCGGTCTTCACCTTTGGCGACACCGACCATCGGCACGTCATCGACACCCAGTTCCGTCATGATCTGGCGAACGGCGCTGACCTGCCCAGCACCACCGTCGATCAGCAAAAGATCGGGCCACACACCCGACTTGCGGTCAGGGTCTTCCTTAAGCAGGCGTTTGAAACGGCGGGTCAGCACTTCTTTCATCATTCCGAAGTCATCGCCCGGTGTCAGGTCATCACCGCGAATATTGAATTTACGATACTGGTTCTTTTCGAAACCTTCAGGCCCTGCGACGATCATGGCACCGACGGCATGAGCACCTTGAATGTGGCTGTTGTCATAGACTTCAATGCGGGTAGGTGGTGCATCCAGATCAAAGGCCTGAGCAAGGCCTTTAAGCAACCGGCCTTGTGTCGCAGACTCCGACATCTTTCGGGCCAGGCTTTCGCGCGCGTTGCGCAACGCCCCGTTGACCAATTCCGCCTTTTCCCCACGCTGGGGCACAGTGATCTCGACCTTGCGACCTGCTTTCTCGCTCAATGCATCCGCCATGAGTTCGGGATCATCCAACCCATGACTGAGGATAATCGCGCGGGGCGGTTCGCGGTTTGCATAAAACTGCCCGACGAAGGCTTCCATCACCTCTGACCGGTCTTCGTCGCCACTGATCCTCGGGTAATAGTCATGGTTTCCCCAGTTTTGGTTGGCGCGGATAAAGAACACCTGCACGCACGCCTGCCCGCCATCAATATGCAAGGCGATAATGTCACCTTCAGCAACGGTCTGCGGGTTGATACCTTGGGCCGATTGAACCTGTGTCAGCGCCTTGATCCGATCACGCAGTGCGGCCGCCCGTTCAAATTCCATCGCTGCCGACGCGTCCGACATCTGGGCTGCGAGGGCTTCCTGAATACCTTTGGTGCGCCCTGACAAGAACTTTTCCGCGTCAGCAACCGACTTGGCGTAGTCAGCTTCCGAAACCAAGCCAACACAGGGACCTGAACAGCGTTTGATCTGGTATTGTAGGCAAGGTCTGGTGCGGGTCTCGAAGTCGGAGTCAGAACAGTTGCGCAACAGGAAGATGCGCTGCAACTGGTTCAAAGTGCGATTCACCGCGCCCGCACTTGCAAATGGGCCGTAATATCTGCCCGTTTCTTTTTTCGCACCACGATGCTTCTTGATTTGCGGAAAGGCATGCGACTGCGAAACAAGTATGTTTGGAAAAGATTTGTCGTCGCGCAAAAGTACATTGTAGCGCGGTTTCAACTGCTTGATGAGGTTTTGCTCCAGCAGCAGCGCCTCCGTTTCTGTCTTCGTTGTCAGGAACATCATCGCGGCCGTTTCCTGAATCATCCGCGTAATTCGTGGCGAATGATTGCCGGGGCGGGCATAGTTACTGACGCGGTTCTTGAGATTGCGCGCCTTACCGACGTAAAGCACGCGGCTTTCTGCATCCAGCATGCGGTAAACGCCCGGTGAACTGTCGAGCGTCCGCAAATAGCTTTGTATGCAGTCATACCCGCGCAAAGCGGTGTCCTGTTTTGACGATGGTGTCACGTCGGTCGCGCCTGTTATTCGATTCTGTTCTTGCTCTGCACGATAACGCACAGGCGACAAGAGAAAAGGCATCCACGGAACTTGTGGATAACTTCGTGGGCAATTGCGCGCAACTCGCATTTTTCCGTTGTTTTTGAAGCCACTCATTACAGTGCCTAATTTTTAGGCACTTACTTAATGCTCTGAAAAATATAGAGAATTTTTTTACCAAATGGCAAGTAACTGAAATCGTTAAGCTTTTGTAAACGGAAAGTGAACGCGCGTAAAAGCAGTGCACAAGTTGCCGTTTGGTCAATCAACTCCGACCACGTCGGGCGTCTCCCAAGCCAGGTGCTGACCGCCATCAATGGCCAACATCTGTCCCGTAACTGCCGGTGCATCAAGGAAGTAACCAAGTGCAGCCGTGATATCTTCCGGATTGGCCCCGCGTTTCAGAATTGTCGCTGCACGTTGGCTTGCGAACTGTTCTTCCGTCTGACTGGCCCCTTGCAGCGTTGGACCCGGACCGATGCCATTAACGCGGATCACTGGTGCGAGCGCCTGCGCCATTGTCTGCGTCATCGCCCAAAGGCCCATTTTTGCGATCGTGTAGCTGGTGTAGTCAGGGGTCAACTTGTGAATGCGCTGGTCGAGCATATTGACGATAAGACCGGATGCAACGGGCTCGCCTTGCGCATCTACGATTGGCTGCAAGCCTTGCGCCGCCATCGCTTGCGTCAAAACGAATGGCGCGCGCAGGTTGCTTTCCAGATGCCGGTCCCAGCTTTCGCGCGTTGCGGTGTCGAGCGTATCGCGCTCAAAGATAGACGCGTTATTCACGAGACAAGTGATCGGGCCACCCAGTCGGTCTGCGGCCGCCACAAACAGATCGTGCGCCGCGCTTTCCATCAAGAGGTCTGCCTGCAACGTCACGGCCTTACGGCCAAGTCCCTGCAATTCGTTGACGACCTCCTGCGCACCGGTTCCGGATGACGCGTAATGGACAGCAACGTCAAATCCACGTGACCCAAGGTATAGCGCCATCGCACGACCCAATCGGGCCCCGCCACCTGTTACAAGCGCGCGGGTCATGTCAGCACGATCACGAGGTAGGCGACGTAACCGACTGACAGGACAACACCCCAGAAGCGTGTGATATCCATCTTGAAAAACACGAAGGGGATCAACAGCAGCGAAGAGGCCAACATGATCCACAGATCGAAACGCAACAGCCCCGGATCAACAGGAATCGTGCCGACAAGGCTTGCAACACCCATTATTCCAAGAAGGTTGAACATGTTCGAACCAATGACATTGCCCAGCGCAACATCAGCCTGCTTGCGCAGTGCGGCCATCACAGTTGTGGCCAGTTCTGGCAACGACGTTCCGATCGCAACCAGTGTAAGCCCGATCACTGTCTCGCTGATGCCAAAGTCACGCGCGATGTTGGTCGACCCATCAACAAGCAACTTCGCACCAAGTGGCAGGCCGATCAGGCCGATTACTAGAAAAAAGATGATCTGGCCCCAACCAAGACCGGGATCTGCACCTTCGATTTCCGCTTCATCCTCGTTAGCCTTGCGATGACGACGCGCCTCAATAAAGGCCCAGCCGAGCATGGCAGCCAGCGCCGACAGCAAGATGAGGCCGGACATCCAGTTCAGCACTCCGGTGAAACAAAGAGCCATGAACAGTACGGACGCCGCAATCATCTGCAGGTAGCTTTTATGGGTATTGCATTCGCTGGTGTGCATCGTCGCCAGCAGCGCCGGAACGCCAAGCACCAGTAGAACGTTTGCCGTGTTCGACCCGACAACATTACCAATCGCCAGCCCCGGAAATCCGTCGAGAATAGCTTGCACAGAAATCAAAAGTTCTGGCGCCGATGTCCCGAAAGCCACGATCGTCAGGGAAACGATCAAAGCGGGCACGCCAAGTCGCAATGACATGTTCACCGCGCCGCGCACCAGAGAGTCACCTGCAAAAAGCAACATAACAAGGCCAAGCCCCGTCAAGAACCAATCCCAGAGCAAACCCTATCCCCTTTCGCAGCGACAAGGACCGTTTCCGATCCTGTAGCGTCCACATCGTTTGCACTTGGCTGCCGCCAGCCGATCCTGCCCGGGAAACCGAAACTTCCCAAAAATCGCAAGGACCGCGATGAAAGCGAAAAAGAGACTGATGATCTTGATGAGCATATCAGAGGCCGAACCGCGCGAATGCCGCCCGGTCCTCGACAGCGCTCATAGCGTCTGCGGCAAAGCGCGCACCGAACCTTTGGAGCAATGACTTGCGCTGACCGAACTTGCGGAACCGCACCTTGTCCCCGAACCGCGCTTTCATATGCGGAACAAGATGGTCGATGCCATCAGTCAGACCCTGCTCCAATGCCTTGCGTCCGACGAAAATCTCGCCGGTGAATAGGTCCGGATTGTCGACCAACTTGTCGGCGCGCCGTGACTTGACATAGTCGATAAAGATCACGTGCAGGTCTTCGAGCCAGCCTTTCAGCCGCTTCACGTCCGCAGGATTTTCCTTTTTGAACGGGTCCAACATAGACTTGGATTTACCGGCGGTGTGCACCCGACGTTCGACCCCGATCTTGGAAATAGCCTCCTGCAGACCAAACCCTGCAGAGATGACCCCGATCGAACCGACAATCGATCCCTGATCCGTAAAGATTTCATCTGCTGCACATGCCAGCCAGTAACCGCCCGATGCCGCGACATCTTCGACGAAGGCGACGACGGGAACGTCCTTTTCCTCGGCCAGACGGCGAATGCGCGCGGCGATCAACGATGATTGGACTGCCGACCCGCCCGGACAATTGATTTGAAGCGCGACCGCTGCAGGTTTCCCCCGCGAAAATGCCTTTTCAAGAACGGGCGCAAGGCCAACGTCATCAAGTCCGTTCCCGCTATTGCTGATGCCGCCTTGTAGCCGCACGATATTGACCAGCGGTTCCGATTTTACGAATGGAATGAGATGTTTCATCGGTATGATCTAGGCCCCGCGTGGCATTGCGACAAGGTTGCTTAGGCGCGAATACGCCAACCTGTGCGGAATATCCACCAGATGACCGTCATGCAAAGCAACGTGAAGAGTGAGATCGCACCGAGGGACAGCGCAATCGGCACATCAGCTGTGCCAAAGAATGACCAGCGGAACCCTGAAATCAGATAGACCACGGGATTGAACAACGTGATGTTTTGCCAGATCGGAGGCAGCATCGAGATCGAATAGAAACTGCCGCCCAGAAAGACCAAAGGCGTGATCACCAGCAGCGGGATCAGCTGAAGCTGTTCAAAATTCCCCGCCCAGATGCCGATGATGAAGCCCAGCAAGGCGAAGCTGAGGCAGGTCAGGAACAAGAAAGCAAACATCGCGAGCGGGTGAGCGATGGTGATATCCACAAAGAAGAACGACGTGATCAGAATGATCAATCCGATGAACATTGCCTTCGTGGCCGCCGCGCCGACATAGCCAATGGTGATTTCGAGAAAGTTCACCGGGGCTGACAGCAATTCGTAGATTGTTCCAATGAATTTCGGAAAGTAGATTCCGAAAGAAGCGTTTGATGTGGCCTGCGTCATTACGGTCAACATGATCAAGCCCGGAACGATAAAAGCGCCGTAGCTGACTCCGTCAATCTCTTCGATCCGGCTGCCAATCGCCGTGCCGAACACGACAAAGTAAAGCGAAGTCGACAAGACGGGTGACACAAGGCTTTGCGTGATGGTGCGAAAAAACCGGGCCATCTCGAACCGGTAGATTGCGCCGACAGCGGTGAAATTCATGCGTCTTCCCTCACAAGTCCAACAAATATCTCTTCGAGACTGCTTTGCTGCGTTTCCATATCGACCATTTTCAACCCAGCCCCCTGCAGGTCGTTCAGTAATGTCGTGATGCCGGTGCGTTCACCCTTCGTATCGTAGGTGTAGACCAGCGCAGCGCCATCATCCGCAATTTCAAGCTGGTAAGATGCAAGAGCCGCCGGAATACTTGTGACCGGTGCATCCAGCTCGATGCGCAAGCGCTTTTGGCCCATTTGCACCATCAAGTCCGCCTTGTCCTGTATCAAAAGGATTTCGCCCTTGTTGATGACGCCAACACGGTCAGCAATCGCTTCGGCCTCTTCTATGTAGTGCGTGGTCAAGATGATCGTCACACCCTGCTCTTTCAGCCGGGCGACAACGTTCCACATATCTTTGCGCAGTTCGACATCAACGCCGGCAGTCGGTTCGTCGAGGAACAGCACGCGAGGCTCATGGGACAGCGCCTTTGCAATCAGCACACGGCGCTTCATGCCCCCCGATAGGGTCATGATGCGGTTGTCCTTTTTGTCATAAAGCGACAAATCTTTCAGGATCTGGTCAAGCAGGGCATCATTACGTGGCTTGCCAAATAGGCCGCGCGAAAACTGCACCGTGCGCTTGACCGTCTCGAAAGGTTCAAGATTGATTTCCTGCGGGACAAGGCCAATCAAAGCGCGCGCTTCCCGAAATTCAGAACGCGTATCGTACCCGCCGACCGTAATCTTGCCAGAAGTCGCAACTGTGATCCCGCAAATCGTTGAAATCAATGTGGTCTTGCCCGCACCGTTTGGCCCTAACAGCGCAAGGATTTCACCCTCTTCGATTTCAAGATTGACGTTCTTGAGCGCTTCAAACCCGTCAGCATATGATTTGCGCAGATCTTGAACGGATACGATGGATGACATGGGAACCCTCAGACTTCTGCGCGGACCCTACTGCGCTGTTGCGGGAAGTAAAAGACACGGCCTCAAGCTGGACATCGTCACTTGACGCCTGCCGCCTGACTGACGAATGTGTCCGCACTGATTTCAGAACGAAATTCCGACGGACGCCATTGATGACGCCAAGTGATGCAGACGACCCTGCCGAAGACGAAAAGACCCGGCCGCCGGTCGTCACCACCCGTTACGAGACAGTGCGCGATCTATATGTCGCCATTCCGCAGATCGCAGAGCTGACGCAACAGCGCCCCCGCGAAGGGGAAGTAGCGCTGGAATACCTCTGGCGCTTGCGGTCATCGACGACCCCCGAAGAGGCCATTACCTTCACCGCCTTCGCAATCCAGCCGAAACTTGCCATCTGGTGGGGGCATGAATGTCTGCGCGCTATGCCGGACGCGCTGTCAC
Organism: Cognatiyoonia koreensis; assembly: GCF_900109295.1. Lineage (NCBI taxonomy): Bacteria > Pseudomonadati > Pseudomonadota > Alphaproteobacteria > Rhodobacterales > Paracoccaceae > Cognatiyoonia > Cognatiyoonia koreensis. The sequence goes on from NZ_FOIZ01000002.1 coordinate 263,102, forward strand.
AGCTGGACCGCCAGATGATGGAGCTGGTGGCGAACTGGATCGGACGTCCGGCAACCGATTTACGCCACGATGTTATGCGACAAGCTCTATATGCGCCTGCGCGCACACCAGGCGTGCACTTGGCGCTTGCAGTCGGTTGGTCTGGCGGATCAATTGCACCGAATGATACTGCAAGCGTGCCTCTGCACCGCGCACCCCGCGCAATTAACACCGGCATCCTGTCCTGCCTCGCCCGCGCCGACCTGTCGCGGCGCCCTGTATTCCTTGCCAAGTTTATCGACATGGCGGAATCGCTTTTCAAAGTTTATTAATGTCAGGCGCTTAGCCTTTTCGCGGATTCTGCCTGAATGACACTTACACTTCGGATCGAAAATTTTGACAGCTTGCCTGACGGTGGGCCGCTTTCGGTGACGTCGGATGGAAATGACCTGCAAGTGGGGCGATCTGCCTCTATGGACTGGTCGCTGCCTGATCCACAGCGTCACATTTCTGGTCATCATTTCGATGTGAGCTTTCGCAACGGAAAATACTTCCTGACGGATGTCTCGACAAACGGTGTCTTCCTGGAAGGGCAGCGTCACCGAATAGAGGGTGCACATGAACTGAAATCAGGTGAGCGGTTTCAGGTCGGCCATTATTTCATCACCGTCAGTCTGGGTGACGCAGCCGTCGCAGCCGCCGCGCCACCCCCGCAACAGGTTGAACCGCCGCAGCCGACACCGCCCGTCGTCGACGATAACAGCGACCCCTGGGCTATCGGAGGATCGCCTGCAGCGCCGATTGATCCGAACCCTCGGTCTGACCGGTCAGGTTTTGACGACTTCGCCAGTGACTTTATTAGCACGCCAACCGCACCGCAGCCTCAAGCCGCCCCAGCGACCGCTGCGCCGCAACCAGCCGCGGCACCCTCTCCCTTCGGCGGTTCAGGCTCGCCCTTTGACGGCGCGCCTGCGCCGGGGGCAGGTCCGGTATTGTCGCGAACACCGCCGACGGCACCTACCGCGTTGCCAATTGCAACACCTCCACAAACGCCGGCACAGCCTGCAGGCGGTGACGCAGTGCTTAAGGCGTTCTGTGAAGGCGCAGGCCTCAGGATGCCGGCCGGTGCCACGACCGACCCCGAAGCATTTGCGCGTGAACTTGGCCGCACGTTGCGCGGTGCCAGCACTGAAGTCATGGCAATGTTGCAAGATCGCGCCGCAGCCAAGAAGTTCACAAAAGGGGGCGACCGTACCATGATGGGCGCTGCCCAGAACAACCCGCTGAAATTCCTGCCCGACGTGGATCAAGCGCTCGAAGTGATGTTCCTGCACCCCCGAGATGGCTTTATGTCCGGCGGTGATGGCCTGACTGACGCGCTGGCTGATGTACGCCAACATCAGGTGGCCGTGTTCGCTGCGATCCAGCCCGCCCTGATTAAGCTCATGTCGAAACTTGCACCCGAAGACATCGAAGAAGCGCTGGATGGCGGGCTTCTGTCTGGCGGCAAGCGTAAGGCATGGGACGAATTCGTGCGTCGGTGGGACAAAATGACGACAAGCCATGAAAATGGAATGCTTGACGTATTCCTGTCGCATTTTGCTGAAAGTTACTCAAAAGCGACGAAAGGCAGCGGGCTCTAGGTCACAAGGTCATGAATACCATGCTTGACCAAAAAGGCTCTGCCTTGCAGGCTCACAACTTGAAATTGACAACAGGTGTGGGCGCGCCACCGGTAAATAATGCGTCGAAAGGATCATTGGATGAGCTTTGACTGGCTAAAGGACCCCATTTCAGAAGACGCCCCCTGTGGCCCTGATCTGGAAGCCACCGATGATGCACCGTTCGTTGATTATTACTTCGAAGCTGAATCCCGGATGCCCGAGCGATACTTCACGCCCGGCATCAAAGGCCCCGATGACGACTTCATGCCCGGCGTGTCTTTCGATCCGGCAACGATCAAGCACGCCACCGAAAAAAAGACGATCACTGAACTTCTGAAGAAAAGCCGCGATCTGCGGCTGGTCTCTCTTCTGGCGCGCATGATGGTCCTTGCTGCACGCCTGCAGGATTTCGCGGATGCTGTGACAGCAATGGCTGATCTGCTGGAAACCTTCCCCGACAGGGTTCACCCGACCGACCAATCGGACCGGCGGTCGGCTATTGATGAACTTGGCAATAACGCTATCGTCGCAATCCCATTGCAGCACATCAACATCGCGGGTGCAGCCGAGGTGACCTATCGCAAATACCTTGCCGCGACAGGACAATCCGAACCACGTCAAGGCGAAGTCGGGCTCAACCCCGGCACAATGACATCAGAGCTGTCGTCACCAGGCAACAGCAAGGCCGTCGAAGCGGCGCATGCAGCGCTGAACCAGACAGCCAGCGCATTGAAGCGGATCAAGTCCGCCTGCATGCGGCTCGACAATCCGTTTACGCCAACACTTGGGCCAACGGAAAAGGCGATCGCCGACATTCAACGCTTGATCGCAGAATCCCGTACTGATCTGAAACCATGGAGTGATGACAGCCCCTCGGCCGAGGCAGAGGATGATGAGGTCGGCAGTCACGCATCTAACACTTCGCCAATTGACGAAGCAGATAGCGCGAAACCAGCGGCGACTGCGCCAACTCCCGCGGCCGAACCGTTGGCCGGAGCCATTCCGAACCGTGCAGCAGCATTGCAGGCCTTAAATACCATCGAGGCGTTCATGGCGACACATGAACCATCCTCGCCATCTTTATTGCTGATCACACAGGCCCGCCTGTTGGTCGGGAAACCGCTGGTCGAAGCGATTGAGACACTACTGCCCGAACACGCAAACAAGACGAAAATCACTCTCGGCGAGGGGACCGGGTTCGTGCTCTACATGGACCGGCTCAAGATGCTTGCTGGAGAGGCGGGGGGGCGCGCGCAATCGTTGGAATCAGAAGACGCCGGAGCACCCCCAGAGATTACATCGCGTGTTAATATTGCACCAGTTTTGACGTCGATCGAGAGCTTCTTCCGCTCAAAGGAGCCAGCCAGCCCAATCCCGGTATTATTGTTTCGCGCGAGAACCCTTTTAGACAAGGACTTTACGTCGACTGTTTCCGATCTCATTCCGCCGGCGAATAATGAATGACAACCAGAGGTATTGATGAATGATGGGAAACAACCGCATTAACGTTGACTTGCACCATATTTCCCGCTTCATTTACGTCGAGTTAAGGAGAATTTAGATGGCTTCAGATTCCGCAACAGGTTTTATCAAGCGCAACCGTCCACCGCGCGTGAACATCTCCTATGAAGACCCATATGACAGCGAAAAAATGGTGGAACTGCCATTTGTTATGGGCGTTCTTTCGGATCTGTCGGGCAACGCGTCCGAAGTGGATAAGCCACCTCTGGCGGAACGTGATTTCACCGATGTGACAGCCGGGACACTCGACAGCTACTTGGCTAGCGTCGCGCCCGGTCTGTCGTTCACAGCCGAAAACAAGCTTGATCCTGACTCTGGGTCGAAACTTGGCGTGAACTTGAAATTTGAATCGATGGACGACTTTGGTCCGGCCCAGGTGGCCCGCCAGGTCCCGGCACTCGCCAAGCTACTTGAGGCCCGTGAACAGCTGGCAAACCTGTCCCGCTACATGAACGGCAAGTCGAAAGCACAGGACCACTTGCGGGCCTTGCTTGACGATCCAGAACTGATGGCAGCACTTGCTGCGCGCAGCGCTGACGAGGACGAGGACGACGATTAATTCGCAAGCTGGCACACAATCCGTGCGCCTCAACTTGATGGAAGAAAGAAACGCACATGGCAAATGAAGCACAAACCGAAAGTCAGGTCTCAGAGGGGCTGAACGAGCTTGACGAATTCTCGGACATGCTCAAACAGACGATCAAGCCGCGCACGGAAGAGGCTGCAAAAGAAGTCGACTCTGCCGTTGTTGCGCTGGTCAAGGAAGCGATGAATGATCAGTCTGTCATTGCTGAAGACATCCTTGATACAATTGGCGCGATGCTCGCCAAAATCGACAAGAAACTGACCGATCAGGTCAACGCGATCATCCACGCGCCCGAATTCCAGCAACTTGAAAGCAGCTGGCGCGGCCTTGCGTACACAGTGAATAATTCCGAAACAGACAGTTCTCTGCGCGTCAACGTCATGAACGTCTCCAAGGACGAACTGAAAAGCGAATTGCGCCGCTACCCCGGTGCCAAATGGGACAAGAGCCCGTTGTTCCAGAAAGTCTACGAACAGGAATTCGGCACAATGGGCGGCAAACCGTTTGGTGCCCTGATTGGCGACTATTACTTCGATCAGTCTACCGGAGATGTCGGTCTGTTGCGCGACATGGCGAAAATCGCTGCCGCCGCACATGCACCGTTTTTGTCATCCGCGGCACCAGCCCTTTTGGGCATGGACAGCTGGAACGAGATGGGCAACCCGGATGATCTGTCCGAAATCTTTGATACGCCTGACTATGCCGCATGGAATTCGCTGCGTGACTCCGAAAACTCGCGTTATGTCGGTCTGACCCTGCCGCGCGTGTTGTCGCGTGAACCCTACAGCCAGAATTCAAACTCTGTCGTTGAAGAGTTCAACTTCGAAGAAGAAACCGATGGGCACGACGGCGAGATGTATGCATGGATGAACGCCGCACACGCAATGGCGGTAAATATCAACCGCGCCCACAAGGAGCACGGCTGGACAGTACGGATCCGTGGTGTGCAATCAGGTGGCGAGGTGATGAACCTGCCAACGCATACGTTCGACTCCGGTGATGGCAGTCAGGAAATGAAAATTCCGACGGAGGTTTCAATCACCGACCGTCGCGAGGGCGAGTTAAGCAAAGCCGGTCTGATCGGCCTGATACACCGCAAGCACACGGACAAGGCCGCATTCATCGGTGCCCAGTCCCTGTATCGCCCCAAAAAATACGTTGATGATTTGGCAACCGCCTCTGACAACATGTCGTCGCGCCTGCCCTACATCTTCGCTGTTTCCCGCTTCAGCCACTATTTGAAGTGCATGGTGCGTGACAAAATCGGGCAAAGCCCCGATCGCGTCCAGTTGGAGAAAGACCTGCAATCGTGGGTTAACAAGTATGTCTCTGCAAACCCAGAAAGCGCGTCCGAAAAAGAGAAGGCCAAAAAGCCTTTGGCCGCGGCAAGTGTGCAGGTCATCGAAGACGAGGAGAACCCAGGCTATTACATGGGTAAGTTCTTCCTCAAACCGCACTTCCAAATGGAGGGCATGGATATTGGGATGAGCCTCGTATCCAAGCTGCCTAACGGCAAATAGATAATTAACCTAACCATCACGACCGGACCCCTCCCATAGTTTATTAATCCCGGTCACCCAAGGAGAAGCAAATGGCTGTCGATATTTTTCTGAAACTTTCAAACGGCATCAAAGGTGAGTCCCAAGACGAGACACACACCGATGAAATCGATGTGCTGGCATGGAACTGGGGCCTGACCCAGTCCGGGACGACACACATCGGCGCTGGTGGTGGTGGCGGCAAAGTCAACGTTCAGGATATTTCCCTGACAAAGTACGTTGACCTGGCCTCCAACGACCTGATCAAGCGCTGTACAAACGGTGAGCACATCGAAAACGGTGAATTGATCGTGCGCAAGTCTGGTGGTGCAGCACCCGTCGAGTATTTCCGGATCAAGATGGAAAACATCATGATCTCGTCCTACTCGACAGGCGGTTCCAAGGACGGTCTTGACCGCATCCAGGAGAACCTGACGCTGAACTTCCGCAAGTTCGAAATCACATACACACTGCAGGAAGCTTCCGGTGCAGCTGGTGCAGAAGCACTGGTCGGCTGGGACATCGCTCAGAACGCAGAGTGGAGCGCCTAATTCGCAACCGCGAATTTCAGCTTTTACGCATTTGTTCGGGGCCCTCTGTGGCCCCGAACGTCCTTACAGTGCCACATTAGGGCATCGCACGACGAAATAGCTCGTACTGACAGGTAGCATGGCCGGACCTTCACACAGGCAGGGATCAAAACGAAGCGATCCGAAACAGGATCGCAAGCAGGTCTCGCTTATGCATGTGTTCCGCGCGGCCCGCCTTAAGAAAGACGCCACTTCAGACACGCAGAAACTGCAGGATGGTTCGCGCGAGGTGACGGAGCGCAGCAAAGAACGCCGGGTGGGAACAGACGAACAGACCCTGCGCCGCCACCTGACAGCCGACCTTGCCAGCCTGATGAACACAATCAATCTGGATGCGGTCGTCGACCTTGAAGACACGCCTTACGTTGCCAAATCCATTATCAACTTTGGCTTTGGCGACATGAGCGAGGCCAACGATTCACTCTACGCCCGCCAGCAAATTTCCAAGCTCATCCGCGACACCTTGATCCAACATGAACCGCGCTTGATTCCGGACTCCATCGAAATCACTGTCGAGGTAGATGGGACAGATAAGGATCAGCGGATGTCATTCGAAATTCAGGCCGAAATGGTCGCGACACCCGTCGATTTGCCACTCAGCTTTGTCGCTGAGGTTGATATGGGAGCAGGTAAATTGCAAATGACGCAGCTGCGGGTGCAGACATGAAACGCGCCTTCCGCGAGGCTTACAACCGCGAACTCGCATTGCTCTACGAACGCTCGCGCGAGTTTGCGCAGGACTATCCCGGTATCGCAGACCGACTTGGTGGCTTGGTTAAAGACAATCTTGACCCTGCGGTCGCAGGCTTACTTGAAGGCACTGCCTTCATGGCGGCCCGAGTCCAGCTCAAGATGGAAGAAGAGTTTCGGACCTTCTCGACAGAACTGCTCAACCAGATCTTTCCAGATGCACTCGCCCCCACCCCCAGCGTCATGCTGGTACAGGCCAACCCACCCTATGAAAACAAGGACCTCGTAGACGGTCTGCACTTTAAAAAGGGGGCGTATCTCGATGCCCGTTTTTCAGATGCAGACCAGCGTGTTTCTTGCCGCTTCAGGCTTTGCGCACCGCTTTCGATCTGGCCGTTGAAAATTTCTGATGCCAAATACCATGCGAGCCCCGCGCCATTTCTGGCGGCTGGCGAAACCGAAGTCGCCGAAGGCACAAAGGGCGGGCTTCATTTGACGATCATGCGACCCGATCTGACAGGTTCCGACAAACCGGGCGGGCCGCTGAAGGATGTACAGGTAGACACCCTGCCGATCCACATGACTGGCGACATAATGGATGCTGTCGCGATCTACGAACAGGTGTTCTGCAGCCTCAAACGCGCATCCTTGCGTTACATCGACAAGAACGGCGATCCTGTCTTCATCCGGCTCGATCCCAAGTCCATCGAGCAAGTCGGTTTCGACGAAGGAAACCATCTCTTTCCTCACGATGGTCGGCTTTTCGACGGTTTCGCCCGCCTTCGGGAGGTCTTCGTCTTCCCCCGAAAGATCCTTGGCTTCCGCTTGACCGGTATGCGCAAGCACCTCGCGCGGATCGATAAGGGCGAAATGCAGCTATTTCTTGAATTTGGCGATGCGCCGTCCACACTGGCTTCTCGTGTGGGCAAGAAGGACTTTGGCCTTCATTGCGTGCCCGCGGTCAACCTGTTTGAAGAAAGCGCAAGCCAAATTCGGCTTGATGAAAAGCGTCACGAGTTTGTAGTCACGCCTGACAGCAGTCCGATGACGCACTATGAAATCTACCAGATCACGAATGTGCAAGCGCACTATGCCGGTGGGCAGACGACAGTGCCGGTCAATCCGCTTTACGCCATGCCGAACGGAACCGTAAAGCCGCGTCAGTCGCTTTACTACACCACGCGGCGCAAGCCACGTCGGGCGACTCAGAAGGAACGCCGCTTTGGCACCACCAATCGCTACACCGGAACGGAAACCTACATTTCGCTATTCGAACCGCTGAACGAGGAAAACGCAGAACCCGCGCAGCGTTTGCAGGTACGGACGTTGTGTTCCAATCGGCATCTGCCCGAATACTTGCCCATCGCGCAATCACGTGATGATTTCCACATGTGTGATGACATCAGCGTCAGCCTTGCTTGTGCCGCCGGTCCGACCCGCCCGCGCGAGGCGATGACGGAACTTGAAGTCAATGCAGCCCATCGCACCACCGCGGGAGACAATTACTGGCGGTTGATCAGTTATCTTTCACTCAGCCACTTCAGTCTTGATGGCAAGGATCCGGTCGGCGCGGCAAATACGTTGCGCGAACTGCTATCACTTTTTGCTGACTTGTCAGATACCGTGACCGAAACACAGTTGCAGGGGATCAAGACCGTTGAAACCCGCCCGATCGTCCGTTCTATCCAGCGTGGAGACGGTTTCCACTCTGCACGCGGACTTGAAGTGCGCGTCACCATGGACGAAGCGGCATTCGAAGGGTCCGGAATAATCGTCATCGGTGCGGTTCTCGACCGCTTCCTTGCCGAATACGCCAGCGTGAACACATTCACACAGACAATTGTCGCATCGACGACGCGCGGCGACATTGTCCGTTGGCCACCGCGCACCGGTACGGGGCCGCTTTTATGAGTGAGAGACAACCCACGATTGGCGTCGGTTTTTTGGCGCGGATGCGCAAACTTGAACGGAAAGCGCAGACCAAGCCGCGCATTGGCAAGAACGTCTCGCTCAAAGAAGAAGTGCTCCGACTTGGCCAAGATCCATTCCTAGCGTTCCCCGAAACCGACTTTTCGCATATTGGCACCGATAAGGACGGCAAACCCGAACTACGAAACCAATTAATTGGTTTTTTTGGACCTCATGGCGCGCTCCCGCTGAACACGACAGAGGAGGTTGCACGGTGGGTCAATGCTGGTGATCAGGCCTTTGTCCGCTTTACCGATATTTTCGCAACACGTTTTCAGGCGCTGTTCTTCCGGGCCTGGTCGGACGCACGCGCGATTACCCAGTTTGACCACAACGACGGCGACCGTTTTTCGCGATACATCGGCGCGATCATCGGCAAGGGTACACCTGCTTGGCAGAAACGGACGAAGGCCGTCGATGATACCAAGAGCCTTGCGATGGCTTCACTGGCAATGGGGCGGGTCAAAAGCCCGATGCGTCTGCAACAGATGCTGCGCTATGACCTTGCAAGCGACGTGCACGTCGAAGAACACGTGCCAACATGGATCAGTTTTGAAAGCGACAGTCTGAACCGTCTCGGGTTGCGGGGCAGTACCCTGGGCCGAGACTGTATCGTCGGCAGTCGTGTTCAATCGGTGAATGAAAAGATTGCGATTCACATTCGCACGAAATCGCTGGCAGAATACCGGACCTACCTTCCGGGTGGCAGCGCGTACCTACGCCTGCGCGACATCGTGATCGAGTATCTGAACCAGTCCTTCGAAGTAGACGTCAAGCTGTCGTTGCCTGCCAACCAGATGGCCCCAGCGGTCATCGGCAAGTCTGCGGAACTTGGCTGGATGGCCAGCCTTACGCCCAACGATGCCGCCAATGATCCCGAACTTGCCAAGAAATATCTTCCTGCTGCCAGTTACCAATTGACCGACGCAGCCTGACACCTTCGCATTCACTAACCGAAAGACATCTCAATGGCCGAAATCAATATCGAGAAATACGCCGGAAAAATGAATCGTGCCGGGTATGACGCGTTCCTGCAGGCCATGCGTTATGCGCGCGGAGAGAAGAACCGCAATGTCGAGATATCGCACTGGCTGTTTCACATCTTGTCCAACAAGAACTCTGATGTGTCCTGCACACTGAATGCACTTGGGATTGATCGCGGCAAGGCTCTGAAGGACGCAGATCAGGCCATGGCGCGGCTCGATAAAAACGTTACAGAAAGCCCCGGCATTTCCGAGGGGCTGAGCGCGACCCTGAACCACGCTTGGACCTATGCCACCCTGTTTTTTGGTGAAGCTCAGATCAGATCGGGCCACGCACTTCTGGCAATGCTCAATGATAAAAATCTCAAGCGCGAAGTAACGCGCATCAGTGTGGAAATCGGCAGCATATCACCTGACCAACTAGGAAACGAAGCCCGCACGCTTTGGACCGAAAGCGAAGAAGAAGACATGCGTCCGATGGACGGCTCCGGCCTGTTTACAGGTGGCGGCAGTGGTCCGGCTGGTGAACCCTCCGCCTCTGCTTCGACCGCGTTGGGGCGGTTCTGCAAGGACATGACAGCAGCCGCACCGACGATGGACCGTATTGTTGGTCGTGACGATGAAATTCGCCAGATCGTTGATGTGTTGCTTCGCCGTCGCCAGAACAACCCCATCCTTACCGGTGAGGCTGGCGTCGGCAAGACAGCCGTGGTCGAAGGTTTTGCCCAGCGTCTTGCCGCAGGTGACGTGCCACCGACACTGAAGGGCACAAAGCTCTACGAAATGGACATTCAGGCCATGCAGGCCGGCGCGTCCATGAAAGGTGAATTCGAACAGCGCCTGAAATCCCTGATTGACGAAGTGCAAGCCAGCCCGACGCCAATCATTCTTTTCATCGACGAGGCGCACACACTTATCGGTGCAGGCGGTGCGCAAGGTACTGGCGATGCGGCAAATCTGCTGAAACCGGCCCTGGCGCGCGGCACCCTTCGAACCATCGGCGCGACGACACAATCTGAATACGCCAAATATTTCGAAAAAGACCCAGCCCTGACCCGCCGCTTCCAGCCTGTCATGGTAGACGAACCCGATGTCGAACGCTGCTGCTACATGCTGCGCGGAATTCTCGACCCAATGGAAGAACATCACAAAGTGCGCATCAGTGACGAGGCGATCGTGGCCGCCGTATCGTTGTCGCACCGTTATATCCCGGCGCGCCAATTGCCTGACAAGGCGGTCAGCCTGCTCGATACGGCCTGCGCCCGCGTCGCAATCAGCCAGTCAAGTATTCCGGCACGGCTGGCTGACCTAAAAGAAACGATCGCCGCACTCGAAGTCGAAATCGCATCGAAGACCGCTCAGCGCGACCTCGGTGAAGAAAACGAGGACCGGCTCGCAGAAGCCGAAGTCGAACTTGCCAAGACGCGCGAGGAACTGGTCGCATACGAAGAAAAATACGCAGCCGAGAAAGTAATCGTCGACCGCATACTCGAATTGCGCAAAACGCTCGCCAAGGCCGAAGGGGAAGACGACGGTGCGGCTACTGAAATCGAAGAAAAGACCGCGGGAAGAGATACGGACGGGGCCGCAGAGGCCGAGAACGCGCCACCACCGCCTGCCCCCGAAGCCACCCAGAACATCCCAACCGAACCGGACGCAATCCGCTCCGAAATGCTGGCTGAAATGGCCAAGTTGGAAGCCACCAGCCCCGACGATCGCATGGTTTATTCGCATGTGGACGAACAGGCCGTCGCCTCAATCATCTCCGATTGGACAGGCATTCCTGCCGGGCGGATGATGACAGACGAACTTGAAGCGATTCTGACCCTGGCGGACCGCTTGAAAGAGCGCGTGATTGGTCAGGACCACGGTCTCAAGATGATTGCCAAGCGTATTGAAACCTCGCGCGCGGGACTATCCAACCCGAACAAGCCGATTGGTGTATTCATGCTGGCAGGTCCATCCGGTGTGGGAAAAACCGAAACCGCGCTGGCCCTCGCGAACGAACTATATGGTGGCGAACAAAATATCATCACAATCAACATGTCCGAATTTCAGGAAGCCCATAGTGTCAGCCTGCTCAAAGGCGCACCTCCTGGGTACGTCGGTTATGGAGAAGGCGGGCGTCTGACCGAAGCGGTGCGACGCAAGCCCTACTCGGTCGTTTTGCTGGATGAGGTCGAAAAAGCGCATCCAGACATCCACGAAATTTTCTTTCAGGTCTTTGACAAAGGGATCATGGAAGATGGAAACGGCCGCCCGATCAACTTCAAGAACTGCCTGATCCTGCTGACCTCTAACGTCGGCACGGACGTCATCATGGAAATGGCAGAAAACGGTGACAAGGTTCCAGATATGGAAGAACTTGAAACCGCTATGAAGCCATTCCTGCAAGACGTCTTTCCGCCAGCTCTGTTGGGCCGGATCGTGACTATCCCATATTTCCCACTTGGCACCGAAGTGTTGGGCGGCATCACCAAGCTAAAAATCGGTTCCGTCGCCAAACGCTTGAAAGACGCGCATGGTGCCACGTTGACCTATGGCGACGACGTATTGAACCACATCGTCGAACAATGCCGCGATCCTGACAGCGGTGGTCGCATGATCGACAATATCATCACCAATTCGATTCTGCCTGACCTTTCACGCGAGGTGCTGGTCCGCATGGTCAAAGGCGATGAAATGCGCAAAGTCGAGATCGTCATCAAGGACGGAACGATCGCTTACGAATTTAGCTGAACCCCTTTTAGCTAGAGGAATTCTTCGCCAAGAATGGCTTCGAGAATGCCGTCAAGGGCGCGTTTAAAATGGTGGTGCATCGCTAACCCAACTCTGCCAGAATTTCATCTACAGAGGCAATGAAACTACGCACTGTCGCCGTCATTGGCGGCGGGCGCGGTGCACTCGGTGCCCCCCCCGGTACGAAACCCGCTCCGCGCATTTTGCGCTGCGCCCACGCTTCGAGGTCCGAAATCCTATAGTTGCGTAGGAACGGGTTGGCGTTCACGACGTTCGCGCCCATCACGCTCAGCACAGTGGCATTGTCATCTGCGGACAGTGCTGTGCTGGCACCCGCCGGTCCAAGGAAGTGCGCAAGATACAATCGACCAGCATCGACATGATGGCCACGGGCCCGCAGGAAATTCTCATTTTCGCGGGCCAGATTCATGACCATCTGTCGCGACAAGGTCGGATCAGTGCGCAACGCCAGCAGATCGGTCCGGGACATCGTACTATGCAAGTCAGGTCGATAATCGCGCATCATACGCAACCATGTGCTTTCAATAAACTGACCCAGACCGGTGGCCGTGGAAAGCGGGTTCTTCGCGTTGGCATTGCCGGCACTTTCAACCTGGATAATCTGGTTGGTCAAAGCCTCGACCGCGGCTGATGCCGTCAGACCGCCACCAGATGCGATCGTGACGACACCACCGTGACCGAGCAAGAACGGATCAATCGGTTCGCCATTTCTGCGAATTTCAAAGTGCAGATGCGGCCCAGTCGAACGCCCCGTCGTACCGACATATCCGATCACTTCGCCCGCGCGTACTGGTTTGCCGACTCGAGCCGCGTCAGCGAATTTGCTCATATGGGCATAACGCGACTGAAGTCCGTTGGCATGGTTGATGTAGATGACATTACCATAACCGCCGCCATCCCCGATCACGGCGTATTTTCCATCAAGCGCCGCGACGATCGGCGTGCCCGTGGGTGCGGCCCAGTCAACACCCGCATGCAAACGCACCTGCCGCAAGATCGGATGGTGGCGCGGACCAAATGGTGATGAGAGCGTGCCCGCAACAGGCGTCGTAAAGCCGCCACCGGTGCTTGCCGAATGCCCCTGAGGGCCAGTGGCCGAATAACAGCCGTAGTCAATGATATCGCCGACCTGTTCGGTACGTGGCGCGACATAGCACGGCATATTGCCCGACGGTCCCTTGATGCCCGTAAACACAATCTGAGACGGCCCAGCCTTTGCATCTGGCGCATAAATGATTGTGACCTTATCGCCGGGCGCGGCAACAGCTTCGAGATCATAGGCCTGCGAAAGCATGACGATCATCTCGCCCACCAGCGTTGTCGGTATATCGTTGCGAATTGCAGCGCTATAGACGGCATCCAGCAGACGGAAATCCTGCGATTGGACGGCGTCCGGTACACTGGCAGATGCAAGTCGCGGCAGATCTGCTTCGATCCACGGATCGGAGGATACGGAAAACTGCGATACCCCGCTTTTTGCGACGCTTCCAACGTAGGCGTCAGGACCGTAGACCGAGATCTGCAAAAGCTCGCGCCGCGCTTCGGGGCCACGAAAACGCGCAGCAACGATGGTACGCGCCTTCAGCTTGTCCTCGGTCTGGATATCCGCAAGGGCTGGCATGGCTTTGGCAATCCTCGCGGGTAACGTTTCATCCGGAAGACCGTTCGATGCGAGTACATCCGCAAGAGTGCGATCAGTCTCTAGGCGGACAACGACGTCTTCATAAATTGTCGTTCGGCTGGCTTCACTGCGGATAAGTGCGACAGAGGTGTTATTTTCGACCTTCGTTTCACGATATGTGGTGATCCCACCGTCGCTATCCGCGCCCAGCGCTTCGCCAAGGGAATTATCCATGTCGTCAACAACAACGGTGTTGAGATCGGCGTCGGCATCGACATCTGTCAGGCGAGGTGTGGAGGGTACCGCTTCTATCGCTGCCGTGCGCTGTGCCTGAAAAAATGCGAAATCTTCGCGGCTTGATGGCAGCGCCGTAATTAATTGGCTTTCTTGGACAACCAGATCTTCACGCAGAATGGCAAGACGCGTGCTTGTCGGCGGGCCGAACCGCGCCGGATCAAGGTTCGCGGGTCCGGTGATCTTCTGGACTTCGTCCGTTTCCTTTGACGCAAAGCGGAGGATCATTGGATCACCCGGAATATCGACGAACGGCGTGGCAAGTCGCACCGCAGGCACGTCCTGCCCGGTCTCCACCTGAACGATCTGCTCATCCGCGCTTTCAACAGGGACAAGATCATTATCTGTCGAGAGGGTCGCGATGTCTTCGCCGCTGTTTCGGCCGTCCGGCCGCAGAAAAATCACACCCACAATGAATAGCAAGACAAGACATCCACCCGCAGCAGCGGCGATCTGCACGACCATGCGCTTTTGCTTGCGCTTTCTCGCGCGGTCTCTTGCGGCTTTGAATTGGGGATCAACCTGCATTGCAGGGCTTACCGGAAGACGCCTGTCGCGGTGCTACGGTTGATCGTACGCGACGGCGCGGGTGCAGCAGGTGCGGGCGCTGCTGGTGCTGGCGCTGACTGACGGCGCGGTGCTGCGGTTGTCGTCGTCGTGCGGCGCGGGGCTGCCGTCGAGTTTGTCTGACGCGGTGCCGGGGCAGCCACGACAACTGGCGGACAGACGATATCATCGCGCTGGAGAATTTGGCGGAAAGCAACAATCGTCGGCTCGAGGTTCGGCGGGGTTTCGTCGATTTCGTCATAATATCGACCCAACGCGCTGGACGATCCACCACCCCAACTACCGTCAATTCCGGCCGTATAACATTCCATACGTGCCAGCTCGGTTTGCAACGCGATTACAAGCTCGGATGGTTGCGGATCGAAAGCCCCCGTTTCGATCAGACTTGCGAACAACGTCGGATCTTCGTCACGCATCGCGCGGCGCGCTTCGATATTTGTAAAGTCCAACTCCGAACCGGACAACGCCCCGCCGTCTTCTGTCACTGTGCCAAACGCGGCCTCAGTCGCGATTAGCCCCACGATGATGGATGGCGTCGGCAACCCGCCTACACCTGGGACGGCGCGATTTTCCACGCTGCGAACCGGATCGGCTGCAATCAGGGACACACCGTCCTGAACCTGTGTTGCATTGCTTGAAACTCGCGGAGCTACGACAGCCGCTGCCGCACGCACTGGCTGAACCGGGGCGGAAATGACGATTGTATCCTGCACCACCATCTGCGGAGAGGCCGCTAATGCATTACCACCATCCCGATCGACCGCGATCCCAGCCTGCGTCCAAAGGGCGATCATCTGTGCTTGCGCATCGGGCGATAGCGTATCAAGCATCGCATAATGTTCGGCCGTCAGCCGCATTTCGCTGGACGGTCTACGAAAGACGACCGTTTCAGCAAGTGTCGTACGAGTCCAAAGTGGTGCTGCATCTGGATCATCTTGCGCAAATGCCAGATCAAGAGCGAGTCCCGGAACGTCAAGCGCCCGAATGACATGGGATGCGATCGGCTCGACTGCAGTCGTGCAGGGCTCACCAGGCGAAATAGAGGCCGCGAGGTAAGTTGAAGGCGGAATGCTGTCCGGCATTTCCCATGCGGCAGGCAGTGCCGATTCCGGATCACCCAATGCCGGAGAAGCCGTACGGCAAAGGTCGAGAAAAACAAAACTTTTGCTGCCAGAGGCCGCTTCAAATCTCGTTTCCAGTTCAACGACAGTGCCGCCTGTGCTCGCGTAATAGACCACAAGAGGTGCATCGACCGCGCGAGAAAGCGCAGAACTTACGACATCCGCAGGCGGGTTTTCAAGACGGCGCACATTATACCCCAGGCCAAACAGAGCTTCCGAAACGGCAAGTGCGTCTTCACGAACATCACGGGTCGCCCGCGCCGTCAGATCATCGAACGCACTGATAACCAATGCCTCTTTACGCTCGGCAGTCTGGGCCGCAGCGAAGCCGGGCCAGTAAAGCGAGGCAAAAGCTGCCATGGCAGCCGTCAATATGAGCGGCAAGAAATTCATTATGGTCATCTTATAAATCTACCAAGCAAATGTAGCAAAACTTCGACACTCTGGCTACTGCGGTGCCTTCAAAAAGAGCGTCCACCGTTCCGTCTTGAGTGTGTCCACTTCTAGATAACTGGCCGTCAGGTGCCCGCGCGAAAGACAATTGGTTTCGCCCCGGATTTCAAATCTTGACGTTGCGATGCACATAGGCGTGGCCCCTTGCAAGATCTCCTTTCCGAAAACGTCTTGTGCAAAGACATAGACATAGCGGGCAGACAACACTTCCTTGATGACGTTTGCGCATTGGTTTGGACCGATTGTCCACCAGCCGCGGGTAATGAACGTACCGCCTTCTGATTGTCCAACAGCCACGTTCACGACGTCAAACGTCTGATTACAGACAGCGAATTCTGCGCTGGCCCGTTGCGGACCTAAAAAAGCCAGCAAGAACAACGACGTGCGAAATAGATTCTGGATACGAAACGCAAACATGGGGCATTTTTGACGATAGATGATGGAAAACGCACCCCTTCTTGGTAGAAATTGCTGACTTATTTCAGCCACAAATGGTAATATCAGGCTACTTAATGGATTGAATAATTGGGGCTGGCAGGATGAACACGCAAATTCAGTTTGTACTTCAACGACTTGGTCTTATTGTGTTGACCGCGCTTCCGATGCAGGTCGCAGGTGAAGACCTGTCAGGATTTGGACAACCTTCTTTGGTTCTGTCCGATCAGTCGGGCCTTCCATTCTATCCGACGGACACGCACGTTTTTACCCCGAACGCCACAGACGCAAGCGTGATGTCGTTCGGACGCATTATGACAGTGACAGCAGACACAACCACCGCCGCACCGGTCCATTCATTGTCGCAATCCCGAAGCAAACCGGAAGCTGCAGTTGCGCTGCGGGCAACTGTGCTGCGCCGGTCCGAGCTTCTGGTGCAGCAACGTGCGCCGCTGCGCGCTCGCGCAGTTCAGTCTGTTCCGCGGGCCGTCCCTTCTTCCGATATCGGTGATAGCTGGTCGGTTGGTGTTTTCCGCTAAGCGCACAGGTTGACACACTGCCGGCGTTTCTGCCCAATGCCCCTTGCAGGGTGCGGCTTCGTGCTGCAACCTCAGATGCGGGGCACGGGAAGGAAAGACCGATGATGAACGTATCACGAATGACAGGTTTTGCAGCCGCATTGGCAATGTCGATGGCGGGCGTGACCACGGCAAGTGCGCAAGACGCAGCAGCCGAATTTTCACTTGAATTGAACAACGCAGCTGAAACGTCTGCCGGCGATTGCCGCCTGACTTTTGTTGCGTCCAATGGGTTAGGGCAGGATCTCGGCGATATCGCCTATGAAGTTGCCGTCTTCGACGGCTCCGGTATCGTTTCACGGATTCTCGTGCTTGAACTCGGGTCGCTGACCGAAGGAAAGACCAAAGTCCTGCAATTCGATCTGGCAGGCCAACCCTGCAGCAACACTTCCCGGATCATCGTGAACGCGGTCGCGGCATGCACGCTGGCAGATGGCACAGTCGCGGGCGACCTCTGCCTTTCGGGCCTTGCCGCTGGGTCACGCGGTGCTATTCAGTTCGGCATCTAAAGCGACCTTTATAATAGGACTATTTCATGAATGCCCCCGATCTCTCTGCGCTGAATACGCCGACCTTGGCTGTATTTGCAGCACTCGCGATTATGTCGGCGATGGCAATCACCGTTGCCTTTCTGAAGATATTTCAATTCACACGTCTGGGTGTCGGGAAAACCAAGAAAGCTGACGCAGTGCTTGATCAATGGTTAAACCACCAGACCAGCGAAGCCATGCAGACAACAGTTCAGGGCAAGTCTGTGCTGATGCGCGTTCTTCATTCCGTGTTTTCAGCAATTCAGGCCCGCCCCGACGAGCCGAGTTTTGCAGAAGAACTTGGACGTCAGACCGCATTGGTCGAGATTGGCGCGATGACGCGGCGACTGCGCGTTCTCGACATGGTTATTCAGGCCGCCCCGATGCTTGGCCTCTTGGGAACGGTGATCGGTATGATCGACGCTTTCAGCACGCTGGCTGCGTCCGACGGGGTCGTGGATCAGGCGCTTCTCGCGGGTGGCATCTGGACAGCGTTGACGACGACGGCAGCGGGCCTCGCAATTGCGTTGGTCACTTACTTCGTTGCAACATGGCTCGAAGGGCGGGTCGAAAGCGAACGGCAGTCTATCGAAGCTGCGATGTCGGCTGCAATTCACGGTCGGATCGATACGCAAGCCAAGCAGGGCTAGGCCATCATGGCGCAATCGGACACACTTATCCTGCCGCGTCCCGCGGCCAAGGGTCATCGGTTTTCGCTGACGCCTCTTGCGGATGCAATGTTCCAGCTACTTATCTTTTTCATGCTGTCATCAAGTCTTGCGCCCTACTCGCTACTCACTATCCGTAGCGGCCCCGAGCGCCAGCAAGCGGGTGAAATTGTACCTGGCGACGAAGCTGCCCCGGATGATACCGAAGTGCAGGCGCTTGGCGCGAACACGGTGCTTTGGACGCTGGAGCCTGAAAAAGTTACCATCGGCGGACAGACCTTTCCTTATGATGCGCTTTCAGCCATCGCCGAAGGGTTGGCACTGAACGACGATGCCGAAGTTATTATCATTTTGCGCAACCAAGCGCGGGTCCAAGACCTTGCGAGGGTACTCGAAGCTCTGACGGCGGCGGGTATTTCGGCCGTCCAGATCATTCAGGGACCAACCTGATATGCGCACGTTGCCCCGTCCCCATCAGCCGGTTCAATTGGACACTTCGCTCGCGATCGTAAACATCGTCTTGTTGCTGATCCTGTTCTTTCTGGCAACGGGACAATTGCTGAACCCACCGAAACAAGATGTGGATCTGGCGGAAACGTCAGAACTGCCCCTTGACGAATTGCCTTCACCAATCCTGATCATTACCGCAGACGGGTCGTGGGAACTTGACGGCGCACGCGTCGCGCCAGACTTGCTTGGGACAGCAGTCAACAACTTGCCCGAACCTGTCATCTTGCACGTCATGGTCAACCGCGAGGCACCAGCGTCCGCACTGATGGAAGTACTTGCGCAACCCGAATTGGCCGAAACAGAAATGCGGCTTGTGACTGTCAGACGCGTGGTCAGTGGCGAATGATCCGTCGTATTCATCAATCCGGGGTTCTTGACTGGGGCGAAGCCGTCGGTGCGTCAGCCGTCGTGCATATTGCTGCTGCTGCTTTCATCTTCGATCTCTGGGGTGATCTCAGCCTGCGCCTGCCCGACCCTGAAGAAGCACCCCCCATTACCGTCACAAGCATCGTGCTGGGCAGCGATACAATAACAACAGCGACGAACCAGGGCGATGGCACAACTCCGCAATCTAATGACAATACCACCGAAACGCTGGCGAGCGCAGAACCTGAATCGCTTGAACCTGTGTCGCCCGGTAACGGCGACGAACCGGATGGATCAGAACCGGTCAGCGCCGAACCCATTGAACCGGTCGGGCCGGATGATGGCGCAGGCGCGGTCGAGCCCAGCATTCTGCGGCCTGCAGAAACAGGGATCAGCGTCGGCGGGGCCACTGTCGTCGGCGAAGGCACAGTCGCAGTTCAACCGGAACGCGTCGGGGCAATTGAACGTTTGCCCGTGATAGACACGACGTCAAGCGCTGCTGCACCGGCTAACGACGGTAACGGCGGCGTCGAAGCTTCCGGCGAAATCAATGAGCTTATCAGGCGTATTCGCGCCCAGCTTGACGATCCCTGCCTGCTGGCAATCCCGCAACAAGGCGGATCAGGCACGCCGGAACTATTGATGCTGGGAAACACCGATACACAGATGCGGGCCTTCGCTGATACCGTCCTCACGGGCCTGACGCCCCGGCCCGCGGAACGCAGTATTCTGGTCGATGCCCGCCAATGTGCCGCGCTCAACTACGTTCGGCAAAGCGAAGCATATCCGGCCTTCCGCCTGACTCTCAGTCTTGATTCACAAATCATTGAAAGTGGTGAGAATCTGACCGGAACCATTGGCAACGTGGGCGGGCGGTACGTGACGCTTATTCTGGTGGACGATAACGGTGTCGTGCAGGAACTTGGGGAGTATCTGACGTTCCGTGGCGGATTTGCACAATTCGATGTGCCGCTGAACCGCGCCGGTCTTGTCCGTGACACAAGTCAGGTCTTGATGGCTTTTGCCAGCGCTGCGCGCCCTGCGACCGTCGATGCTGAAAACGGCCAACTTGCAGAAACCTATTTTGCCTCGCTTCGGTCCGAACTGGGCACAGAAACACCGATGGTCATGGTGCCCTTCAACGTCCGTTAGGGCGACAGCGAAAATACACCGATACTCGCGCCTGCGTTCGATCCCCCGCGCCCGGCAATTTCGGCTTCGATCAATGGCAAAAGTGACGCAGCAGTCGTGCCGTCTGTTGCTGCGGCTGCCGCTATCAAGGGGCTTTCACTCGCAATTGCAATCAAAAGCTGGGGCGTCGGCTCTGACCCTGCTTCAGCCTGCAATGCAAAACTGAAAGTCGCGCTACCGTCAGCTCCTTCGCTAAGACGGTCGGTCAGATTGTACACCCCGCCAGCGGCAGAAATGAGCGCCAGCCATGTCGTGCGCCCGCGCCGATCGCTCAACCGGCCCACAATCGCGCCACCGCTGATCATTTCTGTATTGTCGAGTGTGAGAACTGGCGCAGGTCCGCCACGCGCACGCAAACTATCGGCCAGCGCCAAGGCCGGGCATTGTTCAGCTGTAATTTCCTGTGACTGTACAGTCGGGCGGGCACCAAAAGCCTCATCGTATCGATCCGCCAATCCGTCAAAGTCTGCTACGCTTTGCGACAACGCACTGATGACGCCGCTGTTGGGTCCAGAAGCGATGCGTGTCACGTAGACACAGGGCTCTTCAGACCACGCCGCAAGGAATCCCTCGCGCGTCGATGTATCCGGGCCTGAGACAGTTTCAGTAGGCTCGGTGGCCCCCGTGGGTGTTGCCGGCGGTGTCGTGGCATCCGCTCCGGCGAACATGCCGGTTGACCAGCCGTAGTAACTGCCACCTCCGACCAGAACGGCCAAAAGCGCGATCACCAGCCCAACTCTGCTTTTTGGTTCAGGATGCGGTTGCGAGGTGGGTGCGATGGTTTGCGGCGCAATGGTTGCAGGTGCCTGGGTGGTGCCAAATGGGCTGGCAGATGCACTGGTGCCCGTGACTTCAAGTGAACCCGAAAGCGTAGTTGCAGGTGCACTGCGGCCAGGCGGCTGTCGCAAACCCGGAACAAGGGTCGCAGGCTGCAACGTTGCTGTCGTCTGTCCGGCAGGTGGTGGGGCCACGGTGGTCTGTGAAACCGGCACATCCAAAAGGGCGACGACATCGGACATGCGCGCCGGGCGATCTGCAGGATCAGGCTGCAGCATTTTGGTCAGAATAAACTGCAGTTCGGGATCAATACCGCTTAGATCAGGGACCGACTGGCGGGCATTCACAGCCTCGACAACGGATGTGCCCATGTCCAAAGGCTTGCCACGGGCCGCGGCAGCGATCAACAGGCCAAGGCCATAGATATCGGTACGCGGCCCGACCTCTCCGCCAAAATGCCCCAACTGTTCCGGCGAAATATACTTGAATTTCCCGGCAAGCTGGCCGTGCAAAGTGCTTTCTACATTGGTCTGGCTTTTCGCGATCCCGAAATCGATAAGAACGGCATCATCGATGGCACCACCGCGCAGGATCACGTTATCAGGGGAGAGATCGCGGTGAACGACTTCCATGCTGTGCGCACGGTCGAGACCTTTGGCGAGACGGCGGATCAGACCCTTACAGGCTTCGACGGAAAGCCCGCCCTTCTCTTGCATCTCTTCCGACAAAGAAACGCCGTCAATGAACTCCATGATCAGGCAAAAACGATCCAGATTGGTGTCTTTGACAAAGTTGTAATAGCGAACAATGGCTTGGTCAGAGAGCTGACACAGCACCTTCGCCTCGCGCATGAACAAGGCCGCGACTTTTTCGTCGTTGGCAAGCGAGTTCAAAACGATCTTGATTGCGACGGCATCGCCGGTAAATGCGTTCTCACCACGGAACACTTCGCCCATGCCACCGGCGCTGATCAGTTCCTTGATTTCGTAGTTGTTGTTAATCATCGTGCCCGGCGGAATTGGCACGGATTTTTCCTGCGATGGCGGCGGCGTCACATCAGGACGTGGTGCGGCGGGAACTTCCTCGGTGTCCTTGGGCAAAATGATCGTCTCGGGCTGCGCATCGGCCTCACGGGGCGCGATACGGGTGCGATCGTCTTCGGTGGGGTCCTTGTCTTCTCCCTCCGCCATCAGGGCACCTCGACCGCATGTACGTCTTCACCGGCAAAGTGCACGACAACCGCCGTGACATTATCCTTGGCTCCGCGGTCCAACGTCATCTGTATCAAGGTTTCGCAAGCTGCATCCATCGACGCAGCAGTGCTTAGGGTCTGGCGAATGTCATCATCCGAATTATGCTCGGTCAGCCCGTCCGAACACAAAAGAAAGACGTCTCCGGGTTGCAACTGGCCGGCAACGATATCGCACTGCGGTTTCGCGGAAACGCCGATCGCGCGGGTAATCACGTTGCGACGGGGCCATGAAACGGCCTCCTCCGGGGACATCAGGCCAGCATCCAAAAGGTCGTTTACCTCGGTATGGTCTTTGGTCTGCTGGACCAGCATGCCGTCACGCAAAAGATAGATGCGGCTATCACCAGACCAAATGCACAGGTACTGGTCCTCATGGGCCAGAAGCCCAACAAGCGTGGCGCCCACGGTGCCACCACCCAGCGTCTGAGCATGTTCAACGATGCGAGTGTGAGCGCGGGACAGACGCTCCATAAATCTGGCCTGCAGATCCTCGGCAGAGATGGGAACACCGACAGAGGCGAGTTCCTCGGTGATGGTCTGGCTGGCATAGTCGCCCGCGTCATGACCGCCCATACCATCGGCAACGACCCATACACCGGATTCCGGACGGGTCAGAAAGCTGTCTTCGTTATGATCCCGCACGCGACCGGTATTGGTCTGACCGGCCGTCGCGATTGTGAAATAATCCGTTTGCACAGTCATCGGGGTTAGGCTTCCTTGTCTTCCGACGCCACAGTGAGGGGATACCCCATCAACCAGGCGATCACTTCCACATCAGGCCACCCCTGACAGACGTACACAGCAGAGCTTGTCGCATCCGCGCGCCAGACATATGACCGCCCGCGAATGGCATGGTCGCGGTCCGCGATGGCCGCATCCTGCCACAGCCGGGCGATATCGCCATCACTGCGTGCAGCCCAGAATCCATTTGTTCGGAGTTGAGTCTCTGCAGCATCACTAAAATCGCTCACGGCGCTGGCAACGTGTGAACCAAGTTCCTTTGCGTCGCTTCCATCAGTGCGCACATAGCCATCCAGCGCCTGTTCCAGCGCCTCAAACACGGATTGTGACTGGTCCTGCACTGGCGCGTGGACGGCACTACCTTCCAAGGCAGCGACCAAGGGAAAGCGTCGCCCGACCCTGTCGCGCGACGTGCGAACAACACCCAGAAATCCATGCCCCCCCGGTGTCAGATCGGGGCCGAACCAGAACCGCAGGCTTTGAGCCGTGTCAAAATTGCTTTCCCAAGCCTCTGCCCAGCCGATTTTGAGACTTGGCATGACGTGACCGAACCATTGTTCGAGCAATTCCACCAAAGGCGCTGAAATACCTGTTGAAACAAAATCGCCAAATTCCGGATGCTTTCCGAAGACACCAACGGATACTTGCGCTGTGTCCTGAACCTGATGTTCCATGGTGTCTGCGGCCACATTCATCGGATCAATCCAAACTTTGCGGGCATTCAAACTCTGCCAGTTCCGGCATTGTGAAGGGGTTCGTCACCGCATCATACCCGATATCATAGGTGATAGAGCGCCCGCCTAGAACATACATGCGGCGGCTGACGTTACCAGATGCCCGCTGCGGATCACCGCTGCGGATGAACCGCGCCAGTGACCAGACGTTACCGCTATAGCCTTCTGCATCGGTGCGCCCGCTTGGCGGGGAAACCTGTAGCATGACCTGCCCGCTGTCATTGGGCCAGCTAATCGGAGTTGGCGGATCATTTGGCAAGGTTGGGATCGGCTTGCTGCCAATAGTCAAAAGCGCTTGGCGGATCGACGAATGCGAAGACTGGTGCGTCAGGGACAAATCGACACGCGGACTGGTGCCGCCAGCGGCAAAGAACGCCTCGCGGATACGCAGCGCCCGTTCGAATTGGCGGAGCGCATTCGGAGATATCCTGTCTGCCAGAGAGCTTGATTCATCAATTGCCAACCCATCAGCCGTACGAATGACGTGTCGCGCCAGATAGGTGGAGTAGAACGTATCCATGTCGCCACCGGGGCCGAAGAAATTGCCGAAGGCCGCAATGGACACTTCGCGATCGGTGTCGCGGAATGGGTAGTAAGCGGTGATGTTCTCGCGGCATGAGAACGTAATGTCATTTGCGAGAGCGCGGTTCATCTCGGCTAGCGTCGCGTCAGTCGCCTCTTCCTGAAAGTCATTATAGGCGTCGTCGATCATCTCCTGGATCTTCGCAGGATAGCGTGAGGTCTGGCCGATCAACGCACTCAACGCCTGCGGCATGAACTGTGCGGCCTGCTCGGGATTGGTTTCCGCAAGAGTGAGATATCCAAGGATTTCACCCAGCTTGTCCTGCAAAGCGTCCATCGCCGTGGCATCCATCGGACCGTCGAGCACTTCATACCATTTTTCAAACTGTGCCTCGATACGTTCCAGCGGGGCCGTCATGCCGCCACTTGACCCGTTCACACGAACCTGATCCTTGGCCTGATTGGCCATCGCATCAAGCAACATGCGCTGCACGCCGGATGAGCGACTGCGGAAGCGCGATGCGATGGCACCGCCAACATCGGTTGCGACGCCTTCAGCACCACCTTCACCACCACCGCCACCCAAAAGTGAAGAAGCATCCAAACCGTCCAATTCTTCCAGTTCGCGCGTCAAGCGTGTTTCGGCTTTCACCGCCTCGGCCAGACGCAACAAGGGCGAATTATCGCCGGCAGCAGCACCCAGTGCATCATAGCGCGGCTTATCGGCAGACAAGTTCGCGAGTTTGACGCTTGCAAACATTTCATCCCACGCAGCGACGAAATCTCGGGTATAGCGCGAATGAAGTGCCTGATCCAAACCAGCCAGCTGCGCATCGAAATCAACGTCTGACGCTTGCTCACCCAAAACCCATTTGTCTTCGACCAAACGGTCTCGCACGACATCCAATTGGTCAAAGAAAAAGCCCCAATAACCTTCGTAGGTATAAAGGGCAGGCACGCCGATCTCGGTCAGGTCACGTTCATCCGTCGTGATAAAGACCTTCACACTTTCAGATCCGGTGCGTTCAACGAGGTTGAAATCACTCATTCCTGAAGCCTTCGCCTTGTCGGAAATCAGGGCATAGGCCTGATCGGCAACGGACATGCGAACGATCGCGTCACGCGCGGTTTCGACCGCATTTTCGTCGATGGTGACGGAAATCTCGCGCGTGTCATCGAGGTTTAACATCGCTTCAAGATGCCGACCAAGCTGTTCACGCTTTGTCAGCCCCTCGCGTCCCGTAAAGGTTTCGCGCCAAGTGTCATCGAACCAAGCAATGACAGCTTCGTTGTCTTCACGCTCGCCCTGACCGCCCAGCAGCATATACACTTTGAGCGCACGGTAGATTTCGGCCGGCTCGCCAGTGTTTCGGATTTCCTGCAGACGCCGTTCGACGTCTAGAAGCAGACGAGGCCGCAACATCTGTTCTAAAGCATCCGAATAAGCATTCGTAGTCGACGCCTGCACGCGGTCGCGCTGGCTCAGGCCGAACCCCTCCCAGATCGTCGCCTCTGCTGTCGTACCATACCCGGCAGGCATGGTGCGCAGACGTTCAAGATGGGGAAGGATGGGATCAAGATCGCGGTCTTCGATCTCGGTGCGCAGGATTTCCGTGTTGGCCTGGCGCGCATAGGTCTCGCCTTCGGTGCGGGCGGTATTCACCAGATCGCGGTTCAGCCAATAACTAAAGCCCAAGGCCGCCAGCACTCCAGCAGTTGTTATTCCAATAACAGACAATCCCAGACCACGCATGATCGCCTGACGGCGCACAGCACGCACATCATGGCTGACCCAGTCACGTTCTTCGAAAATGACACGCTTCAGCAGGTCATGAATGAAAAAGCTCTTGCCCTGCCCTGACATGAAAGACGGCGCAAAGGCACCGGCGGCACCTTCGTTGCGAGCCATCGCACCCAGCACCTGATCAATTGGTGTGCCTTCTTGCGTCCCTGACGTGAAATAGAACCCACGCAAAATGGCGTTGGACTTATAGCGGGTTGGCTCAAATACGCGACGCAGGAAATCGCTGACATTGTCGCGCAGCAATGCCATTTGACCCGGCAGTCCGAAAATCGCGACACGGCTGATGCCGTCTGGTTCTTCGCTCAGGCGGTCAATCACTTCGTCGGACAAACGGGACACAAGCTTGTCGAATTCGGTTGGCACACTTTCGTGCGTCTGCTCCTTGCGATCCTTGGTCTGGAAGGTCACGCCCCAGACGTTCTTGCGGCGGTTGATGTTGAAGCTCGAAAAGTATTCGCGGAATCCTGAAATCAGATCTGCTTTGGTGAACAGGACATAAACAGGGAAATCCACGCGCAGCGCCTCGTGGACTTCGGCAAGGCGGGCACGCACCGTTTCCGCGTGACGGGTGAGGCTCTCCTCCGTCCCGGTCATCATATCTTCGACCGAAAACGCTAGAATGATACCATTGATTGGCTGACTTGGTCTGGCTTTCTTCAGCAGTTCAAGGAACGATTTCCAGCTACTTTCATCGGCAGTCTTGTCACTGTCCTGAGTAGTGTAGCGGCCGGCAGTGTCGATCATCACCGCGTCTTCTGCAAACCACCAGTCGCAATAGCGGGTGCCCCCGAACCCTTCAACGACACCGTCATCGTCTTTCTGCGCCAGCGGAAACTCGATACCGGAATTCTGCAAAGCAGTTGTCTTACCAGCACCTGGAGGTCCGATAATGACGTACCAGGGCAGATCATAAAGATAAGCGCTGCCACCGGATTTCTTCAACGTCGCAAGGGCAGATTGCATCCGTTCTGACAAAATCTTGCCATCGCCTTCGGGCTCTGCGGGGATCAGCGCATCTTCAAGTTCTTTCGCCTTCTTGCGGCGCGCACGCCACTTGAAGAACATCATGACCAGGATTGTGCCGATGATCAGGCCGATCAATGTGGTCCGCAGCCAGACCGTCGACAAAAAGCCGACACCGGTCATCGGCAAGCCGAACCAGATCGCGCAAATCAGACAGATAAGTCCGATAATGATTGCCGGAATGCGCATCCATGGACGCCACCGCATAAACCGGAGAAGGTAACGAAAGACGTTCAATACGTGCCCTCACGTGCTAGCAGAACTTCGACGCGACGATTTTGGGCGCGCCCCTCCGGGGTGCTATTGTCTCCGATCGGGCTGGCCTCGCCACGCCCTTCAATCGTGACCCTCTCCGCATCGCTCATGTATTCCAGCAGCTTGTTAGCCACGCTGGTGGCGCGGGCGTCCGAAAGCTCCTGATTGCTCTTGTAGCGGCCACGACCTGACATCGGGATATTATCGGTGAAACCCTGTACAAGGATCGGGCCGGGTTCGGAATCCAACACTGCAGCGATTTCACCGGCCAATGCTTCGAATTCCGGTTTCACTTCGGCGCTGCCAGTGCCGAACAACAAGGCGTTGCCGACGCGGACAAAGATGTAGTTGCCCTTTTCACCAACCTCGACGGAGCCATTGGCGATTTGCTCTGACAACTTTCCGGAAATTCGATCGAGCTGCGTGGTATCAACGGGCGCGGTGAACTGTTCCACGACGACCGGACGGACAAGCGAAATGCGGCTGGCGTTCGGATGCATCGTGTTGAAGTTCGAAACGACCTGTCCACCATCGCGCGCGATGAGCGTCGATAGCCCGGCGAAGGTGGCCACAACCAGCACGGCGGCGATGCTGGCAAATATCCAAAGCGGCAAGCCGCCGAATTTACGCTTTCCGGCCAGCGGAACAGCAGTCCAACTGACAGAGATATCTTCGTCAGGGCGTGGATGCACACGGCGCAGGGTCTCGTAGATTGCGGAACGTATGCGGGCCAACTCGACTGATCCATTTGGCAGCGTGCGATACTGGCCTTCAAAGCCCAGCGACAGACAGACCAGCATGAGTTCAAGCAAGTTGAAGCGTTGACCAGGAGCCTGCATCGCCTTCTCGGCTTCTTGGAAAAAGCCGACGCCGGAATCGCGCTTCTGGAAGAAGCGGGCCACCATTGAGTATTGGATCCAGACACCCTTGTCCGCCCCCGGCAGGTTCTGGACAATATCGTCTGCTGTGCCGCACAGCGCGTATTTGCCGACCTGCGCTTCATGGGGGTCGGCACCCGCTTGTACGGCGTTACGCTCGAACTGGTCAATCTCGCGTGTGACATGTTCCATCAGCGGAACAGCCTGCATTTCAACCATGCCGGTGCGCAGACGCCCGAACAAGATCAGCAGGTTTGCGGCAGCCGCCAATAGCGGGTTTGACGGGCCACCTTTGCCCAGCCCCTTGGCGCGCAACGCTTCATTCAGCGAAATTTTCGGGCCGGACATCGGTGCAGCTTGCGGCTGGCTTTCTTGCGGAATCTGCGGGAAGAAGCCTTCTTGCTGGCCACCAGCAGGCCGCCCGATCGGGCTTTGTGGCGCTGGTGCAGGTTGTTGGACAGGACCGCCAAGCCACGTATTGCCAGTGCTCGGCTGAGCAGGACGCCCGAAGCCGCCAGGTTGCACAGGTGGCAGCGCTCCACCGATGACAGTACGGTCATTGTCCTGCGCAGGCGGTTTGACACCCGGCAGTTTTCCCCCAAAGACCGTCTTGTCGTCGTCTGACATTACGCTTTCTCCGGTATGGCCCAAAGCTCCAGTTTCAACTCGGGCCAATCACCGGCAAAGTGCATGCCGATGGCCGGTGCAGTCGAAAACTCTTGCCACAGGGCCGTTTTCTTCTCGAGCAAGAAATACACATTCGAAGATACCACACGTATCTGACGCGGTGGATTAGGCAGATGCACCAGACTGATACCGGGCAGGTTATTGTTCACGATTTCGGACATCCGCGTGTTTGGTCCGACCTTGCAAAGCTCCGGAAACTGCTGCTGCACCTGAGTGAGCGGCTTGCCTGTTGCCACTTCAATGACGAAGGTCGCATCGCGGAACAAGTTTCTGTCTGTGACCTCTGCCAGATAGGAATTCTGGCGAACCTGCTGCAGGTTAAGACGGACCGCACGGCCCACATCACGGCTCAGGAAGCGCTGGATGTCTTGCACGACTGGCGTGAAGGTTTCCTTGTGATCACCTTGGTCGTACGGGGCGTATTCGCGCGCCATTCGCTCGGCGTTATCAAATGTCGCCAGCTCACCAGCCAAACCGATCAACTGCGTGTAAAGACGTTCTGGATGAACGGCGCGGCTATTGGCCAGGTGACGCAGGACCGTGATCTCTCGGTTCAAGGTCATCAGCATCAAATAGTCATTTGCCTGCATACCGCCACCAGAGGACGGGTCAGCCGCATATCGGGCAAGACTTCCCAGCTTGGCTTCAATCCAGCCGATGACGCGGGATAGATACCCTTCCACCACGGGATGAACCGCCAACACCAATGCAGGCGGCGGGACCGTATCGTCCAACGAAATCACACCATCACGCACTTCGTTGATGCGGGCAATCCGGAGGCACTGATAGCCCTTCTTGGGTGTCTTGCGCACGTCAAGTTCCAGACGTGGCACGGCGGTTTCGATCTGATGTTCCACGCGGCTACCCGCTGCGTTGTCTGCGACGGTATCGCTGGCCAAAACATAACGGGTGGTCGCCGCATCAGGACCAAGACCGACATCGCGGCCGTTCTGGCTCAGATCAGGAAGGGTCAGCCAGATATAGAGGCCCTTGGCGTCCTTGGGCACTTCGACGGGTATTGGCAAATCAGCAGCATTCGGAGCATCGAATGGCGTACCGTCCGGCATGATACCAGTGACGGTACGCAATCCAAAACGACCTTGCTGGGCCATGTCACGATCAACAGTCATCTCTGATAGGCCCCAAGGGTATGGGGTAATCACTTCGGTGCGGGACTGGATCAGCTTTTCGAGGTAGCGATCACTCTGCTGCAAGTGCTGGGGCTGCATAAACAGCCCTTCTTTCCAAGCAACTTTGCTAAACCAAGACATTGCTATCCTAACTTTTTAGATCGTCGGGTCATGGGATCGATACCCTGTAAAAAGAGTGCGGCCTTGACCGCATGCGGTCAAGGCAACACACCGTTTTTCTTCATCAGAACTGCAGGCGAATCTGCGCCGTCAGACCCCAGCTTTCCAGCTGGTCACTGACACGAACGTCGGCGCGCGCGCTGGCACTCAGCTGCTTGCCATTCACCGGGTTCCCGACATCCAGAATCTTGACGTAGTTCAGACCGGCACTGAGTTCCGTATAGGCACCCAAGTTCTCGGTGGTGACCTCGAACCGGTTCAGACCATCGTCTGATACATAATTTGATACAGGATCATCCGCCATTTCGTTGTAGTAAGTCGCCGTGACGAACTGGTTCAAAGCTGTTGTTCCGTCCTCACCGAACTTCGTGCGCGACAATGTTCCGCCCACAAAGACGACTTCGGAGGTAAAGTCCTCAATCTGCACAGTACCACCGTCATCAAAGGAAATCTCTTCAGGCGAAATCTGTGTATAGGCGAAACCGGCAACAGGCACAAAAGACAGCTCCGTATTCGGAACCGACAGGGCATAGCTGAACGAACCACTGAATGTGCTGGAGTCACTGCCGAACGTGGTGTCGGTCAGAGCGAGGCTGCCAGTTGCATCGTTGTTTGCTTCAAAGTCGGTGGTTTCGATCCGGTACTGCAGTTCAGCCGCAAAACGATCACGCACCGCCGTCGCATAGATACCCGCATAGGTCTGGGTAAAATCGACGTTGGTTGTGGCGATAAGCGCATCGCTGGAACCAGTCTCGGAATTGGGGTCGAAGGCAAAGATCGGCTGGCTGGAAGACCCTTGGTTAATACCGGCAATACCACCACCGGCGATGTCCCAGCCTTTGTAGAAGCCGTTGAAGCAGGCATAGTCACCGCCAACCTGGAAACCGTAGTAGTTAGCAGAAATCTCGCTCTCAAACGAAACGTTACCCGCGGCATCGTTCACTTGGTCAATCCGGCCATTCGCATCAGCAGACCCGCCAATGGCACGCGCCCAGCCGCCAAAGCCACACGGATTCTCGTCGTCATATGCCAGTCCGTTGACGAACGGGCTGGAAGGACGGTTGATGACAGATCCGATCAGCGATTGCGACAGAACGACGCTTCCCGCCAGTGCACCAACACCCGGGTTCAACAGGTCAGTGACGACAAGATTGCCAGTGCTGTTATCACGCAAGATGGAATAGATTACAGCATCGCCGGGATCGGTGACGTTGGTAGGTGAAAACGTAAAGCTGTTGTCCGCATCAGGATCGACGATGAGGATTGGAATATCCGCAAACTGTTGACCACCTTCAGCAATCACGTTGAATGAAAACTCAAGATTGCCCGTTACTGGCGCGCCGGCTTCCGCGATAATATAATCGCTCTGGCCAAGGCCACCGGCCTCATCCTCCAGATTGATGTCCAGGATATATCGACCGCTACCAGACAGGCCGGTTCCACCGACCGTCAGCACGTTGTTCGTATTGCCGTCACCTGTCAGATCGACCAGGCCATTGTTCACAAGGCCGCCCGAGAACGTCAGATCGGACTCACCTTCAACACCAATGTCGCCGCTATTATCAAGCGATCCAGAGAAAATGCCTCCATTGCTCTCGATGACACCATTGTTGATGATATCGCCCAACAACGTGCCCGCATTCACGATCCGACCGTCTACACCGTTCACAAAACCGTCTGCAGTGACAGTCGCACCTTCTTCAACGTTCAGAGTGTTGGGGCTGTTGTTCTGGAACACCCCCTGGAACGTCAGAGTTCCGGTGTTGATTGTAATGGTCCCGTCATTGACAGAGTCACCGGTAACAAAGGAATTGCCGTCACTGAACACGGTGCCCAAATTGGTCAGACTGCCATCCAGCGTTGCGCTGTCGAAGTTCACTTCGCCACCCAGTTCATTGACGAGGTCAGATGCAAGAGTTCCTTCAAGATTGACCTGGCCGCCAGATTCATTCGTAAGGCCGCCCGTAATTTCAGCAGCAGCAACCACGTTGTATTCGCCACCATCTTCATTCGTAACGGCACCATTGGTCACACCATTGGCACGGTAAGCGCCTGAATTAGTTACGTTTCCTGTCAGTTCTCCGTTATGAAGTGCGCTGTCATTGTTGCGCAGATCGCCGTCCAGCGTCGCAACCGTGCGGAGTACAAATGTACCGGAATTGTTGCGGATATCGCCTGTTGTGGCATCGCCAACGACGACACGCCCACCGTTATTGCGAATGCCATCACCAAAAGTGCCGCCATCAGCATCGATACGCCCATCCGACAGAACGACGCGTCCCGTCACTTCCGATCCCACTACGGTACGAGCACCAAGATCAGAAATCGCGACGTCACCATCAACGGTGCCTGCGATCAGCATCGAACCGCCATCATAGTCAACGTCGCCCTGAAGGATGCCTGCTGCTGAAACCAACAAATCTCCACCGTCGACGGTCAGCTCCTCCGTGTCGACGTTACCAGTGATTGATACAAGACCTGACTCAGCGTCGATACCGCCAGAGAACGATCCACCGCTCGCCGTCAGATCACCACCATCCACTGTGGTCTGGCCCGTGACCTCACCGCCAGTCTGCAGGAAATCGCCTCCAGTGATGGACAATGTGTCGTTAATCGTAGCGTTGGAAACGGCACTACCTTCCTCGTTCGAAACGCTGCCGTTGATCGTTGCGCCAAGATCAAGGACGCCACCATCATTTTCGATATCGCCCGTCATTGTTCCGGTCGTCTCGACAGTTCCGCCACCTGTCGCGCGTACGCGGTTTGAAAAGACACCCCGCGCGACAACAAGTGTACCGGACCCACTCACATTGGTATCGGATGTGACGCGGGCCGCATCGCGGGCAGTTACGGTGCCGCCGGAAATGTCCATCGTTCCTGTCACACGACCGCGCAAGGATGTATTTCCGGTTTCGTTTGCCAGCTGACCGTTCAGATCACCACCATCACGAATAAAGACACGGCCACCCTGATTGCGCACAACGGCAAAAACATCGCCGGACTGTGTGCTGCTGTCATTGATATAAATACGGCCGCCGCCGTCGATGTTTACGTCAGAGTTAAAAGTGCCGCCGCGCGCAACAAGTGCGCCGCCATTTACAGATGTCTCACCATCGATTTCAGCACCGTCGAAAACGCGCGTGAGGCCACCTTCCTGCGTCAGTGTTTCCGTGATTTCGCCGGTGATGTCGGCCTCGCCGCCATCGACACGCAATGCGCCGGTCAAGGTGCCGCGTAGGCGCATCGTTGCGTTGTCCGTGATAATGTCGCCGGCAACCTCACCCGCGGTTGCGATCGAAACGTCGGACCCATTCGCATTGATGTCACCGGTCAACAGACCTGTAATGCCGACTGAACCGCCGTCGGCGTCAAGCCCAGCTGTAAAAGTACCGTCCTCGACAACAATGCGACCGTCATTCAGTGTGACAAGGCCTGTGACACTACCCGCGTCCTGCTCAAAACGTCCACCATCGACAGTCACAGTCCCGTTGACGACGTCGTTGTTTACGAATGTTCCGCTGTCATTGACCACATCGTCTGTCAGCTGCGCATTCACTGTCACGCGGGACCCTTGGTTAAAGACATCAAGGGTGGTTGCTTCGTTAATATTTACGTCACCGCCTTGAAACAGGACGCTTCCGGGACCGAATGTTCCACCTTCGGCATTCAACGTGCCGTCAGTCATTGTCACTACACCCGTGATGCTTCCGCCGGT
The DNA here is from genome assembly GCF_900109295.1 of Cognatiyoonia koreensis. Classification (NCBI taxonomy): domain Bacteria; kingdom Pseudomonadati; phylum Pseudomonadota; class Alphaproteobacteria; order Rhodobacterales; family Paracoccaceae; genus Cognatiyoonia; species Cognatiyoonia koreensis. The sequence goes on from NZ_FOIZ01000002.1 coordinate 297,413, forward strand.
GAAATTGTTGATGACAGCGTCTGCACTGGTATTTGCGACCGCAGATTGAATATCACCACCGTTTTGAACATTGATCACAGTCTCTGCGTCATTGGTCAGGGCATCTGTCAGGTCACCGGTGACCTCGACAGTGCCAGCGTTCAAATCAAGGCCACCGCTGAACGTACCGCCATCAGCGATCACGGACCCTGCATCCAAGGTCACCAGTCCAGCGATGTCACCGCCAGTTGATGCGCCGACCGTGGCAGTGGTACCTGTGTTCATAACAGTACCTGTCAGCGTCGCACCGTTCGTGACGATAATGTCGGTCGAATTATCGTTCAGAAAATCTTCGGTCATGTTGGCATTGATGCTCAACGTACCATCGTTCAGCTGGATACCATTGCTAAACGTGCCGCCGTCCGCATTGACTGTGCCGCCGTTTAGGATGATTTCCTCCGCCACAGATCCAGTTGCGGCGACAGACAGACTGCCGGACTCGTTTGTAAAATCGCCCTGCAACTCCACACCGGCACCAACACGAATATCGCTGCCGTTGTTCGTATCGTTCAATATCTGCAGATCTTGCGTAACATTCACGTTGATCCGACCACCATCTGCATCGATATCGTCGTCAAAGGTTCCGCCATCGGCGTTGATCGTACCACCGTCCAGATCGACGCGACCGGTGATGTTTGATCCTGCCGCATTCGTCAGCACGCCACCATCCATGTCGATTTCGCCATCAATGGTTTCGTTGTTGATGACGGTACCGCCGTTCAGATCAATGTCGCCGGTCAGTGTGAAGGTGTCGTTGACCGTCAACGTGCCTTCTTCCATGTCGACGTCAGCCGACGTATTGGCGTTGATGTTCGCGACAGCGCCTGATCCGTCGACCAGAATATTGCTTTCGAATACACCGCCATTGGCGTTCAGCGTGCCGTTCTCGCGGACCCGCGCAATCTGTCGGATTTCGCCACCGGCATTATTGTCCAGTGTGCCGCCATCCTGAATGCGCAAACCACCGACAACCACGGCACCGTCATTGATGTTGACCTGCCCGCCAAAGACGCGCAGCGCCTCTTTCGTGCTGCCGTTCATGCTACCACCGTCGGATTCCAGCGTGAACGTGCCACCGTAAACTTCAACATCGGTAAAGAAGTCCTCAAACGAGGTCAGTTCACCAGTGGCCCCGGCACCACGGTTGATCGCGACAACCTCGTCGGTGGGATTGTTGAATCCGTCCACGGAACGCACATCCACATTCAGCGCCGCTGTTCCACTCAACACGTTGATCTCAAGATCAAAGCTATCGGAAACCATAATTTCCTGGTCACCGTCATCTTCGACGATTTCGAATTCGCCAGACGCTGCGTTGAATGTGATGGTCCGTCCGATCAGGTCCTCTTTCAGGGTTATCTGGGTACCATTGCTGTCAAAGGTAACATTGTCCCCATCATTGAACGACGTCAGACCGATCCCATCGAACCAGTTTTCTGTTTCTGGACCCGGACCATCCTCATCCCAGTCGGTCGAGACGCTGGTATCGATCGTCAGGTCCGCTTGGGCGAATGCCGTCGTCGCGCCCCCCAAGATCGTCGCTGTAACCAGCACCATGCTGATCGCAGTCGAGGAATTGAGCCGCGATTTGCGGGTGAGAGCCAGGCGCGAGGAGGGAACAGTGTGCATGATAAAAACCTGAAAGGAGGTAAATTTAGCAGCATCTTAGGAGTTAGCTAATCCATTGCAACCAAGACGTGCCCCGAGGTCACGCTGCCGTCTCGAAAAAGAGTGAACGTCGCTATTCTGCCGCAGACAGGCGGTTCCGGCGACTGAATTAGTGATTGGTCGCGGACAATCCTGTGTCGCTATAAGACATTGTTCGAAAACTGCCGGGCAAACAACAAAAAACCGCCCCGAAGGGCGGCATTTTTGGTTGCGGGAGTAGGATTTGAACCTACGACCTTCAGGTTATGAGCCTGACGAGCTACCGGGCTGCTCCATCCCGCGCCAAAAGCACACCTCATATCGTAGAATTTGAGGTGAAATCGTAAGAGAGATTACATGATGTTGCTCGTTAGGTGTGGCAGTGACTTACTCTCCCACGTCTTAAGACGCAGTACCATCAGCGCAGTGGCACTTAACGGCCGAGTTCGGGATGGGATCGGGTGTTTTGCTCACGCTATTACCACCACACCAAAAGAACAACATCAGTTCCAAGTCGCGTACGACTGTAGTTGTGTATGTATCTTGACTTCAGTCCAGCTATTACTGGATCAAATCAAGCCTATCGAGCAATTAGTACCGGTCAACTGAACGTATCACTACGCTTACATCTCCGGCCTATCGACGAGGTGGTCTACCTCGGCTCTCAGGGATACCTTGTTTCAAGGGGGGCTTCCCGCTTAGATGCCTTCAGCGGTTATCCTGTCCGATCATAGCTACCCAGCACTGCCGTTGGCACGACAACTGGTCCACCAGTGGATCGTTCACCCCGGTCCTCTCGTACTAGGGGCAACTCCTTTCAAGTATCCTACACCCACGGAAGATAGGGACCGAACTGTCTCACGACGTTCTAAACCCAGCTCACGTACCTCTTTAAACGGCGAACAGCCGTACCCTTGGGACCTGCTCCAGCCCCAGGATGAGATGAGCCGACATCGAGGTGCCAAACGGTGCCGTCGATATGGACTCTTGGGCACCATCAGCCTGTTATCCCCAGCGTACCTTTTATCCGTTGAGCGATGGCCCTTCCACTCGGGACCACCGGATCACTATGGCCGTCTTTCGACTCTGCTCGACTTGTCAGTCTCGCAGTCAGGCTGGCTTCTGCCATTGCACTCAACGAGCGATTTCCGACCGCTCTGAGCCAACCTTCGCGCGCCTCCGTTACTGTTTGGGAGGCGACCGCCCCAGTCAAACTACCCACCACGCATGGTCCCGGACCCGGATAACGGGCCGCGGTTAGACATCAAGCAGAATAAGGGTGGTATCTCAAGGGAGGCTCCACAGAAACTGGCGTTCCTGCTTCAAAGCCTACCACCTATCCTGCACATACTGTGCCTGATGCCAATGCGAAGCTGTAGTAAAGGTGCATGGGGTCTTTCCGTCTAACCGCGGGTAGCCTGCATCTTGACAGGCAATTCAATTTCGCTGAGTCCACATTTGAGACAGCGGGGAAGTCGTTACGCCATTCGTGCAGGTCGGAACTTACCCGACAAGGAATTTCGCTACCTTAGGACCGTTATAGTTACGGCCGCCGTTTACCTGGGCTTCAATTCGGAGCTTGCACTCCTCCTTTTAACCTTCAGGCACCGGGCAGGCGTCAGACCCTATACGTCGTCTTGCGACTTCGCAGAGCCCTGTGTTTTTAGTAAACAGTCGCCACCCCCTGGTTTGTGCCCCCGACCAATAGTTGCCTACTAATCGGGCCTCCTTCTCGCGAACTTACGGAGGTATTTTGCCGAGTTCCTTAAATGTGGTTCTCTCAAGCGCCTTGGTATTCTCTACCAGTCCACCTGTGTCGGTTTAGGGTACGATCTTAAAGGAGGGCTATTTCCAGGAACCTCTAAGCAGCCCATTCAATCCGATAAGGATGAACTACCTTCGAGATCCGTCACCACTCCATGGCCCAGGAATATTAACCTGGTTCCCATCGACTACGCCTTTCGGCCTCGCCTTAGGGGTCGGCTTACCCTGCTCAGATTAGCTTTAAGCAGGAACCCTTGGACTTTCGGCGAGGGAGTCTCTCACTCCCTTTGTCGCTACTCATGTCATCATTCTCACTAGTGATCTCTCCACCGGATCGCTCACACGCCGGCTTCACAGAAAACTCCGCGTCTCCAATACAGCCCGAAAGCCGCAAAAGAGACATGGAGTTATGTCACACTACGCTCTGCTACCATGCAATAAATTGCATCCTAGACTTCGGCTCATGGCTTGAGCCCCGTTACATCTTCGCCGCAGGACAACTTATTTAGACCAGTGAGCTGTTACGCTATCTTTAAAGGATGGCTGCTTCTAAGCCAACCTCCTGGTTGTTTTGGTCGTCCCACCTGCTTTCCCACTTAGCCATGAATTAGGGGCCTTAGTCGTAGGTCAGGGTTGTTTCCCTCTCCACAACGGACGTTAGCACCCGCTGTGTGTCTGCCATCTAGTACTCCTCGGTATTCGGAGTTTGGTTAGGATCAGTAAGCCTGTGGGGCCCCATTACCCATCCAGTGCTCTACCCCCGAGGGTATTCGGATGACGCTCTACCTAAATAGATTTCGCAGAGAACCAGCTATCTCCGAGTTTGATTGGCCTTTCACCCCTAGGCACACCTCATCCCGACCTTTTTCAACAGGTGTGGGTTCGGACCTCCAGTAAGTGTTACCTTACCTTCATCCTGGACATGCCTAGATCACTCGGTTTCGGGTCTAATCCGTCTAACTCATTCGCCCTATTAAGACTCGCTTTCGCTGCGCCTACACCTAACGGCTTAAGCTTGCTAGACAGACTAAGTCGATGACCCATTATACAAAAGGTACGCTGTCAGGCCTCGAGGGCCCTCCAACTGATTGTAGGCGTTCGGTTTCAGGTACTGTTTCACTCCCCTCGTCGGGGTGCTTTTCACCTTTCCCTCACGGTACTGGTTCGCTATCGGTCAGTAAGGAGTACTTAGCCTTCGAAGGTGGTCCTCCGATGTTCAGACAGAATTTCACGTGTTCCGCCCTACTTAATACGTCCAATCATGCTTCTTATACGGGACTGTCACCCACTCTGGTTGTGCTTTCCAACACATTCTAATCACACTCATGGCTCGGCTGGTTCCCGTTCGCTCGCCGCTACTAGGGAAGTATCTGTTGATTTCCTTTCCTCCGGGTACTTAGATGTTTCAGTTCCCCGGGTTTGCTTTTTTAACCCTATGTATTCAGGTTAAAAATACCTGGTTTACCTCATTATTAATCACCCCGAAGAGTAATAATAACAAAGTATCAGGTGGGTTGCCCCATTCAGAAATCCATGGATCAAAGCTTATTCTCAGCTCCCCATGGCTTATCGCAGAGTATCACGTCTTTCATCGCCTCTTACTGCCAAGGCATCCACCAAACGCCCTTTTCGCGCTTGATTTGATCCAGAAAAAGTCAGACTTTTTCAGCGGCCCCCCTTTTGTATAAGGTCAATGGGGCCATACCAAACAACATCCGAAGATGATGCTTGGCAAATCAAAATGCATACAATTGCTAAGTCAGCCGCTGGTTCGCAACTGACCTAGTTCGAACAGCATTACTGCTGTTCCGGTTAGTGTACTTGACTTGGAACAAAATAGACTTCCGGGTCGAACCCGGCGGCTTATCCTTACGCGGACAGCCATCTATTCTGATGTTGTAATCTCTCTATACGATGTCAAACCTTCCGAAGAAGGTGTTTCGTCCGATTGGACGGCAAAACAGCGAACTGCTTAACGGTCAAATCGGAAATGGTGGAGCGTATCGGGATCGAACCGATGACCCCCTGCTTGCAAAGCAGGTGCTCTCCCAGCTGAGCTAACGCCCCAAACTTCCCGAAGGAATTGTGGTGGGTCGAGGAGGACTTGAACCTCCGACCTCACGCTTATCAGGCGTGCGCTCTAACCACCTGAGCTACCGACCCATGACGGGTGGTAACCCGTGTTTGAAACTGAAGAGATATGAGGACGGCTCGGTCCGCAGGTCACTGCACGGAAAGCAGTGCCTGAATATGCCGGCTTTGTTTGCCGACTGCTAAGTTTTCCACGATCAAGAGCAAGCTCAAGATACTAGGAAAATCCTTAGAAAGGAGGTGATCCAGCCGCAGGTTCCCCTACGGCTACCTTGTTACGACTTCACCCCAGTCGCTGATCCTACCGTGGCCGCCTGCCTCCCCGAAGGGTTAGCGCAGCGTCGTCGGGTAGAACCAACTCCCATGGTGTGACGGGCGGTGTGTACAAGGCCCGGGAACGTATTCACCGCGTCATGCTGTTACGCGATTACTAGCGATTCCGACTTCATGGGGTCGAGTTGCAGACCCCAATCCGAACTGAGATGTCTTTTGGGGATTAACCCACTGTAGACACCATTGTAGCACGTGTGTAGCCCAACCCGTAAGGGCCATGAGGACTTGACGTCATCCACACCTTCCTCCCGCTTATCACGGGCAGTTTCTTTAGAGTGCCCAGCCGAACTGCTGGCAACTAAAGATGTGGGTTGCGCTCGTTGCCGGACTTAACCGAACATCTCACGACACGAGCTGACGACAGCCATGCAGCACCTGTCACTGAGTCACCGAAGTGAAAACTAGATCTCTCTAGCGGTCCCAGGATGTCAAGGGTTGGTAAGGTTCTGCGCGTTGCTTCGAATTAAACCACATGCTCCACCGCTTGTGCGGGCCCCCGTCAATTCCTTTGAGTTTTAATCTTGCGACCGTACTCCCCAGGCGGAATGCTTAATCCGTTAGGTGTGACACCAAAGGGCAAGCCCCCTGACGTCTGGCATTCATCGTTTACGGTGTGGACTACCAGGGTATCTAATCCTGTTTGCTCCCCACACTTTCGCACCTCAGCGTCAGTATCGAGCCAGTGAGCCGCCTTCGCCACTGGTGTTCCTCCGAATATCTACGAATTTCACCTCTACACTCGGAATTCCACTCACCTCTCTCGAACTCTAGACTGATAGTTTTAAAGGCAGTTCCAGGGTTGAGCCCTGGGATTTCACCTCTAACTTTCCAATCCGCCTACGTGCGCTTTACGCCCAGTAATTCCGAACAACGCTAACCCCCTCCGTATTACCGCGGCTGCTGGCACGGAGTTAGCCGGGGTTTCTTTACCAGGTACTGTCATTATCATCCCTGGCGAAAGAGCTTTACGACCCTAAGGCCTTCGTCACTCACGCGGCATCGCTAGATCAGGCTTTCGCCCATTGTCTAAGATTCCCCACTGCTGCCTCCCGTAGGAGTCTGGGCCGTGTCTCAGTCCCAGTGTTGCTGATCATCCTCTCAAACCAGCTATAGATCGTAGACTTGGTAGGCCATTACCCCACCAACTATCTAATCTAACGCGGGCCAATCCTTCACCGATAAATCTTTCCCCCGAAGGGCGTATGCGGTATTACTCTTCGTTTCCAAAGGCTATTCCGCAGAAAAGGGTATGTTCCCACGCGTTACTAACCCGTCCGCCGCTCCACCCGAAGGTAGCGCTCGACTTGCATGTGTTAGGCGTGCCGCCAGCGTTCGTTCTGAGCCAGGATCAAACTCTCAAGTTGAAAGCATCTTGCGATGCTATCCTTGACGATTGAACCTCTGCACATCGTTCTCTCATGCGCCGGCTAGGACACATGATCGAACAGTCTCTGTTTGTTGTGCTTTGGTACCAAAGGTACCGAAAGCCGTACAAACAGTGAAGCTGACACTAGATCATCGGGTTGCCCCTACTAGCGCGATATACAGACGTCGATCCATCGAATGAACCAAACCGCCCACATATCTCTTCAGATACTATCAATTTCAAACAGCGTTGAGGACAAAAGAGACTGGATGCGCCCTAACTTCTTTGGCGCGCCCCGCCCTAATACCTCTGATATTCTTATCCGCCTCGCTTCCCGTCTGTCCGCGTTTCCGCGTCTGTCTGGTCCGTCTGGCGTCCCGTTGGTGCTTGTTAGCGCCGCCGGTGAGGGGGGTTCTACGGTTAGTGACTGGTACCCGCAACCCCTTTTTTTCACAAAAATGCATTTTTTCCAAAAAACCTGATTTTGCTCATGTTTTTGGGGGGTTAGGGCAATTTATGTTCGCGGACCCTACGTCCGTATGCAACTTTCTTGTGCAGAAATTAAACAAGGAAAACAACATTTGGGGTTATCCACAAGTTTCCCCACAAGAGTCGCGCTGGATCAGCGTGACCAAAACGTAAATTTGCAGATGAATCGCGATGAATCAGTCCGATGAGTCGTGATTCACGTGTCCACAATCAGTGAATCGGCACTTTGACAGGGTCATTTTCAAAGGATTCTCTATCGTCCGACAGCGATTCACGCGCGCGCAGTCTCGGACTTGCGGTTTTTCGGGATGAATCGCATCGCGACAAGGCCGCAAATCACCGCGAGATAGATAATCGGCTCGATCTGAAAGCCTTTGACCAGCCAAAGATAGTGAATTGCCCCGAGAATCGCGGCCGGATATGTCAGCTTGTGCAGTTTGCGCCAAGCAGCAGCGCCCAACTTACGCACGGACAGATTGTTCGATGTCACTGCAAGCGGCAACAACATCAGGAATGAGGCCATACCAACGGTCACATAGGGACGCTTCACAACTTCTTCCCATACGCGGGCTACACTCTGCACGTCGAGAATCGCGAAAACCAGGAAGTGGGCAAGCACCAGAAAAAAGGCGCTGACCCCAATCGCCCGGCGGAACCGCAGTAGGTTCAGACCGAACCAATTGCGCAAAGGGGTCACAAATAGCCCGACAACAATCAGCTTAAGCGCCATCTCCCCGTATGCGCGTTCCAGCACATTGATAGGTTCGACGAGGTAAGCACCCTGTTGCGTGGCGGCTAGCCAGAACTGCCAACCAACATAAGCAGCGCAGACTATATATATAGTCCACGCTGGAACCTTGCGCAGACCGGTGTTGATGGCCGACACCATGGTTTAGAAGTTTTCCCGCAGGTCCATGCCGTCATACAGGCTCGCGACCTCATCATAGCCATTGAACATCAGCGTGTCCTGACGGGATGCAAAGATCCCACCTCCGATGCGGCGTTCAGTGGCCTGTGACCAGCGTGGGTGATCTACTTCTGGGTTCACATTACTATAGAAGCCGTACTCGCGCGGGTTGGCCTTGTTCCAGCTGATCGGCGGCTCCTGATCGGTCAGTGAAATGCGGACGATCGATTTGATTGATTTGAAACCGTACTTCCAAGGCACCACCAGACGGATCGGAGCACCATTCTGGTTCGGAATAGGTTCGCCATAGATGCCGGTGGCCATCAGTGTGAGCGGATGCATGGCCTCGTCAATGCGCAGACCTTCGACATAAGGGAAATCCAACACACGGCGCTGCACGCCAATCATGTTTTCCGGCTGGACCACGGTTTCAAACGCGACATACTTGGCTTCTGGCTTTACGCCGACCTTATTGAGGATATCGGCCAACTCGATCCCGTTCCACGGAATGACCATGGACCAAGCCTCAACACAGCGGAAACGATAGATACGGTCCTCGACAGTGAGACCGTCAAGCAGATCATCCAATGCGTAATCGCCAGGATTGTCGACTAGACCGTCGACCTTGATCGACCATGGCGAAGTGACAAGCGCACCGGCGTTGTCTGCCGGGTCGCTTTTGCCGGTTCCGAACTCGTAATAGTTATTGTAGCTGGTGATCTCTTCGAACGTGTTGGGTTCAAGGTCAGTCGCACCTTCAGCAATACCTGCAGCAGCAATCGCGCCAAGACCCATCGTGCCAGCCAGAATCTGGCGTCGGTTGAGATATGCCGCTTTCGGCGTCACATCCGCCACGGTCAGGTCGTTTGTCCAGCGATATGCCATTCGAGCGTCTCCAGTCTTCAATTCACTACTTACTTAGGGCCTCTATACAGAATGTGAATTGAAATGGGGCTCACGATGCCGCCAGTTCCTTGTAACGATCGTCAATGACATCAAGAGGAACAGAACTGCCATCGGCCTGCACGATGCGCACATGCTTGCGACGCATCAGGCGCGGTTCGGTGACGCCAACAGAATGGGCGATGATTTCCACCTCTTCAGTGATGCCTTGTGCATACCGGGCAATGCGCTTGTATTTCTCCTCGACAACAAGGCCCTTCTGGAAACGAGGATTATGGGTCGTGATGCCAGTAGGGCATGTGTTCTTGTTGCACTTCAGGGCCTGAATACAGCCGAGGCTGAACATGAATCCACGGGCCGACGTGACAAAATCGGCACCCGCACACATCGCCCAGGCAATATCGCCGGGATTCACCAGCTTCCCACTCGCAATCAGGCGGACACGTTCTTTCAAACCCGCCTCATTGCGCAACCGCGCGACATGCAGCAATGCCTCGCGGATGGATACGCCCACAAGGTCCATCAACGGCATAGGCGAAGCACCCGTGCCCCCCTCACCACCATCAAGTGTTATGAAGTCTGGCGCACACTCGGCTCCACGCTGCTGGATCAGCGCAAATAGCTCGGAAAATGACTCACCATTGCCATAAACCGTCTTGATCCCCGTCGGCAGGCCGCTGACCTCGCGGACATGGTCGACGAAATCCAGCAGATCGGAAAAATCATCGACCTCTTTGTGACGGTTTGGCGAATAGCTTGTCTGGCCTTCAGGGATGCCGCGGATATCGGCAATCTCCGGTGTGACCTTTGATCCCGGCAGAATGCCCCCCTTGCCGGGTTTTGCACCTTGGGCCAGCTTGATTTCAATCATCCTAACCTGCGGATTGTCGGCAAGCGCGCGCAGCTTGGCATCATCCAGATGCCCATAGGCGTCGCGTACACCGTATTTCGCTGTACCCATCTGGAAGACGATATCGCAACCACCTTCCAGATGATAAGGGCTCAGGCCACCCTCGCCCGTGTTCATCCAGATGCCAGCCTCCTTGCAGCCGCGGCTCAAGGCCTGCACGGCGGGTTTCGAAATCGCACCGTAACTCATTCCAGACAGATTGAAGATCGAGGTCGCAAGATAAGGTTTGCGTGCGTGTGGACCAATCTGCATCGGCTTGGTCTTTGCGGCCTGCTCGTCCAATGGGGGAAAGGCCGCATTGACGAAGATCGGTGTGCCGGGTGCCGAAAGGCTGCGGGTGGACCCAAAAGCGACAGTGTTGCTTTCGCCCTCGCCCGCGCGACGAACCCATTCACGCTGAGCCCGGTTGAACGGCAGTTCCTCGCGGTCCATCGCAAAGAAATACTGACGAAAGAATTCGCCAAGTTCAGTGAACAGATGGCGAAAGCGGCCAAGCACCGGATAATTGCGGCGGATCGCGTCGGCGCGCTGTGTCTTGTCGATAACGAACAGCACCACGACCGTCAGCGCGACAAGCCCGATAACGACAATAAAGAGAACGGCGAGTGCGGAAATGATATTGATCGTCAGATCTGAAAACATTTGAATCTCCGCGGTACAACATAGGGTGCGCGCAGCAAACGACGGCGGGGGGACAGGGTCAAGTCACGCCTGTTTTCCACGCAAGATCATCACGGAGAATAACATAACTGTGACTGGAAACCGTATGTTGCGCTGGCTTAGGTTTTTGCAGTTTCCCGTCAAGTCATGTCGGCGAAATCCCCCTATGATCCAAGGACAATGCGACCCGTAAGAACGGTAATGCCAATCATGGCAGATGCATCTTATGGGAGACCCACATATGCTTCGTAGAACATTTATTGCGGTTACAGCTGCATCCACAATGGCAACAGCAGCTTTCGCTGACGGCCACTCCATGGACATCGTGGATACAGCCGTTGAAGCCGGAACATTCACCACACTCGTCGCAGCTGTAGAAGCTGCCGGCCTCGTGGATACTTTGAAAGGCGAAGGCCCGTTCACAGTTTTCGCACCAACAGACGAGGCATTCGCAGCACTGCCGGAAGGTACAGTCGAAGGACTGCTGGCCGATCCGGAAGCACTCGCCGCGATCCTCACCTACCACGTTGTTGCGGGCAAAGTAATGTCGACAGACTTGTCTGACGGCATGACAGCGACAACCGTGAACGGTGCGGACATCACCATCGGCACCGAAGGCGGTGTTACAGTGAACGAAGCCAACGTCACGACCGCAGACATCGAAGCATCGAACGGCGTAATCCACGTCATCGATGCCGTGATCCTGCCAGCAAGCTAAGAACGACTCTGGGGCGTCCTGATCAACAGGACGCCCTTTTTCTATCGACCGTCATAGGTCGAACAACAGTCCCCGTTCCGGCGACGACATAGGGAAATAACATCAAGCCAACCATTGCTTAAATCGCTTCGGGCGAGGACTTCATTGACGCCAAAGGCGGTAGCGATTTTATCCATGCGGACTCGGTTGCAAACGTTGTACTTGCCGGTGACGGAAACGACCGCATCAGCGCAGGCGGCGGCGATGGCATCGTCAGGCGAAGGCGGTCGCGATCTGCTGCTAGGTCGGTCAAGACGAGACCCGATCGACGGTGGTGATGGCAATGACATGATCAACGTCGGTGCGGACAACGACCTTTTGTATGGTTGCAATGATAACGACACTTTCGTCTTCACCGAAGGCAACCGGCGGGATGTCATCTATGACTTCGACCGACGCGACAATGATCAGATCGACCTCAGCGACTACAGGTTCGACAGCTTTGCAGATGTCGCGCATGACATCAGCGGCAATCGGCTCGTCACCCGCATCGATCGGGGCAACGACAAACTGGCCCTAGTCGGAACCGGCCCGCACCGGATTGGCAAGGATGATTTCATCCTCTGACTCACATCGCTGGGCAGGTTTCGGCCTGCCCAGCAATCTCTTGCGCAGATCAGTGTTTTGGACTGGCAGTCCGGCGGAAAATCATGATTGTCTGAACCCATGAACATTGATCGTCGCCTTTTCACCCTGTCCCTCGCCAGTCTTGGTCTCAGCGCGTGCAGCAGTGGCGCGCAGACTGTCGGTCGGGCAGCGCTATCCGCTGATCTACAACCACAACCCAACCCGGCCTATGACGCCTGGGTTGCGAATTTTCGCAATCGTGTCAGCGGAATCTCTCCGGCGACGCTGAACGCGGCGTTTGCGAATGCAGGCTACCTGCCCGGGGTTATCACGCGCGACCGCAATCAGATCCAGACACGGCGAACCCTCGAAGACTACCTTTCTATCGCTGTGTCCGATGATCGGGTTGCCAAGGGGCGTTCGGCCTATGCGCGCTACGCAAATATCCTGTCAGCGGTCCAATCACGGTATGGCGTTGACGCGCGGATTGTCTGCGCGATCTGGGGCGTAGAAAGCCAATATGGCGAGAAAAAAGGCGACATTCCCGTGATCTCCGCCACCTCAACGCTGGCCTTCGACGGACGGCGTGGCGCATTCTATGAAGACCAGCTCCGCGCGGCCCTGCGCATTCTTGAAAATGGCGATACGTCTGCGGACCAGATGAAGGGCAGCTGGGCCGGAGCGATGGGACATACGCAATTCATCCCGACTTCGTATCAATCTTTTGCAGTCGATTTTACCGGCGACGGACGACGCGACATCTGGAGCGATGATCCAAGTGACAGCCTCGCTTCGACAGCAGCCTATCTTTCGCGCAACGGCTGGCAGAACGGTCTCGCTTGGGGATCCGAGGAAGGCACTGGCGGTCCAGCCGGGCGCATCGTCCAGCCGCAGGCAGGGGGCGCACGATTTGTGGTGACACGCAATTTCAACGTCATCAAAACCTATAACAACTCCGATTTCTACGCGATCGGTGTCGGGCATCTGGCAGACAGGATTGGCGGGGCCGGCCCGTTACGAGGCAGCTTCCCGCCTGATGAAAACGGACTGACCAAAGCTGACCGACAGGCACTGCAACGCGGTCTCGCGCGGCGCGGCTATGATGTCGGGTCAATCGACGGTGTGATTGGCGGCGGAACAGAACGGGCAATTCGCGCTTTCCAAACCCAACAGGGCCTGCCGATTACAGGTGTGCCATCGCGGGCATTGCTGGCAGCACTACAATAAGAAAAGGGGCCCGGTCCGGGCCCCTTCCTTATTGTTAGTGGACGACAGCATCATCCGGCCTTGGCCGCTCTGACGTGGACAAACGATCCCCCACGATCAGACCATCCGCACCGGCACTGACAGGTACCGTGGCCCCATCAAGTACTTCGCCGGCAAGGATCATCTCGGCCAGTTGGTCCTGCAAAGCACGCTGGATAACACGCTTCAGCGGTCTGGCACCAAAGACTGGATCATAGCCCTCATCAGCCAGCCAGGCTTTCGCGCTGTCATCAAGTTCAAGCGTGATGTTGCGGCCCGCCAAACGTTTGGCCAGACGACGCAGCTGTATTTCCACGATTCCCGCCATGTCTTCACGGGCGAGCCGGTCAAATATGACAGTCTCGTCCAGACGGTTCAGGAATTCAGGCCGGAAATGGGCGCGCACGGCATCCATGACATCCCGTTTCGCGTCCGATGCATCAGCCCCGTCAGGCAGCTGGCTCAATGCTTGCGCCCCCAGGTTCGAGGTCAGGATGATAAGCGTCTGCTTGAAGTCCACGGTGCGACCCTGACCGTCGGTCAGCACACCATCATCAAGAACCTGCAGCAGCACGTTGAACACATCCGGATGAGCCTTCTCAACCTCGTCGAACAGGACAACCTGATAAGGGCGACGCCGAACAGCTTCGGTCAGAACGCCACCTTCATCATACCCAACATACCCCGGAGGTGCACCGATCAATCGGGCAACCGCGTGTTTCTCCATGAACTCCGACATATCGACGCGAACCATCGCGTTGTCATCGTCAAAGAGGTACTCGGCGACAGCTTTGGTTAACTCTGTCTTACCAACACCGGTTGGTCCAAGAAACAGGAACGATCCCAAAGGGCGGTTCTCGTCGTTTAGGCCGGCACGTGCACGGCGAACTGCATTGGCCACGGATTTGACGGCGGTTTTCTGGCCGATAACCCGCTTGCCCAGCTCTTCTTCCATGCGCAGCAACTTTTCGCGCTCTCCTTCCAGCATCTTGGATGTCGGAATACCGGTCCAACGCTCGACGACTTCGGCAATCTGCTCGGGACGAACGGCCTCTTCGACCATCAGGTCTTCGTTGCCTTCTGTCTCGGCCAGCTTGCGTTCCAACTCGGGAATGACGCCATACGACAGCTCACCCGCCTTGGCGAGATTGCCTTCACGCTTTGCGATTTCCAGCTCGGCCCGGGCACGGTCCAACTGTTCCTTCAGATCACGCGATCCTTCCAGCTTGTCGCGCTCCGCCTGCCATTTGGCAGCCATCTCGGTCGCGCGTTCCTGCAGATTGGCAAGCTCTTCTTCAAGCTTCGTCAACCGGTCCTTGGACGCAGCATCGTCTTCCTTTTTCAAGGCTTCCTGTTCGATCTGCAGCTGCATGATCTGGCGATCCAAAGCGTCCAGCGCTTCTGGCTTTGAATCGACTTCCATGCGCAGACGCGAAGCCGCCTCGTCCATCAGGTCGATAGCCTTGTCGGGCAGGAAACGGTCCGTGATATAACGATGTGACAAGGTCGCAGCAGCCACAAGCGCGGCATCCGAAATGCGCACACCGTGATGAAGCTCGTACTTTTCCTTGATCCCGCGCAGGATCGAAATCGTATCGACGACGGTCGGCTCGTCCACAACCAGAGGCTGGAAACGACGGGCCAAGGCAGCGTCTTTTTCAACATACTTGCGATATTCATCCAGCGTGGTCGCACCGACGCAGTGCAATTCACCGCGAGCCAACGCAGGCTTGATCAAGTTGGCAGCATCCATTGCGCCATCCGTCTTACCGGCACCGACAAGCTGGTGCATTTCGTCGATGAACAGGATGATCTCACCAGCAGCGGCTTCGATTTCCTTCAGGATGGCCTTCAAGCGCTCCTCGAACTCGCCCCGATATTTCGCACCGGCGATCAGGGCACCCATATCAAGCGCCATCAGCTTCTTGTTCTTCAGGCTCTCGGGCACGTCACCATTGACAATGCGCAAGGCTAGACCTTCAGCAATCGCAGTCTTACCAACGCCCGGCTCACCAATCAGAACGGGGTTGTTTTTTGTGCGACGCGACAAAACCTGCATCGCGCGGCGGATTTCCTCGTCGCGGCCGATAATCGGATCAATCTTGCCCTGCTCTGCCGCTTCGGTCAGGTCACGCGCGTATTTCTTCAAAGCATCATAGCCATCCTCGGCAGACGCACTGTCGGCAGTGCGGCCTTTGCGAATGTCATTGATGGCAGCGTTCAATCCTTGTGCCGTGACTTTCCCGGCATCAAGGGCGTCTTTTGCTTTCGATTTCACGATTGCCAGCGCCGTCAAAATGCGTTCGACCGGCACGAAACTGTCACCTGCTTTACCGGCCAGCTTCTCTGCCTCGGCAATGACCTTACCGGTCAGATTGTCGAGATAGACTTGACCTGCATCACCGGTTACCTGCGGAATCTTCGCAACGGCAGCATCAACCGCGGTGCGGACCGCAACAGGATCGCCAGCCGCTTTTGTGATCAAATTGGCCGCCATCCCTTCGGGATCGTCCATGATCGCTTTCAGCAAATGTTCAGGGGTCAGGCGTTGATGATTTTCGCGCATTGCGATGGTCTGGGCTGCCTGAAAAAAGCCGCGCGACCGCTCAGTGAACTTCTCAAGGTTCATGACGTTCTCTCCTTACAAAGCACCCGCATGATGGATAGCGCCCGCTTGGCGGCACGCCCCTGATCGGGCCTCACATCTCATATGGGAAGAGAACACGCGCCGGACAAGACCGGCGCGCTAGGGTTTTTATTCAGTGGTGAACGGGTCTCCATCGCGGCCTTCAGGACCCGATACTGTGGGATAAAAAGACCCCATGTCGCCCTCAGTAGTGCCACGCTGCTTTGCACCTTCATCTGGGTCGACGACTGGCTGCGGATCGACGCCAGCAGGGGTTTCGGTTTCCGCGCTGGTGTTCGTGTCCGATCCAGCGGGGATAGCGGTTGTGAACTCGTCAGTATCCGCCGGTGTGGCATTTCGGCCGCTGACAGGCTCGACAATGTCCGCGTTTTGCGGAATGTCGGCAGGCACTGTCGCCTCGATACTTGTTTGGGTTGGGGACTCAGCCACACCAACCTGTGATCCGCTCGGGCCTTCGGTCATGGCGATACCGATCGCAATCAGGATTGCGACACCGGCACCCATACCCACCACAAGTGTCAGTGGATTGCGTCCGCTTTCTTGTTCATGAGGCAAATCTGCCATTGGTCATACCTTTCTGCTTCAGTTACTCGAAAAACCAACAACACCCAAAGTTGTTCCCGATCCAGCATTCACAGCGTGTGAATGGGGGAAATTTTTACGAAACCTCCCAGATGTCTCGGACAGAAAGAATGGCCATATCAGGTGTATGGAAACGAAAGACCAGTTTCAGGAACAGGACGCGCCAGAACGGCCCCTGTTCCCGCTTAGCCCGCAGGCGGTGCGCGAACTGCGCACCATGCCGCCACCGGTCCCCACCGACGCGGCACCCGGCGCGCAAACAGTTTACGAGTGAATCGTCTTCATCTTCGCGCACCAATGCGTGTCGTTCATCGCAGCCTGGCGCTGCGCAAACTCGCGCGGCCTGTCCCAGAACAGGTCGCGTTTTTTGCGCGTTGACGACCTCATGCGCGCGGCGCACCATCAATGCATGAAAGCTGCCATCCCCTGCCTGATCCTGCTGACTGCTTGCTCACCCCAGCCACCTGCAGACCCCGATGCACATGGCACTATTGTCGTGCAAATAACCGGCGCTGACGGCGCGGCTTTTGGACAGATCGGTCAGGTGGTGCTTGGTCCGGATGGCAATATGACCTGCACAATGACCTACCCGCCTGTCACTTTTGCATCCGAACCGGCGCTGACCACGCAAAGAGAATTCAGCGCACCGCGACTTTATTCCATTCTGGCCAATTACATCCGCGCAAACGACAGTCCCGGGCCTGCGACTTCGTTCGAGGACATTATCAAGCTTAACGATCCCGCCGACCCTGTCGCGATATTGCCGATTTCAGGTATTTTCGGACTGACCGACGCACGTGCGGGTGATGTTGTGGCACTCATCAACAACGCAACGAACGGCGAATGCCTGATTTACGGCTAGGATTTTCGCGGCCGCACGGATAGGAACACGCGACCCCGATGCAAAGGATATCCCATGCTTGCCGATGACCGCCTGATCGTTGCTCTTGACGTGCCAAATGTGCTCGATGGTTTGGCGCTGGCCGAACAGCTTGGGGACAGCGTCAGTTTCTACAAGATCGGTCTTGGCATGTTGACGGGCGGCGGGCTTGCACTTGCAAACGAGCTGAAACAGGACCACGGAAAGCGGATCTTCTTGGATATGAAGTTTTTCGACATCGCCAATACAGTCGAAGCGGCAGTGCGCGGGATTGCCCAATTCGATCTTGATTTTCTGACCGTTCACGGCGATCCGCACGTGGTGAAGGCCGCGAAAGAGGGTGCGGCGGGCACAAACCTCAAGATCCTGGCGGTCACGATCCTGACGTCACTGGACCGTGATGATCTTGATGACGGCTGTATCAAGGCCGGAAATGTTACAGATTTGGTGCAGGAACGGGCAGGAAAAGCGTTTCAAGCCGGTGCCGACGGTGTGATCGCAAGCCCGCAGGAAGCAGCACTGATCCGCGCAATGCCAGAATCCGCACATCGCCTGATCGTCACACCGGGCGTGCGTCCGGCAGGGGCTGCGCTGGGCGATCAGAAACGGGTAATGACCCCGGCAGACGCCTTAAATAATGGCTCAGACTACCTTGTGGTCGGACGTCCGGTCTATCAAGCGGCGGACCCACGTGGCGTTGTTGAAAGCATGCTCGCCACATTTCCAACAGCGGCGTAACGCTTTGTAACAAAGCAGCTTCCTGCCGATTCACGTAACATCACACCGTTGCGAGGCCGCTTGTCCGGCGGGCCGATCACGCACACCTTTGTCTTATGGAAACCGTCACACGGAGACAGACAATGCGTATTAACAACCTGCGTTACAACGGTCGGACTCACGCTTTCGAGGCCTCCGTCGACATCACACGCGACGGACGGACATTCCGCTATCCTTGCGAGGTATACGGCCCGGCAAGCATGGACCCGGCGCTCATCAGTGCAGGCCTGCGTGATCGCGCAATCCGGATGTCCGACACGCACCGGCGGTAGCACGATCCGAAGATTTTTCTGGTCAAGCCGCGCAACGCTTCCTGTCCCTCAGCGTTGCTCTTCAAACCTGACTTGACCCAACTGGCCCGATGCCTCCCCCGCACCGGGCC
The DNA here is from genome assembly GCF_900109295.1 of Cognatiyoonia koreensis. Lineage (NCBI taxonomy): Bacteria > Pseudomonadati > Pseudomonadota > Alphaproteobacteria > Rhodobacterales > Paracoccaceae > Cognatiyoonia > Cognatiyoonia koreensis. The sequence continues at coordinate 316,359 of NZ_FOIZ01000002.1, forward strand.
ACTTTCTGTGCGGGTACGATCTCTGCATTTGGTCATCAGGTTACGGGACAGACCTACGGACTTCACTGAATCGCCATCTGTGAACGCAAACGCAGCGTTGAATTTCAGCGCCACCAAAGGGCGCGCGTTACTGATCTCTAGAAATCATCGAACTCTGGCACATCGCCTAGCCTCACAAGGAAACGAGGCGATCCGACTTCGCCGGTGGCCGGGTCTTCGATGACCATATAGGCATCCGCACCGGCGCATTCCTCTGATTCCGCTTCACGCTCGGCCCTGTTTTCTGCCGCCGACGCAGTGGTGTACTGGAACTGCTTGGCAATTTTTAGGTTTGCCTGTCCGTCACGGCCCGGTTTCTGCGCGACATAGGTCTGGCAGATGTAGTGAATTTTTTCTGCGTCTTGGTCCGAATGCGTCATGAAGGCGTCCTGTCAGGGTAAGTGGACTTGCGGACGTCCGGTCAAACTGCGAACCGAAATATTGTCCAATATGTTCCTGGTCACTCAGAACAGAAACGGATGGTCTTACGACCGCTTTTTGGCGGGTTTTGTCGGGCTAGCTTCAGCCGGGGTGTTCGCTTCTCTTTCCAGCCGCGCATTGCGAAGACGCTCGACCTTTGCATGGCGCAGCTCGGCCTCGTCGTCGACAATCTTGCGCACCACGCGCGTTGTTTTGTCCATCGGCGTTTCCGCTTTGGGAGCTTGCGCCTTGAACGCAGTTGTCTTTGTCAATTTTGCCATCTGTCATTCTCCTGAGTAGATTCTTGCAGGCATCCACACCATTTGCGGTTCAATGCATTGCATGTTTGGCATCTGGAATTTGGGTGTCGTGGGCGGGTTGATTGTGAAGAAACGTTGTAGAAACGTCGGGGGCAGCCATCGCGCGCATCAACGCACTATAGTTTATGTCAAACCGCACTTCCGATCCGACCGAATGCACGGACTTCTCGGCGCTCATGACAAGATGATCGCTTGTTGCACCAACAAGTCTGTATCCCGTCGGCATCGTAAGACCGCGAACATCAGTGTCCTGATGCCCAATAGCAAGGATTAAACGACAGTTGTGATCAACGCGCGGCACAGGCCGTAGCATCGCGATAGGTTGATCGGTATCGATTTGTATGACCGGCTTCGTGTCCGTCTCGATAACGTCTGCGACGATGGAAAAGGTATCCTGAAACAATCCGCTGATCCGATCCCCGGTGACGGGATCAACACCACACAGGATGGCCTCACCAAGCCGTAGATCATTGACGCGTCCAGTCTGGTTGTCTTCAAATGCCCAGCGCAAGTTCGCGGAATTTCCGCCGGACACCGTCTGAAGGACGAAACCAATCCGTTTCTCGGTGTCATACGCAAGGGCAGACAGGTCATTCATATTCGCGACAGTCGGGGCAACCCCATTGAGGCAGGCAAAATTCGCCCCGATACCTGTCAACGTGACGCCTGGCATTTTGACAACATTCGCAGCAATCGCGCCAAGGTCGTCTGGCAGGATCCCTTCGCGCAGATCGCCCATCTCGACCATCAGAATAACACCATGATTCCTGTCTTGCTGGATGGCCGCCGCAGCAAGGGCGCGGATAACGATGGTCTCTGTGTTGTAGCTTTGCTCACACAATTGCACGACTTCAGACGCCTGACGCATCATTGGCGTCCGGATCAAAGTGATAGCGCTCTTCACCCCGGCGTTGCGTAGCGTCCGCACATTGCTCAGACGCGCTTCGGCAAGGCCGACGGCACCACCGTTAAGCATGGCCTGCGCAATGGCCGGCTGCCCGCAAACAGCTTTGGTAACTCCGCTCACAGCGATGCCACGTGTTTTCAGTCGGTCCACGAGCGTTTGCGTATTGTGGCGTATCTTGTACAGATTCACCTCTATGCGCGGGCTGTTCATATCGCAGCCACAGGCCTTGTTTCTTGCAGGCCGGGATAGGCGGCCATCATCATGTCAAGAAGATGCTCAGCCGGGCGGCTAAGGGCATCGGTCACAGGCAGTCCAAGCGCATCCGACTGGACCGCGATTGCATTGGTAATCTCTGTATCGGACATCTGTTCGTGGTTAAGCGTGACCCCAATGACCTTTGTATCCGCGAAGGCCTCGATCAAGGCGATCTCGCTCGCAAGAGTCGGCATCGGCATGTCTGGAAAGTCACAGCGATGTTCCCGTTTCGGAGCATGCTGAAGAATTACCGCATCGGGTTGGCTACCACGCAAGATGAATGCTGACGTACAGAATGCCGGATGACTAAGTGCACCCTGACCTTCAATCAAAATGACGTCAGGCTGCTCCGCGTCGGCGGCTTCAAGAATCGCGCCTTCCAGTTCGCCACAGCAGAATTGGGGCGGAACGGCATCCATCGCAACGCCATACTTTGCACCTTGCATCAGACCAGTCTGGCCTGTGCCAACAAGAACAGTTTTGATTCCCTTCGCATTCAGGATTTGCGCCAATACCGTCGCGGTTGTCCGCTTGCCAATAGCGCAGTCCGTGCCGAGAACTGCAATGCGCAATGCATTGACCCCGGCCACGCTCCCATCAAAAAGGCGCATGTCCTTACTGGCCTTTGGCTTGCGCATGTCGCGAATGGTGACACCATTGGCCAATGCCGCCTGAGAAAACGCGGGGTCATCACTCAGATATTCATGCAATCCGCTGACGACATTCATGCCGAGGGCAATAGCGTCCAAAACCACTTGACGATCTGAAGGGGACAGCTTGCCAGATGACGGTGCCATCCCATAGATCAGGGTATCCGGGATCATCGGTTCATGGATTACGGCGGATTCAAGATCCGCAAAAACCGGAATATCATTATACTGTTCATCAAGAACCAGACCGCTGTCTTTGCCTTCATGTAAGCTGTCGATGACAGACAGGATGCGAAACGCTTTTGAATGCCGGATCAGCCCGTTGGCCGTCTTTCCATCCACCCGTGCGAAATTGCCTTCACAATAGACGATCGCGGTGGGGACATCCGTCAACCGGGAAACGTCGGCAGCATTGCGGCGTGTATTCGCAATGAGAGGCGGCGCTGCTGACTGACCCAGATTCGGGCGGGTCACATCAGCGGGTTTGATATCGATTTCCATGCGTATTCCTTTCGGGGTGTCGGCGCGAAAGCTGATGCTTTCACGCTCATATCGGCCGAAGCCGTCGCAATTGCGTTCATGCTAGTTATTGAGGACACAAAGGCCTTGGGATTCGCGGAAGTTCCTATCGCACTGCCAGCGGTTTCCGGATCGATCCAGATGGGCGTTCTCTGGCACGTCAATGCGCGCGCAAGTCTGACCCGCTTCAAGATATCCGCGTTCACACTTCCAGCCACTGCCGTATTTGGAGGCGTCGAAATAGGCATTTTCAGGGATCAGGATTGCCTCGCACTGACCGTCCCGCGCAACAAATCCACGGTCACACAACCACGGTTCACCATAGCCAGCCGCATTCAGATACGCGTTGGCAGGCACCAGGATTGCGACACAAGTGCCATCAACCGCTTCAAAACCGCGGTCGCAGACCCAGGCAGAACCATAGGTCGTATCTGTCAGATACCCGTTTTCAGGCACAACGATTTCCAGACAGGTATCGCCTTGCTTCAGATAACCGCGACCACATTGCCAGCGCTCGCCAGAGGCTTCCAGAAAACCGCCCTCGGGAACGACGACGGCAATGCAGGTCGCCGCATTGCTCTTGCGAAAACCATGCAGACATTCCCAGCCCGACCCATAGGTCCGGTTGGTCTCGTAGGCGTTTTCCGGAACAAGAACCGGGGTGCAGGCATCGTCGCTAAGCCTATAACCAAGATCGCATTTCCAGCCGTCGCTATAGCTGTTCGATGTCGCATTTTCAGGAAGCGCTTGTGATGCGGACTGCCCAAAGGCGGACGTAGCCAGCAAGAGCAATGCGCAAATAGGAACGAAAAACAGCGTGGCGATGAATCTCGCTTTCGAATTTTCATGTCGCCCGCAAATTGCATTGCAGGGCAAATGCTTAACCGCTGACCTATGATCCATTCAATTCAAGCCCCGCGATACAAGCGTCCGCAAGGGCGCGGTTTGGGGTATCCATGCCAGGAAAAGTCATTATTTGGTTCCTCTGACGGGGAAAGCGCCGCCTCGCTATACGCGGTCTGCCTTACGCATAACCGGTCATGTCGGGGCCTGTCACAAACCCAAGAGAGTGCGCAGGCTGTCCACTATTCTCGCAGATGTTGGATCAGTTCGTCCGTTGGAACGGGCGAACGCACCGCACGTGCGGTGTGGTCGTGCGCGAGATTGTCGGCAACTTTCCCAAACGTCAGATCCTTGCTGCGGGATATGACAGTTGAATTGTGTTGATAGCAGATTGCAGTTCGCTTTTGCAGGCGATGGGCCTGAATAGCAGAAAAGCACAATCTTTGTACTTCCTACATAAGCTCTTGGTGATAAATTTGCAATGAGTGCGAAGCGCGCCCAATTCGCGACGCGCTCATTACTTCAAGCCAAGGAAAGGGGCGCGAAACCGCTACCGGCATCAACAACGGTGCGACTTTCCTCTTCGGGAAACGCGCGGGACTTACCAAACCTGCCCCGACGCCAAACACGCATGATCTTTCCACGCTGACGGACTACAAAGCCTTTGGCGATCTAAAGCGACGCCTGGAATAACCCAGAGGCCTCATCATCATGTCGGTCTGACATCATTCCAAGGGCTCTATTTCCAACGCGATCGCCGCAAACCAGTCGGCAAGCCTCCGGATATCGTCGTCGGCCAGATCCGCTGAGACGGAAGACATGATCTCGTGCACGCGTTTGCCCTCACGATAGGCTTTCAACTGCGTTGCGATGTAAATGTTCGTCTCGCCCGCAAGGTTAGGAACGCCGTCCACAAGCGCAATCCCGTCGGTGCCATGGCATCCGATACAGGCTTCCGGGGCATCCGCAGGATCGGCAGATAATGTCGCGATAGCCTCGTGTTGGCTGTACCATGCAGCGACATCTGCAATGTCCTGATCGGCCATGCCGCGCGTTACAACTGTCATCATCTCATGTTCGCGCGTCCCATCGCGAAACGCCCGCAGCTGCCCCACAAGATATGTCTCAGACTCTCCGCCGATGTGGGGTGCGATAGGAATTTGCGCATACCCGTCAAGACCATGACAGGTCCGGCACTGCCCTGCGACCTTGCGGCCCGCGTCCGGATCACCCGGTGGCAAATCCTGCGCAAAAGCTGCCCCGGCGAACGCAAGTCCGCCGAGACAAAAGAGGTATCGCCCGATCATTCGCCGTAGCTGATCCGGTAAAGCGCACCAGCGAGATCGTCAGACACAATGATCGACCCGTCCCGCAATTGCGCGACGTCCATGGGGCGGCCAAGGTACTCTCCGTTTGCATCCAGCCAGCCTTCGGCGAAGGGCTCCATCGTTGCATTTCCCTCCTCGTCGATGAAGGTCACCATGACGCGTGCGCCGACAGGTTCAGTGCGGTTCCATGATCCGTGTTGGGCCGAAAAGATGGCGTTCTTGTACTTGGCTGGGAACATGTCGCCGGTGTAAAAACTCATCCCCAGATCGGCAGCATGGGCGACAGTTTCAACAACCGGCATCACGACATCGACGGGTACTTCCATCTTGTCATAGCCGTGATCGCTGACACGGATGTCACCGCCGCCGTACCAAGGTGCCCCAAAGTGCTGGCCCATAGCCGTTTGGCGGTTCAACTCTCCCGGCGGAATGTCGTCACCCATCCCGTCAACCTGGTTGTCAGTCCACCAAAGCTCACCCGTTACAGGATGAAAATCGTGCCCGACCGAGTTGCGCACACCGTAGGTATAGACCTCGCGCCCTGTCCCATCCCGGTTCAAACGGATGATCCCGCCAATGCCATATTCGGCATACATGTCCAGCTTTTCGGGTGGGGCCACGTTGAACGGCTGACCAAGCGAAATATAGACCTTGTCGTCCGGCCCGACCCGGCAAACGCGGGCAGAGTGGTTAAAACTTTCTTCTTCCGGCGGAATTAAATCCCCCTGCGCGATCAGATTGAACGCGGCCACATCGGGACTTTCATAGAAAAACTCTGCGGCCGGAAACAGTAAAACACGGTTCTGTTCGGCGATATACAGGAACCCGTCCTTGGAAAAACACGGCCCATTCGGGATCGAAAAGGTCAGCGAAGGTGCAAAGTCCTTTACCTCATCTGCGATGCGATCCTTATTGCGATCCGTGACCGACCAAACCTTGTCCTTGCGGGTCCCCACAAATGTCACGATGCCTTGCGGACCGACGGCGATGCTGCGGGCATCGGGGACGACGGCATATAGCTCGATCTTGAAGCCATCCGGCAAGGAGATCTGTTCGAGCGTGGCCTTGATCCCGTCAGCGTATTCGCCGGTTTGCTCGATAAAGGTGAACTCCGTCACCCCTGTGGATTGAAAGTTCGATAATTTTTCAAGGTTGTCTGGCACATCTGCGGTCTGCGCAAATGTACTGCTGGACACCAATGTTGCAACTGCAACGGAACTGAGAAATTTTTGCATTAATCATCCTCCCAATTGAAATGCCGCACCCCAAGACAGGGATGCGGCGGTCGCTCTTAGATATTTCCGCGCGACAGTTCGCCCGCAATGAAATCCGCCTGACGGATAGCCAGCGCGACGATCGTCAAGGTCGGGTTTTCGGCAGCGCCCGTCGTGAATTGCGATCCGTCAGAGATAAACAAGTTCGCAATATCGTGGGTCTGCCCATGTGCGTTGACCACGCCATCGCGTGCATTGGCAGACATCCGGTTGGTGCCGAGGTTATGCGTAGAGGGATAAGGCGGCGTCGGGAATACCCGCGTCGCGCCGACCGCTTCGTAAACCGCGATACCTTGTTGGTATGCATGGTTACGCATTGCAACATCATTGGGGTGGTCACTGAAGTGAACGTTCGCAACCGGCAGCCCATGCTGGTCGGTCACATCATGATTTAGCGTCACACGGTTGGTTTCCTGTGGCATGTCTTCCCCCACGATCCACATGCCGGCCATGTTTTCATAGGAATCCAAGGCAGAGGTAAACTCCCGTCCCCATGCACCGGGATCAAGGAAAGCCGCCATGAACGGCAGGCCCAAAGCGAGCGTTTCCAACTCGTACCCACCAACGAAACCGCGACTTGGATCGTGACGGGCCTCGTCCTGAATGATCCCGGCCATCGTTGTGCCACGCCACATCTTCACTGGCTGTTCGAAGGTGGCATAGACCGACCCGGTCATGTGGCGCATGTAGTTACGCCCCACCTGGCCGGATGAGTTGGCGAGCCCGTCAGGGAACATTGAGGAGGCTGAATTGAGCAACATGCGCGGGCTTTCAAAGGAATTCCCAGCCACGCAGACCACCTTGGCCTTTTGCATCTGCAGGTTTCCGTCCGCATCGAAGTATTCGACGCCTGTGACCTTGCCCGCTTCGTTATGCTGGATACGGGCCACATGTGACAGCTCTCTCACTTCCAGATTGCCAGTTGCCTCGCCTTCAGGAATGTCGGTGTAGGCAGCAGACCATTTCGCGCCCCATTTGCAACCCTGAAAGCAGAACCCGGTCTGCTGGCACATTTGCCGATCACGGTTGTTGTCCGAATTGATCGCCATGCGACCGGTATGAACTTCGGTGTAACCCAGCGCCTTGGCCCCGGCTTCGAACACCTTGTAATTGTTGTTCCCCGGAAGTCCCGGACGATCGCCGGTGCGTGTCACGCCCAACTTATCTTCGGCCTTGGTATAATAGTCATCCATCTCGCGCGGATCGATGGGCCAGTCGAGCAGGTTCGCGCCCTGCACGTCACCATAGGTCGTGGCAGCCTTCCACTCGTGGTCCTGAAAGCGCAACGAAGCACCGGCCCAGTGGGTCGTGGTGCCGCCCACAGCCTTGACGATCCAGGCAGGCAAACCACTGAAATCCTTGGCCACGCGCCAATCGCCGGATGTGGTGCGCGCATCGGTCCAGGCCAACTGGCCAAAACTTTCCCATTCGTCGTTGACGTAATCCTGCGGCAGATACCGGCCGCCTGCTTCCAAAGCGACAACGCTGACGCCTTTCTGGGCTAGTTCGTTGGCTAGGACGCCACCGCCTGCGCCAGTGCCGATGATGACGACGACAGAGTCATCGTTCAGATCAAAAGGTGCTGTCATGATACGATCCCCCTCTACAGCCAGTTGATGTCGTCAAAGCCGCGGTCGATGTAACCACCAAGCTCGAAAGACGCGCCTTCATAGCCAAAGATCGGCCAGACGGCTTTTTGGTTATAAAGACCGGTGACAAGACCGCCGCGGATTTGCTGAAAGAACGCGCTGTCTTCCATGCCACGCAGGATATCAACGCGGTCACGCTCCCAACCGACGGCAAGATAATTGTCAAAGCCTTTGCCTTGGGCGGCACCGTTCAGTGCGGCAATCCCGGCCTCAATTCCGTCGGCGGCGTCTTCGCTGTCATAGCCTTTCACGGCGGCGACGTAGAATTCATCGCCAACCTTGTCGTGCGGATAAATATCGCGGGCCATTTGAACGAGGGTTGCGAATGTTTCGGGCGTCAGCGCGGTTGTTTCCACGGCCCAGGCCGCGTTCGGCGCAGCTAGAAAACCAGCCCCAACCACGAATGATGCCCCAGCCGCTGTCGCGCGCGACAGCAATTGGCGGCGGGTCAGCCCCTTGGGGCCAAGTGTCGTTACCATGATCTTTCCTCCCTTGATCATTACTGAAAGCGCCCCGACCGTTCGAGCACTTCGATCTGATAGCCGTCCGGGTCGGCCACAAAGAAAAAGCGGCCCACCAGTTCTCCGGCAGGTGCAAATTCCACAAGTTTGCGTGGGGCGAGGCCCTCGGTCTCGAACCGGGCATGCTCGGCATCAAGATCATCGACGGACACAGCCAGATGGCCGTAGCCATCACCAAGGTCATAAGGTTCTGTGCGATCCTTGTTGACGGTCAGTTCAAGTTCAAACCAACTGTCCGCATTGCTGAGATAGATCAGCGTGAAATCAGGGAAATCAAGCCGGTCTGCGACGGTCAGGCCAAACGCCTTTTCGTAGAACGCGACAGAGCGTGCCTCGTCCAGAACGCGGATCATGGAATGTATCGTCTTGGCCACTGCCACCTCACTTGTTGGTTACAAGTCGAGGTTAAGGAGCGGTGGTTTCTCGCGGGTAGTATGACGTTACTACCCTGCTTTTTTCAGATTATGCGAGGCTTGGAAGACTATTCAGCGGCAATAACCAATGGCTTTTGGGCCGGGGAGATTTCCATGAATTTCAAACACGCACACCGCAGCAAAGATGTAAAATTCACCGGTTCCCCGCGTTGCTCCAGCACCTCGGAATGGAGCTTCGAGATAAACATCGGCGTGGTCATGTCATCGTTTTTCGCAATATTATCAATTACTTGCCAAAATGCATTTTCCAGCCGGATACTGGTACTTTGACCGTTCAGGCGCAAGCGCCGCGTGTGGCTTTCATAACGGTTCGGATCTTGTCCGGCAAAAACTCGGCACATCTTGTTTCCTCCCAGAAATGGACCGTCACCCGCGATACCCGCAGACCCAGCAATGAGTCGTCAGCCCAAATTTCGTATACCAAATACGAATTTGAGTCTATTCAGTGAAACCAAAGGTGATAGACTTGCACAAACAGCAGAACGGCAGGACCGATCAATGGACGCGGTAAAACCGAAAAAGACATTGGTCGAAGAAACCTACGACATTCTGACAGATGCGATCTGCACGGGCGAATTTGCCCCGGGTGAAAGGCTGAATCAGGACGAAATCGCCGCAAAGCTGAACGTGTCACGCCAGCCAGTGAACAGCGCCATCTCCATCCTCAAAGCCAACGGTCTGGTCGAGGATACAGGGCGCCGATCGGTCGTTGTCACGCGCTTTGATCGTGATCTGTTTCGCGCGATCTATGACTACCGCACTGTGATCGAACCCTTCGCTGTCAAACTTGCCGGTCAGCATCTGACCAGCGCTGATCGAAAGCTCGCTGACAAGGTCCTGCGCGCCGGAGAAAAAGCGCTCACCAGCAACAAGCTCGGCCAGCTTGTGCGCGCCGATATGATGTTTCACGAAATGATCTATGCCTGGAGCCGCAATCAGGTCATCGAAACATCCATGCGTAATAATTGGCACCACATCAGGCGCTCCATGGCAGAAGTGCTACGCGACCCAAGCGCGATCGTCCCGGTGTGGCAGCAACACCGAGAGATCGTCGAAGCGCTCTTCGACAACCGCCCCGACGAGGCGGCCAGGATCATGCAAAGCCATATCGGGAGTTCGTATGAATCAATCATCAGCGCGATGGAAAACCCGCACTGACGGTTATGCGGCTCTGTCGCTGATCTGAACTGCGGCCATCGCAGCAATGGTGCAAGGCAGGACCCCGTTTGTTGTCCCGAAACGCCAATCAATTTGATCGCCGGTAGCAGTTCAAACAAGGCTTCACTCACAGCTATGCGCGCTAATCAGTTCAAAGGATCAACGGCCCGTCAAGGCTCAAGCGACGCGAAATGGCAGGCAGCGCGTGCGTTGCCATGTTGCTTCATCTCAGGGCGTTCGTGCTTGCAGATGTCTTGTGCAATCGGGCAGCGCGGATGAAAGGCGCAGCCTGTGGGCGGGTTGATCGGATCTGGAATCTCGCCTTCGGGCGGCGCTACCTCGCGCCCGAACCCGTCCATGCGCGGTGCCGCCTCCAGCAACATCTGGGTGTACGGATGCTTGGGCGCTTCAAATAGGTCGCGCGGGCTGGCTTCTTCGACCAAACGGCCCAGATAAAGTACGCCGATACGGTCCGCCATATGACGTACGACCGTCAGATCGTGGCTGATGAAAACATACGTCAGCCCGAAATCATCCTTGAGATCGCTCATCAGGTTCAGAACTTGCGCCTGAACTGACACATCAAGGGCTGATGTCGGTTCGTCACAGACGATCAGCCGCGGTTCAGAAGCAAGCGCGCGCGCGATACAAATACGCTGCCGCTGCCCGCCGGAAAACTCGTGTGGAAACTTGCCCGCATCCAATGCAGACAAGCCGACCTGTTCCAGCAGCCTCGCTGCCAGCCCATCCGTGTTTCCGCCGCGCGCGGCGACAGGCTCCACGATAATATCGCGAACCCGCCAGCGCGGATTGAGCGAAGCATACGGATCCTGAAAAATCATCTGAATGTCAGAGCGGATAAGATCGACTTTCGCCGCGTCGGTTTCATTGGCCAGATCGACCCCGTCGATTTCCACGTTACCTGCCGTCGGCCTTAACAACCCCACCAGCATCCGACCAATTGTCGACTTCCCCGACCCGCTTTCCCCGACCAGCGCATAGGTACTGCGCTCGGCGATGTCGAAATCGACATCTGAAACTGCGGTCAGATACGCCTTTGCGCGCCGTTCGATCACGCGGTTCAGCCAAGGCTTGGACACATCAAAAACGCGGGTGAGGTTGCGAACACGGACAAGCGCCATCAGGACACAGCCTCCTGCACGAGCGGAAACCAACAAGCAGCGGCGTCGTCTTCCACGCGCGGGCGGGGTTCCACGCGGCAGCGATCCGCCGCATAGGGGCAACGGGGATGAAATGCACATCCATCCGGAACGGCATCAAGACGTGGCATCGCGCCGGGAATCTGATGCAGCCGATCCTTTCCCGCCGATGCCAGCGGTGTCGAGGCCATCAATCCGTGGGTGTAAGGGTGCCGTGGATGGGTCAGCACGCTTTCGACCGGTCCGATTTCCGCCAGACGCCCCGCATACATCACGCCCACGCGGTCCGTGGCTTCGGCGATCACACCCATGTCATGGGTAATCAGCATCACGGCTGTCCCACGCTCCCGGCACAAGCGCCGCAGCAGCGCGATGATCTGCGCCTGCACTGACACATCCAGAGCGGTCGTCGGCTCGTCGGCGATAATCAGCGACGGTTCGGCACAAAGCGCCAGTGCAATCACAACCCTTTGACGCATACCGCCTGAAAACTCGTGCGGGTAACTGTCAACCCGTTCTGCGGCACCCGGAATCCCGACTTCGTCAAGTGCGGCGATGGCGCGCTTTTCTGCTTCGGACTGGCTGATATCAATATGGGTGCGCATGGTTTCAACCAGCTGGTCCCCGATCCGCAGCAACGGGTTGAGCGAAGTCAGCGGATCCTGAAAGACCATACCGATATGCTTGCCGCGCAACCGCCGCATGGCCTCTCCGGTCAATTGGTCGATCCTCTCGCCATTCAGCCAGATCTCACCAGAAGCGATATGCGCCGGAGGGCTGAGAAGGCCGATCACCGCGTTTCCGGCCATGGATTTGCCAGCACCACTTTCGCCAACAATGCCCAAAATCTCACCCGGCGCGATGTCATAGCTGACCCCATCCACAGGCTTCACGATCCCGTGGCGCGTGGGGATTTCGACAGACAGATTGCGGATGGACAGAACCGGCCCGGCCATCAGCGCAACCTCGGATTAAGTGCATCGCGCAGCCAGTCACCAAGCAGGTTCACTGACAAGGCCAGCGCCAGCAACGTGACCGCGGGAAAGAACAGGATCCACCACTCGCCCGAGAACAAGAACCCCTGCCCGATGCGGATCAAAGTTCCAAGGCTCGGCTGCGTGGGCGGTGCGCCGACACCGAGGAAGGAAAGCGTAGCCTCTGCGATAATCGCCAAGGCAAGCGAGATCGTCGCGATCACCAGCACAGGCGACAGCACATTTGGCAGAATATGCCACAACATGATCGCACCGGGCTTGCGCCCGATCAGCCGCGCGGCCTGCACGTATTCCTTGTTCTTCTCGACCAGCGTTGCACCACGCACCACGCGGGCGAACTGAACCCAATCGGACAAACCGATAGCAAGGATCAACACCCAGATCGCCATCTGGTCACGATATTCAACAGGGGTCACGCCTTTGGCGATGCCAAAGATGAGCATGGCCACAAGGATCGACGGAAAGGTAAGCTGCACATCGGCGATGCGCATAATAACGGTTTCGGTCCAGCCACCGACATAGCCGGAAAGCAAGCCCAGCGTGATACCAAGAACCATTGCAAACCCGACCGCTGCGACACCCACGAACAGCGAAATGCGCATGCCATAAAGGATCGTTGAAAAGACATCGCGACCCTGATCATCTGTACCAAGCAGAAATGTCTCTCCGGTGAACGCGTTCGGCGCAGAAGGCGGCGTGAAGCCGTTCATCAGGTTCAGGCTTGCAGGGTCAAAGGGGTTCGTCGGTGCGATCAAGGGCGCAAAAAGCGCCGAAAAGACAAGGATCATCACAACGACGGCTGAAACAATTGCAACCGGAGAGCGGCGGAAAGAATAGAAAACATCGCTTTCCAGCGCCAATGCCAGTCTCGACTTTACGCGCGGTGTGGTGTCAGGGCTCGACATCAATGGCCTCCCGCCCGATCCGCCCGCAAGCGCGGGTCGATGAAAAAGTAGAGCAGATCGACAATCAAGTTGATCGCGACGAACAGAACGGAAATCAGCATCAGGTACGCCGCCATGACCGGAATATCGACAAACTGGATTGCATTGATGAACAGCAACCCAACACCCGGCCACTGGAACACGGTTTCGGTAATGATGGCAAAAGCAATGATCGCGCCCAGTTGCAATCCGATCACCGTGATAACCGGCACCATCGTGTTTTTCAAAGCATGGCGGAAATTGACCACACGGCTGCGCAAGCCGCGCGCACGGGCGAAGCGAATGTAGTCCTGTCGCAAGACCTCCAGCATCTCGGATCGGACCAGCCGCATGATCAACGTCATCTGATAAAGTCCCAACGTGATCGAGGGCAGGATCAGCGCCTTCAGCCCGCTTTCGGTCAGAAATCCTGTCTTCCAACCACCAATGTCCACGGTTTCGCCCCGTCCGAAGCTGGGCAACCAGCCAAGTTCAACCGAAAAGACATAAATCAGCAGAATGCCGATCAGAAATGTCGGCAATGACACCCCGACCAGTGACGCCGACATGATGAAATTGGCCAACCAGCCATCACGCCGGATCGCGGTAAACACGCCCAGGGCGATACCGAATACGATGGCTAGAACACCGGACACTGCGGCAAGCTCCAAGGTCGCGGGCGCGCGCTCCAGCAGGATATCTGCAACCGGGCGGCCCTGCCTGTAACTCACACCGAAATTACCTTCCAGCGCGCCCTGCAGAAACTTGAAGTATTGCACCGGAAACGGCTGATCGAGACCAAGCTGCACGCGCAACCGCTCGATATCCTCTGCCGTGCGCTCCTGCCCCAGCATGTTGTCGATCGGATCACCCACGAAGGTGAACATCGAAAAGGCGACAAGGCCCACGATCAGCAGAACAAGGATCGACTGTCCGACGCGTCGGATAATATAAGCAAGCATACGCTGTGGCTTTCGTTCAGTTCACCGTCACCCAGCGCAGAAGCAAGAAGTCGTCCGGACGCTGCGTCAGTGACACGTTGCTCCGGGTTCCCCAGACAAGAGGCTGAACGTAAAGCGGAACATATGCCATCTCGTCGAAAAGGATCTGTGCAGTTTCGTCAAGCATGGCCTGACGGGCTGTGTCGTCAATCTCCGACTGGATTTGCGGCAATAACTCGTCGACCCGCGCGTTCGAGAAATCCCCGAAATTCCAGCTGCCCAACTTCTTCTCTTCATTGGGAGTCGCAGCAAGGAAACGGATCGGATGTTCGGCATCAAACGTGCCGGGCGACCAGCCCAGCAGATACATATCGTAGTTATCCTCGCGCAGTTCGGGCCAGTAATTCTGTACGGGCATCGCGTCCAAGGTCGCGCGCATGCCAACCTGCGCCAGCATCCCTGTGATCGCCTGACATACAGCTTCATCGTTCAAATATCGGTCGTTCGGGCACTTCAAACCAAAGGAAAAACCGTCGGCATAGCCCGCCTCGGCCAACAGTGAGCGGGCCGCATCCGGGTCGTAAGCCGTTTCGCCAAGTCCTGCGGTGTAGCCGCGCATCGCTGGACTGACCAGCTGATTGGCCGGCTCTGCATTGCCGCGCATGATAGTTTGCAGGATCGCCGGTACGTTAACTGCATGTGCCACAGCGCGGCGCACGCGCACGTCCGCGAAAGGGTTGGCATCCGTCGTCTCTGAAGAATACTTCAGCGCATCGGCTTGATGCGGAAATCCCAACATGATGACCCGCGCTTCAATCCCCTGAATGACCTGAACATCCGGATCACTCTGCAGTCGGGCGACATCCTGAACGGGGACAGGATTGATAAAGTCCACATCTCCGGACAGTAGGGCGGCCAGTGCGGTCGCCGGATTCTGGATCGGTGTCAATTCGGCCCGCGTGATGTTGTGTTCAGCATCACCCCACCAGCCAGCATAAGGTTCCAGCACAGTGCTCAACCCCGGTTCGCGTGCGGTGATCTGGAACGCGCCTGTGCCATTGGCATTCAGGGTCGCAAAGTTCCCGCTTTCCTTGTCAGGGCGCGTGGCACTGTTCGCCTCGGCCCAGTCGCTGTCCATGATCATCCAGTTGGCAATGCTGTCGGGAAAAATCGGATTGGGCGCGGTCGTCATGAAATCGACCGTGAAGTCATCGACGACAACCACATCAGAAACAGGGGCGAACCAGCTGCGTGTATCGGCCTCTTCACTGGATGCACGCTGATAGGAAAACAAAACATCCTCGGCATCAAATGCGCTGCCGTCCTGAAAGGTGACGCCTTCGCGCAAATTGAACCGCCAGCCCTCGCCATCGCCAATCGGCTCCCAGCTCGTGGCAAGCGCGGGCTCGACGCTCATGTCCTTACCGCGACGCACAAGGCCCTCGTAGACATTGTTGAGAAAACCCAGAACAGGGGCCGAGTTCACGGCATGCGGGTCCATCGTCTGCGGGTCAGTCGTGACAGCCCAGCGGAACTCTTCCGCCTGAACTGCCGGAGCAAAGACCATCGCCAAAGCGGCCAGTAGAAGGGAACGTGTCATGTTATGTCCTCATATTTGCATGCAGGTGGCAGATCGTCCGGAAAAACGCGCAGTCTTCGGATTGACGCATTCGGAAAAAACGTCGCGGCGCGCTGCAGGACAACGCGCCGCGAACAGATCAGTTCATCGTGAAATACTTGACCTTGGGCTGGTCTTCGGGATCAACCTCGATACCGACTCTTTCGGACATGCCCCAGTTCAGTACCTGATGGTGAATCGGGATGTACAGCACTTCGTCCTGTACCACCCGCCAGATGTCGGCGATGTCAGCATTCCGCGCTTCCAGATCGGTGTTGGAAGCCAAAGATTTGATCTTCGCATCCAGCTCGTCATTGTCAAAGCCCGTGCCATTCCACGTCCCGATATCGGCTTCCCGCCCATGGACAAGGAAGTTGAAGATATATTCAGAATCGTAGGTCGGAACGCCCCAGCCCAGCATGTAGAAATCGGTCTGGCCATCGGTAATCAGCGGAAAGTGCTGGGCCTTTGGCTTGGCGTCCAGATTGACCGTGACACCGATCTGGCCAAGCATACCCACGGCAGCCTGACAGATACCCTCGTCATTCACATAGCGGTCATTGGGGCAGTCCAGACGAATGGAAAAACCATCCGCATAGCCCGCTTCGGCCATCAGCGCCTTCGCGGCCTCAACGTCGGTGCTGGATTCAGCATCCATTTCCGCAGTCCAGCCATTGACGAAAGGCGGCGCGACCATGCCTGCGGGCTCTGACTGGCCGCGCATCACAACCTGCTGGATCGCATCACGATTGATCGCCATGGACATCGCCTTGCGCACGCGCACGTCCGCAAGAGGATTCTTGCCATCGACATTGTCCGCTTCGATATCGTCAGCACCTTGGTTCATGCCGAAAAAGATCACACGGTTCTGCGGTGCCTGTTTGACGACAAGCCCGTCAGTGGCATTGACCCGTTCAAGATCCTGTACGGGCATATCCTGCAAAAAGTCGATTTCGCCCGACAGCATCGCTGCGACGCGGGTCGCCTCGTTCTGGATCGGGGTATAAACAATCTCGGTGACTTCCATCGGGAACTGGTCGATGCCCCAGTAGTTGTCGTTCCGGACCATCACCGTTTTAACGTCTGGCTCCCGACTTTGTAGGACATAAGGGCCGGTACCGTTTGCGTTGGTTGTGGCAAACGTGATTTCACCACCCTCGAAGTCCTGAACGTTGACGGTATTGTTCGCCTCGGTCCAACCCTTATCCATGATGAAAAGGTTCGTCAGGTTTGACGGCAGAATCGGGTTTGGCCCGTCGGTCACGATCTCGACGGTGTAATCATCCACGGCCCGTACTTCAGTGATCGAACCGATCAGCTCTTTCATGTCGGAATTTGGCTGCTTGGCACGTTCAAAGCTGAAGACCACGTCTTCTGCGGTGAAATCAGCGCCGTCATGGAATGTGACGCCTTCACGCAGGTTGAACACCCAGACATTGGGATCATCGGCTGAAGGTGCCCAATCGGTCGCAAGCGCCGGTTCAAATGCACCTGTGACATCACGGATAATCAGCGGTTCGTACATTTGATGGCGAACAGTATGCGTCGGGCCCTCGTTCTGCGCATGCGGATCAAGCGTCAGCGCATCACCGGAGCGTGCCCAGCGGAGCGTTTCCGCCGCCAGCGGCGCGGTCGTCAGCATCAGCGCGCCAACCATCGAGATTGCGATTTTCACGTTCATTGGATTTCCCCCAGTTGTTCTTTTTGTGGTTCATTCAGTCATCTACGCAGTCTTTGCGACCGCAAGACGAATAACAAGACCCAACTTGGCCTAAATCTCATTCGCAGGCAAAATGCCGTTTGATGGGACCAAGTATCCTGGCAGAACTACACGTGGTTCTGACCTATGCACTGCGATCTCAAGCCTATCAGACTTCCAGCTTGGTTTCATGCGGGAAAACACCGTTGGCTATGTAAACCATTTCTTCGGGCGTTGAACTGCGCCCCAGAATGTCATTGCGATGGCTATGTCGCCCGAATTGGGCGATCACAGCCCTGTGTTTTCTTGGTTGGGCAGCCGCGAATGCGTACACCTCTTTCAGGTTTTCAGGGGCGTCTTCGTGAATTTGATCCGCAATCGCGATGACGCGGTCAAGGTTCGCCAGATGATCCGGGCATTCACAGTGTTCCATGGGCAATTTGAAAACCGACTTGAACCACACATTGTCAAGCGCGTCGAAGTGGCCGTTCTCAAGACCCTCAAGGCAAAGGGCCAGCGCCTTCTGGTCTTGCGCATAGGCCTTTGCCGTTCCGGCCCACACAGTTCGTGAAAACTGGTCGAGTAAAATAATCAGAGCGAGCCGGCCAATCGGATCCTTCGCCCAATCGTCGAACGCGCCTTGCGCCGCACGTGCGGTGGCATCCACGTATTTCGCGTTTATCTCGTCGTTTGCCCCGCCCCTCATTCGCCATGCCCACAAATCCAGGTGGGCCTTTGGTTCCGGGCGTGGTCCATCCGGAAACCAGAAGTCGATGATCTCTTGGGCCGTGACATCAGATTGATCTGGCATTGCAGCCTCCCAAAACCATAAGGTCCCCCTGACGTTGAAGGCAAACCCCTCCCATTGCCAATGAAATTTCAAGACAGCATGCCTTCAACGCGAAGCTATTCAGCACACCCGCCGAAATCCAAAACGCTGAACTGGAGGTGTTATTTGACGCTTCAAAGTTGCAAATGGCACAGGCGCAGAATGCTTGAGATCGCCTGAACACAGTCTCTTTGATTTATCTCAATGCGCCTGTTGCCCATGACCCTTAGCCATAAGCAAGCAGAAGCACAGAGGTCTTTGGCAATGAGTGAATGGATCACGATTTCCGGGAAATTTCTGTTCCTGATTGTCGCCGTCATCGCAGGTGCGTGGCTTTGGGCCAACGCCCGATATCGAAACGGCATGGCCGACGCGGAAACAGCATGGGCTGACATTGCCAGCCGTCAAACCGAAACTGCGGATCGCTACACACCGGAAATGGTTCGTGACCTGCCAGAGGTTGCCCAGCGTTACCTGAACCATGCCATTGCGCCAGGCACTCCGCTGCTGCGCAAAGCAGAGTTGGAGATGGCGGGCGAATTCCTTCTGGGAGAGCCCGGCGCGCAGAAAACCTTTGCTATGCTGGCGCGGCAAGTCCTCGCGCCGCCGCATGAGTTCGTCTGGATTGCGCGGATGTCATCAGGCCCCGTCCGGATCAGCGGCAGTGACGGGCTGCATCATCGTCATGGCTGGACCCGTTTCTGGATGTTGCACAGCCTGCCGCTGGTCCAACTTGCAGCAACAGCTGATCTTGATCGTGCGGCCGCGGCCCGCCCCGCGATCGAGGCTATTTGGGCTCCCGCCACGATGTTGCCCGCCAATGGCGCGTCGTGGGTGCAGACCGGCCCAGATACCGCGGATGTCACGTTTGGCACGGAGGCAGAGGCGATAACGATCACCCTTCGGATCAATGCAGATGGTGCTCTGAAAGAAATCTGGACCATGCGATGGAGCGACTCGAACGTCGAAAAGACGTACAAAATCCAGCCCTTTGGCGCGACGATCCAGGCCGAAGACAACTACAATGGTTTCACGATTCCAAGTCGCGTCACCGTGGGAAATCACTTTGGCACCGACCACTTCCTTCCGTTCTTCATCGCACGCCTGACACACGTACGCCACTTCTGAAAAGGGAAAACGATGAACACTGTGATCATTGGTTTGGGTTTCACGCAGGTGTTGCTACCGATTGCACTTATCGCCGCAAACACCTTGATACCAAGTGCGTCACGTTTTGGTCTGGGGTTGCGAAGTGGGGCACTCTTTCTGCTTCTGATTTATGCTGCGTTGGCAGGTCTATGGCTGTTTCCACCATGGTGGACGCCCTATCTTTTCATGGGTTTGCTCATGATTGGTGCGATCTTCCGATATGGCCGGATTAGGCATGCGACACACCGTTGGATCAGACGAACAGAACAGACCGCAGCCGCCCTTGCCCTTGTCGGTGCTGCGCTCGTCCTCGTTCCAGCCTTGCAAGGTCGCAGTGCTCCGGACGATACTGTCGATCTGGCGATGCCGGTCGGACCGGGGCGCTATCTCGTTCTCAACGGCGGGACAACAGACCCAATCAACGCACATCTTTTCACACTGACCGCCGAAACCGCGCGCGCCTACCGCGGACAAAGCTATGCGATCGACATTATCGGCATTGATCGATTTGGCCTGCGCGCCGACGGGATTTCGCCAGTCGATCCGACAGCATACCAAATCTACGGCACGCCCGTGCGGGCACCCTGTACAGGCACCATCGTGCAGCGGATTGACGGCGTTGCAGATATGCCAGTCCCAGTGATGGACAGAGAGAACATGACCGGTAATTCGGTGATGATCGATTGCGATGGGTACGTCGTGCTTCTGGCGCATCTGGCCGCCAACAGCATCGCGGTGGAACTAGGCCAGTCCGTGCAGACCGGCACGCTTATCGGACAGGTCGGGAATAGCGGCAACACGGGCGAACCGCATCTGCACATCCACGTTCAAAGTGCGCTGCCAGATGACGATCCGATCTCGGCAAACCCGCTTTGGTTCACTCTCGACGGCCAGTTTTTCGTGCGCAATGACCGGTTCACGGTGGACGAGTAGACAATGGATAAGAGGCGAATTCGCGGATCCAGTGTCATTGACCGGTCTCGTATGGCCGCGCCTTAACGCTCGGTACTTTGCGCCATGTAAACCTCTTCGCCCAATTCAGCACGGCAAAGCCGCGGGATGAACCCGCTTTCCGAAAAATCCCTCGGGCAATAGCTCGTGGCGGAAGGCGTGTCGGGCAAAAGGCCTCCGGCCTGATAGGTCGCGGCAATCAACTCACTACAAAAGAAACTGCCCTCGTCGCGCGCCGTCAAGTAACGCTCGCGAAAGTAATACCACATCAGATGGCTGGTTTCCGGATAAGTGGAGTCACGAATTTCCGGATCATTGATAAAGGCCGCCATGGCCGTGCGCATCTCTTGCGTGCGTTCTACGTGCAGGTAACGGGCGGACAGCAGGTAATAGCCCCACTTTTCAAAGTAATCCTCCAACCGCTTCTCAAGATCGACAAGCATCGGCCCGGTATCGGGAAACCGGTGTCCCGGTTTGATGTCGAACCCGCCAATGGTGGTGGATTCCCAAAGATAAAGCCCGGAATGGATCGTTTCGGGATCAATATCCCGCGGCTCAACCACCATGGCAACATGCGACCAGACACCGCCCGTCACCATTTCGATCACGCGCGATTGCCAGCCACGACCACGAAAAAAGATAAGATCACCGGTTTGCAGCGTGGGGATGATTTTACGCCAGGGGGCAAGAGGTCTGCGAAACATCTGGAAAAGCCTTTATGAATTCTGAGAGGGACCGTCACTGAACGCGGGGAAGGATGATCTTGAAAACAGTGCCCTGCCCCGGCAAAGAGCTGATCGCGGTTTGGATGCCGTTCTCGTCACAAAGTTGCCGCACGATACTAAGTCCCAGCCCATGCCCTTCATAATCACCACCGCGCACGTGACGGCGTTGGTACTGAGCAAGTTCATCGTCCGATAACCCCCGTCCGGTGTCATAGATATTCAGGCTCCAGTGCATCCCGCTTGGACGACACCCCACCAATACCCCGCCGACATCAGTGTTCCTTATCGCGTTCGAAACAAGGTTCGAAGCAACGCGCATAAGAACAAACGCATTTGTTCTTGTGCGCGCGGTTGATGGAACGACGCGAAACCTTAATCCCTTTGCGGCAGCTTCGGCCGCGAACATGGCATCAAGGTTGTTGAGGATCAGCGAAATGTCGAATTCCTCGATGTCACCGTCTGAGCCTCGCGCGACATGGCCTTCGTCACCATTCGCCTCGGCAATTTGCCTGCGCACGATGTCATCAAGATAGTCGATGGCAGTGCCAAGATCCCGGCGACCCGTCCCGTCGCTGTCATTGCCTGCAAGGGCAAGCCGCATGGACGACAACGGTTGTTGAATATCATGTGCTGCGGCCGCCATTCGCCTGGAGATATCAAGCTTCTCTTCGGCCAACCGCAACTCGGATACGAGAGAGCGTTCCCGCTGCTTCTTGATCTCGTTGATTTGGGCGAACATCGCTCCGGACAGCGCGACAGATTCAAACGCGAGGCCGTAGATAAAAACCGTCGCCGCGTCTTGATAGGTGTAATACCCGGTCAGGAAATCGCTCAGATTCAGCGGCACCAACATAAAGGCAAGCACCACGCAACCTGCCGCAAAAAACCAACGGCCTGTGACTCGCCGAACCACGCCAATCACCGCGTTAACGATGACAATCGCAACGCAAACGAACCCCCATCGGACCGATGCGGCAAACGGTATTCCAAAAATATCAACGGAAGAGGTCACGATCAGCATCGTCAACGCAGCAATCAGCACGATCCGTTTGTGCCATTTTCCGATTTGCAGATGCCCTGACAGAAACGCCCGCTGGAACATCAGGTAGAAAACAATCGCCAATGTCGCCCACCAAAACCGCATACCCGGGTAAACGACCTCTGTCAGAAATGGCACGAAAGGGAACAGATTAAGCACATAGCAGTAATGCATTGCGGCACTTAAAATGTAGGCCACGTAATAAACTGAAATCCACCGGTGCAGCACCCCGATCAAGCTGGTCGTGATCAAGGTGACACCGAAAATCAGTCCAAGGATGATGTAGTTTTGCAGTTCCTTCAAAAAGCGCCGGTCACGATAGTCTTCTGGCACTTCGATACTCATTGGGGCGGATGATGATACGTTGGCATAAGAAACGAATAGCGTAGCGACCGACTGGGCGGGCATGGTGAAGGTCGCGTAATGAAACCGGTCAGGGTCCGTCCATGGCGCGTCATCGGGAAAGACAAGGATTGGCGCAGTCGGCGGGGGCTGTCCTTCCAACACAAGATTGACCTCGCGCTTGCCCCAGGGGATCTGATTGAATGCCAATACCCAATCCTGCCGCTGGTCTGTGTCATTCCTCAATTCGGTGCGCACATGGATGACTGCGCTATTCCATCCAAACCCGATTTGTGGCGTCGTGATGGGCTCAAAGACCGTTTCCGGCAACGCAAGCAGTTCAGGCAGGGTCAGTCGGGCGTCCCAATCTGCTTCCGTCACATCGTGTTCAATAATTACACTGCTATAAGGCGCGAGGCGAAACAGCGCCTCAATCGGATCAAGACTGATCTCCCGACGCTCTTGCGCGTTGGAAACACTGGACACCCCAAGCGATAAGAAACAGATGCAGCAAATCAGGACAACGTGCCGAACGATTGTCATCGCTGCGCTTGATTTTGCCTTGCGAAATTTCATCTGGCGGCGTGCCTTGCTTCTATCGAAATGCCCGTAACTGCGAACCCACGGGGGCGAAATTGCACGGCGATATCAAATAAACGCACGAAAATGCAGCTGAGCCAAGAAATTACTCACGTCTCAACACGGTACTGTTTCTCCGCCCAATCCAAAGCAGGCGAAGAAACCGCAATTGGGAAAGTGCTCGACAGACGTTCAGTTGTTATCTCTGTCCGCCCGGAACTGACCCGTCGTGATGTCGATACCGCCGCCGCCAGTGACAAAGGATGCATCCCCGGTCGTGCGACCGGTTACGGTCGATCCGTTGTTGCCAAAGCCAGAGCGGTTGCGCATCTCGCCAGTGACATCCGCATCAATCTCGACGGATCGCGCGCTGTCACCACCAAAGAAACCTGTCAGCGTGCCGTCAAAGGTCGTTCCTTCGAACTCCTTATCAAGTCCGCCGATCTGGCCCGAAATAGCAAGGCTTCCGTCCAACGCTTCCAGACCCTCATTGCCATTGACGGTATTAAAGTTCGTGATCGTCCCAGAGACGGGATACTTCCCGCCACCCACATCAATCACCATCCGCACATCGCCAAACATTGCGTTGATGTCCGGCTCACCATTCACGGTAAGGCCAGTGGCCCAATGGCCCTGATAAGTCGCCGCACCGTTCCGAACACCGGCAATTGGGCCAGTTTCGTCAAGACGAAAGCCGCCGTTGATAAAGTTGCGCTGTTCCTGGACCTCTGCGGCACTTGAAAATGTGGTTGGGTTGGGCTCTGGGCCGTCTTTGTCACCTGGCTTGTCACCCGGTGGTTTTTCAATTGAAGTGCCGCCACAGGCCACCAGAAGGGTGACACCAAGCGCGCCAAAGATATGATTTGAATATTTAAACATCGTTCCCTCATTCACTTTTTAGAGTGGGCTGAGGGTGTGCGAAGCGGGGATGTCAGACCATAGGGGTAACTCCCCATATTGTCGGGCAGCCGGTCCTATAGCTGGCTCTGGACGTCGAACAGCCCTTCGCGGACAGCATAGGCCAGTAATTCTGCCATAGATTGGACACCCAATTTGGACATGATACTGGAGCGATGATTTTCGACGGTCTTCGGGCTTATGCCCAGACGTTTGGCAATTGCTTTGGTCGTCAATCCGCTGGCAATCTTGCTGATGATCTGCCGCTCGCGCTTTGTCAGCGCAGCAGTTTCCGTGCCTTTCGCAATGATCTCTGCCGCGTCTGACGAAACGATCTTGCCGCCTTCAAGAAGGATTGGGATCGCCTGTTCGAATTCACTGATCGCGCCGCGTTTTGTGAAAATGCCATCGGCACCCGCGTCCTGCAACTCCCTGAGCAGCGCGCTCGAGGTGATGCCGGAAAACACCGCCACACGGGTGTCAGGCGACCAGCGCTTCACTTCGACCAGAACAGAAATGCCCTGCGCGAACGGCATCGCAATATCCAGGGTCAACAGGTCCGGCTGGTGGCGTTTGGTCAGGGCAACCGCGCTTAAACCGTCGCTGGCGTGGGCAACAACACGGATGTTGCCCTGCTCTTCCAGAATATTGGCAATGCCGTGACGCAAAAGCTCGTGGTCGTCAGCAACAATAGCGGAATAGTTTGCCTGCGCTTTCATCAGGCGACATTGGACTAATAATTATGCCTCGGGAAGTGCGGAAATTAATCCAAAAGAACCGCAGGGCAGCAGCATTCTGCGCGCCAACCTGCAGATTGGATTAACTGTGGCGAAGACAAAATCTATCGCAGTCAACCGGCACATAGCTTTGGTATGTTGCACGCCAGATAATCTAGGATGGTAGGAATATTGCCTTCGTGTTGACGAATTCCTTCATACCAAACCCGCCATGTTCACGCCCGTATCCGGAATCCTTCACACCGCCAAATGGCATGTTCGGGTCAGCCGCTCCGAAGGAATTGATGCGGACCATGCCGGTGTCGAAATGATCGCGCGCCAGCCGCAGGGCGTGGTCTTCATCTTTGCAAAAGATACCCCCTCCCAAACCATAGCGGCTTTCATTTGCAATGCGCATCGCCTCTTCGTCGTCCTTGGCGCGGATGATTGATGCGACGGGACCAAAAATCTCGTCGTCATATGCAGGCATGCCAGGCGCAAGTTCTGCCAAAACCGTCGCAGGATAATAGGCACCCGGACCGTCAGGCGCGGTGCCACCACAAAGGACCTTCGCACCTTTCTTGACGCTCTCATCCACTTGATCTTTAACTGTATCAAACTGGTCATGGCTGGACAGCGGACCAAGCTGGGTGTCTTCCTTCGTCGGATCGCCCATGATGACATCTTTCATCTGCGCAACAAAGGCATCGACAAAGGCATCATGGACCTTATCCGTGACAATGAACCGCTTGGCGGACACGCATGTTTCGCCGTTGTTATAAAGCCGCCCCATCACTGAATACTTCACAGCCGTTTCGATGTCGGCATCTTCAAGAACAAGATACGCATCGTTCGATCCCAACTCCAATACGGTCTTTTTCAGCGCCTTCGCGGCCGCTGCACCAACGTGCTTTCCGGCCCCGTCGCTGCCGGTCAGGGTCACGCCACGAACCTTTGGATGCTCGATCAGTTTATCGCTTGTATCATGATCGATAAGGACAACCTGAAACAGGTCCTCCGGCAGGCCCGCTTCGATGCACAGTTCGCGCAGGCGTAGGCCCGAGCCCGTACAAATGCTCGCGTGCTTGAGAACGCACCCGTTGCCAGTCATCAGATTTGCAGCCAGCACACGGACCGGCTGGTAAAGTGGAAAGTTCCACGGCTGGATCGAATAGATCACACCAAGCGGCTGATAGCTGATCAAGCCACGCTTCCCATCCTTCCCGTGCGTCCGTTCCTCATCAGCCAGTTCGTCAGGACCATGCTTGGCAGTGTACTCAAAGATCGCGGCGCAAAGCTCGACCTCCGTCTGGCCGTCTTTCAACAGCTTACCGGTTTCACGGGTCATGAGTTCCGCCAACTCATCAGCGTTTTCGCGCAGTTTCTCTGCGATCTTCGTCAGATAGGGCGCGCGTTCTTGATGCGACAGCTTGCGCCACTCCAGAAACGCCGCGTGACAGGCCTCAAGCCGGTCAGTCGCTTCCTTCTCGGTCATCAAGTCATAGGTTTGAATGTCTTCGCCAGTCGCGGGGTTGATGGTTGTGATCTTGGACATGGGAACTCCTCTTGGGCTTGGGTGAACAACTATTCTGCTGCCCTTTAGTTCCTGCCGGTCAAACCAACGGCTGCGATGACATACCCCCGCCATGGCCTGAAAGCTTTTTGCGGATCAAAGGTGCCGGCATTGACCTTCAAATCGTTTCACTCCTAACCTTCACCGGTCTGAATGAGCAGCACGAAACTGGAAAGACCTATGAGCCGAAACAAACAGGGCGCACTCATCGGTTGCGGGTTCTTCGCCGACAACCACATGCATGCCTGGAAAACGCTTGAAGGTGCCGAGATTGGTGCGGTCTGTGATCTTGACCGCGCAAAAGCCACGGCCATGGCGACCAAATTCGGAATCGCACGGATCTATGACGACCCGGCAAAAATGTTCGATCACGAAAATCTCGACTTCGTCGATGTCGCAACCACCGTTGAATCGCACCTTCCCTTGGTAAGGCTGGCGTCCACGCACGCAAAGACCGTCATCTGTCAAAAGCCATTTGCCGAAAATATGAAAGATGCGCATGCGATGGTCGCCGCAGCAAAGAACGCCGGTTCAAACCTATTGATCCACGAAAACTTTCGCTGGCAGAAACCGTTCTTAACCATGAAAAAGCTGGTCGACGACGGTACTATCGGTACCCCGCATTTCGCGCATTTCAGTTTCCGGCATGGCTATGACAACTACGTCAACCAACCGTATCTGGCCAAGATCGATCGCTTTGCCATCATGGATGTCGGGCTCCACCTGTTCGATCTGGCGCGCCTTTTCATGGGCGAAGTGGCTCACCTGTCGTGCACCAAGCAAAGCCTCAATCCCATCGTGCAGGGCGAAGATGCGTTCACAGCCCTTTTGAACATGGAAAACGGCGGAACCTGCATTTGCGATTGTTCTTTCTACAGCAAATTCAGCCCTGAACCCTTTCCAAATACCGCCGCAGTGATCGAGGGCGACAAAGGCACGGTTCATCTGGATCGATGGAATCGATTGACTGTTCACACAGCCTCGGGTGCCGAGACCAGCAACGTCGATCCAGCGGTACCGTTGTGGGGTGCGAAACCATGGCATTGCGTTCAGGACAGCGTGACGAACTTTCAGGCACACGCCATTGATGTGATGCATGGTCGTACAAATCCGCGCCCGTCAGGCGAGGATAACCTCAGGACCATGGCGTTGGCCTTGGCGGCATATGACGCAGCAGAGCAGGCCAGTTCCATGAATATGGCGCAATGGTCAGAAGACTGAACGGGGGCCGCATTCCCCTGTCATCGCAGCGAAACATACCGGCCCGATGCCTGTGCGATGGTGCGCCTTTGCATCAGGCAACGATGTTATGTGTCTAAGGGTGACAACCCCACATCGTCACGTTGCGCTTTTTAACCCTGCGCACACCACACGTATGAAACCACCGTGTCGGCTTGCTTCATTCGTTGATATCACGATCCCAATGCTTCACCTGGCCTTTGGGCAGGGCAAAGAAATAGCGCATCCCGATATAGGCGATCAGGGACAAGACTGCGAAAATCAGCAGTGTAATCGGCAGTGAAAACGACAGCCCCAGCAACATCAGCGTGCCAAGCACCAGTGCGCCGATAGCAAAGCCAAGCGAAATGAAACCGGGAACAAGGACCTCCAGCGTGGCAAGCGCCAGCGCGGCGGACATCCAGAACCACCATTCAGTCCAAAGCGACATCACGATTTTCCTTTCAGCATATTGAAGGCATTGCCAAAGGCTTCAAGCGCGTTTGCTGGCAACACGATCGTCTGCTTGCCTTCGCCAGCGCCAAGCGCATTCAAGGCTTCGACCTGTTTCAAGGCAACCTGATACTGTGCAGCTTCCAGACCGTTTTCGGCAATCGCAACAGCGACGACCTGCGTGGCGTAGGCTTCGGCGTCCGCAGACACGCGGCGGGCCTTGGCTTCCTGTTCGGCAGAATAAAGATCTGCGTCGGCCTGAAGCTCGACTGCACGTTTCTTGCCCTCGGCCTCGGTCACCAGCGCGCGACGGGCGCGTTCGGCGTTCAACTGCTGCAACATCGCAGAACGGGTCGCGGCATCCAGATTGACGTCCAGAATTTCGGCACGGGTGACTTCGATCCCCCAGTCATCGACCTGTTGGGCCACCTGTTCGCGCACGGCAGCAATCAAACTCGAGCGATTGGCCTGTACCTGATCAAGTTCCATACGACCGATTTCAGAACGAACGATACCTGCCACGGTCGTCGAAATAGCTCCATCGACGTCGCGAATCCGGTACACCGTCTTTTCCGGCTCGATGATGCGGTAAAAGACCGAAGTTTCGACCTGCACCAGCACGTTGTCCGATGTGATCGCATCTTGGGTCATGTTCGGCAACTGACGCTCAAGGATGGACACCTTGTGGCGTACCTTGTCCAGAAACGGGACGATAAAGTTGATTCCCGGCCCAAGCACCGACTTCAACCGGCCAAGCCGTTCCACCACGTATTTTTCCGACTGCGGCACGATGCGGACACCGGCCATGATACAGATAATGATAAAGGCCGCGAGCAACAGATAAACGATGTTCGGGCCGACAAACTCAGCAAAAATAGTCTGTAAATCCATGGGGTGTAATCTCCTGTCCCTTACACCCCATGTAGGTAAAGCTTATGCCTCCTGCAACGCTGGCTTGTGGATCAGGGGGTGGCTGTTGCTTTGAAAACGCGCTGTCATGGTATGGGCAATCGCGTCTGCTGTGGCTGGGCTCAGGGTCCAGCCAAGGTGGCCGTGACCCGTGTTATAGAACACCCGATCCGACTTACCCTGCCCGACACGGGGCATCATGTTTGGCATCATCGGACGCAAACCGGCCCAAGGCACGCAATTTTCTGTCGAAACCTCTGGAAAATGCGTTTCCACCCACTTGATCAGGGGGCGTACACGGCGATCCAGAATATCGCGGTTTTCACCGTTGAATTCGGCCGTGCCCGCTACGCGGAACCGGGACTTGCCAAGGCGCGAACAAACGATCTTGGCCTTGTCGTCCAGCAGCGAAACAGTCGGGGCGGCCGCCTGGCTTTCGGCGTCATCAAGATTGACGGTGATCGAATAGCCCTTCACGGGGTAAATGTTGACGCTGTCCCCCAAAAGCTGGGCGAATTTGCGGCTCGCGACACCGGCAGAAACAACTACCCCGTCATAACGTTCTTCATGGTTACATTCGATGTAAACGCCGTCCTTGCGCACATGCAGGTCGGTGACCGGCGCACCAAGCTTGAAAGTCACGCCTTGCGTTATCAGCCACTTGGCCAGACCCATCGTGAATTTATGGATGTCGCCAGTGCTGTCGCTCTCGGTCCAGAACCCGCCAATGACGTCACCGCGCAGTGTGGGCTCTTTCGCCAGCACTTCGTCAGCAGTCAACTCATGGCGTTCCAGTCCGCCCTGTTCCAGCAAACCGTTCACCATCCGCGCATGCTTTAGATCTTTTTCAGCCATGTAAAAATGCAGGATACCGGCAGGGCTGAAATCGAAATCGACGCCGGACCGGTCTGCCATTTCGGCCAGACCTGCGCGCGCGGCCACGGCCATACCTGCGGTTTTGATCGTATTCGTCTTGTAACGGGGGATGTTGGCAAGAAACTGCGCCATCCAGCTGACCTTGTGCCAGCCGGGGCGCGGATTGACGGACAATGGCGCATCGCCCTGCATCATCCACTTGATACCCTTGATGACAGTCGACCACTGGTTCCAGACTTCGGCGTTCGATGCAGACAACTGCCCGCCATTGGCAAAACTGGTTTCCATTCCGGCATAACGCTGGCGGTCATAAACCGTCACGTCAAAACCGCGCTGCTGTAGGGAATAAGCCGTCGTAACGCCGGTAATTCCGGCACCGAGGATCGCGATATGAGGCATGGTACGTCTCCTGTAACCACTGCCCCCACCGTCTTTGAACCTGAGAGATTCACCCGGTTTCGCGGGCTTGCTCCTTCGGCGGACCAATCAAGGCCTCTCTTCGGCGTTTTATACCCCCACCGGTCCTTTTGCCTGAGAGTGACCGGGGCGGTTGCTCCTTCGGCGCTGACCTTGCCAGACTCTCCCGGCGGACGCGTTTACTGTGGCCAGCCCATATGCCTGCAATTGATTCCGTGCAAATGATTTCTGCGGGCAAAAGCGGTTTATGGCCCGTTCAGATGCCATCCGTTCTGCGCCCCGTCGCCGCGATCCAGTCGCGCAGCCGTTGCGCGTAGGACGGAACGACATGCGGCATGCCCAGAAAGCCCTGCAAGGTTACAAAGGCCCAGCCTTGTCCCTCATGACCAAAAACAACCTGCCGCGCCATGTCTGGCGCAATTTGACCGACAAAGAACCAGACCTGCGCATCCGCCTCGTCGGTGTCGCGCAGATACTCTGCGGCGTAGCGCCGTTTCCAGATCAGTGCATTTTGTGGAACGACCAGTCCGACTTCTTCGCGCACCTCGCGCAAAACCGTCTGTTCAGGTGTTTCGCCGGGTTCGCGCCCGCCGCCTGGGAAATCCCATAGACCGGGATAGGGAATGTCGGGCTTGTCGTCGCGCAGCGTGATCAGCAGGCGATCACCCACGAACAACGCCACTTTTGCCCCGACGAAATCCTGTTCTGTCATTGTTCCCCTGCCTCCGGAGGCGTATCCTGATCCACATGCAAGCCCTTTGCCGCGACTGCCTGACCACCTTTGAAGGCGCTGGACGTTGTCCGCAGTGTCGCAGCCCCCGTGTGACTCGTCACCCCGAATTGTTCGACCTGTCGATCGCGCACATGGATTGCGATGCGTTTTATGCCTCGGTCGAAAAACGCGACAACCCGGAACTGGCGGACAAACCCGTCATCATCGGCGGCGGGCGGCGCGGCGTTGTGTCGACCGCATGCTATGTCGCACGGATCAAAGGCGTGAAATCCGCGATGCCGATGTTTCAGGCGCTAAAGCTTTGCCCCGATGCGGTGGTCGTGCGCCCGCGATTTGACGCATATGTAACAGCGTCCAAGGCGATCCGCGCACTGATGGACGAATTGACACCTGTCGTGGAACCCCTGTCGCTGGACGAGGCGTTCATGGACCTGACTGGCACGGCCCGCCTGCACGGGCATCCGCCAGCCGTCATGCTCGCCCGCCTTGTCAAACGCATGAAAGTCGAAATCGGGCTATCGGGCTCGATCGGACTGAGCCACAACAAGTTTCTGGCCAAAGTCGCATCCGATCTCGACAAACCGCGCGGCTTTTCGATTATCGGCAAGGCCGAAACGACCGAATTCCTGCGGCCCAAGCCGGTGCGCCTGATCTGGGGCATCGGGGCCGTTGCGCAGGAAAACCTCGCCAGCGCTGGCATTCGTACCTTCGACGATCTGCTGCGCTGGGACAGGCGCGACTTGCACGACCGCTTCGGCGGCATGGGAGAGCGGCTCTATGCGCTGGCCCGCGGCGAAGATGGCCGGCGCATTTCATCGCACACACCCGTCAAAGGGTTAAGCAACGAAACAACGTTTCACGAAGATACAAATGATCCCGACATCCTGGACGGGCATCTGTGGCGCATGTCTGAAAAAGTGTCGTCGCGCGCCAAAGCCACGGACAAGGCCGGGCGGGTCGTGACGCTGAAACTGAAGTCATCCAAGTTCAAACTGATTACAAAGCGACAGTCGCTCTACCACCCCACGCAACTGGCCGATGTCATCTATCGCACCGCACGCGGGCTGTTCGATCAGGTCGGGGACAAGGGACCGTATCGCCTGCTGGGCGTCGGGATCAGCGACCTTGCCTCAGCCGCCGAAGCCGACCGCGAAGGTGATCTGCTTGACCCGGATGCAGGCAAACGTGCCAAAGCCGAACAGGCCGCCGACAAAATCCGCGAGAAATTCGGGCAGGAAGCAATCATCAAGGGCCGCGCCCTGCGCTAATTGGCGCGGAGGTCTTGACCCGACGCCACGTTCGAAAATACCCTTGGCCTATCGCAACACTAACCTGACAGGAGGGCACAAGCTGAGCATGCGTATCATCCGCCGACTTCAGCATGGTCCCCGTTCCGCCCTGTAAATCCGTTTGCAGGGCTGACCAGAACCCGGTCTGCCTGTTCCCGCGCCAAAGCGCGCACGCCTTGTTGCGAAAGACCAATCTATGTCCGTGATCAATCTTAACGCCGTCAGCCTTGTGCTGGGCGACCCGCTTTTCACCGATCTGAATCTGACCCTGTCCAAAGGCGACCGACTTGGCCTTGTCGCGGCCAACGGACGCGGCAAATCGTCTTTGCTTGCCCTGATGCATGGCACCGAAGACCCCACCACCGGGGATATCACGCGCGGGCGCGGCCTGCGGGTGGGTCACGTGCGCCAGCATTTGCCCGACGGCGATTTGAACCGCACCCTCTACGACTACGTTCGCGCCGCGCTGCCGCAAGATCAGGCCGACTACGAAAGCTGGCGTGTCGATGTGGCACTCGATGATCTGTCGGTGCCTTACGAGACCCAGCGAACCGCGCTGAACGCATTGTCCGGCGGCTGGCAGCGAACGGCAATGCTGGCAGCAGCCTGGATCACGGAACCCGATGTGCTCCTCCTCGACGAACCGACGAACCACCTTGATCTGCAGCGGATCGGCCTGTTGCAGAACTGGCTGGCGCGCTTGCCACAAGATGTGCCAGTGGTCGTCACCTCACATGACCGCGCCTTTCTGGACGCCACCACGAACCGGACGCTGTTTTTGCGGGCCGAACGATCCCGCGATTTCGCGCTGCCCTTCAGCCGCGCCCGCGCCGCTCTTGCCGAAGCGGACGAGGCCGACAACCGTCGCTTTGCCAACGACCTCAACAAGGCGAGCCAGCTGCGCAAACAGGCGGCCAAACTCAAGAACATCGGGATCAACTCCGGTTCCGATCTGCTTATCACCAAGACCAAGCAATTGACCGAACGCGCCGCAAAAATCGAAGCCGCCGCAAAACCGGCCCATCAGGAAAAGGGGGCTGGTGATATCCGGCTGACCAATTCCGGCACCCACGCCAAGGCGCTGGTCAGCTTTGACGATGTGATGGTCCAAACGCCGGACGGGCGCGACCTTTATCGGACAGGCAAGCTTTGGATCACGCCCGGCGACAGGATCGTACTGCTGGGCGCGAACGGGACGGGCAAGACCCAACTGGTCAAAGCCGTGCATCGCGCATTGCAGGGCGGCGCGGATGGGATCCGGACCGCACCGACCGTCACGCTCGGTTATTCCGACCAACACCTGACGCAATTGAAAGACAGCGACACACCGATGACCGCCGTGGCCGGTCAATTCGATGTCGGGGATCAGCGCGCGCGCGGGCTGCTGGCCGGTGCGGGCGTGATGATCCAGATGCAGGACACCCCCATCGGCAAGCTGTCCGGCGGGCAAAAGGCGCGGCTGGCCATGCTGGTCCTGCGGTTGACACAACCGAATTTCTACCTGCTAGACGAACCGACGAACCACCTTGATATCGAAGGGCAAGAGGCGCTGGAGGAAGAGCTTTGCGCGCACGGTGCCGCCTGCCTGCTGGTCAGTCATGACCGATCTTTCGTGCGCAATGTGGGAAACCGGTTCTGGCAGATCAATCGCAAGCGTCTGGAAGAAGTGGCGGACCCCGAGGCCTTTTTCAACGCCGAGATGGCATCAGCGTAACGTTTCGCACGCGAAACAATTAACTGTTCGTTATCAATGGTTTAGATTGAATTGAGGGTGCGTGCGCCGGTCACTCTGCCGCGACGCGCGCGTCTTCGGGACGCCCCATCAGGGCCAGATCGCGGATGACGCCTTGCAACAACGCCTTGAACGTTGCGAAATCTGCGTTCGGCTCCAGCGTCCGTTCATCCATATAAAGCGCGCGGTCAATTTCGATCTGCACCGCGTGCTGCTGACGCGACGGGCGCCCGTATTGCTGGGTGATGAACGCGCCGGCAAAGGGCATGTTGCGGGCAACGCGCAGGCCAGCACTGGCGAATGCGGCTTCGACCTGTTCCATCACGGATCCAGCAGCGGCGGCCCCGAACCTGTCACCCAGAACCACGTCAGGGCGCGGCGCGCCCGGCGGCCCGACATTTTCCAACGCTTCGTGCGGCATGGAATGACAATCGATCAGGATCGCCTCGCCAAAGGTGCGCTGGCTTTCGTCCAATAGGGTTTGCAGGATATCGTGATAGGGTCGCCAATACGTCGTGATCCGCTGATGCGCCTCGTGCAATGACAGCTTGCCTCGGTATATGGCCCGCCCGTTGGACACAACGCGGGGGATGACACCCAGCCCGCTGGCCACACGCGGATTGTGCGATGCACGCCGCACGCCGTCCACAAGCGCAGGGTCAAGCTCTTCAGGGGCGCGATTGAGATCGAGAAAGGCCCGCGGTGCCTTCGCGGTCAGTAATGGCGCACCGAAATCGGGGACAGAGGCGAACAATTCATCCACGAACGCATCTTCTGACGATCGGATTTCGCGTTCGTTCAGCACGGTCCGCTGCAAGAATGCATCAGGATAGTCCCGCCCGGAATGGGGCGATGCAAAGACAACACTGGTGTTGCGCGTCTTTGGCCGATGAAGTTCGTAGGCGTTTTGCGTCATTCCGCTTCCCTTGTTGCCCTAAGATAGCGCGGAAAGACATTTAGCAAAAGCTCTTGATCCCCTCACCGACTCCTTTTATAGCACCCGAACCAGACGCGGTTCGCCCCGCGTCCTGTTTCGTTATGGGACATTGGGCGAATCAAGTTTGCACGTGGATGATTAGCTCAGCGGTAGAGCACTTCGTTGACATCGAAGGGGTCACTGGTTCGATCCCAGTATCGTCCACCACGAGATTCACTGTCCCGGACTTCATCCGGGATAAACGCAACTTCGGCGCATCGCAGCGCCGCGACAACGAAGGAAACGACCATGAAGGTACGTAACTCCCTCCGCTCGCTCAAGCAGCGTCATCGCGATTGCCGCGTCGTGCGCCGTAAGGGCCGCGTCTATGTAATCAACAAGACGCAGCGTCGGTTCAAGGCCCGCCAGGGTTAAGTTCCGAACGGCAGATATTGGAATTGGGTCGCCCTTTGGGCGGCCCTTTTTCGTTGGTGCAGGATGGATCACGGTCAGCGGGACCCGCGCAGGGATCGCAGGAAAAGCCCCAGACCACCGACAAACAGCGTAAGAATGACAAGCAGGTCAAAGGCGCTCATCGCCGCAAGCTGCAGGTTGATGTTGGCGATCACACCAAACACCAAAGCCGCGACCGACCCCAGCGCCAGAAGCCAGCCAAGCCAGTTACGTGCGTTGTAAAATATCATGCCAACGCCGAACATGAACGGGATCAGGACCATGCCGCTGGTCACCGGAAATCCGCCCAACGTAAAGGCGACCATGCCCAGCCCGAACCGTGGCCGCACGATGATGCCGTTCAACAACAGATAGCCACCGGCAATCATCATCACGAGGCCGACCAGAAACGTGCCTGTGCCACCGTCCGTTCCGCCTGCGCCGCGCCGTGCCATTTCGATCTCCGTTTGCCTGTCTTTGCCCTAGCTAAGCAGATCGGGGCTGCCTTTCCAGATTTTCCGGGCGCGCGGGGCAACGAACAGCGCGGTTGTGCTTTCAATGACCCGGTCGCGCACCTTCTGTTTTCCGATGGCCTTCGTCAAAGCGCTGGCATTGCAACGCGACTTCGGACTAGGCTTTCTGCGAACGTACAAGACAACATCAAGGTATTTGTTCCCATGGATTTCATCGCGCCCAAGCCCCTCGCACTTTCCGTTGCCCTGATCGGGGTGGCCATGCCCGCCGTCGCGCAAGAGGCCTGCGGCGGCCTTGGCGCGAACGGTCAATGGATCGGCGGGAACGAGTCCGCGTCCGACATCACGACATCTGACAACTACCGCGAACAGATGGCGTTGGTGCTGTCGGGCAACCAGTATGTATCGCTCTTTTCCGTCAGCGCACCGACAGCTGTCAGGATCGAGGCGGCAGGACGCGGGGCCGGTGATCCGCTGATCGACGTAATCGACCCGGATGGAAACATCATTCTGTCCGACGACGACTCGGGCGGCAACAGCGCGGCCCGCGCCGAGGTCGAACTTGATCCCGGAACGTACTGCATGTCGTTGTCGAGCTTTGACGGCGCACCGATGACCGCATTCGTGCGGATCGGTCGCCCCGAACAGGAGCCGTTGACCGAAGGTGTGTCCGTCACATCCAATACCGGTAGCGAAGATATCATGCCAGTGAACGAGGATGGCAGTTGTCGCGATGCGACAGCACTCGGCGCGCTGTCGGGGGCATTGACAGCGACCGCGTCGGTCGACACGACCCCTTACTGGTCCTTCACGCTGGAAACACCGACAGCTGTCAGCATCACGGCAAGCAATGAAGATGCCGATCCGGTGGTCACCCTTTATGACGCGGACGAAAACTACATCACCGAAAACGACGACTACGACGGTCTGAATTCGCGCATCGACCAAAGCGAACCACTGGCTGCGGGCGATTATTGCGTTCAGGTCGCGGCATTGAACGATACCAGCCTGCCGATTGACCTGGAAATCACGGAATATGACCCGGATGCCGCGCTCGCCGCCCTTTACGACCGTGGCGAAGTCGCGCCTCCCCTCGACGGATCGGTTGCGATTGAAAACCTCGGCACACTGGAAAATCGCCTGCGCAAGGATGCGCAGATCAGCACATCAGCCACGTGGTACAGCATCGATCTGTCCCAGGGTGGGTTGCTTTTGGTCGAAGCCATCGCCGCCGGCAGTGACGGTGACCCATGGGTCGCGGTGTTTGATGATCTTGGCCGGCAAGTCGCGATGAATGACGATTACGGCGACGGGCTGGACTCGCTTGTCACTGCGCGCGTCAACAGCGGCACATATCTTGTCGCGGTCAAGCAAGTCGGCGGATCAAGCCAGGGCCTGATCCGCATGGTGTTTGAACGCTATATCCCGGCACCCTGAGTGACGTCAGGCGCACCTTAGCGAGTGATGTTCCCGATCGTATCGGCAAGCAGTTGCGACACGGTGCCCCGATCCAGAAATCCGCTTGTCGGCAATCCACGGTCACGCTGGTAAAGCCGTAGCGCGCGGCGGGTTTCGTCTGTGAATTCACCGTCTGCTGGCCCCGGATCAAGTCCAAGTGACGCAAGTTTCCCTTCGATCAGCCGCGCAGTGATCGGATCAACATTCAGTTCGACCTCGGCAGCTTCGGCATCTTCGCTGGCCTCGGCGCTATTCGCCGCACGCCGGATTTCCTTGATGCGGTCGCGGGCAGCGCGGCGGAACGCACCATCTTCAAAGGCGGCCAGATAATCGCGGTAACCGGGGATGGTGTCGATCGCGCGGGCGCGGTCCCAGCCTGCCTTGTCCTGCGTTTCAGCGGCCGCCAGCTTATCGGCCTCAATCGCATCCAAGCGATTGCGCGCCTCGCCCGCAAACAGCCCGTCAGGGAAGCGGTCCAGATAGGCACGATAGCCCGGCTCGTCACCGGCAGCGCCGGTTTCCTGCCAGAACGCACGGTCACGGCGTTCTTCTTCAGCCCGCGCACGGGCGGCTTCGGCCTCGATCTCGGCGGAACGACGGGCGGCCTGCGCATCAAGCTGGTTGATCTGGTCGGCAGTCAGATAGCTGGTCTGGGCAAAGCCCGTCTGCTGCTGCCAGTTGGTAATCGCCTGCCGGGTGCCGGGGCCAAAAATGCCGTCAATCCCACGGGTGTTATAGTTCAGCACAGTCAGATCGCGCTGGATATCGCGGCGCTGGTTTCGGGTCAGGGCAAGCGACTCCTCCGCCAGGCGGTCCTGCCGGTTCGGCTCACGATTGATCGCGCTGATACGCTCCTGCGCCTCGTCAACATACTGGCCAGCAGGGTATTTGCTCAGGTAATCAAGATAGGCCTCGGCGGTGTCGAGCGCCTGCGCACCTTCCCACATCGCATCTTCGGCAGCGGTATCGACCGTCTGCGGTGCGGCCGGGGTTTCCGTCGCATCTTCCGGCACCAGAACAAGCCGATCCGGGACGAACCCGCCCAGCAGAAGACGACGATTGCTTTTGGCAAGCGCGATGGCATCCGCACCCGGCGATGCGATGACCTGCAGATAATCAGCCGCATCATCAGGTTCGCCAATAACGACGGTTACACCCTGCGGGATGTCCAGATCACCCAGACCGGTGCGCAACAGATCGTCATACGTCCTGCCACGGTCCGGATTCTGGCCAATCACCAGAATGGACTGACCTGCCGCCGCGCCCATCACCGAAAGCAGGCTGTCGATGCCCAACGCGTCTTGCCCGACAGTGAACAAACCCGGTTCGTCGGTATCCGCCCCCAGCAGCCAAGTGGTGATGCCGTCCGTTGCAAAACGTCCCGAAAGGCCGACAA
The DNA here is from genome assembly GCF_900109295.1 of Cognatiyoonia koreensis. Taxonomy (NCBI): domain Bacteria; kingdom Pseudomonadati; phylum Pseudomonadota; class Alphaproteobacteria; order Rhodobacterales; family Paracoccaceae; genus Cognatiyoonia; species Cognatiyoonia koreensis. The sequence goes on from NZ_FOIZ01000002.1 coordinate 355,135, forward strand.
TCATGCGATCCGCCGTGCCGCGGCTGTCGGCAAAGCGTGTGGCAAGTTCCTGCATCTGTGCACCGGTCGGATCGGCGCCCACCTGTGTTTCAAAGCCAAGGCGCGCCAGTGGGCCCGCCGCTTCTGCGATGTCTGTGCCGTTGCGCAATCTGTCCAATTCGCTGTAGCGGTCCACGCCCAACAGCAACGCGGCATCCTGCGCAAAAGCGGGACCGGCAAGAAGGGTGGTCAAAAGTAACAGGCGGTGCATCGGCACTCCTTTCTAGGTGTCGTAGGTCCGTCGATCTTCGATCACGATACCGTCGCGGGGAAGCGCGCCGGGATCACAAAGCGTGACGGTTCCTTTCAATTTCAAAATGTCGCTGACGGCGGCGATGATCGCTTCAGCGTCAAGCCCGGTGCCTTCGCAGCGGACTTCCATCGTATCAGCCTCGCCTGCGCGGTCGGCGATGACCCGTGCACGCGCCAACCCGTCGAATCGGGCAACAAGGGCGGCGACCTGTTCAGGACGCACAAACATGCCTTTGATCTTGGTGGTCTGGTCGGCACGTCCCATCCAACCCTTGATCCGGGTGTTGGTGCGCCCGCAAGGGCTGTCGCCTTCCATGATGGCCGAAAGATCACCGGTCGCGAACCGGATCAGCGGATAGTCAGGGTTCAGTGTGGTGACGACCACCTCGCCCACTTCGCCCGGCGCGACAGGTTCGCCGGTGCCGGGTGTCACGATCTCGACGATGACGCCTTCGTCCACGATAAGGCCATCGCCAGGCGTGGTTTCATAAGCGATATTGCCAAGATCGGCGGTCGCATAGGCTTGCAGACAGGTGATGCCCCGGCCAGTGTAATAATCGCGCAAGGATGGAAACAGCGCTCCGCCGGACACCGCAGCCTTGGTGATGCGCAGCGCGACGCCCAGCGTATCGGCCTTCTCAAGCATGATCTTCAGATAATCTGGCGTCCCTGCGTAGGCGGTAACACCGACCGCAGCGGCGGCCTGAACCTGCAGTTCCGTCTGCCCCGTTCCCGCTGGCAAAACACGCGCGCCGACAGCCCGGGCCCCGTTTTCAAAGATGCTGCCAGCCGGGGTCAGGTGATAGCCGAAACAGTTCTGCACCGTATCATCCGGGCCGATGCCGCAGGCATGCAGGAACCGGCCCAGCCGCCACCAGTCATGGCTCGACCCGCCCGGTTCATAGATCGGACCTGGCGATTGAAAGACGTGGGTAATATTGCTGACAGGGATGCCGCCAAACGGCGGATTTTCGGTCTGCCATTGGACCAGATCGGACTTGCGCAGCACTGGCAGGTGGCGCAGGTCTGCAAGACACTGCACCCTGTCGCCACCTGTCAGGCCAGAGTTTTCCGCCGCCGCAATCCTTTTGATCTGCGCCAGCAAACCCTGCAGCTGCGCTGTCTCCCGGTCAGCGTGGCTCCGGGTTTCCAGATCGTCGTAAAAGATGGGCATGGCGGGTCTCCTGTTGTCGGGTGTTGGCCCAACACGACGAAGCTATGTATCTGTCGTGTTGCTATTCAATATCACTCAGGCGCAGGGCAGTTTTGCAAACGATAGGCGTGAAGATCCTGCAAGATGGCATCGCGCAGATCGCCACGCAACGTCAGAACGAAATCGACATCGATCAGACCATAGGGTTCGTAATACCGGCCGGTCAGCGGGGTTTCACCTTCGGCAATCCCGACGTTGCGCTGCAGTAGCGGGCCGAATGCCCCCGTGCGGCGTTGATCGACAAGGTCGGCAAGCATCTCTGCGGCTTCGATGTCGGCGGTCGGATCACGCCAGAGCCAATCAAAGAACCCTGTTCCGTGATCCTCCACCGCCGCCAGAGCATCCTGATACCGCGCGATATCAGCGGAAAAACGCTGTGCGATCTCGGTGCGCAGCGGAAAGAATACTTGCGACGTCACCCATGTTTCACCACTGTCCGCTGTGGTTTGGCTGTCGATCATCAACCGCGCCGGGTCGGTTTCGAAATCAGCCAGATACCAGCTGATATCGCGCGCGCCATTGCGCTCGTTGGGTTGGGATTGCCGCCAATGCAGCGTGCAACCGTCAAGGTGGACGTCAAACCGCAGATCAGGCGACACGGCACGTTCCGCCGCCGCGATCCTTTCCGCCAGATCAAACCCGTCCGCCAGCGGTGCTGTCGCGAGACAGGCCACCAGGCAGGACGCGAAGACCCCCAGCTTACGCAAGCCAGCGTTTGCGGCGACGATAGCTGCGCACATCCCGGAACGATTTGCGCCCTTCATCCGACACGCCCAGATAGAATTCCTTCACATCCGGGTTCTCGCGCAACTCGGCGGCAGGGCCCTCCATCACGACACGGCCGCTTTCCAGAATATAGCCGTGATGTGCAAAGCGCAGTGCGACGTTGGTGTTCTGCTCGGCCAACAGAAAGGACACGCCTTCCTGTTCGTTGAGGTTCTTCACGATCGTGAAAATCTCCTCCACCAGCTGCGGGGCAAGGCCCATCGACGGCTCATCCAGCAGGATCGTCTCGGGGCGGGACATTAAGGCGCGGCCAATGGCGCACATCTGCTGTTCGCCGCCGGAAGTATAGCCAGCCTGACTCTTGCGCCGCTCTTTGAGGCGCGGAAAATAGGTATAAACAAGATCCAGATCCTGCGCGACCTTCGCTCCGCCGTCGCGGCGGGTATAGGCACCGGTCATCAGGTTTTCCTCGATTGTCAGATGCTCAAAGCAGTGACGGCCTTCCATTACCTGGATCACGCCACGCTTGACCAAATCGGAAGGCGACAGATCCTGCACACGATCACCGCGATAGGTGATGGCACCTTTGGTCACTTCGCCGCGTTCGGAATGCAGCAGATTGGAAATCGCCTTCAGCGTCGTGGTCTTGCCCGCACCGTTGCCGCCCAAAAGGGCAGTAATCCCGCCTTTGGGCACAGTCAGGGACACGCCTTTCAACACAAGGATCACGTGGTTGTAGATCACCTCGATGTTGTTGACCTCCAAAAGGGTGTCAACCTCGGTTTCAGCGGCATCAAGCATGTTCATATCCCGTCAAGGTTAACGCGCCCGGCAATCGGACAGGGCAACAGCCCTCATCATCTTGCCAAAAATACTCAAAAAACGGCGGACGGCCCGCAAAGGGCCGCCCGCGCATGCATCAAAGACAGCCTGCCTCGATCCCGGATTCGGATGCAAAGGCAGCCGAGTCCTCGTCGATCAGCGGTTGAATGACGCTCATATCGGACTCGATATAGTCGGTCAGCGCAACCCACTTGCCGTCAGCCGCGTTCCACTGCTGGACGATACCCAGACCGGATCCACCGTGGTTTTCACAAGACACGCCGAATTCCGGCCCGATCTGCGACATGCCAAGTTCGGCCATCCGGGCTTCGGTAATTTCCAGCGCTTCCATCCCGTCACGCATCATCGCCGGTGTAATCGCTGAAACACCATGGATATCCTGCGCCTTGGCAATGGCCTCGGAAGCCAGCATCGCCGCGTACATACCGCGGGTATAAAGCACCGAACCGACGTGCGATCCGTCACCGGCTGCATTGCCCGCATCGTGGACAAGCGAACGGATTTCATCAAAGACGGGCAGTTCCGCATCGACACGGTTCATGTTCAGGGATTTGTAACCGTCAGCCGCCGCACCCGCAGGTGTCACGTCATGTTCGGCACCGGCCCACCAGTTGCCGATGAAATTCTCCATCGGGAAATTGATGTTCGCAGCTTCCTGCACAGCGACCTGGTTCATGACACCCCAGCCCCACATCAGGACATAGTCGGGACGCTCGCGGCGGATCTGCAGCCACTGTGATTTCTGCTCCTGGCCCGGATGATCGACAGCCAGCTGGGTCAGCTCGAAGCCATGCATCGCAGACAGTTCTTCCAGCGTGCGGATTGGCTCCTTGCCATAGGCAGAGTTGTGATAGATCAGGGCGATCTTCTTGCCATCCAGCGACCCGCCGTTCTCTTCCAGCAGGTAGTTCACCATGACAGAGGCGGCGTTCCAGTAGTTCGCAGGATAGTTGAAGACCCAGTTGAAAACTTCGCCATTCGCGGCAGAGGTCCGGCCATAGCCCATCGTGTGGATGGGAATACCGTCAGCCGTGGCCTTGGGAATAATCTGATAGGTGATACCTGTGGACAGGGGTTGATAGACAAGCGCGCCCTCGCCCTTGGTAGACTCATAGCATTCCACACCTTTCTCGGTGTTATAGCCGGTTTCGCATTCGACGATACGGACCATCTCGCCGCCAATGCCGCCATCACGGGCATTGAGCAGGTTGAAATAGTCCTGATAGCCATCCGAAAACGGCGTCCCGCCCGCCGCGTAAGGGCCGGTGCGATAGCTGAGGTCGGGAATGACAAGCTCGGCCAGTGCCGGGCCGCTGGCAAGCACGCCCGCAAGGGCCGCTGCTGCTAGGGTCTTCATTTTCATCGGTGTTTCCTCCCATGGTTTTCCGATTTGTTGTCCCCTCTTCAGGGGTCGTTCGCTTAATATGGAAACGGCCAAAGCCGCAGTTTTTCTTTCGCCAGCCGCCAAAGCTGCGCCAGACCATGCGGTTCCTTGATCAGGAAGAACATGATCAACGCCCCGACGATAACAAGTTGGAAATGCGCGACAAGGTCTGTCGGCCAGCCAAGCAGATCCACACCGATCAACTTCAGAACGACCGGTAGGATCACCAGAAACGCCGCCCCGGCAAAGCTGCCAAAAATCGATCCAAGCCCGCCAATGATGATCATGAACAGCACCAGAAACGATTTCTGAATGCCAAAGGCCTCACCGACCTCAACCGCACCCAGATAGACGGCGAAGAACAGCGCCCCCGAAATGCCGACAAAAAAGGACGACACGGCAAAAGCCGTCAGTTTGGCCTTCAACGGGTTCACGCCGATGATCTCGGCCGCAATATCCATGTCACGAATGCCCATCCACGTCCGCCCGATGGTGCCGCGCGTCAGGTTGCGCGCAATCAGGGCACAGACGGTCACAAAGACCAGACAGATCAGATACTGCGCCCAGGCTTCGGTGTTCGGACCAGTCACAGGCACGCCAAAAACAAGACGCTCTGGTGCCGTGATCTGGCCGGATGCGGAATCATTGTAGAACCACGATACCTTGTTGAACAACCAGACCAGAAAGAACTGCGCAGCCAACGTCGCGACCGCCAGATAGAAGCCTTTGATGCGCAAGGATGGCAACCCGAATGCCGCACCCACCGCCGCGGTAATCCCGCCCGAAAGGATGATGTGGATCACGATATTCACATCCGGAAACGCGGTCATCAGCTTGTAGCAGGCATAAGCGCCCACAGCCATGAACCCGCCGGTGCCAAGCGACACCTGTCCGCAATAACCCGTCAGGATGTTTAGCCCGATCGCTGCAATCGCATAGATCAGGAAGGGGACGAAAATAGCGCTGGCCCAATAGTCGTTGATAAAAAACGGTACGACCAGAAAGGCCACCGCCATCGTCACCCAGAAGCCGATCCGGTCAAATTTGATCGGAAAGGTCTGGCTGTCAGCAGCATAGGAGGTCTTGAAATCACCGGCTTCACGATAAAGCATGACCACCCTCCTTCATCTGGCCCCAAAAACTCCCGCCGGAGGCCCCAATGGCCGGGTGGGCGGGCGTCGTGAGCCAAAGGCTCACGCGGTTGGCCGCACGGACATCATCAAACCCGTTCAATGATCTTCTCCCCGAACAGACCCTGCGGGCGAAACACAAGAAAGATCAGCGCAAGAACATAGGCAAACCAGTTCTCCGTGGCACCGCCAACCATCGGACCGATCATGAATTCGAACAGTTTCTCACCGACACCAATGATCAACCCGCCCACAATGGCACCGGGAATTGACGTGAACCCGCCCAGCATCAACACAGGCAAGGCCTTCAACGCAATCAGCGACAGCGAAAACTGCACGCCGGATTTCGCGCCCCACATGACACCGGCAACCAAGGCCACAAGTCCCGCAAGCGACCAGACCAGCACCCAGATGTAGTTCAACGAAATCCCGACAGACAAAGCGGCCTGATGGTCATCCGCCACAGCGCGCATCGCACGGCCCTGTTTGGTGTACTGGGCAAACACGATCAGGCTGATGACCAGCACTGCCGCCACGACAGTGGCCACCATATCCAGCTTGTCGATGAAGAAGCCGTAGAAATCCTCTCCGCCAAGACCCCGCGTGGCTTGCTCGACCCACATCGACCCACCCTGCGGCAGACCCAAAGCAAGGGTTTTGATGTCCGACCCCCACATCAGATCGCCCACACCCTCTAGGAAATAGGCCAACCCGATGGTTGCCATGAACAGGATGATCGGTTCCTGCCCGACCAGATGGCGAAAGACGAACTGCTGAACCATCCATGCGAAGGCAACCATGACCAGCAAGGTAAAAGCAATCGCCAGCAATGCAGGAACAGTCCAGCCGAAATGATGCACTTCGGTCCCGAAAATCGCATTGATCAGATGGGCAAACGGCACCTGCCCCTCCATGATCCCCACCAATGTGAGGGCGGCAAACAGCGCCATGACCCCTTGGGCGTAGTTGAAGATGCCAGAGGCCTTGAAGATCAGCACAAAGCCCAGCGCCACAAGCGCGTAAAGAACGCCTGCCATCAGGCCATTGATGATAACTTCGATGCCATAGAGGAAATCAGCTGACATGAATGCCTCCGGTCTTACGATCAAAATTCAAGGTTCGTATCCTCCACGTCTACGGACACCCAAGCGCCATCATCATACGGGACAAGAACGACATCCAAGCGCGGTGCACAGCCAATGTCAGTCATGCGCCACCCCCAAATACGCATCAATCACCTCCTGATTGCCACGGACCTCATCCGGCGTGCCGTCCCCGATCTTGCGGCCATAATCCATGACAACGACACGATCAGACAGGTCCATGACGACACCCATATCATGCTCGATCAAGGCGATGGTCGTGCCGAATTCATCATTCACATCAAGGATAAAACGGCTCATATCCTCTTTTTCCTCGACGTTCATGCCGGCCATCGGTTCATCAAGCAGCAAAAGCTTCGGTTCAGCCGCCAACGCACGGGCCAATTCGACGCGCTTTTTCAACCCGTAGGGCAAACGGCCGACCGGCGTTTTGCGAATGGCCTGAATCTCCAGAAAATCGATGATGCGCTCGACAGCCGCGCGGTTTTCTGTCTCTTCGCGCTCCGCCTTCCCGAACCACAGCGCCTGCGCCAACATGCCGGCCCGCATGTGATTGAGCCGTCCCGTCATCACGTTGTCCAGAACAGACATGCCCTCGAACAAGGCGATATTCTGGAACGTGCGGGCAATACCAAGGCGGGCGACCTGATAGGGTTTCATCGGCGGGCGTTTCTTGCCGCGAAACCAGACCTCGCCTTCCTGCGGATTGTAAAAGCCGGAAATGACGTTAAGCATCGAGGACTTGCCAGCCCCGTTCGGCCCGATGATCGCGCGAATCTCGCCCTCGCGGATATCAAAGGAAATATCCTTGATCGCTTCAACCCCGCCAAAACGCAGTGTGATGTTGCGCATGTCCATCAAAACACCACCGATCTGGCGACCGTCGGCAGTGACATATGGCGTGGCGGAATCCTTCACGCAAATTCCCTTTCATCTGGCCAAAAAAACTCCCGCCGGAGGCGATGGGATGGCGGGCGGGGCGATGCCGCAGGCGAGCGACGATCCGTCATGCCGCCACCTGCTGATGCGCCACGACAGCTGCATCGCGGATGTCCAGCGTCGCCTTGATCTTGCCCTTGCGGCCATCTTCATAGGTGACTTCGGTTTCGGTATAGATTTCCGCAGCATCGCTCTCCAACGCGGCAATCAGATCGGCGAATTTTTCGCCGATCACGGCGCGGCGTACTTTGCGGGTGCGGGTCATCTCGCCGTCATCGGCATCCAGTTCCTTGTGTAGGACCAGAAAACGGTGCACCTGACAGCCCGCCAACATCGGGTCTGCCGCGACAGATTTGTTGACCTCGTTCACATGGCCCTCGATCATGTCCAGCACGCGGGGATGTTGTGACAGCTCCTGATAGGATGAATAGGCGATGTTGTTGCGCTCCGCCCAGTTCCCGACAGCAGAGAGGTCGATATTGATGAAGGCGGTGCAGCGCGCTTTGCCAGCGCCAAAGACCACAGCCTCCAATATATTGGGATAGAACTTCAACTTGTTCTCGACGTACTTCGGCGCGAACAGCGACCCATCCGCCATTTTGCCGACGTCCTTGGCGCGGTCGATGATCCGCAAATGCCCCGACCCTTCTTCAATAAAGCCGGCATCGCCCGTTGCCACCCAGCCTTCTGCATCCTTGGTCGACGCAGTGCTGTCGGCATTCTTGTAATATTCTACAAAAACACCGGGGGACCGGTAATAGACCTCTCCGCTTTCTGCGATTTTCAACTCCACACCCGGTGATGGCACGCCCACCGTGTCCGATCGCACCTCGCCGTCGGGTTGCTGCGTGATGAAAACGGTGGCTTCGGTCTGGCCATACAGCTGTTTGAGGTTGATCCCGAGCGAGCGGTAGAAGTCGAAAATCTCCGGCCCGATCGCTTCACCGGCGGTATAGCCGACACGCACGCGGCTCAGACCCAGCGTGTTCTTCAGCGGGCCGTAAACCAGCAGGTTCCCGATCGCATAGGACAGCCGGTCACCGAAGCTGACAGTCTTGCCATCCAGCAACGCCGGGCCGACACGGTTCGCCACTTTCATAAAGCGATCAAACAGCCATTTCTTGAAACGGCTCGCGTCCTCCATGCGGATCATCACCGTTGTCAGTTGTGTTTCGAACACGCGCGGCGGGGCAAAGAAATAGGTGGGGCCGATTTCTCGCAGATCGGTCATCATCGTATGTTCGGATTCCGGACAGTTCACACAGAACCCCGTCCACATCGCCTGCCCGACCGAAAAGATGAAATCCCCGACCCAGGCCATCGGCAGATAGGCAAGGATTTCGTCATCCGTGCGCAGATGATCGAACTCCGCCGAGTTCTTTGCCGTTTCAATGACGTTCCGATTGGACAGTACCACGCCTTTGGGCCGCCCCGTTGTGCCGGACGTGTAAAGCATGACGCAGGTGGTCTCATAGGTGATCGCCGCGATCCGCTCTGCCAGTTGCGTCGCCGTATCCCCGTCGCGCCCTTTGGCCTGCACGTCGGCGTAGGATGTCATGTGGCTGTGGTCGTATTTGCGCAAGCCCCGCCCATCAAGGTAGATCACGTGCTCAAGCGCGCCCAGACCTTCACGCACGTCGGCAATCTTGTCGACCTGCTCCTGGTCACCCACAACGGCAAAGCGTGCCCCGCAATGATCCAGCGCATAGGCGATCTCTTCGGCGGCGGCATCCTGATAAAGCGGCACAGGAACGCAGCCCACCATCTGTGCCGCAACCATAGCCCAGTAAAGATGGGGGCGGTTGTGCCCGATGATCGCGATATGATCACCATGGTTGGCACCAAGCGCCATCAGCCCTTGCGCAAAGGCCTTGATCTCGGACTCTGTTTCGGACCAGGTCCAGCTCTGCCATATCCCGAATTCCTTTTCGCGATAGGCTGGCTTGCTGCCGAACTGTGCCACATTGCGTGCCAGCAGGTGCGGAATCGAAACCGGTACGGGTGTCGGTGTTCGCGAAATCATGCAGTTGCCTCCCAAGCGGGCCGTCAGGCCCCGGGGGTGCAACGCCTCCTACATCACATCCCCGACGCCATACTGTGACGGAGGCGGCGATTCCGTCAAATGGTTTTTTGAACAAGCGTTCAGTTAATTTGAAATCACACAGCAGGCGCGGTTTTGTGCCAAGGAAACGCTTTATGGTTGTATCAACGACAGCGACGCCGCACGATCTCCCTGACTGAAATCAGGGGCAACTCGACATGCAACGCACCCATATCTTTCTCTGCGCCCCCATCGTCGTGCTTGCCGCCTGCAGTTCGTCTTCGCAAAGCACGACGTCAGGCTTTCTTGCCCCCGACGCCAACAACGTCATTGACGGCGACATTGATGAGGCGACACGCGTCGGAAACCAGCGCCAGATCCCCGAAACCCGCAACGGTTTCGTCTATACCGCAGGCCAACTGGACGACAGCGGCGCTTACGTTGCCTACGCGGGTCAAAAGCTCAACAACGCCGTTGACGACCGTCCCGCCAGTGGCGGCGCGACCACATTTGTGGGAACATACGCCATCGCAGAGGTCACTGGCATTTCAACCGACAGCGCCACGCCAAACACCGAAATCGCGGACATCTCGTTCGAGGTCGATTTCGACACCCTGACCCTCACCGGCGAAAGCGATAACGGCAAGCTGTCGGTTGATGGGCAGCTCACAGGGACGCAAGGCCTGACGGGTTCCGTCGCTTATCAAGAGACGGCAGGTGCGCTAGACGGATTGGTCAGCGGCGACGAAGCGATCGGAGTCTTCCACGGCAGCAATGACGACACGGTTTTTGCAGGCGGTTTCGTCGGTGTGCCCGAGGATTGAACCAATAATGCTGCCGGCACAGAACAACGCGACATGTCGCGGTTTCTGCGATATACTGCCCCTATGGATGTGATCGCCCTTGCATTTTATGCGTGTGTTTGTGGGCTGCTCAGCGCTTTTGCACCGCAGCTCAGCACGTTCTATGTGCGCCTTGGCGTTGGGGCTGTGGTCGGTATCGTCGCCGCGACGGTTCTGCCGCTCATCAAGGTCGCGATGGGCAATTAGCTCACCTATTCGGCTGCGACCGCTGCATCTGCTTTTTCCACCTTCACCGCAGCGAACTTGAACTCCGGGATCTTGCCGTAGGGGTCGACGGCCGGGTTCGTCAGGATATTCGCTGCCGCCTCGACAAAGGCAAAAGGCAGGAACACCATGTCCGGTGCGACGGCGCGGTCTTCGCGGGCCATGATCGTGATCGACCCGCGCCGCGTCGTCAGCCGCACCAGACCGCCGGGAACAACGTCCAACTTGCGCAATGTTGACGGATGCAGCGAACAGTTGGCTTCGGGCTCGACGGCGTCCAGCACTTTGGACCGACGGGTCATCGACCCTGTGTGCCAGTGTTCCAACTGGCGGCCAGTGGTCAGGATCATCGGATAATCCGCATCCGGGCTTTCATCCGGCGCGATGACGTTGGCGGGTGTGAAACGGGCACGGCCATCGGGGCGCGGAAAACCGTCTGCAAACACGATGGGCTGGCCCGGATCGTCGGCAGAAAGCGACGGATAGGTCACGGCGTTCTCCGCCTCAAGCCTATCCCAAGTGATGTTGGCAAGGGACTTCATGGATTTGCCCATCTCAGCGAAAACTTCGGACGGGTGCGTATAATCCCAACCAACACCGATGCGCTTTGCCAGTTCGACAGTAATCCACCAATCCTCTTTCGCGTCGCCGGGTGGGGTCACGGCGGGACGGCCCATTTGAACCTGCCGGTTCGTGTTCGTCACCGTGCCGGTTTTTTCCGCGAATGCAGAGGCAGGCAGGATAACATCGGCGTAGTTCGCCGTTTCGGTGATGAAGATATCCTGCACGACCAGATGTTTCAGCTTGGCGAGCGCGTCGCGGGCATGTTCGACATCTGGATCGGACATCGCCGGATTTTCGCCAAGGATATACATGCCGTGAATGTCGCCCGCATGAACGGCATCAAGAATTTCGGTTACGGTCAGGCCGCGGTTCGGATCAATCGTTCCTTCCTGCCAGATTTCCTGAAACGCGTTGCGCACGCCTTCGTCCCCGACCGGCTGGTAATCCGGCAGGAACATCGGGATCAATCCGGCGTCCGACGCGCCTTGCACGTTGTTCTGTCCGCGCAGAGGGTGCAAACCGGCACCCGGGCGGCCAACCTGCCCTGTCATCAGCGCAAGGCTGATAAGGCAGCGCGAATTGTCGGTGCCATGAATGTGCTGGCTGACCCCCATCCCCCAGAAAATCATCCCCGCCTTCGCACCGGCAAATGTGCGGGCCACATCGCGCAGCATCTCTGCGTCAATGCCGCAGATCTTTGACATCCGTTCAGGGCTGAAATCGGCAAGGTGACGTTTCTCAGCTTCCCAGTTTTCGGTGTAGGCGTCGATATACTGCTGGTCGTAAAGCTTTTCCTCGACGATCACATGCATGATCGCGTTCAGCATCGACACATCCGCACCCGGGCGGAATTGGAGCATGTGCGACGCAAAGCGTTTGAGTGCCTGTCCGCGCGGGTCCATGACAATCAACTTGCCGCCACGCTTGGTGAACTGCTTGAAGTAGGTCGCCGCAACCGGGTGGTTTTCAACCGGGTTGGCCCCGATGACGATGGCGACATCCGCGTTTTCGATTTCGTTGAACGTCGCGGTGACGGCACCAGAGCCGACGTTTTCCATCAACGCCGCAACAGATGACGCATGACACAGCCGCGTGCAGTGATCGACGTTGTTGTGACCAAAACCCTGACGGATAAATTTCTGAAAAAGATACGCCTCTTCATTGGTGCATTTGGCCGACCCAAAACCCGCGACACCTTTGCCGCCGATGTCTTTCAGCCCGTTGGCTGCAGCATCAAGCGCTTCGTCCCATGTTGCTTCGCGAAACACCTCGCCCCATTTGCCGGGATCGACGTTCAAACCCTTGGGCGGCGCGTCTTCGCGGCGGATAAGCGGCTTGGTAAGCCGGTGTTCATGGTGAATGTAGTCGAACCCGAACCGTCCCTTGACGCACAGGCGGCCTTCGTTCGCGGGACCATTGATGCCTTCGACGAATTTGACCTTGTTGTCCTTGACCTTGAGCGACACCTGACAGCCGACACCGCAGAACGGGCAGACAGAGTTGACTTCGCTGTCGTAATCCTTGCTGTCGCCGATCTGCTGCGCATCCGTCACCGTCGCGGGCATCAATGCACCTGTAGGGCACGCCTGCACACATTCGCCGCAAGCCACACAAGAGGACGCACCCATCGGATCGTCGAAATCAAAGACCGGATAGGCATTGTGGCCCCGACCGGCCATGCCGATGACGTCATTGACCTGTACCTCGCGGCAGGCGCGCACGCACAACCCGCATTGGATACAGGCATCAAGGTTGACTGACATTGCGACGTGGCTGTCATCCAGCAGCGGAATAGTGGCGGCGTCCATCGTCGGAAAGCGGCTTTCGTGCACGCCCTGCTGTTCGGCCATATCCCAAAGATGGGATGACTTGTCGTGTGCGACCGGCTTTTCTGGCTGATCCGCCACCAGCATTTCCATCACCATGCGGCGGGCCTGCACTTCGCGCGGTTGGTTCGTGGTGACGACCATACCTTCGGACGGCTCACGGATACAGGATGCGGCCAGCGTGCGTTCGCCTTCGATGGCGACCATGCAGGCGCGGCAGTTGCCATCGCTGCGATACCCCGGTGCCGGTTTATAGCAAAGGTGCGGAATCACAAGGCCGCGGCCATGCGCGACCTCCCAGATTGTCTGGCCCGGTTCTGCGGTGACGTCCTTGCCATCAAGGGTAAAGGTGATCGCGGTCATGGGTGTCTCCCTCTCTCCGAAGAAGACTAGACCATACCAACCCCATGCCTGTCAGCCCATGCACGACGCCCGCCCGCGATTTTGCGCCATCGCGCTGACGCGGATCGGAAACCCGCGCCGCGGATCAGAAGAAGAAGGACTGGTTCTGGATCAGGATGATGCGGATGATTTCGATCCCGATCAGCGCGACAATCGGCGAAAGATCGATCCCCCCAAGGTCAGGCATGAAACGGCGGATCGGGCGATATACCGGATCAAGGATGCGTTGCAGCGCGTACCAGACCTGCGCGACGAATTGCTGGTTGATATTGAGCACATTGAACGAGATGAGCCAGCTCATGATGAAGTGGACGAAGATAAGTGTCCGGGCGACGCCCAGAAGAAACATCAAAATCAGAAAAATCGAGCCCATGCGTCATTCCTTTTGCAACGTCCTATCAGGTAGGCGGTGAAGCACGAACACACAAGCCCCACTTGCCGCAAGGTCAAAGTTGACGTTAACGTCAATCACCTTACTGTCAGATATGACTTTCTGTAAGGACTTCAGATGTATCCCTTTATTCGGCTGGCCAAGGAGCTTGTCCTGCACCGCAAGGCAGGCGATCTGCCCACACTTGGCACACATGTTTCCCACCACCGCTGCTGGCCGCAGGATATCGATGTCTTCATGGAAATGAACAACGGGCGCATCCTGACGATCCTCGACCTTGGCCGCACCGTATTGGCCAAACGCGTGGGCCTGCTGCGCGCGTTAAGTGAAAATCGTTGGGGGCTGACCATGGCAGGTGTGTCCGTTCGCTATCGCCGCCGCATCCGCCCTTTCGTGAAATTCCGCGTTGTCAGCCGCGCCGTTGGCTGGGATGCGCGGTTTTTCTATCTCGACCAGTCGATCTGGATCGGCGAGCATTGCGCGGCGCAGGCGCTTTACCGCTCTGCCGTGACGGACAAAAACGGGATCGTGGCACCCGAGCGTGTTTTTGCAGCCATGGGATACACCGAAGCGTCGCCCGCCCTGCCCGACTGGATCCAGAACTGGGTCGATGCAGAGGCAACGCGACCCTGGCCACCCGAACATGGAGCCGATTTGTAAACCAAGGGTTGCAAGGTATCGCCTTCGCAGTGTCTAGTGCCAAAAAACGGGGACGGGGACGGGCATGACTACTGCAGTGACAGGCGTGGCGACGGCGGTGCCGAAACGGCGCATCTGGGGCTGGATCTCATTCGACTGGGCCAGCCAGCCTTACTACACCTTGGGGCTGACGTTCATCTTTGGTCCCTATTTCGCCGTCGTGGCGACAGACTATTACACATCCATCGGGGCCGAAGACGCCAAGGCCAATGCGCAAAGCATCTGGTCCTTCGCGCAAGGCTGTGCGGGGATCATCATCGCGCTGACGGCACCGTTCCTTGGGGCGTTTGCCGACAACACGGGGCGCAAGCGGCCGTGGATTGCCTTGTTTTCCGCGCTTTACGTCATCGGGGCTGCGTCGCTGTGGTTTCTGACACCCGACAGCAGCGCGCTGACGCTGTTTCTGATCCTGTTCTACGTCGGTTTCATCGCCGCTGAATCCGCGCTGAACTTCGTAAACGCCTACCTGCCCTCACTTGGGACCGAAAAACAAGTCGGGCGCATTTCTGGTCTTGGGGCGTCGATCGGCTATTGGGGCGGGCTTGTCGCGCTGATCATCATGCTGGTTTTCTTTGCAGAAAGCGGGGACACAGGTAAAACGATCGTAGGGTTCATTCCGGCCTTGGGACTTGATGCTGCAGTCAAGGAAGGCACGCGGTTCGTCGGGCCGTTCATGGCCGTCTGGTATGCGCTTTTCATCCTGCCGTTCTTTCTGTTCGTCAAAGACGATCCGTCGATTTCGCGCCCAATCCCCAAGATGTCACAAGTCTGGGCAGAGCTGGTCGCGACCGTCAAATCGGTCTGGAAACGCAAAAGCGCCGCGAACTTCCTGATCGGGTCGATGTTCTATCGCGACGCGCTGAACGCACTTTATGCATTCGGGGGGGTCTATGCTACGCTGGTGCTGGACTGGACCGTGCTACAGCTGGGGCCATTCGGGATCATCAGTGTGATTACAGCGGCTGTGTTCACCTATGTCGGCGGGGTCTGTGACGGCAAGTTCGGACCCAAGCCGGTCATCATCTTCTGCATCCTCAGCCTGATGTTGGTCAGCGCCACGATCATCGGCATGTCACGCGAATACCTGTTCGGGGTGCCTCTGCCGGAAGGTTCGCGCATCCCTGATGCGGTGCTGTTCATCTGCGGGTCCATCATCGGTGGTGCAGGCGGTGCGCTTTATGCCGCGTCACGGTCCATGATGGTGCGCCACACTGACCCGGAACGGCCAACCGAAGCGTTCGGATTGTTCGCCCTTTCGGGCAAGGCAACGGCGTTTCTGGCCCCGATGCTGATCTCGCTCTTTGCGTTGCTGACAGGAAGCGTCCAATTAAGTTTTCTTCCCGTCATCTTCCTCTTCCTTATCGGGCTCTACTTGCTAAAGTGGGTCAACCCAGAGGGAGACAGAGGCCTATGACCCGCATCGCGCTGGTACTTTCACTGATACTTGGCCTTGCGGCCTGCCAGAATGAAACCGCGTCCACAGCGGCCGTTTCAACCCAGAACGCCGGCGACAACCGAGTCGCCAAGACGTTGTTCGGGGCAGCACAGGTCGCATCCGCACAAAGTCCGCAATCTTATGGCGGCTACGCACGCGGCTGTCAGGCAGGGGCGGTGCAACTGCCCGAAACAGGACCGACATGGCAAGCGATGCGCCTGTCGCGCAACCGCAACTGGGCGCAGCCGGAAACGATCAGTTTTGTTCAGGATCTCAGCGCCTTTGCAGCAACCCAACCGGGGTGGAGCGGGCTTTACATCGGCGACATGAGCCAGCCGCGTGGCGGGCCGATGTTGACCGGACACCGCAGTCACCAGACCGGTCTTGATATCGACGTCTGGATGCTGCCACCCAAGCGGCTTGACCTCACGCGGCAGGAACGGGAAAACATCTCTTCGATCTCGATGCGCCGCGCCAGCGGGGCCTACACGAACAGCAGCTGGACACCACAACACGAAGCCATTCTGCGCCGCGCGGCCTCTGACCCGCGGGTTGCACGCATCTTTGTCTTTCCGGGTGCAAAAGTCGCCATGTGCAACAATGCAACCGGCGACCGGTCGTGGCTGCGCAAAGTGCGCCCGTGGTGGGGACACCACTATCATTTCCATGTCAGGCTGAACTGCCCGGCAGGGGATCGTGGCTGCGAGGATCAGGCTCCACCACCAGCCGGTGACGGCTGTGCAGACGCGGACCGCTGGGTTGCGAATATCCTGAACCCACCGCCGCCAGATCCCAACGCGCCACCCGCCCCGCCACGGCGCGAGCTGACGATGGCAAGCCTGCCCGGCCAGTGCCTCGGGGTTCTGAACGCCCAGTAAATGCGCATCTTAGCGGTGATCATTGCCACATGGGTCTGTGGCCCATCGGCTGCGGCTGATGTGCGCTACCTCGGCACTTTCGTGTGGGAAAGCAGCGCGCGCGGTTTCGGCGGCATGTCAGGTCTGCATATCGCAGATGGGGGCACCAGCTTTACCGCGTTAAGCGATAAGGGCCTGATCACATCCGGCACAATCACACGAGATGGTGACAGGATTATCGCCCTCACGCATGACCGCATGACACGCCTGCGCATATCCGACGGCACCAAGGTCGAAGGCGACACATCAGACGCCGAAGGGCTGGCAATCAGCCCTGACGGCACCATCTATGTATCCTTCGAGGCACTGGCGCGGGTCGCCGCCTATGTTGACATTAACGGTCCGGCAACGCGAATTCCGCGCGCGGCAGATTTCCAGCGGATGCAGGAAAACGCATCGCTCGAGGCTCTTGCAATTGGCCCTGACGGCGCGCTCTACACGCTGCCCGAACGCAGCGGACGGCAAACGCGGCCCTTTCCTGTTTACCGGTTCAAGGACGGCGCATGGGATGTCCCCTTTTCAGTCCCGCGGCGGGACGCACATCTGGTGGTCGGGGCAGATATCGGTCCGGACAACCGGCTTTATCTGTTGGAACGGGATTTCACCGGTTTCGGTTTCCGGTCTCGCGTGCGCCGCTTCGCACTTGATGGAACAGGCGAGGAACTGCTGATCGACACGGGCAACGCCACACATGACAACCTTGAAGGGATCAGTGTTTGGGATGACGGGACGGGACTGCGGATCACAATGATCGCAGATGACAACTACAAGTTCTTCCAACAGACCGAGATCGTGGAATATCGCGTAACAGATTGACGGCACGCGCTGGCAGGGGTAGAGCGCGGCGTCCGCGCGGATTAACCGGCGGGCCAAGTGCCGCACCCTTGTCAAAACGGAACATCACATGACCCGCATTCTTCCCGGCGTTCTTGCCATGGCGACGATCGTCGTCGCATCCAACATCCTTGTGCAATTCTTTATCGGTGACTGGCTCACCTGGGGGGCGTTCACCTATCCGTTCGCGTTCCTTGTGACGGACCTGATGAACCGCATCCACGGCAAAGAGGCCGCGCGCAAGGTTGTTTTCTTCGGCTTTATCGTCGGGATCATCTGTTCGTTCATAGGCACGCGGGTGTCGGTCGAAATCGCCCCCGACTTCATCGCTCCCGCCGTCACGCTGCGCGTCGCGATCGGATCGGCAACGGCATTTCTGGTGGCACAACTGGTGGACGTCGCAATCTTTGACCGTCTACGGTCCGGTGCCTGGTGGCGCGCACCGCTCGCCTCGACTTTAGTGGGGTCCACCCTGGACACGGCACTCTTCTTCTTCATCGCGTTCTCGGCGCCCGCGTCGGGGATCCTTGGCACCGATCACAACACGGACTTCTTCAACGAAATCGTCGCCACCCCCTTCGGCACCGACCTCACCCGCTGGATCGGCACAGCGGGCGTTGACTGGTGCGTAAAAGTGGCGCTGGCGCTGGTCGCTTTGGTCCCGTTTCGCCTGATTGTTGGGCGTCGGGCCGCACCTGTCAACTAAACGCGAGCGGTGGTATATTTTTACTTGAAATATACCAAATCTGTGCCAACCTTCTGGATAGGCGAAACATTTTGAAAGGAGGTGATCCAGTGCATCATGAGGTATTGGAGAAGGCAGTCGGGACAACTTATGGGGGTCGCAGCTAGGGCAGCCCTTGGCTGAGAGAACCATAAGGTGGGAAACCTAACCGACCCACCTCCGAAAATTCAGGGAAGGGCCACCCCAACGCCGGGGCGGCCCTTTTTCCATTTTCGGGCTGTGCACACCGCGTGCACTGGACGTACACCGGGCGTGCACCGCAAAATGCACGACAAACACAAGCGGCGATCAAGATGAAAGTGAACGACCAGATCACAATCGAAGACTGGGAACTGACCGAAAGCTTTACGCGCGCGTCAGGGCCCGGCGGGCAGAACGTGAACAAAGTGTCCACGGCGGTGGAACTGCGGTTCGAGGCGGAGCGGTCGCCCAACCTGTCGCCTGCGGTGAAGGCGCGGCTGAAACGGCTGGCAGGGCGGCGCTGGACGCAGGACGGGGCGGTCGTGATCTTTGTGCAGGAAACGCGGCACCAAGCGCGCAACCGCGAGATCGCGCGGGAGCGGTTGGCCGATCTGATCCAGAAAGCGACGGTCGCGCCGAAACGCCGGCTTGCCACCAAGCCGACCTACGGGTCGGTCAAGCGGCGGCTGACGGCAAAGAAGGTGCGCGGCGAAGTGAAGAAGCTGCGCGGGAAGGTGGAGGAGTGAGGGAACAACCACGGCCAACCGACGGTTACTTCTGAAAAGGAGACCCCCATGAATGACACCCAGAAATCCCCGAACCGCAAATGGCTCTACGCCCTGATCCCCGCAGGCTTTGCCATCATCGTGCTGATCATGCTCGGCAGCGGCGAGGTCGTGCAGGAAACGACCGACAGCGTGCTGCCGGATGAGTTGGAGGAAGCGACGGAGTAGGCCAGTGTCAGGTGAAGGCGTCGCGGTGTAGTGAGACGGAAACCGCACCTTCACTACTTCTCATATCAAAGACTGCTAAGCGGACAAACCGGACTTGTGCAAGCGCGGCTATTGCTTACGCAGCATTTGCTAACATTTATAGCGCCACGAATTTTGCAGCGCAGTGGATTCCACCAGAGCGGTCGCTGAGAGGGTAAAAAACTGGGCATTCACCAACCACTCTTTCGCCGTGCAAACACCGTACGTCGGATCGCGGGACGCGATCGAGCTTCGCTAGACCGCACGGCGCGCATAACGGCCAGACCCCTTTCGAAGCTCCCAAAGACAAGCTACAATAACCGCACAAGTATTCCGTGGGTCTGTCTAGGCTACAAGGACGTTTCGACCGGCCCAAGACGCCTATATCCTGCAAATAGGGATCCTCCTCGACCATCTCTCTTCACCGATCGGGATTGAGATGAACCCCTGGGCAGTCGAGAGGCGGCGTGTCACTGGCGAATTTGACACTTCTATTGTGACCGTCGGCTGATATCTAAGAACAAGAAGGCTAATGGATGAGGGTTACAGAGTGAAAGCAGTCATGTTCGAAGCCTTCGGGCAAGCACCAAAAGTGACAACTTTGCAGGACCCTTCGCCCAGCAATCACGGAGTTGTGGTGACCGTTGGCGCAACAGGCGTATGCCGCAGTGATTGGCACGGCTGGATGGGGCACGATGCCGGTATCGAATTGCCGCACGTACCCGGTCATGAGCTTGCTGGCACTATTGCCGCTGTTGGCAAAGACGTGCGGAAATGGCGTGTTGGTGACAGGGTCACTGTGCCGTTTGTCGGCGGTTGCGGGGCGTGCCCGGAGTGCCATGCCGGACATCAACAGGTCTGCCATAGCCAATTCCAACCGGGATTTACGCATTGGGGATCGTTTGCCGAACATGTGGCTCTTCATCAGGCTGATCTGAATCTTGTAAGACTTCCCGATGATATTGATTTTGCTACGGCGGCAAGTCTGGGATGTCGTTTCGCTACCGCTTTTCGCGCGGTGGTGGATCAGGGAAAAACAGCGGCAGGACAATGGGTCGCTGTTCATGGCTGCGGCGGTGTGGGGTTGTCCGCGGTAATGATCGCCAATGCTATCGGCGCCAATGTTATCGCTGTAGATATTTCCGAGGAAAAGCTGGCGCTTGCCAGCGCTTTGGGTGCAGTTGCGACTGTAAACGCCGCAAAGACCGATGATGTTCCAGAAGCTGTATGTGATCTGACACAAGGTGGCGTGCATGTATCGCTAGATGCGTTGGGCCATCCCGTTACATGCTACAATTCAGTGAAAAACCTGCGGCGGCGAGGAAAGCACATTCAAGTGGGACTGATCCTTGGGCAAACAACGGATGCCACCGTTCCAATGGCCGACGTTATTGCCAATGAGCTTGAGATCTTGGGAAGCCATGGCATGCAGGCGCATCGCTATGAAGCCATGCTCGCTTTGGTATTAGCTGGTAAACTAGATCTGTCCCGCCTTGTCGGGGCGCAGATCAATTTGGAGCAGTCAATTGATGCGCTGATGCAAATGGACAGCTTTCAATCCGTTGGCGCGACGGTGATTACCGAATTCTGACAGGATTGTGCTTCTGATTGTTAGCTATGTGTCTGCGCGATGCTATCTCTCATGACCTGAACCATCTTGTCGATGTCGTGAGTTGTACAAATGTAAGGCGGGCTGATAGCCAAGGTATTGTTAATGATCCGAAAAAGGACGCCACGCCTTTCGGCTTCTTCTCCGACCGCACGTGCTGTTGCATCGTCGGGCGCGCCATTCTTAGTAAATTCGATCCCAGCGACAAAACCGATCGAACGTATGTTTCCGACGCCGGCCATATCCTGAAGTGGTTCGAGAGCTTTCCTGAGATGCGCGCCGAGCGCAGCGATATGCACTGGCAGATCCATCTCTTCATAGATTTTAAGAGTTTCGAGCGCGATAGCGGCCCCCACTGGATGCCCTCCGTAAGTCACCCCATGGCCGAATGTGCCCAACCGATGCGCATGTTCTGACAAGCCATCATAAATCTGAGCTGACATGCCCACAGCTGATAGCGGAAACATCGCTCCGGTTAACTGTTTGGCCATTGTCATCAGATCGGGTTTGATCCCGAACGTCTGTGACCCGAACCATTGGCCCGTACGTCCGAAGCCCGTGATGATTTCGTCAGCGATCAAAAGGATATCGTATTTCCTCAAAACCTGCTGCACACCCTGCCAGTAGCCCTCTGGAGGAATAAATACACCACCTGAGCCCATCAAGGGTTCGCCAATGAATGCGCAGATCGTGTCAGGATCTTGGGCGATTATCAGCTCTTCAAGCTCTTGAACGCGGCGGTTGGCGAAGTCAGTTTCGCTTTCACCCTGATGGGCGTCCGCAAAATGGTGCGCCCGCCCTGTGCGAATAACTTCTGACAGAGGCACATCAAAACCGTCATGGCAGTAGGACATTCCAGTTAAGGCTGCACTGATACTGCCTGAGCCGTGATAGGCACCATCACGTGCGATAATGCGGGCCTTTGTGGATTTACCACGTCCGATTTGGAAGTAACGCGCGAACTTGATTGCGTTTTCAACGGCTTCAGAGCCTGACGTTCCAAAGAACACATGATCGATCCCGTCAGGGAGTTTCTCGACCAGTCGCTCGGCGAGATGATTGGTGACCTCGCCAGTGCGCCCCATAAAGCTGTGATAATATCCCAGCTTTCCCATCTGGTCTGTCGCGGCTTTTTGAAGACGTTCGGGATTGAAGCCGAGGGAGGCGCACCACAGCCCCGACACGGCATCAAGATAGGTGTTGCCGAGCGTGTCTGTCACATATGCTCCATCGCCTGACACCATTTGTTTGGGCGGTGTTGCCCGCGCTTCGATAGGGTCTGTGAACGGATAGAGATGCGCGTTCATACCGGCGTCTTTGTGTTGCCATCCAGGGTCAAAATCGGGCCGTACAGATCGGGGCGACGGTCGCGGAACAGGCCCCAATGGGCCCGCATCTCGGCTATCTGCGCAAGATCGAAGGTGTGGGCGATAAACATATCTGACGTCTTGTCGGCCTTCTCGACAACTTCGCCTTGCGGGCCCGTTATGAAGGCCTGCCCGAAATATGTGACCTCACCCAACGTACCCTTTTCGTGGCCCACACGGTTTGAACAGACCAACGGAACGATATTTGCGGCGGCATGTCCTCGCATGACAGTTTGCCAATGGTCATGACAATCCGATCCGATCGCGGACGGATAGAACAAGATTTCCGCCCCCTTCAGGGCCATAATCCGTGCGGCCTCGGGAAACCACTGGTCCCAGCACACTGCGGTGCCAATGCGTCCATAGGCCGTGCCAAACGCCAAGAAGCCCGTATCGCCAGGGTTTGAATAAACCTTTTCATAGCAGCCGGGCAGTCCTAGTGGGATGTGCGACTTGCGGTAGTGCCCCAGAATGGCCCCATCCGCATCAATGATGACATTGGTGTTGAAATAAGCATTGTTCGCCTTCTCAAAAATATTCGTCGGGATGACAATCGAAAGCTCTTTGGCCAGCGCGCGCATGTGGCTGACCGTTGGTCCATCTAACGCTTCAGCCAATTTGAAAGGTTCTACATCCATTTCCATGAACTGGAATTCGTGAGAAGAGAACATCTCACCCGGCAAAACAATCTGCGCACCAGCAGCCGCCGCATCGCGGATGACCTTTTCCGCTGTTGCCATGTTCGTATCATAGTCCTTGGTGCTCGCGATCTGCATCGCTGCGACGGTTACACTCGTCATGATGACCCTAACTTTGCTTGTCTCTGCACCTAAAAGTGCGTGTTTTCATGACCGCTCGATACTCTCCTTGCGACATTCCAAGACACTTTATAACTCAAACTGAGGCTCAAACGACCTATGTCTAACAACATTCCCTCGCCAGTGCAGCCAAATACTGGGAGGCAATGACCCGGTTTTTTGTTACATGCCCAAAGTGAACCTGTAGCCTTTGAAAAAATTCTACGTAGCTATCAGGACAACCAAGCACAGGCAGTTGTCATCAGAGGCGGCCATGTCGACTGTTCGATCCACTACCATCTGGCGAGACTAGGCTAGTCCGGTGAAGTCTTGCTCGAACAGGGTGAGTTAACGTCTGGGTTGATGCAGCACGCAGCCGCGAACATTCGTAGTTTGCGCGAGAGCACCAACATTAGCTGAATTTAGCTTTAAGCCGTGGAGGCCTATACCGAATTGGAACGTGAAAACGGGGCAAGAGTGCGAATTAGTCTAGCTAGGATCGCTTAGTATTTTGGCGAGTGAGCTTCGTGCCGCGGCAATAGCAGACCTCTTGCTGCGCGGGGCCTGAAATGGATTTGACAATTATTCTCGCCAAGTGCCGGACCATTTGGCCACCGGCGTTGTCTGAAAACTATTTATTTAACGCCGCCAGACGTCTTCTCTCCCGCGTTCGTCGATCCGGTCTGCTAAGCCTCTAAATTCGGTTTCGAGAAACCTCTGAAATCTCCGAACAGCAGGTCGCATTGGTCGATCTGCATGCCAAAGGAGCCCAAGCTCACGCTCTGGATGCTCAAGCCTGACCGGCAACGCGGTGATCGTCTTCGCGGCTCTTTGCATGAACACGACGGAATATGGCAACACAGTAAGTGCGTCTGAGCCGGCCATAACGCTAAAGATGGATGCAAGCGATCCGCCTGTGAAGCTGACACGGAAATCGGTAATTCCGATACTGTCCAATGCTCTTTTCAGATCGCTATACAAGGGGCTTCCGGCGGGCGGTGCAATCCAAGGATAGGCGGCGATGTCTTCAAATTTGAAAGCGGCTTTGCGTGCTAACGGATGCGATGGGGCGCAGGCAATGACATTCCGACCGCGCAAGATCGGTCTAAAGCTCAAATTGGAAGGGACCTCATTTGGCGTTATCGGGCATATCGCCAAGTCAATGTTGCCGACACTCAGTTGTTCGGACAGTTCGGCTAGATAACCGTAGCTTTGATGGATTGAAACTTCAGGAAAAGCGGTTTGGAACGCGGCCATCATGTTTGAGATGACGCCATCCATGAATATTGGTGTTCCCGCCACGCGCGCTGTGCCTGCTTTGCCGCCTGAATAGAGTTCCACCGCTGATTGCGCCGCGGTGCCTGCCGCCACGATAATTCGCCCTTGTTCGGCTAAGGTCTGGCACAACTCCGTTGGTCGAAGCGGCCGTTTTCCCTTCTCAAACAACCGTGACCCAAGGCGCTTTTCAAGCATAGCGACAGATCGAGAGACGCTTGGTTGCGACTTGTTCAACACGGCGGCGCCTTCGCTGAGGCCACCAGAATCGATAATCGCTGCAAGCATGTGAAGATGGTTTGGATCAATTTTCATACCATCATGATATATTGTTTGCGCAAAATTCGATCAACAGTGCATTTTCTGCCGCTATTCTAGGTTAGATCAGAATTAGGAGAGCATCCTCTTGGGACAGCCAGCGCCAGTTATCACTTCAGACGTCAGGGTCGTCTTCGGTGCGAACACGCGCAACACAGTTGCCGCAGAGCTTCGCAAACTGAACTTGTCAAAAGCGCTCGTTCTGGCAACTCCTCAGCAATGTGATGATGCTTTGGATATTGCCGAGCAACTTGGCTCCCTTGCTGCCGGTGTCTTCTGCAAGGCGGCGATGCATACACCTGTTGACGTAACCGAAGCCGCGATGCAGCACGTTACGGAAACGAGCGCTGATTGTGTCGTGGCGATCGGTGGTGGGTCAACGACTGGGCTTGGCAAGGCCATCGCCTATCGCACCGACCTGCCGCAGATCGTCATTCCAACGACCTACGCCGGAAGCGAATGCACGCCCATCCTTGGTCAAACCGAGAATGGTGTGAAAACCACGCTCAGTGATCCAAAGGTTCTGCCAGAGGTCATTATCTACGATTCCGAACTGGTCAAAACACTGCCCGTCCCCATGACTGTGACATCTGCGCTGAACGCAATGGCCCATGCGGCTGAGGCGCTTTATGCAACGGATCGGACGGCTGAGACCACGGCGTTGGCCCTTGATGGTTTGAAAGCCTTTGTGGATGGCCTGCCAAAAGTTTTGGAAGATCCCTCTGATCTGGAGGCGCGCGAGGCGACGCAACGCGGCGCGTGGGCGTGCGGCACTGTTCTAGGTCAAGTCGGTATGGCATTGCATCACAAGCTTTGTCACACGCTTGGCGGATCCTTCGATCTGCCCCACGCGGAGACACACGCCATCGTGCTGCCCCACGCCATCGCCTACAACGCGCGCGCAGTTGCCAAGGACTTGCAGCCCATCTGCGATCTGCTCGGCGGCAGCAATGCCGGAACGGCTCTGCATAATTTCGCCAAGGCGATGAATGCGCCGATAGCGCTGCGCGAACTGGGATTGAAAAAAGCGGACCTTGATCGGGCGGCGGAACTGGCCACGACAAAACCATACCCGAACCCGCAACCTGTCACGCGTGAGGACATTCGCGCGCTTTTGCAGGCGGCCTGGGCGGGTGACACACCGATTGAATAAATACGATGACGTTTGGGAGGACATCATGATCACACGACGTAAACTACTTAAATCTACCGCCGCGACGGGTCTGACGCTCGCCGCTAGCGGCCTTGCCGCTCCGGCGCTGGCGCAAGGCGCGAAGATCAGGCTGGGGTATGTGAGCCCGCAGTCCGGTCCATTGGCTGCCTTTTCCGAAGCTGATCAATTCATCATCGACGGCTTTCTGAGGTCCGAGGCGGGGGCCAATTTCGAGGTGATCGTCAAGGATAGCCAGTCCAACCCGAACCGCGCCGCGGAAGTCGCCAAGGAACTGATCATCGACGACGAGATCGACATGATGCTCGTCGCGTCGACACCCGAGACAACGAACCCGGTCGCGACTACCTGCGAGTCCGAAGAAATCCCCGTAATCTCGACCGTGGCCCCTTGGCAGCCCTACTTTATTGGCCAGCAAGGCAACCCTGGCGATCCGGGCAGCTGGCGTCCGTTTGATTTCAGCTTCCATTTCTTCTGGGGGCTTGAAGATGTGATCTCGGTCTTCACTGCGATGTGGAACCAGCTCGACACGAACAAATCCGTCGGGGCGATTTTCCCCAACGATGGTGACGGCAATGCCTGGGGTGATCCAAACGTAGGCTTCCCGCCTGTTTTGGATGCTCAGGGGTTCAACCTTACTGACACAGGTCGTTACCAGAACCTGACGGATGATTTCAGTGCGCAAATCAATGCGTTCAAGGCGGCGAATTGCGAGATTGTCACGGGCGTGCCGATCCCTCCAGATTTCACGACCTTCTGGACGCAAGCCAAACAGCAGGGGTTCAATCCCAAGGCGGCAAGCATCGGAAAGGCGATCCTTTTCCCGCAGGCGGTCGAAGCCCTTGGCGATCAGGGTCACAATCTCAGCTCCGAAGTTTGGTGGTCGCCTACACATCCTTTCGCATCCTCGTTGACGGGCCAATCAGCCGGCGATCTCGCGTCCGGCTATGAGACAGCAACAGGCAAGCAATGGACCCAGCCGATTGGCTTTGTTCATGCTCTATTTGAGATGGCAGCCGACGTGATGGGCCGTGTCGAAGACAGCCGAGATCCTGATGAAGTTGCCTCCGCAATTGCGGCGACCGAGCTGAATTCGATGGTCGGACGGATTGCATTCGATGGTGCGGGCCTGCCACCTTTCGCGGTTCAGAATGTCGCCAAAACACCCCTTGTTGGCGGGCAGTGGCGCATGAAGGACGGCGGTGGCTACGATCTGGTGATCGTAGACAATTCCGACCACCCCAACATTCCGACAGGCGGGACGATGGAAGAGATTTCCTGAAACCAACTGGCTGCGGCCCGGCACTGACGCCGGGTCGCCAATAGTGAATTACCAACAGGTTGGCGTTGCCCGGCCAAGGACCCTTCATGTCGATTTTGTCGCTCAAAAATGTCTCCAAGAGTTTTGGTGCCTTGACCGTCACTGATGACGCCAGCTTTGACGTCCCGGAGGGTCAGGCCCTTGGCATCATCGGGCCCAACGGGGCCGGAAAGTCGACGTTGTTCAACTTGATCACCGGTAATATCAGATCTGATCAGGGCAATATTCACTTTCAAGGGCGCGACGTGACTAAAGTGTCAGCTATGGAACGGTGCCTCACTGGGATCGGGAGATCATTCCAGATCCCGCAGCCTTTTGAAAAACTTACCGTCTTTGAAAATCTGCTGGTGGCGGCGACCCACGGGCGGAACCTCTCGGAACGGGATGTGCGCGATGACTGCGCCGACGTCCTTGAACGCACCGAGTTGATCAAACGCGCCAATGTCCCTGCCGGGCAGCTGTCATTGCTTGAACGAAAACGGCTGGAGCTTTCGCGTGCGATGGCCACGCAACCGAAACTTCTGTTGCTGGATGAAATTGCGGGCGGATTAACGGAGGGTGAGTGTCAGGCGCTTATCCGCACCATCAAAGATATTCACGCCCAAGGCGTCACCATCATATGGATCGAGCATGTGCTCCATGCGCTGACCTCTGTTGTCGAACGATTGCTGGTTCTGGATTTCGGCAAGGTGATCGGTCTCGGTGATCCAGACGAGATCATGGCCAGCAAAGAGGTGCAGGAAATCTATCTAGGAATCGAAGTCTGATGGCGCTGTTGCAAACAGAAGGATTGGTGGCCCACTACGGTGATTTTCAGGCACTTTTTGGTGTCGATATCGAACTGCGGGAAGCCGAGACCGTCGCAATCATCGGTGCCAATGGCGCAGGCAAAACGACCCTGATGCGGTCTATCGCTGGCGTGCTGCGCAATGAGGCCGCTTCTGTCTCCTTTGATGGTGCGCCCATCGGCGCGCAAGCGGCAGATGAAATTATGGCCCAAGGCGTCGCCATGGTGCCGGAGGGTCGGAAGCTGTTCCCCTCGTTGTCTGTCGAAGAGAACCTGCTGATCGGCACATATGGGCGGAAAACTGAGGGCCACTGGACCCTCAAAACAGTCTATGAGCTGTTTCCGATCCTTGCTGAGCGGCGCCATAACCCCGGTACAGCCCTGTCAGGGGGCCAACAACAAATGGTCGCCATAGGCCGTGCCTTGATGAGTAATCCGCGCGTCTTACTGTGCGATGAAATCAGCCTCGGCCTTGCGCCTGTGGTCATCAAAGACATCTACAAGGCGATCCCGCAGATCAAGGCGGCGGGGGCGTCGATGATCGTAGTCGAACAGGACATCGCACAGGCCATGGCCGTCGCAGATCGCGTCTATTGCATGATGGAAGGCCGCGTGACGCTTTCGGGCACACCCGACAACCTGTCACGCGACGATATCCACAACGCCTATTTCGGAGCAAGCCATTGATCTGGGTCGACACAATCATTCAGGGCATCCTGCTGGGGGGTCTCTACGCGCTCTTCGCTTCCGGTCTGAGCCTCGTTTTCGGGATCATGCGGCTGGTAAACCTCGCCCATGGGGATCTGATCGTGATGGGAGCCTATTTGATCCTGGTTCTGGTGACGCTGCTGGGCCTTTCGCCCTTCATCGCGGTGTTCATCGCTATGCCGCTGATGTTCGCATTGGGCTGGGTTCTGCAAAAATACCTGCTGAACAGGACCTTGGGTGATGACATCTTGCCACCGCTTCTGGTGACGTTCGGCCTGTCAATTGCGTTGCAGAACGCTCTGCTCGAAGGCTTCTCCGCTGACAGCCAGCGCCTCCCAACCAATGCGTTGACGACAGCGTCCGTGGATGCGGGACCCATCACGCTTGGCGTCATGCCGCTCTTAACCTTTGCCTCTGCCGTCTTGGTCATCATCGGGCTGAACCAGCTCTTTTATCGCACAGCGCTTGGCCGAGCTTTCCGGGCCACCTCTGACGACGCCACAACGGCGAGCCTTATGGGGATCAAACCCGCGAATATCTTTGCAACGGCGACAGGCATAGCGCTGGTGATCGTCACCATCGCCGCACTCTACCTCGGCTTACGCGCCAATTTCGATCCCAACATTGGCCCGGCCCGTCTGATCTATGCCTTTGAGGCTGTGATCATCGGCGGTCTCGGATCCCTTTGGGGGACCCTTCTGGGTGGCATCATCATTGGGGTCGCGCAAACCGTTGGTGCTGCGATCAACCCCGAATGGCAAATTCTCGCAGGCCACATTGCGTTTCTGGTAGTTCTGTTGATCCGGCCACGTGGCCTCTTTCCAAGGGCGAATGACTGATGGCTTATACCGTAACCACCCAAACACCTGCTTCGCGCATTGCGGCGATCCTTGGTGCCCTTGTAATCGTCGTCCTCGTCGCGCTGCCGTTCTTCGCTGGACGTGGGACCATTCAAGACATGTTCTTTATCCTGACGATGCTGGTCCTTGCGCAATTCTGGAACCTGCTCGCTGGCTATGGCGGGCTGGTCAGCATCGGGCAACAAGCCTTCGTCGGCATGGGGGCTTATGCGCTGTTCGGTACGGTCATCCTGTGGGGGCTTGATCCTGTCCCGTCGATTCTGCTCGCGGGTGTTGCGGCCCTCGTGATCGCAGTGCCGACAGCCTTCTTCGCGTTCCGCCTCAACGGGGCCTACTTTGCCATTGGTACATGGGTCATTGCCGAGGTCGTCCGCCTGCTAGTGGCCCAATGGAAAACGCTCGGCGGCGGTACGGGTACGTCTTTGCCCCGCGATGCGACACGCGACATGTGGTTCGTTGAAATGATCGAGGAAACTCTTGGCGTCCGCTCCGCGGCTGCCCGCGACATCCTCGCATACTGGCTGGCGCTAATCCTCGCACTGGCGACGATTGGCGGAATCTACTGGCTGCTGCGCACCCGGCGAGGGTTGGCATTGGCCGCCGTCCGCGACAATACCGAGGCTGCGAAATCCGTCGGCGTCGATGCAGGTCGCATGAAGTGGATTGTTTTTCTGACCTCTGCCTTCGGAACCGGCTTAGCGGGTGGCCTGATATACATGCAAAAGGCACGGATCAGCCCGGATGCCGCGTTCAGCGTCACCGACTGGACGGCCTATGTCATCTTTATCGTGGTAATCGGCGGTATCGGTACCGTCGAAGGCCCAATCATCGGCGTGCTGGTTTTCTTCGCCTTGCAGTCGCTGCTTGCTGATTTTGGCAGCTGGTATCTGATGACGCTTGGCGTGCTTGCCATTGTCATCATGCTGGTCGCGCCGCGCGGGCTTTGGGGCCTTCTGTCCGAGCGAACAGGCCTGCACCTTTTCCCAATTCGCCGCCGCCTGACCGGTGGAAAACTTACAGCATCGGAGGAATGACCATGGCTGACATCACGACTGAGGTCCTTGTGATCGGAACCGGACCGGCGGGTTCGACAAGTGCAGCACTGCTGTCGACCTACGGTGTCGAGAACATCGTCATCAACCGTTACCATTGGCTGGCGAACACGCCCCGCGCGCACATCACGAACCAGCGCACGATGGAAGTGCTGCGCGACCTTGGCAAAGAGGTCGAAGACGAAGTTTATCTGAATGCTATGGATCAAAGCCTGATGGGCGAGAATGTCTTTTGCGAGAGCCTCGCGGGTGAGGAAATCGGGCGTATGAAGTCATGGGGCACACATCCGCTATCCAAAGCGGAACACCTGTTGTCTTCGCCGTCCTTCATGAACGATCTGCCGCAGACCTTCATGGAGCCGATCCTGTTCAAGACCGCTTGCAAGCGCGGCACCCGCGCCCGGATGAGCACAGAGTACAAAAGCCATGTTCAGGATGCCGATGGCGTCACAACCATTTGTCTAGACCGCCTGACCGGGAGGGAATTCACGATCCGCTCGAAATATCTGATCGGTGCGGACGGCGGCAATTCTTTGGTCGCCGAGAATGAGGACTTGCCGTTTGAAGGCAAGATGGGCGTCGGCGGGTCGATGAACATTTATTTCCGGGCGGACCTGTCAAAGTATGTCGCGCACCGCCCCTCGGTTCTGTATTGGATCATGCAGCCCGGCGCTGACGTTGGCGGTATCGGCATGGGCCTGATCCGGGCGATCCGCCCTTGGAACGAGTGGCTGATCGTGTGGGGCTACGACATCAATGAACCGGCGCCGAATGTAGATCAGAAAATGGCGACAGAGGTCGCACGCCAATTGGTTGGCGACCCAGAGTTGGAGATTGATCTGATCAGCGCCAACACTTGGACGGTCAATGATGCCTATGCCACACAACTGTCGAAGGGCCGCGTGTTCATCATGGGCGACGCCGCGCACCGGCATCCGCCGTCCAACGGTCTGGGTTCGAACACATCTATCCAGGATGCGTTCAACCTGGCATGGAAAATTGCGGCTGTCGTGAAAGGCGAAGCAGGCGACAGCCTGCTGGACAGCTACTCCGAAGAACGCGCACCTATCGCCAAGCAGATTGTCACCCGAGCCAATCAATCCATCGGTGAATTTGGACCGATCTTCGAAGCCTTGGGAATGACCGGCGGCACCGATATCGAAAAGATCAAAGCCAACATGGACGCGCGGTGCGACAGTACACCCGAAGCAGAGGCCCAGAGAGACGCTCTTAATGCAGCTATTGCGTTCAAGAAATACGAATTTGACGCCCATGGTGTCGAGATGAATCAGCGCTACTCGTCCCACGCGACTGTGACCGATGGTCAGATCGAACCGGACTTCGCTTTGGACGCCGATCTCCACTATCAGCCGACAACTTGGCCCGGCGCTCGCATCCCGCATTCGTGGTTGTTCGACAACCAAGGCGGCAAACATTCCACACTCGATCTCGCCGGGGGAGGTGCATTTACACTCTTCACGGGTCTAGGCGGAAAAGCCTGGGCAGCAGCGGCCGAGAAAGTGGCCGGGGACCTTAGCATCAAACTGACTGCCCACGTCATTGGGCCGCGTCAAGAGTACATCGACCATACAGGCGACTGGGCGCGGGCGCGAGAAATCGGCGACGCGGGCTGTATTCTGACCCGGCCCGATCAGCACGTCTGCTGGCGGTATGACGCTTTGCCTGATGATCCGGCAGCGGAACTGACCCGCGTTCTTACGCTAATTCTTGCACGATAGGAGGCCACCCATGCCCGCTCAAACCCAAGGATATTTCACGGAAGAAAATTCGGCCGATGTCGTGGTTGGCCAGATTGCCGACACCACGGAACCACGGCTTGCTAAAGTCATCGAAGCCGTGACGCGGCACCTTCATGCAGCAGTCAAGGAGATTGAACCAACGCAAGAAGAATGGCTGGCGGCGATCATGTTTCTGACCAAAACGGGACAGATGTCTGACGACTGGCGGCAGGAATTCATCTTGTTGAGCGATATCTTCGGTGTGTCAATGCTGGTCGATGCCATCAACAACCGCAAACCAAGCGGGGCTTCAGAATCTACCGTTCTTGGGCCATTCCACGTGCCTGACGTGCCCGAACTTCCGATGGGTTCAAATATCTGCCTTGATGGCAAAGGCCATCCGATGCTTATCAAAGGGCGTATCTTGAACACTGAAGGCCAACCAATCGAAGGCACGAAAATCGACGTTTGGCAGACCAACGACGATGGATTTTATGACGTTCAGCAAAAAGGGATTCAGCCGGATTTCAACTTGCGCGGCGTGTTCCGCACGGGCGCGGATGGGACTTACACGTTCTGGGGCGCAAAGCCTCGGTTCTATCCAATCCCTGACGACGGCCCTGTTGGCAAGCTTCTAGGCAGCCTTGGACGCCATCCTTACCGGCCTGCGCATTTACACTACATCCTTGAGGCCGAAGGCTACGAGACGTTGATCACGCATATCTTTGATCCGGACGATGAATACATCAATTCCGACGCGGTATT
The DNA here is from genome assembly GCF_900109295.1 of Cognatiyoonia koreensis. Classification (NCBI taxonomy): domain Bacteria; kingdom Pseudomonadati; phylum Pseudomonadota; class Alphaproteobacteria; order Rhodobacterales; family Paracoccaceae; genus Cognatiyoonia; species Cognatiyoonia koreensis. The sequence continues at coordinate 388,386 of NZ_FOIZ01000002.1, forward strand.
TGGTGTGAAGGAAAGCCTGCTCGCCAAATTCGATCTGATCGAAGTCCCGGACCGCATCAAGGAAGAAGGGGCAGAGGGTCCGTTCTATGAGGTTGTTCACGATTTTGTACTGGCTCCTGAAGCATGAGCAATCCCTGCATCATCTGTGTGGCGATCACAGGCAGTCTGCCACGGAAATCAGACAATCCAGCGGTGCCGATCACGGTTGCCGAGCAGGTTGAGAGCACCCATGCTGCATTTGAGGCTGGGGCGACGATCGTTCATGCCCATGTACGGAATGATGACGGAAGCCCCTCTAGTGATCCTGACAAGTTTGCAGCCCTAAAAGAAGGCGTAGAGAAACACTGTCCGGGGATGATCATCCAGTTTTCCACCGGAGGGAGATCTGGTGCAGGCAAAGAGCGAGGCGGCGCTCTCAAGCTAAAGCCAGATATGGCGTCGTTTTCGGTGGGATCAAACAACTTTCCCACGCGGGTTTATGAAAACCCACCCGATCTCATCGACTGGCTTGCGTCCGAAATGCGCGCCAACGGCGTTAAACCAGAAATTGAGGCATTCGACCTGTCCCACATCCTCAAAGCAGCCGAAATGCACAAGAAAGGCCAAATTTTGGGCACCCCGTACGTGCAGTTCGTTATGGGCGTTAAAAATGCCATGCCCGCCGACCGCCACGTCTTTGATTACTATGTGCAAACGGTTAAGCGACTGTTCGGCGAAGATGTACCATGGTGTGCGGCCGGCATTGGAGCGAACCAATCTGTCCTCAATGAATGGTCGGTGTCTTCCGGAGGTCATGCCCGCACAGGGCTTGAGGACAACATCCGACTGGACAAAGATACCTTAGCACCGTCCAACGCAGTCTTAGTGGAACGATTGGTCGAGATTTGCGCGCGGCACGAAAGGCCTGTAGCAAACTATGTACAAGCGCGAGACATTTTGAGCCTGCCCCAGTAGTTAAGTTTTACTCTCAAGTGCCACCGCACAAATTGGCGCAATCGTTTCGTCCTCACATCTTTACGGTCTGTCTAGGAAAACAACCATTGGTGGAACGGTTGAGTTTTTGGGCAAAGAGGCCATCCAATTCTACCAAACTAACGGCAACTTAATCCTGCAGCATATGCACTCAGCATTTGACCCCTGCTGCCCTTCGCACGAATGCCTGGTTTTCTTGCTGCGAGGCAACACTGGCCATTGCGCTGACACAGCATCTTCCACGATGCGAGCCCATGTAGCAGGAAAACCGAATTTACAGAATGGGCTCAAAGCTGACAGGTGCTGCACCTTGGATGAATGACCGCGCAGCGTCGAACTCTAAACCACCACCTCGACCGCGTCCTGCTGCCCCACCTCGAACACCCGTTTGTACCGCGCGATTTCGTCTTGTGGGCCCATTGCTTTCTTCGGGTTGTCGCTCAGCTTAACCGTCGGTTTACCGTTGGCTGATATGGCTTTGCACACCAGTGAAAACGGCGCGAGGCTGTCACCATGTGTTAACCCTTTGAAATCATTCGTCAGCATCGTGCCCCAGCCGAAGGATACGCGCACACGCCCTGCGAATTGCTTTTGCAGTTCGATGATCTTGTCCACGTCCAGCCCGTCAGAAAAGATGACGAGCTTTTTGGTCGGGTCTTCCCCCCGCTCTTTCCACCAGCGGATCGCGATTTCGGCCCCTGTCGCGGGATCGCCGCTGTCGATGCGGATGCCCGTCCACCCTGCCAGCCAGTCGGGCGCGCGCGACAGGAACCCTTCGGTCCCGTAGGTGTCGGGCAGGATGATCCGTAGGTTGCCGTCGTGTTCCGCGTGCCAGTCCGACAGCACGTCATAGGGGGCCTGCAGCAGCGCGTCATCCGACTCTGCCAGCGCGGCATAGACCATGGGCAGTTCGTGGGCATTGGTGCCGATCGCCTCCAGATCGCGGTTCTTGGCGATCAGGCAGTTCGATGTGCCGGCGAAACTGTCGCCCAGCCCTTCGCGCATGGCCTGCACGCACCAGTCCTGCCACAGGAACGAATGCCGCCGCCTAGTGCCGAAATCCGCAATCCGCAAGGATGGCAGGGTTTGCAGCTTTTCGACCTTTTCCCAAAGTTTGGTCATGGCGCGCGCATACAGCACCTGCAGTTCGAACCGCCCCATGTCTTTGAGCACCGCCCGCCCGCGCAGTTCCATCAGCACCGAAAGCGCGGGGATTTCCCATAGCATGACCTCGGGCCATTTGCCTTCGAACGTCAGTTCATACTGCCCGTCGCGTTTTTCAAGGTGGTATGGCGGCAGCTGCACCTTTTCGAACCAGTCCATGAAGCTGGACGAGAACATCTGCCGCTTGCCATAGAACGTGTTCCCCCGCATCCACGTGCTTTCCCCGCGCGAGAGCGAGAGCGAGCGGATGTGGTCCAGCTGTTCGCGCAATTCGCCTTCGTCCACGAGGTCCGCCAGCCGCACCGACTTTGTCCGGTTGATAAGCGAGAATGTCACCTGCGTGTCCGGTTTGTTGCGGAACACCGACTGGCACATCAGCAGTTTATAGAAATCCGTGTCGATCAGCGACCGCACGATGGGGTCGATCTTCCATTTGTGGTTCCAGACGCGGGTGGCGATATCGACCATGTTCGTTTTCCCTTTGGCTTGGGGCTTTAGACCAAGGCCGCGCCGCGAGGGCAAGTGCCATGATATCGCCAAGGTTGTGTGTTTTCCTGACCGCCGAACCGTTGTGCGAGGCGTGCGATGACCAAGATACCCGACCCGTTCGATCTGATCCCGAGCCGCAAGGCGAAGGCCCTGCCCGGCCTGCGTATGGCCGACCTTGATATCGCCCACGAAAGTGTCCGCGTGTCCGCCCAGCCCGATCAGGTCTTGTCCGACAACCCCCTGAACTATGATTTCGATATGTGCCCTGTTCCGCTGACCGGTCTGGGCGAGGACGAGATGTATCTGGAGGCCCGCTGGCGCGACCCGCAGACCCACGCCGCGATGGCCGCGGCCGATCCCCGCCTGCAGGATCTGTTTAAGCGCGCCGGTTTCGGCACCGAATTGTCCGGTGTCCGCATTCCGCCCGGCCAGTACGCCCGCGAGCATGACCGCGACCGTCACAATGTCATTGTCCGCCTGACCCAGTCCCTGTCAGAGATCGATACGTCCCAGATGGACTGGGGTGCGATCAACCGGTTGGATTTTTTCAAGGCCCATGCCGAGGCGCGCCCCGTTCCGACTGCCCCCGGTGGTGCCCCCGCACCACGCCGGACCCGCCCCGACCCAAAGCGCCAGTTTGCGATGATCGTTATGGTCTGCGGTATCGTTCTCTTGGCACTGGCGGCGCTTTCGCTTCCGTGATCGCTTGACTTGTCGCGGGCGGACCGCTTTGTCCGCTCCATGACCTCCCAATCGACCCTTCTTGTCGCGGCCATGGTTGTGACCGCCATGTTTCTGATCGTCGGTGGCGATGCCGCCGGTACCGTCATGACCCGCGACGGCGTCAGCCCGTTTTTCGTGGCCTGGTCCCGTTTTGCCGTGGCCGCTGTCATATTGCTGCCATTGGTCGGGATACAGCGGGCCGATCTGGTGTGGGACTGGCGGCTGGTCTTTCGCGCATCCCTGATCGCCACAGCGATTTGCTGTATTCTGACCGCCCTGAAGACCGAAGAAGTCGCCAATGTCTTTGGTGCCTTCTTTGTCGGCCCGCTGGTTGCCTACACCCTGTCGGTGATCCTTCTGCGCGAGACCTCATCGCTGCCGCGTGTCATGCTGCTGGGCCTTGGATTTGCCGGTGTTCTGCTGGTCGTGAAGCCCGGTTTCGGCATGACCATCGGACTTGGCCTAGCCGTTCTTGCCGGGGTGTTGCACGGCGGCTATCTGGTTGCGACGCGCTGGATGGCGCGTGATTACAGACCCCGTTTTCTGCTGTGGTCCCAGCTGCTGATCGGGGCCGTGATCCTGGCCCCGTTTGGTGCGACCCAGATTCCTGCGTTGGATACCCAGACCATCCAGCTGACCGTCATCAGTGCGCTGGGGTCTGCGATCGGGAACTTGCTGCTGGTTCTGGCCAACCGCCGCGCCCCTGCGACTACGATTGCGCCGTTGATTTATAGCCAGTTGATCCATGCCACATTGCTTGGCTGGCTCGTCTTTGGTGATCTGCCTGACGGGCTGAGCTTGCTTGGCCTGCTCGTCATCCTGTGCTCGGGTCTTGCGACTATCTGGGTGGCCCGCAAGGGCTAGCGCTGCATCTTTGCCATTTCCGTATCGTGCAACTGCTTGGCCACATCCGGTGCCACGCCGAGCGTTTCCTCGATCTGGTGCAGCACGGCATCTTCTTCTTCTGTTTCCACACCGTCCGAGAAGACAACGCGCCAAAGCGCGCTGACTGCGGCTTCGCGGTCGGTCTGCGAGATCGCTTCGCGCAGGATGCCTGCAAGATCCGTCGTCGCCGGGATCGCCTGTTCCAGCCGTTCGCATGACGCCCGCATCTTTGCCGCCTCGACCGGGTTCAGATGGTACATCGCCCCCAGAAGCCGGTCGATCTGTTCGACCTCTTCAAAAAGATAGGCTTTGTCTGCCTTGGCCGCCCTGACGAACAACGCCCCCAAAGCGTGCTTGGCGTCCGCAGCCGGAAGCGGAGTTTCCGATCCCGGAGATTTGAAATAGCTGAGAAGATTTTCGAACATCCACTGCTCCGTTTCTTGTTTTCCTATTCATTACGCAAAAAACGCCGTTGGAACAGGGTGAATAATATCGGCGCAACCGCGATCACAACTGTGATCCGCACGATATGCGTGACCGAAACAAAGGCAACGTCCTGCCCCATCGCCAATGTCAGCAGGCTCATTTCCGTCAGACCGCCGGGCGAGAACGCCAGAAATGCCTGTGACAGCGGCATGCCGGCAAGCTGCGTGATGATTTCCGCGAACCCGATTGCCACGACTATCATGCCAAGCGTCGCCCCGAGCGCGAGCGCGAGATCGGTTCCGACTTCTTTCATGGTCGCCCCGACGAAGCGCCCGCCGATCACTGTTCCGATCACGATCTGCGCGGCAATAATCAGGAGCGTCGGCGGGGGAACCTCAACCCATCCGATGACATGCGCCGCGCCGGACAGGATCATCGGTCCGAAGACCGGACCTGCTGGCAGCCGCAGCAGTTTGCCAAAGGGGATGCCGAAAAGCGCGCAAAGGCCGAGGATCGCGTAATCCAGCGCTGTGATGTCGCCCAGCGCAGTCCAGTTTCCACTGTTGCCCGGTCCGGCCCGTACCCCGAGGAACAGGCCGAAAAACAACGCCACACATAGGATCACAAGCAGCACCCGCGCCGCATGGGCCAGCGCGATGCGGCGTGAGTCACCGCCTGCTGCCTCGCCCAGAAGCAACATTTCATTCAGCCCGCCGGGCATGGCGGCATAGAATGCGGTGACAGGGTCGTAACGCCCGATCCGCCGGTAAACTGTGAACGAAACTCCCGCCGCGCAGCACAAGAACAGCGGCAAGAGTGCGAGTGTCACCAGCCAGCCGCTGATCTCTCCCAGAATATCCGGTGTGATCCCGCTGCCCAGCATGACGCCGATCACGGGGATCACCACAGGACGCAGCTTGTCAGGTGATTTGACGGGCAAGCGCAGCATTGCCGCCGCTGTCACCCCGATCATGGGTCCCAGCATCCACGGCAGTGGCATTCCGATTACATAGCTCGCAATGCCCGCGATCACGCCGATCAGCAGGGCAAGTGCCGACGCCTTGGTCAAAGGCTGCCCATGTGCTTTTCACCCCGTTCGGCGGCAAGGCGCATCTGCTTTTGCCGTTCGCGGAACCGCTCCTTTGCCTCTTCGGTCGTGGCATTGATGCACTGGTGGCACGAAACGCCGTCTTCGAATTCGGCCCTGTTCATGTCTTCGGGCAGGATTGGCTGGCGGCAGGCGTGGCACAGGATATGCGGCCCTTCCTTCAGCCCATGTCCGACGCTGACACGCGCATCGAAGACAAAGCATTCGCCGTCCCATTTGCTTTGGTCTTGCGGCACTTCTTCGAGGTATTTCAGGATGCCGCCCTGCAGGTGATAGACCTCGTCCACGCCCTGCCCCTTGAGGTAGTTCGTCGATTTCTCACACCGGATGCCGCCTGTGCAGAACATGGCGATCTTCTTGTTGTGAAAGCGGTGCTTGTTCGCTTCCCACCAGGCCGGAAATTCACCGAAGGATTTCGTCTGCGGGTCGATTGCCCCGTCGAACGTGCCAATCGCCACTTCGTAGTCGTTGCGCGTGTCGATCACTGCCACGTCGGGGCTGCTGATCAGGGCGTTCCATTCTGTCGGGGCCACATATTGCCCGACGTCTTTTGTCGGGTCCACGTCGGGTTGCCCCATCGTGACGATTTCCTTTTTCAGCCGCACCTTCATCCGGTTGAACGGGGCCACGCGCGCCGTGCTTTCCTTGTGCACGAGGTCTGCGCACCCCGGGAGCGACCGGATATGTGCCAGCACCGCGTCGATCCCGCCCCGCGTGCCCGCGATGGTGCCATTGATCCCTTCGCGTGCAAGCAGCAGCGTGCCGCCGATCTTGTGGGCGTTGCACAAATCCTGCAGCGGGCCGCGAAGGGCAGCGGGGTATTCGAAACGGGTGAAGTGATAGAGTGCAGCGACGGTATACATAGGTTTCAATTACGCCCGTGCCGCCGCTATCGCAAGACCATCGGCCACGGCGGTGAAGGCATTCGTGCGTTCCTGCGCGGCATCGGGGAATATCTGTTCCATCGCGCTTGTGATCGTCGTCATCAGGCTGGACCCGCCGACGTAGACAATGGTGTTGATGTCCGATGGCGCGAGATTGGCGAGGCGCAGCGTTTCCTGTGCGGCGTTGCTGACCTTTGCCGTCAGTTCTTGCAGGCTGTGCTGCATTGCTGTTTGAGTCAGTGGCTGGCGCAGGTCCGCATGGATGAACGACAGGTCAATGGAGGCATCCGCGCGGTTGGCGTTGATCTTGCCTGCCTCGACCGCGAAGGCGATGTCGTGCCCGAGTTCCATCTCGATCACATCGTGAAGCCGCTGAAACCGCACCGCATCGACCCCGAGTTTTGCATAGCGTGCCGTCAGGCGCAGTGTTTCGGGCGTGTAGAGAAAGGGGATTTTTTCCCACGTCGCCAGATCGTTGAACAGCGCGTTGGGTGCCGTATGCGTGCCGTCGCCGAGTTCGTTGCGCAGCAGGTGCCCACGCCCGAGCAGCGGCATGACGTGATCAAGACTGAGCGTGCGATCGAAATCCGTGCCGCCGACCCGCACGCCGTGGGATGCGATGATGCGGGTCTGTCCAGCCTCGCGCGTGAAAACCGAAAAGTCCGACGTGCCGCCGCCGATGTCGATGATCAGTCCGCGCCCCTGGGACTGACTGGTTTCAGCCGCGGCTTCTGGTTCGAACATGAAAGCGACGTCAGTGAATCCGGCGGTGTGATAGGCCGAACGCAGGTCGGCTTCGGCGCGCTGGTTGCGGTCGGGGTCGTGGTGAAACCGCACGGGCCGCCCGGACAAAACGCCGTCAAAGGTCAGGCCCGTCGCATCCTCTGCCCGTTGTTTCACGGTTGCAAGAAAGCGCGCGACCACGTCGATCAGCGTGATCTTCTCATAGGCGATCTGGCGGCGTTCATGCATCAACGGCGTGCCGAGCACGGATTTCAGTGCCCGCATGAACCGACCTTCGCGCCCGTCGATCAGCGCGGCATTCGCGGTAGAGCCGAACGTCGTCACCTTGCGGTTTGTATCAAAGAATACCGATGTCGGGAGCGTCGTTTCACCGGGTTCGACCGGAATGAGGTATGGCGTGTTCCCCGCCATCACCGCAGCTGCGGTGTTGGACGTCCCGAAATCAATGCCGAGTCGCTGGGTCATGGATCGTCCTCTTCTTGCGAAAGAGGCGCGGGATATGCCAATCCCACCGCCCTGCCAAGGGGGAAACGCGATTTACGGTTGCCGCTTTTATTGCCGGTTTGGACGGCGTAGCCTGTCGACGGATTTGCAGGAGGTTGATCATGTCCAAGGCCCTGATTGTCATTGATGTGCAGAACGATTTTTGCCCCGGCGGTGCGTTGGCCGTCGATGGCGGGGACGAGATTGTCAGCGGAATCAACGCACTGATGGCTGATTTCACTGCTGTCATCCTGACGCAAGACTGGCATCCGGCGGGCCATTCTTCGTTTGCGAGTTCGCATCCCGGCAAAGACCCGATGAGCCTGATCGAGATGCCCTATGGTCCGCAGGTGCTGTGGCCCGATCATTGTATTCAGGGAAGTGCGGGGGCCGATTTCCACAAAGACCTGCGCGTTGATGGCGATCTGATCATCCGCAAAGGGTTCAATCCGCAGATCGACAGCTATTCCGCCTTTTTCGAGAACGACCACACCACGCCCACCGGGCTGGAAGGGTATCTGCGCACGCGCGCGATCACCGATCTGACGCTGGTGGGGCTCGCGCTGGATTTTTGTGTGAACTATTCCGCCGTGGACGCCGCGAAGCTGGGCTTCAATGTGACTGTCCGGCAAGACCTGTGTCGTGCCATCGACTTTGACGGCTCGCTTGATGCCGCCCGTGCAGGGATGGCGGATGCGGGCGTGACACTGGCGTGAGCCTGAACCTCAAGCAACTGGAAGCCTTTGTCTGGGTGTCCGATCTGGCGAGTTTCGGTCAGGCGGCAGAGCGTCTGGGCACAACCCAGCCCAATATTTCCGCCCGCATCGCCAAGTTGGAAGAGTCGCTGGGCGTCACCCTGATGCTGCGCGATGCCGGGTCTGTCCGGCTGACACCACAAGGTCAGAAGCTGATCGGCTACGCCCGCGAGGTGCTGTCTGCCGTGGATCAGCTTATTACCGTCAGCGGGCAGCGTGGCCTGTATGATGGCACCCTGCGGCTGGGGGTCACCGAACTGGTGTCGCTGACATGGCTGCGCCCGTTCCTGCGCGCGATGAAAGACGCCTTTCCCAATCTTCTGGTTGAAGTGACCGTCGGCATGTCCATTGAACTGGAACGCGCACTTGCCGGGCGCCAGCTGGACCTTGCCTTGCAGAACGCCCCTTTTGCACGGGCGATGTCGGGCGAGGTTTTCTTGGGCGAGTACCCTTTGGTCTGGGTGGCACATCCCGATCTGGACGTGGCTGACACCCTTGAAAACGTGCCGGTTCTGACGCACGGGCGCGAGACCGTGCTGTATCAGGAAATCGCCGCGCATTTTGCAGGCCGGACAGCCATCGCCCCGCGACTGGTGCCGTCGAGCAACCTGTTTTCCTGTCTGCAGATGGTGCAGGACGGTTTGGGCGTCGCCGCCCTGCCTGCCGCGATGGTGCCACCCGGTTTGCGCGTTCTGCCCTATGCCTGGACCCCCGCACCGCTGACCTTTTTCGCCCGCTATGACGCAGAGCGCGCAATTGATCCTGTCGTCGCCGCGGGAAAGCTTGCATCAGAAATTGCGATGCAATCTATCAAATCAAATAATTCGACGTGATATAATCCATCCTGCTACCGTTCAGGTCGAGTGATCTGGAGGATTCTGATGGCGCGGCTTGGCGTTGATATCGGTGGCACGTTTACGGACGTCGTGCTGGAAGTCGGTGGCGACCGGTTTTCCACCAAAGTCTTGACCACCTATGCCGCCCCCGAGGATGCGATTGTCGATGGTTTGCAGCAGGTCTGTACCAAGGCTGGCATCGCGCCATCCGACATCGAACAGATTATTCATGGCACCACGCTGGCCACGAATGCCCTGATCGAACGGCGCGGGGCAAAGACCGCCCTGATTACCACCAAGGGCTTTCGCGATGTCATCGAGATGCGCACCGAAAGCCGGTTCGAACAATACGATCTGAACCTGACCCTTCCCGAACCCCTGCTGCCCCGTCAGTCCCGTTTCGTCGTGGCGGGCCGCATGGATGCGAAGGGCCGTGAATTGCGCCCCATGGACCGCGCAGAGGTCGAAGCCGTTGTCGATGATATCAAGGCTGCCGGGTATGAGAGTATCGCTGTCGGTCTGATCCATTCCTACCTGAATGACGCGCACGAACGGTTGGTTGCCGAGGTCTTGGCCGAAAAGATGCCCGATGCGATGGTATCCTTGTCTTGCGAAGTGTCACCGCAGATGCGCGAATACGAGCGGTTCAATACAGTTGTCGCAAACGCCTATATCAAACCGCTGATGAAATCCTATCTGGGCCGTCTGGCCGGGCGGCTGCGCGATCAGGGCGTGGATTGCCAGATTTTCCTGATGCATTCAGGCGGCGGTATCATCAGCATCGAAAGTGCCGCCGAATTTCCTGTCCGACTGGTCGAGAGCGGCCCTGCCGGCGGTGCCGTCTTTGCCGCCAATATCGCTGCGCAGTTCGGTCTGGATAAGGTGTTGTCTTTCGACATGGGCGGCACCACGGCCAAGATTTGTCTGATCCGCAACCAGACCCCGAAAACGTCGCGCGTGTTCGAAGTGGCGCGCACGTATCGGTTCAAGAAGGGGTCGGGCATGCCGATTTCCATCCCCGTGATCGACATGGTCGAGATTGGTGCGGGCGGCGGGTCTTTGGCCCATGTGGATGCGATGCGCCAGATCCGCGTTGGTCCCGAAAGTGCAGGGTCCGAGCCGGGGCCAGCCTGCTATGGCCGCAACGGTGACAAGCCTGCCGTAACGGACGCCGATCTTGTTCTGGGCAAACTGGACCCTGCCCATTTCGCGGGCGGGTCCATCCCGCTTTATCCCGATCGTGCGCAAGATGCCTTGACCCGCGTTCTGGGTGATCCGCTGGACATGGACGCGGTGGAATCCGCCTTTGGTCTGGCGGAGGTCGTGGATGAGAACATGGCAAATGCCGCCCGCGTTCATGCGGTTGAAAACGGAGAAGACCTTGCTGAATACACGATGATCGCTTTTGGCGGGGCGGCCCCGCTGCACGCAGGTCGTTTGTGCGAAAAGCTGGGCGTGTCCCGGCTGCTGGTGCCTACGGGCGCGGGCGTCGGATCGGCTGTCGGGTTCTTGCGTGCCCCGTTCAGTTTCGAGGCGAACCGGTCCGTCTATATGAAGCTGTCCGATTTCGCGCCGGACGTCGTGCGCGACCTGTTGGCCGATCTGGCCAAGGAGGCGACCGGTTTTGTACGTTCCTGCGATGCGACGGCCGAGATTTTGACCGAATACAAGGCGTACATGCGCTACACCGGCCAAGGTTGGGAAATCCCGATCATCCTGCGTGCCGAGGACGCCGCCGCACCGGACGCCGCGAAGTTCCAGGCGCTGTTCGAAGCGGATTATGCGGCCCTGTTCGGACGGCCCGTGGACGGCATGGATGTCGAAATCACGGTCTGGGCCGTGAATGCAACGACACCGGCGCAGCCAACCACGCCAGTTGCGTCGTTCAGCCCTGGCAAGGCATTGGATGGCGGGCCCACACGGGGCGTGTTCGATCCTGCATTGGCGCAGATGGTTGATGCACAGGTTGTCACACGCGCCGCGATGACGCCCGGCGATACAGTCGTGGGTCCAGCCATTATCACCGAAGACGAAACCACGATTGTTGTCCCGACCTCGCGCATTGCACGGGCGCAGGCAGATGGCACGATCGACCTTATTACCAAGGAGGACGCCGCATGAGTGTTGTTGCCAATCAGGTGATGTGGAACCGGCTGATTTCCGTGGTCGAGGAACAGGCGCAGGCGTTGGTGCGGACCGCCTTTTCGACCTCTGTGCGCGAAGCGGGTGACCTGTCCGCCGGGGTCTACGATCAGGCGGGGCAGATGCTGGCGCAGGCCGTCACCGGTACACCCGGCCATGTAAACGCGATGGCGGATGCGGTCGGCCATTTCATCCGGCGGATCGGACGTGACAATATCACCGAGGGCGACGTCTATATCACCAACGATCCGTGGGAAGGCACTGGCCATCTTCATGATATCACCGTTGTTACCCCGTCATTTCATCGCGGCGTGCATGTCGGCTTTTTTGCCTGCACCGCGCATATCGTGGATATCGGCGGGCGCGGGTTCGGGGCGGATGCGGCAAGCGTTTACGAAGAAGGTCTGTATATCCCCATCATGAAATTGGTCGATCAGGGGCAGATTGACCAAACGCTGCTGCGCATCGTGCGCGGCAACGTCCGCGAACCCGATCAGCTGGTGGGCGATATCTTTGCGCTGGTCACATGCAACGAAATCGGTCACCGCCGCTTGGTCGAGATGATGAACGAATTCGATCTGACCGATCTTGAAGGCATTGCGACCTTCATCCTTGATAATTCACGTCGCGCGACCCTCGAACGGATTGCCGCGCTGCCGCGCGAGACGGCAACGGGGTCCATGCGGATCGACGGGTTCGACCGCCCGATTGACCTGAAGGTCAAGGTGCAGATCTTCGCGGACCGTATTCTGTGCGATTGGGACGGCACATCGGGGCTGGACAAGAAAGGCATCAACGTGCCGCTGGTCTATACAAAGGCCTATGCCTGCTACGCGCTGAAATGCGCCATCGCCCCCGAAATCCCCAACAACGCCGCATCACTTGCCCCGTTCGAGGTGGTCGCCCCCGTGGACAGCATCGTCAACGCCGTCCACCCCGCGCCCGTCGCGCTGCGCCATATCATCGGGCACATGGTGCCTGACACGGTTTATGACGCGCTCGACAAGATTTTGCCGGGCACGGTTCCTGCCGAAGGGGCGGGGTGCCTGTGTAATTTTCAGGTGTCCTTGCGTCCGCGCACAGACGCCCCTGCACCAGAAGTTGCGGTCAGGGCCGAGGTATTGACCTTTAATTCCGGCGGGTCCGGTGCCCGTCCGACGCTGGATGGGATGAACGCGACCGCCTTTCCATCGGGCGTGATGACGATGCCGGTCGAAGCCACGGAACATACCGGGCCGGTCATTATCTGGCGCAAGGAATTGCGCCCCGACAGCGGTGGTGCCGGTCAGTTCCGCGGCGGGCTGGGCCAGTTCATGGAAGTCGGGGCTGCCGAAGGGCAGGAATTCGACTTTCAGGCGATGTTCGATCGTGTCGATCATCCCGCACGCGGACGGCACGGTGGTCTGGACGGTGCACCAACGACGATTGCGCAGGACGATGGCACCCCGATGCGGGGCAAGGGCAAACAGTTTGTGGCGCACGGGCGACGGGTGATGTTGGCCTTTCCCGGCGGGGCCGGCTACGGCGATCCGGCCTTGCGTGACCCTGCATTGGTGCGGCGCGATCTTGCGCGCGGTTATATCTCTGCCAATGTGGCGCAAGACACATATGGGATAAGCGCGGAAGAGGTGGCCGCCGTGCAATCCGCCACTGCGAGGGGAGAGGACATCTGATGCAGGCACCACAGAAAAACAGCTATGATGTCGTTATTGTCGGGGGGGCGATGTACGGGTCATCAGTCGCGTGGTGGCTGACGGAGAACGCGGACTTCAACGGAACCATTCTGGTCGTCGAGAAAGATCCGACTTACGAGTTCACATCAACATCCCATACGAATTCCTGCATGAGGCAGCAATTTTCTGCGCCTATCAATATAAAAATTTCCCAGTTCGCGGCTGATTTCGTCAAGAATTTCCGCGCCTATATGGGCGGTGATACGCGCGTGCCGCATCTGGCCTTGCAAAGCTATGGCTACATGTATCTGGCCGATACCGAAGCGTTTGCCCAGAACCTGCGTGAGGCACAGAAAGTGCAGCAGGCCCACGGGGCGGGCACCAAGCACATGACGGCCGCCGAGATCAAGGCCGCCTATCCTTTCTACAACATGGACGACATTGTTGCGGGCAATCACAACCTGATCGACGAAGGGTATTTCGATGGCAACACCTTGTTTGACTGGTGGAAGCGCTCTGCCCGCGAACGGGGCGCGGAATACGTCCACAATCAAGTGGTCGCGATGTCCCGCGTCAACGATCGCATCGAAAGCGTCACCCTTGCCAGCGGCGAGGTGATCGCATGTGGTACTGTCGTCAATGCGTCGGGACCGCGCGCAGTTCTGACCAGCCGCATGGCGGGCATCGAGATTCCCGTAGAGCCGCGCAAGCGCTATACCTTCATCTTTCAGGCCGAAGACCCGCTGGACCGTGACCTGCCGCTGACCATCGACCCGAGCGGCGTACATATGCGGACCGATGGCACCTATTACCTAGCCGGGTGTCCGCCCGATGACGATCCGGCGGTCGATTACGATGATTTCGTGCAGGATCATGCGATCTGGGAAGAAAAAGTCTGGCCCGTGCTGGCCCATCGGGTGCCACAGTTCGAGCGGATCAGGCTGGTGAATTCCTGGGCAGGCCATTACGCCTATAACACCTTTGATCAGAACGCGATTATCGGGCCGCACAACGCGGTGTCCAATTTCATCTTCGTCAACGGCTTTTCCGGTCACGGGTTCCAGCAATCCCCTGCCTTGGGGCGTGGCGTTGCGGAATGGATCGCCACAGGTGCGTTCCAGACACTCGATTTGACACCCTTTGCGTTTGACCGGATCGTGCGGGGCCAGAAGTTCGTTGAAAAGGCCGTAATATGACATTTGCAGACGCGCTGCGCGACAAGCAGCAACAGATCGGATTGTGGATTTCACTTTCCCACAACTATGCCGCAGAGGTCGTGGCCGGGGCTGGTTTCGACTGGCTGGTCGTAGACATGGAACATGCGCCGAATGATTTGCCAATGGTGCTAAGCCAGTTGCAGGCGATTGCCGGACATGGCGGATCGGCGATTGTGCGTCCGCCCTGGAACGAGCCGGTCATCATCAAGCAATTGCTGGATGCCGGGGCGAAGGGCTTGTTGTTCCCGTTTGTGCAGGACGCGGATGAAGCGCGCGCCGCTGTTGCTGCCTCGCGCTATCCGCCCGAGGGTATTCGCGGAGTTGCGGGATCGACACGTGCGAACAACTTTGGCCGGACGCCTGATTACTACAAGTCCGCGAACGATGCGCTGACCTTGATCGTGCAGATCGAGACTCGCGCCGCCTTGGCCCAGGCTGTCGAGATCGGCACCGTGGAAGGCGTATCCGGCGTGTTCTTTGGCCCTGCGGATATCTCGGCGGATATGGGATTGCTGGGTCAGCCGCTGCACCCCGATGTCTGGGTCGAAATCCGCAAGGCAGCGAAACTGTTGATTGCACGCGGCGTGCCCGTTGGCACGCTGGTCACGGACCCCGATTTCGCGCGCAGTTTGCTGGATGAAGGATTCACATTCGTGGCCTGCGGCACAGACGTCGGATTGCTGGCCAAAGGGTCTGATGCGTTGCTTGCGCATGTAAGGGGAGACAAGACATGAAAATCGTTCTGACCGGTGCTGCCGGCTATCTGGGCGGGCTGTGTCGTGCGCCGCTGGCCGCGCTGTGCGACACGCTGGTGTCCACCGATATTGCTGACGGCATCACCGATCTGCTGCCCAACGAAAGCTATCGGAAGGTCGATATCGGTGTCTTCGATCAAGTGCATGACCTGCTGGCCGGGGCCGATATGGTCGTTCATTTCGGATCGATCGCAGATGAGGCCGCGTGGGAGAAGATTTTTCATTCCAACCTGCTAAGTGCCTATAACATCTGGGAAAGTGCCCATCAACAGGGCGTCAGGCGGATCGTTTTCGCAAGTTCCATCCACGCAGTCGGGATGCATCCGAAACAGACCGCGATCGGTATTGATGCCGCCCACCGTCCCGATACCTACTATGGTTTGGCCAAGTGTTTTACCGAAGACCTTGCCAGCCTTTACTGGGACAAGCGCGGGCTTGAGACGGTCTGTATGCGCATCGCATCTGCCACGCCCAAGCCTGGCAATAGCCGTGCGTTGGGTACGTGGCTTTCCGAAGGCGACGCCGTTCAACTGGTCGAAAAATGCGTCACCTCGCCCACGGTCGGGTTCAGCATCGTCTATGGTGTTTCCAACAACGACCGTGCCGGCGTGGATAATTCGGGCGCGGCGTTTCTTGGGTTTCGCCCGAAGGACAACGCAGAAGATTATGCCGCCGACATTTTACCCAAGGCGGATCCACAAGACCCCCAAAACCCCGAAGACATGTGCCACGGCGGACCGTTCGCCGTCGTCCCATTGGGCACCAGCGGGGTCGAGATGATCAAGGCCAGGAACGTGTCCAAAGACTAGAAGTCGAGGTTTTCCACTGACAGCGCGTTCGTCTGGATGAATTCGCGGCGTGGTTCGACCACGTCGCCCATCAGCTTGGTGAAGATATCGTCAGCTTCGGCGACATCTTCGACCCTGACTTGCAGCAGCGTGCGTGCGTCCGGGTCCAGCGTTGTTTCCCAAAGCTGATCGGGATTCATTTCGCCCAGACCCTTGTAGCGCTGCAACGACAGACCCTTTTCACCCTCTTCCAGAATGGCCTTGAGCAGATCGAGCGGGCCATGGATCATCTGGCTGCGGTCCTTGCGGATCAACGTCGCAGGCAGATCGTAGACCTCTTGCAGGGCTTGCGTGAACGTACCGGTGCGGCGCGCTTCACCTGAGCGCAGCATCGGGCCGTCAAGTGTCCGCACTTCTTCTACGCCGCGCAGGATACGGGCGAGACGCACGCCATGATCTTGTGTGATCCGCCCATGCCAACCGCGTTCCCATTCAAGTGCGATCAGATCGAGTCGCTTGGCGATCTTGTCGGCCACGCCTTGCAGGTCCGCGTCAACCGCGCCTTGCACGAAGGCACCGGAAATCGCGGCCTGTTCAAGGATATGGCGCGGATAATGGGTTGGAAACGCATCCAGAACCCGCTTGAGCCGTGCCGCATCGTCGATCACGCGGCGCAGGTCGGCCCCGGCGATTTCGTCGCCATTGCCTTGGCGCAAGACGGCACCGTCGATGCCCTGTTCGATCAGGTATTCGTCCATCGCGGCCTGATCCTTGAGGTAAACCTCGGACTTGCCGCGCGCCACTTTGTAAAGCGGCGGCTGCGCGATGTAGAGGTGCCCGTTTTCGATCAGCTGAGGCATCTGGCGGAAGAAGAAGGTCAGCAACAGCGTACGGATGTGCGCACCATCAACGTCCGCGTCGGTCATGATGACGATCTTGTGGTAGCGCAGTTTGGAGATATCGAATTCGTCGCGCCCGATACCGGTGCCGAGCGCCATGACGAGATTTCCGATTTCCTGAGAGCCGAGCATCCGGTCGAAACGCGCCCGTTCGACGTTCAGGATTTTACCTTTCAGCGGGAGGATCGCTTGCGTTTGACGGTCGCGCCCGGTTTGGGCAGAGCCACCGGCGGAGTCACCCTCGACAAGGAAAACTTCGGTTTTTGACGGGTCTTTTTCGGAACAGTCCTTCAGTTTTCCGGCGAGGAAGTTCACATCCATCGCCGTTTTCCGGCGTGTCAGTTCGCGCGCCTTGCGGGCAGCTTCGCGTGCGAGTGCGGCCTCGACGATCTTGCCGACGATCTGCTTGGCTTCGGTCGGGTTTTCCTCGAACCATTCGGCGAGCTTTTCGCCGACGAGAGATTCCACAGCAGGGCGCACTTCGGAGGACACCAGCTTGTCTTTGGTCTGGGAGGAGAATTTCGGGTCAGGTACTTTAACCGACAACACGCAGGTCAAACCTTCGCGGGCGTCGTCGCCGGTAAAGCTGACCTTTTCCTTTTTCGCGATGCCGCTGGATTGCGCATAGTTGTTGATCGTACGCGTCAGCGCCCCACGGAAGCCCGCCATATGCGTGCCGCCATCGCGCTGCGGGATGTTGTTTGTGAATGGCAGAACCATTTCGTTGTAGCTGTCGTTCCACCACATCGCGACCTCGACGCCGATGTCGTCGCGTTCGCCCTTGACGTAGATCGGTTCGGGCATGACCGGCGTTTTCGACCGGTCGATGTATTTGACGAATTCCTTGACCCCGCCTTCGTAGAACAATTCGGTGCGCAGCGGTTCAGCGGGCCGTTCGTCTTCGAGGATGATGCGCACGCCAGAATTCAGGAAGGCGAGTTCGCGCAGGCGCTTTTCCAGTGTGTGGAAATCGAATTCCCTGTTCGAAAATGTTTCGAGGCTGGCCAGAAAGCGCACCTCTGTTCCTTTGCGTCCGTTGGCGTCACCCACAACCCTCAGGCTTTCGGTGGTGAAGCCGCCTTCGAACCGGGCATAGTGCTCTTTGCCGTTACGCCAGATGCGCAGTTCCAGATAGTCAGACAGAGCGTTGACGACGGACACGCCAACACCGTGCAGACCGCCGGAGACCTTATAGGAATTGCTGTCGAATTTACCGCCCGCGTGCAGCTGGGTCATGATGACTTCGGCTGCGGAAACGCCTTCTTCCTTGTGCATATCGACAGGGATACCGCGCCCGTTGTCACCGACAGAGACCGACCCGTCGGCGTGAATTTTCACGCTCACGTGGTCGGCGTGACCGGCCAGCGCCTCGTCAATGCCGTTATCCACGACCTCGTAGACCATGTGATGCAGGCCCGAACCGTCATCGGTGTCGCCGATATACATACCGGGACGCTTGCGGACGGCCTCCAAGCCCTTGAGAACCTTAATGGAATCCGCCCCGTATTCCGGGCTGCTTGCCTGCTCGTCTGACATCAATTTTTTCCTGTCCGTTTACCCGCTAAATATATGGAAAACCGAAGGGATTGTCACGCGATTGGCACAATATTTTGTGGATACGGCACGGCCGCAGGGTCGCAGATTTCAACACTCCCGAAATGGGCGTGTCGCCGCTATAAAATCGGGATCACCAGCCCCACGCAGATCAGCAGACCCCCTGCCGTCAGGTTCGTGCGCCGCAGCGCCGCGGGTGACGTCAGCAATGCCCGCGCCTTGCCGATGAACAGTGCAAGCGTCAGGTTCCCTGCCAGCGGAACGATCAGGCTGAGAAAACAGATGATGCCGATGTCGATCCATGTCAGCCGCGTCAGATCAAAAAATCCGGGCAACATGCCCATGTAGAACAGCACCGCCTTGGGATTGCCGAGGATCACCGCAAGCCCGGCAAGAAAACCCGCCCACATGCCCGGCCGCGTCAGTCGGCTGTCAGAAGCGATGGTCTTGTCTGCCGAGCGTACCACCAGCCAGCCCATGACGATGAACGTGGCACTGGCAATCCATTTGAGGATCAGCAGGAAATCCCCATAGACGCTGACGATCCACGACACGCCCAGAATCGCCAACAGCGGCCAGAGCACATCGCCGACAACGACGCCCAGCGCCAAGGGCCACGCCGCATTGAACCCGCCCGACAAGGTGCGCGCCACCAGCGCCACCCAAACCGGCCCCGGCGTCATGAAAAGGATGAACAGCGCCCCTGCGTAAAGAAGCATATCAGCGACGGTGATCGTCATGCAGGCGCGTCGGGCAGTGTCAGGCTGCCGTCATCGTTCAGCGGCCAGAAAGGGTTCATCGCGACCTCCCAGACGTGCCCGTCGGGATCGGCGTAATAGCCGGAATACCCGCCCCAGAATACCTTTTCCGGCGCTTTCAAGGGCGTGGCCCCGACAGCGATCGCCTTGGCATAGGCGGCATCAACCTCTTCCTCGGTCGGGAAATTCTGGCCCAATGTGCTGCCACCAATGCCAAGTTTCGTCCCCTCGCGGCCCTGATCCTTGGCCAGCGCATCCAGCCCGAAGAGGCCAAGCGCCATTCCGTTGATCTGATAGAACGCAGCCTCTTCCAGATCCTCTTTCGGTTCCCACCCGAGGGCGGCGTAGAACGCTTTGGAGCGCGCCAGATCGGTGACACCAAGAGTGATGAGTGTGACGCGTTGCGGGGTCATGGTGTGGTCCTTTGTGTCGTGATTGAAATACCGTTTTCTTCCGTGACTTCAATGTATTGCGCGCGCGAATCCAGTTCGGCAAAAAGTTCGGGGCCAGTCCCCGTCATCCATGCCTGTGCGCCAAGCGCACAGATTTCATCATAAAGTGCCGCGCGGCGGCTGGCGTCAAGATGGGCGGCCACTTCGTCCAGAAGCAGGATAGGCGGCGCACCGAAGCTACCAGTCAGCGCGCGCCCGTTTGCGAGGATCAGACTGATGAGCAGCGCCTTCTGTTCACCTGTCGAGCAGTCCTTTGCATCCACGCCCTTGTCTGCATAGATCGCCGTCAGATCGGCGCGGTGCGGGCCAACAAGGGTGCGGCCAGCCGACATATCGCGCGGGCGTCCTTCGATCAGTGCTTGCAGCAATGTATCCTTGTCGTCGTCCGGCAGGGGGTTTGCGTTGGTCAGGTCGAGCGTTGCTGTCGGGAATGCGGTTTCAGTCGTGTCCTGCGCGGCCGCAAGCGCCGCAATGGCCGTTTGGCGGTTTGCGGTCAGTTCAGCGCCAGCTTCGGCCATTTGCTGTTCCAGCACGGTGTACCAATGCGGGTCGCGCACCATGTCCTTGAGCAGGCGGTTACGTTCGCGCATGGCTTTTTCGTAGCGTACCACTGCGTCTGCATGGGTCGGGATAAAGCTGAGCGTGGCGCGATCGAGGAAGCGTCGCCGCCCCTCTGCCCCTTCGATCCAGAGCCTGTCCATTGATGGCACAAGCCAGAGGATGCGGGCGATCTTGCCCAGCGCATTCTGCGCGGCGGCCTTGCTGTCAATGCGGACGCTGCGCGATGTACCAGGTTCCGCACCGGTTTCGATTTCATGGATCTGGTGCAGGGATTGCAGAATCGCGGTGACTTTCCAGCCAAGCGATTCAGGGCGGCGGATCAGGTCTTCGATACCCGCACGACGCAGACCGCGTCCGGGCGAAAGCATCGAAACCGCTTCGAGCAGGTTGGTCTTGCCCGCACCGTTGGGTCCATAGATCGCGACGGGCCGCGCATCGACGTCGAGCACCGCCCTTTTGTGAGAGCGGAAATGGGAAAGCGTCAGCTGGGTGAGTGCGAGCTGCGCCGTCACACGCGCATCGGCATGACGACATAGACGGCGCTGGTATCATTGCCTTCGCGCATCAGGGTCGGGTCGCCGGACGAATTGAACATAAAGACGGCGTTTTCGCGGTCCACCTGGCTGGCAATCTCCAGCAGGTATTTCGCGTTGAACCCGATTTCGAGCCGTTCGTCGCTGTAGGCGACGACCAGTTCTTCTTCGGCCGCACCGCTGTCAGGGGCGTTCACCGACAGGATCAGCTTGTCTTCGTCAAGTTGCAGCTTCACCGCGCGCGAGCGTTCGGAGGACACTGTCGCCACACGGTCCACCGCCTTGGCGAATTCGGCGGCGTCCACTTCGAGCTTGCGCGTGTTTCCTTGCGGGATGACGCGGGTGTAATCCGGGAAGGTGCCGTCGATAACCTTGGATGTCAGCGTGATGTCCGGCGTCGCAAAACGGACCTTTGTTTCACTGACCGAGACCGCGATCTGCATGTCGTCATCATCAAGCAGCTTGCGCAATTCGCCGACCGTCTTGCGCGGGACAATCACGCCTGCCATGTCGGCGGCCCCTTCGGGCAGGTCCGCGTCAATCCGGGCCAGCCGATGACCGTCGGTGGCGACACAGCGCAGCACCTTGCCGCCATCGGCTTCGGCGACATGCATGTAGACACCGTTCAGATAATAGCGGGTTTCTTCGGTCGAGATTGCGAACTTCGATTTGTCGAAGAGGCGGCGCAGCACCGGTGCCGGAGCCGAGAAATTCGCGGCGTATTCCGAGGAGGCCATGACCGGGAAGTCCTCTTTGGGCAACGTCGCAAGCGAGAAATTGGAACGACCCGCCTCGATCGTCAGGCGACCGGATGCGCCGTCTTCGCTGAGTGTGACGAGTGCGCCATCAGGCAGTTTGCGCACGATTTCATTGAGCGTGACCGCAGAGACCGTCGTCGCACCGGCCCGTTCGACCTGTGCGGGCGCACGATCCACCACCTCGATATCGAGGTCGGTGGCACGGAACTGGACGCTGTCGCCTTCGGCCTCGATCAGGACGTTGGCGAGGATGGGGATCGTATTGCGCCGTTCCACGACGGATTGCGCTTGTGCGACCGCCTTGAGAAGGCTCGCGCGTTCGATACTGATCTTCATTGTCCCTCGCTCCGCTTTGCCGGCGCTTTCCGCCGGGAGGTGAAAACTATCTGTTTTCCCGCCCGTTGCAACTGTTTGATGTGACTTTCGACACCTGATGCGGTGCCGTCAAGCGAATTGCCCTGTATCCTTGGCCCCGCCCGCCTTTGACCTGTCGGAAAGGGGCGCTGCCCCTCGCCGCTGGGCGGCTCATCCCGAAGTTTGATTGGACGCAGAAAGAGGGTGGGCGGCGTGTTAACCTTAGTGGTGTGTGAAGTCCTGCTACGCGTGCTGGATCAAGCCTCTAGCGCGCGGCGCAGCAGTTCAATGTCATCCGCGATCTGGCTGTCGATGACCATCAGCTCTTCGACCCGTTTGACGCCGTGCATGACTGTCGTGTGGTCCCGCCCGCCAAAGCGGCGACCGATTTCCGGCAGCGACCGGCTGGTCATCTGTTTGGCCAGATACATCGCGATCTGGCGTGGCCGCGCGTAGCTGCGCACGCGTTTCGGCCCGATCATGTCGGAGAGCCGGATATTGTAATGTTCGGATACCTTGCGCTGGATTTCTTCGACTGTGACCTTGCGATCGGACGCCTTGAGCACGTCAGACAGGCAATCCTGCGTCAGTTCCAGCGTGATTTCGCGGCCCACGAGGCTGGCGAAGGCGAAAAGGCGGGTCAGCGCGCCTTCGAGAATCCGCACGTTGCTGGTGATACGATGTGCGAGAAATTCGAGCACGCCCGATGCGATCTCGAGTGAGGGGTACTGCGCTTGCTGCATTTGCACCTTGGCCTGCAGAACGCCGAGCCGCAGTTCATAGTCGGTCGGGTGCAGATCGACGACCAGGCCGCACTGCAGACGCGAGCGGATGCGGTCTTCGAGCTCCTTGATTTCGCCGGGCGCGCGATCGGCAGAGATGATGATCTGTTTGCGGGCATCGACGAGCGCGTTGAAGGTGTGGAAGAACTCCTCTTGCGTGGAGTCCTTGCCAGCAAGGAATTGCACATCATCGACCATCAGCACATCGACGGACCGGAAGAGCGATTTGAAATCCATCATCTTGCGTTCGCGCAGCGCTGTAATGAAGCGGTACATGAACTGTTCTGCGGACAGATAAAGCACGTTCAGTTCTGGGCTGCGTTCCTGCAATTCATGCGCGATGGCATGCATGAGGTGTGTCTTGCCGAGACCGACGCCCCCATAAAGAAAGAGCGGGTTGAAGGTGACCGGGCCGCCTTCGGCGACGCGCCGCGCGGCAGCGTTTGCCAGTTCGTTCGGCTTGCCAACGACGAAGGTGTCAAAGGTAAAGCGCGGATCAATCGGCGCACCTGCGCTGTTAGGATCAGCGGCCTGTACAGACTTGGGCTTGGTGGACGAGTTTGCGGGCCGTGCCGACTGGTTGGCCGGAACATCAAACCGCAGACGTTGCACATCCTGGCTATGACGATTTAGCTGATAGATGATCTGGTCACCGAAATTCTGGTCGACATAATTTCCAATGAACCCGGTCGGAACTTCGAACGTCGCAACGCGGTCCTGAAGCTGTTTGAGTTGCAGTGGTTCGATCCAGCTTGAGAAACTGTTCGCGCTCATCCCGCTTTTTAGCGCCCGCAACACATCAGCCCACACTTGCGTTGTCATAGTCTTCGTTGTCCCATCCAATATACAATTGCCCAACAGCTTGCGCCGCAACAACTCACATTGGACACGACAAACACTGCCGTCAGAGGTCATCTGACGTCGATGTCGTGCACCACAATCATAGGCCCCAGTGTACCGGTTGCTGCAAAACAGACAGACTTCCAAGCACCCTACGACGGTTTCAAGGAGGACAAGATACAACGCATCCAGAGGTGTCCCCCCCTGGCGCGTCACTGACACAAGAGTCTTGGGCAAAACATGCCCAGAACCCCTGCATGGACTTCGGCAAAATCAGCATTCGGTCACTGGCAGCGGCAGCTGCGATCATCACCAAATTTTTGCCGATCCCCCATGTCCCCCCCGGAACGATGTGAATCGCAGGGTCAACGTAGCAAGGGGTTTGCTGTCCCGACAACAGAACAACGCGCTTGACTCTGGCTTTCTGGAAAAAGAATCTCTGATCGCCTTGAATCAGCGAGAAAACTTTCATTCCCCCTAAAGCGGAACGCAAAAGCGCGCCTCTGCGGGCGCGCTTTGAAGTTTCAAATATGTTGCGCAAATGCGGCAGGAATCGGTTAACCGATCGCTTTGACGCGTGCTGCCAGACGGGACATTTTCCGTGACGCCGTGTTCTTGTGATAGACGCCTTTGGTAACGCCGCGCATCAGTTCGGGCTGGGCCGCCTTCAGAGCTGCTGTCGCCGCATCCTTGTCACCGGATGCGATTGCTTCTTCGACGGCGCGCAGGTGTGTGCGGATCCGCGAGCGGCGCATCTTGTTGACAGCAAAGCGCGCCGCATTCTGGCGGGCGCGTTTCTTGGATTGTGTCGTGTTTGCCATGTTCGTGTCTTTCGTTCGGGTTCATCAAATACAGTTACATTGCGCCTGATGGCCCACCGGGTTCAGTACCGGCCGAATCTGCCAAAGCGGGCATCACACGCATGTTCGACGCGCCGTATAGGCGCTTGGGCAGTACAAGGGAACCCCTTAAATCAGCGGTCCCGGAATTGGGCTTCGCGTTTTTCCTGGAATGCCGTCATGCCTTCTTTCTGATCTTCGGTCGCGAACAGCGCCTGGAACATGCGACGTTCGTAGTTGATACCTTCAGCCAGCGTCGTCTCGTACGCACGGTTCACGGCATCCTTGGCGGCCATCGAAGCCAAAAGCGGCTTTTCGGTTATCTTGATCGCGGCGGCCTTTGCTTCGTCCATCAGCTTTTTGAACGGCACCACGCGACTGACCAGTCCGCTGGACTCGGCTTCGGTCGCATCCATGAAGCGGCCTGTCAGGTGCATATCCATCGATTTCGACTTGCCGACGTAGCGGGTCAGTCGTTGTGTGCCACCGATGCCCGCAATCACACCTAGGTTGATCTCGGGCTGGCCGAATTTCGCTTTTTCAGCGGCGATGATGAAGTCGCACATCATGGCGAGTTCGCACCCGCCGCCCAGTGCATAGCCTGACACGGCCGCGATGATCGGCTTGCGCGCCCGGTTGAACCGGTCGCTTTCGTTGCCAAAGAAGTTTTCAACGTACATGTCGACGAAGGTCTTGTCGGCCATTTCCGTGATATCGGCCCCGGCGGCGAACGCCTTTTCCGAACCGGTGATGATCATGCAGCGTACCTTGTCAGAGGCATCCGCCTCTTCCACCGCCTGGCACAGTTCCTTGAGCAGTTTGGAATTGATCGCGTTCATCGCGTCGGGCCGGTTCAGTGTGATGGTCGCGACGTAGTCTTCGATATCAACGATGATCGTTTCATAGGCCATGAGGGGCTGCCTTGCAGTTACGGTTGACGCTTTTGATGCGCAAAGTCAGGGCGCGGTTCAAGCTATCTTTGGCATTGCGGACAAAAGAAAGATGATCGACCGCCTTGCACGATTCGCGAAATTTGCCTTGTGCAATCAGGGGTTGCGCATATCTTGCCCTCTTGGTCATAGACCCGGAAGGTGTGCTGAAAATAACCCAACTCTCCATCTGTTTGCTTGTAATCGCGCAGGGACGACCCGCCCGCGGCGATGGCTTCGGACAAGACGTCGCGGATGATGGGCACGAGTTTCGCGACTCGGGCGGCGCTGATCCTGCCAGCCTTGCGTGCCGGATGGATGCCCGCGCGATGCAGCACTTCGCAGACATAGATATTGCCGAGCCCCGACACGATCCGCTGGTCAAGCAAGGCCGTCTTGATCGGCGTGTTCTTTCCCTTGAGTTTTGCCACGAGGTAATCCTCGTCGAATGCGTTTCCCAATGGTTCAGGGCCAAGATCGCGGATCAACCAGTGGTCGCTGTCGCTAGCCGTGGGCAGCAGGTCCATCGCGCCAAAGCGGCGGGCATCGTTGAAGGTGATGCGCGCATCATTGCCCATGTGAAAAACAACGTGATCATGTTTGGCGGGTACGGGATGGGGGTGGTGAAAGTCGCCCACCGTATGACCCGAAATCAACATCCGCCCCGACATTCCCAAGTGAATCAAAAGCGTTTCTTCGGTGCTGAGGTCCGCAAGGATGTATTTCGATCGGCGCCGCAGGCGTGTGATCGTGGCCCCTGTCAACCTGTCGGCCATGTTTTCGGGAAACGGCCAGCGCAAGTCTGGGCGGTTCACGTCAGCACGGGCGATCACCTGTCCTTCCATCACAGGGGCCAGCCCGGCGCGGACGGTTTCAACTTCGGGAAGTTCGGGCATAGCGACCTGATCGGCTGGGGTGTGTCATGGGCCTATAGGTAAGCGTTTCGTAGGGTGCGGCAACCCGCATCAGGGGCTGCGTCATAATGTAGAACTTGTGAGACAGAGACCGCGGACTAAATTGAATGCCGGAATGACGGTTTGTCCTTTGCTGCCAAGGGGTATAACCCGATGCCAACGTTATGCAGGCAAAGACGATATGACCGACAAACCCGAAAACACGACGCATTTTGGTGCACAGACCGTTCCCGAAAGCGAAAAAGCCGGACGGGTGCAGGGCGTCTTTTCTTCTGTGGCCAATAAATACGACATTATGAACGACGTGATGTCGGGCGGGATCCATCGGCTCTGGAAAGACGCGATGATGGACTGGCTCGCCCCGCGACCGGGCCAGAGGCTGCTTGATGTCGCAGGCGGCACAGGTGACATTTCGTTCCGGTTTCTCAAGCGCGCCGGACATGGCCACGCTACTGTGCTTGATCTGACAGAACCGATGCTGGTCGAAGGGCGCAAACGGGCCGAGGCAGCGCGGTTGTCCGACAGCCTCGACTGGATCGTGGGCGATGCGATGGCACTGCCATTTGATGACAACACGTTCGATGTCTACACGATTTCCTTTGGCATCCGGAACGTGACCCGCCCGCAAGAGGCATTGAACGAAGCCTTTCGCGTATTGCGCCCCGGTGGGCGATTGATGGTGCTGGAGTTCAGCCAACTGCCCAACCCGATGATGCAGGCTGCCTATGACGCCTATTCCTTTAACGTCATCCCCCGCATGGGCCAGATGATCGCAGGCGATCGCGACAGCTATCAGTATCTAGTGGAGTCGATCCGCAACTTCCCGGATCAGGAATCGTTTCTTCGCATGGTCCGCGCAGCTGGCTTCGAGAACGCGAAGTACCGCAACATGACGATGGGCGTCGCGTGCCTGCATTCGGGATGGAAGCTCTAACTTGCGTGGCCCCCACAATATTATCCGCCTGATCCGCACGGGTGCGACGCTGGAACGGACCGGCGCGATGAAAGTCGTGCTGGAAGCGTTCGAGGCCCCCGCCTATCTGCGCCTCATTTTCCGCACGATCGTCTGGCCGTTTCAGTGGCTGGGTTTCAAGGGCGATCCGAAGATGTCGCCGGTGCCCCGCGCGCTGGTAGTGCTCGGCCCTGCCTACATCAAGTTCGGACAGATCCTGTCGACCCGTCCGGATGTCGTCGGCGATGATATGGCCGAACAGCTGCGCGTACTGCAGGACAAGCTGCCGCCGTTTTCCATGGCTGAAGCGCGCGCAGAGGTGCAGCGCGAACTGGGTGTGAACGTGGATGACGCGTTTTCATCCTTTTCCGAACCGGTCGCCGCCGCTTCTCTTGCCCAGGTGCACAAGGCGCATCTGGCCGACACTGGCGATGCCGTCGCCGTCAAGATATTGCGTCCGGGTATCGAAAAGGCGTTTCGCAAGGATATCGACGCATTTTATTTCGCGGCACGCACGATCGAAGTTCTTTCGCCCGCATCGCGGCGTCTGCGTCCGATGGACGTGATTACCCACTTTGAAGGCGTGGTTCTGGGAGAGCTTGATCTGCGTCTTGAAAGCTCTGCCGCGGCGGAGTTCGCCGCAAACACGAAAAGCGACAAGGGGTTTCAGGTCCCACTGGTGCGCTGGCATCTGTCCGGCCGCCGGGTCATGACGCTTGACTGGGCGGAGGGGACGAATGCCGGCGATAACATGGCGCTGGATGCGGCCGGACATGACCGCCGCGTGCTGGCGGCGCGTGTCCTGCAGATGTTCCTTAACCACGCGTTGCGCGACGGCTATTTTCATGGCGACATGCATCAGGGCAATTTGAAGGTCGCCCCGAATGGCGACCTGATTGCCTATGATTTCGGCATCATGGGTCGGATCGACGAATATACCCGCCGCGTCTATGCCGAAATTCTGTTTGGCTTTATTCGCAAGGATTATCAGCGCGTCGCTGAGGTTCATTTTGAAGCGGGGTATGTGCCCGCTGACCGTGACGTCGATGAGTTTGCCCGCGCGCTGCGCGCGGTGGGAGAGCCGATTTTCGGGATGGACGCGAGCCGCATTTCGATGGCGCGCCTGTTGAGCTACCTGTTCGAGGTGACCGAACGCTTTGGCATGGAAACACGGACAGAGCTGATTCTGCTGCAACGCACGATGGTTGTGGTTGAAGGTGTCGCGCGATCGATGGATCCGCATATGAATATCTGGCAGGTCGCGCAGCCGATTGTCGAGGATTACATCAAAAGGCGTATCGGCCCCGCGGCCCTGCTGCAGGATCTCGGCAAGACGGCGATGATTCTGGCGCGGTTTGGTCCACAGCTGCCGCGCCTTGCTGAAGAGGCGCTGATCCGGCTGAACAACCCGCCACCGCCGCCGAAGCCGCAACGCCGTATCGCGCGGCTGTCGTGGATGGCGCTGGGCGGTGTTCTTGTGGGTGGCGGTATCTGGATCGGGCAGTTGCTGACGGGCTTATGATCCGGGTTCGCGCAAGGCCGTCACCGCCCCTGCCGCAATCGTCTGTCCGCCCGCCAAGGTAAGCATCGCCTCACCGTTTTCCATGCGCACCTCTGTGACGCGACCGTAGACGGCGGTTGTATCCTGCTGCAGCGCATTGGCCCCTTCGAAACTGATCGTTTCGAATTGATAGACCCCGTTCGGCAAGGGTTGGCCGTTCGCCTTCACACCCGCCCAGGAAATCGTTTCCGCCTGCGTTCCGATGTCGAAACGCTGGACTTCCAGCCCTTGCGCATCGCGCACCACGATCTGCGCTGATGTCGCGAACTGCGCCGGCTGCGGGGCAAGCGTCAGCGGTGCCCCGTCAAAATAGGCAGGGGTTGCGGCGCGTGCTTCCATACCGACCCAACCTGCCATCTGCGCAAGCCCCGATGTGCCCGCCTGTGCGGCGATGCCGCGCAGCAGATCGTTCGTCAGCACCTGTTGTTCCACACCCGAAAACGTCGCCAACTGCACGGCGTAATCCGAGGAATCGACAGGGTTCAGCGGGTCCTGGTTCTGCATCTGCACGGTGAGCATGCGCAGGAAGGTTTCAAAATCGGAACTGATTTCAGAGGCAGTCGCCTGCGGTGGCATGGGTGCTGCGGCGGCGGCGAGTGTCGGTGAGATTTCCATGGTGTGTCCTTAAAGTCTGAGATCAAGACCGGACCCGGTCTTGGCGGGGCCTGTGGCAGCAATGGGCGGCGCGTCGTGCGGCAGGGGGGGCGTTTCTGCTTCTGACAGGTCGCTTTGTGCGTCATTTGCCTGACCACGCTGTCCGCCTTGGAAAGCAAAACTGATCGACCCGAATCCCATGTTGCGGAATTCCTGCGCCAGCGCGTCGATCTGCCTGCGCAGCAATTCGTGCGTTTCGGGCCGTTCCGCCTGTATCGTCACGGTGATTGCGGTGTCATGGGCAGCGACCACCATGCGCACTTTGCCAAGTTCTTCGGGCGATAGGGTAATTTCCGTTGTGCCCGGCCCGTTCTGAAGAATCGCGACGGCCATTTGACCCGCGATATGTTGGGCGGCTGGCGCTGGTAAGTTTGCCTGCACGGGCGGAATCGTCGGTGTAACAACGTCGCGCTGGACAGGTGCGGTCAGACTGATCGCCAAATCTTCGCTTTCGATTGTGGGATCAGTCACTGCAGCGGACGGCACATCGGTTGGCGGCCGGACGGGGATGGAGGGGTTTGCAGGCGCGGTTGTCGTTGCAGCTGGCACAGGGTCATTGGGCCGGTCATTCCGGATCTGTGTTGGGAGATCGCGAGGGGTATCGACCGGTTTTTCAGCGGATTCGACTGGCTGGGCGACGTGCACCTTTGTGTCTGGGCGCGGGGCAGTCTTGTTGCCAAATGCGATCCCGGCTTTCTGAGGCATGTCTGGTGTTGTCTGAACAAATTGGGCTTCAATCGTTCCACGTTCGCCCTGCGATCTGGTTTCAAAAAGGATCTGGGTGCCCGTCTTGACCACGTGCAAAGGCTTGACGCCCTCTTTTTCGGGCTTCGTCAGCAGTGCGGCTGTTTTCGACCTTGTAACGGTGCCCTCTCCTTCCAATATGTGCCGTTGGTCGGGCGATGGCGCGCGCTGAACCGGATCGCGCAAGGGGCGGGATATGGGCAAAACCGGCGCATCAATGCCCTTCAAAGTCAACGCCGGTTGTTCTGTCTTTGGTGAAGCTGACGCAACTGCGATTTCTGACGCTGGCTTTTTCGATACTGGTGGGTCGCTTGCCGCGTGCAGCAGTGGCGTGGCGTTTTCGTCCGATTCAGTTTCTGGTTCAGCATCCAGCGCTTCTTCCGCCGCGCCATCTTCGTCGTCGACGACCAGTTCCGCCTCTGGCAGTGCGAAACCGGCAGGAATCATCTGCTGAGAGCTGGCATTCATTGCAAAGACCGCCGCGAAATCCGCGGTCGGGTTCGCCACGTCAGGATGCATCGCCACGACACCGGACGTTGGCATTGAAACGGTCAGCTGCAGAACGGGTAGAATGGGCATCTTGGCAATCACCGGGCTTGGAACGACTGCGCCACTTCTTGCACATAAAAACTAACGGATTCTTTACTGCTGTGCTGCAAAAACGGGGCCAAGCCGAAAGGAGTATGGCCCTTGAACACGATACCTGTGCTTCCCGCCTCGCATCCGCCGCCACCTTTACCACAAGGGCTCGCGCAGGATGTTGCCTTACGCGATGCGGCGCAAAAACTGGAAGCGACCTTTCTTGCGGAAATGCTCAAATCAGCCGGGCTTGATGCGATGGCCGGTGCCTTTGGCGGCGGCGTCGGCGAAGATCAGTTCGCATCATTCATGAGAGAGGCGCAGGCAGAGGAAATGGTCAAAGCCGGCGGAATCGGACTGGCCGAAGCCATCTATAACGCCATGCGGATCAAAGCCGATGCCGTCTGATTCCGTCATGGCACTTCTGCTCGCGCTTGACCGCGAAGGTGACGCATTGCGCAAGGGCGAACTGGCGTCCCTACCTGCGATTGCAGAAGAAAAGGCGCGTCTGGCGGCCGAAATCCAAAAGCGTCCCGTCAGCAATCAGGATATCGAAATTCTGCGCGCCAAAGCATCCGCAAACGCAAATCTGCTGGCCGCTGCAATCCGGGGAATCAAGACGGCACGGTCACGGCTGGACGCCCTGTCAGATGTGCGCAACGTGCTAAGCGTCTATGGCCCCGCCGGACGGATGGAGCGGGTCCCGACCAAACGATCCGACCTCGAAAGAAAGGCATGATCGGGCAAAGTCATGTCAAATTGGACCTAATTGCACCGCTGAAATTAACGTGCCGTTTAGATCAACCCGGCACAACGATCTTGTCCAGAAAGGTACAGCCTTGTTCGTCAAGGCAGTCGTCAGAACGACGGTTTAACGCGTCCCAAAACGGGGCGTCATTCAAACCCTCGGTGCAAAACGCACCACAACAGAAAGACACCTTATGTCCAGTATTCTGACAAACAACGGCGCAATGGTCGCGCTGCAAACGCTGAAATCCATCAACAACGATCTGACGAAAACACAGAACATGATCTCGACCGGCAAAAACATCGCGTCGGCGAAAGACAATGCCGCGATCTGGTCGATTTCCAAAGTGATGGAATCCGACGTTCAAGGCTTCAAGGCGATCAGTTCCAGCCTTTCGCTTGGTGAATCCACTGTCGCAGTTGCACGACAGGCGTCCGAAACGGTGACTGACCTGCTGACGCAGATGAAAGACAAGATCGTTGCCAGCCAGGAATCCAATGTCGACCGCGAGAAGATCCAGCTCGATATCAATGCTTTGCGCGACCAGATCACTTCGGTTGTCGGTGCTGCACAATTCAACGGCCTGAACCTGCTGTCCAATACGGATACTGCCGCCGGATCGGGCAATGTGGATGTTCTCTCATCCCTTGACCGTTCTGCAAACGGTGTCACGGCCAGTAACATCAGCGTCGCAAAGAATGACCTTGGAACTGGCGCATCCGCGATTGCCACCGGGTCCACCGCCGTGACAGCCGCCAACAACAATATCACCGCAGGTGCAGCCGATACTGCTGCCGCAGCCCTGACCGGCAACGCGACGACCCGGCCAACAACGGCAGTCACGATCGGCACGTCGGCTTCGGCCAGCATCGCCGCTGGGTCTGGCTTTAACGTTCAGATTTCCGCAGTTGCGGGGCTTGATGCCGGGTTTGCCACAGGTGGTCTGTCTGACATCCGCTATGTCGCGCGCGATGGTGATACCGCTGCAGATGTTGCAGCCGGTCTTGCGGAATCGTTCAACGACTACGTGACGAACAACCTGACCGATCGCTCTGATATCCAGGCAACCGTTGCCGGTGGCGTCCTGACATTCACAGGCTCCAACGTTGTAGGCGAAAACTTCAGCGTCAACGTCAGCGAATATGCCAGCGCCGATACGACAATCGGTGGCGGTCTGGAATCGTTGGGCGGGATCAGCGTCACGTCGGATGCCGGTGCAGACAGCGCGCTCGCGAAAATCGAGGGCCTGATCGGCAAGTCGATCGATGCGGCCGCATCATTCGGTTCTTCGCAAGGCCGGATCGAGACGCAGTCCGAATTCGTATCGAAACTGTCGGATGCGTTGAAGTCCGGTATCGGCACACTTGTCGACGCCAATATGGAAGAAGCGTCCGCGCGTCTTCAGGCGCTTCAGGTGCAGCAGCAGTTGGGTGTTCAGTCGCTGTCCATCGCGAACCAGGCACCGCAGTCGATCCTGTCACTGTTCCGTTAATACGAACCGTCTTGGGGGCGCATTCCGCGCCCCCGATTCCACCTTGAATCATATCCAGTACGGTAAAACCGTGCTGCGTTTCACCCAGTCCCGGAAGGACAACCCGTGAACGTTTCAGAACAAGCCCGTCGCGCCTATGCTCCGACACACCTTCCCATCCATACGCCCCGCTCTGTCGAGGCAAGCCTGCTGTCGCAAGTCACCGCAGCCTTGAAAAAAACACTCGAAGGGGCAACCCATTTTGCCGACACGGTCAGCGCCGTTCACCGCAACAGAGAAATGTGGATCGTACTGGCAAGCGATGTCGCCGATCCAGAGAACGCCCTGCCGGACATGTTACGCGCGCAAATTTTCTACCTTGCCGAATTCACCGAACAGCACAGTCACCGCATCCTGCGTGGTGAGGCTGACGCCACGGCCCTGATCGACGTCAATTCAGCCGTTTTGCGTGGCCTTCATTCACAGGGCACAGCCACATGACTGGTCTTGTTCTAAAGCTCACCCCGCGTGAACGGGTGCTGGTCAACGGTGCCGTCATCGAGAACGGGGATCGCCGCAGCAAGTTTTCGATCCTGACGCCGAATGCGAACATCCTGCGCTTGCGCGATGCAATCCGGCCTGAAGATGCGGCAACCCCCGTCAAGCGGGTCTGCTATATCGCCCAACTGGTCCTGTCAGGTGATGTCGATTCAGGTGATGCGCAAAAGCAGCTGCTTTCGGGCATTGAACAGCTTAGTCAGGCGCTTTGGGATGATGACAGCCGCAGTAAGCTTGCCATCGCGACGACGGCGGTGCGCAACACCGATTTCTATCGCGCACTCAAAGCGCTGCGCAGTTTGATTCCGCGCGAAGAACGCCTGATGGCGTCCAGATTGCCATGACCTTCCAGCCCGTTGTTCCATTTTCAGGCTACACGGGCTGGCGCTTTCTTGAACGCACGCTGGAAAAACAGCAGACGGCTTTTAATGAAAGCGTGCCCGTCAAGCGGGCAACGGACTATTTCCGCGACACCATCGGGACAATCCAGACAGCCGAAGACCTGATGAAAGATCGCCGTTTGCTGACCGTCGCGCTGGGTGCTTTCGGTCTGGATGATGATGTCAACAACACCTTTTTCATTCGCAAGGTGCTTGAGGATGGCACGATTTCCGATGACGCCCTTGCCAACCGGCTGGCCGATCAACGCTACCGCGAATTTTCGCGCGCTTTCGGTTTTGGTGGCGAGGAACTGGTGCGCACCGGACTTGCGACATTCGCAGAGACAATTATCGATCGTTTCGAAGCGCGGCAATTTGAACGCGCTGTTGGCGAACAGGACAACAACCTGCGGATCGCGCTGAACCTTTCGACCGCATTGAACGATATCACAACCCAGAACCAGTCCGACAATGCGCGCTGGTTCGCGATTATGGGCAGCCCCCCGGTGCGGCAGATTTTCGAAGGTGCGCTTGGGCTGCCATCCAGCATCGCCCGGATCGACCTTGACCAACAGCTCGACACCTTCAAGCGGCGCGCGAATGCCACCTTCGGCACCGATGCCGTCGGCGATTTGCAAGCGCGAGACGCGCAGGAAAAGCTTATCCGCCTGTTTCTGGTCAGATCGCAAATCGAAACCGGCACCGCATTCAACGGTAACTCTATCGCGCTTACGCTTTTGCGGGGCGGGTAGGCTCGCCCTGCTCTTCATTTGGTCCGCCTGTATTCAGCGCTTGGCGCAACAACGCGAAGTGGTGCTGTGCTGGTTTGCCGTCGCGAAGGGCCAGGAATTTCTCGATCGCGGACTGGGATTTGATGGCGGCGTCGATGCTGCTGTCGGATCCCGTTTCATATAACCCCGCCTGAATCATCAGCGCGGCCTTGTCGTAGGTTCCCATCCGCCGCCTGGCCTGCAAGATAAGGCTGTTTTCAAGCGGTGTTGCCGCATCAGGCAAAGCGCGCGAAACGGAACGCAGGATATCAATCGCCGGAAAGCGCCCCTGTTCCGCAATCTGGCGATCCAACACGATGTGTCCGTCCAGAATGCCCCGCAGCATATCTGCCACCGGTTCTTCCATGTCCGAGCCGGCAACAAGGACTGTGTAAATCGCGGTGATGTCCCCTGACTCTTCTTTGCCCGGTCCTGCCCTTTCGCAAAGCGCGGCGATCGCGCTTCCGGTGGAGGGTGGGAATCCGCGTAGGCTTGTCTCTTCTCCCGCAGCGACTGCAACCTCGCGATGCGCCTCGCAGAACCGGGTGACGGAATCGCAAAGCAAGAGGACCTGCAGCCCCTGATCGCGAAAAAATTCTGCGACCGCAGTCGCGGCCCAGGCACACCGCCGCCGCACTTGTGGTGCCGCGTCTGATGTCGCAGCGATCACGACGGCGCGCTTCATCCCTTCCGGCCCGAGCACGGATTCGGTGAAATGGCGCACCTCGCGCCCCCGTTCACCGACAAGCGCGATGACGATGACGTCAGCGTTCACGCCGCGGGCAAGATCGGCCAGCAATGTCGATTTGCCGACTCCCGACCCGGCAAACAACCCGACGCGCTGCCCTTGAACAAGCGGCAGCATCGTGTTCATCGCCGCAAGCCCGGTTTCCAGCCGTTCGCCCAAAGGTCGCCGCTGGTTGGGCGGATTCGGCCGCCCCTGCAACGCAGACCGCCCAAGCCCCGGCAGCAAGGGCCGCCCGTCCAGCGGTGCGCCGTCCGGGTCAACCACACGCCCGATCCAGCTGATATCCGGCGCAAATCGCGGCCGTGGCACAAGGATGACGCGCGTGTTCAGTGCCACCCCTTCGACTGAACCATCAACCAGCACATCGACATGATCCGGTTGGAGCCGGATTATTTCACCGCGCAGCGTTTCCGCCCCGTTCTGCAACGATATGCGGTCCCCCAATCGGGTTGAACGCGGAAACCCCGCGACCTGCAACGTGCCGCCAGACACCTGCTGCACCCGCCCGACCGCATGCTGAAAGGTGAAATCCTCGATCAGGCGCGTCACCTTTTCCAGCGTTAATCGTCCCATGAAATTGAATCCCTTTTGTCTCAACAACGTCTTTTTAAGGAATCACCCTTAATTGTTCATTGAAG
The DNA here is from genome assembly GCF_900109295.1 of Cognatiyoonia koreensis. Lineage (NCBI taxonomy): Bacteria > Pseudomonadati > Pseudomonadota > Alphaproteobacteria > Rhodobacterales > Paracoccaceae > Cognatiyoonia > Cognatiyoonia koreensis. Next base: position 424,406 of record NZ_FOIZ01000002.1, read on the forward strand.
CGACCGAGGGAGAAGCCCCGATGTACCAAGGACTGGATCTGTTCAACACTGCTGCGGCCATGGCCCGCCATGCCGGTGCACGGCAGGCGTTGACCGCACGCAATGTCGCAAATGCGGACACACCGGGATACGAGGCCCGCGTTATGCCGACCTTTGCGCAGACTTACGGCACAAGCAGCGATTTCACATTACGCCAGAGCGACGCGCGCCATATGTCGGCGCAAACCGCACACAGCCGCCAGGTTGACCTGGCGCGAACGGAACCGTCGCCGAACGGCAATACCGTGTCCATTGAAGAAGAAATGCTGAACGCCGTCGCGATCAGTCGCGAACACAACCGCGCCCTGACGATCTATCGCCACGCGATGACCGTGCTGCGCACGACGTTGGGCAGGTAAACATCATGACAGATTTCAATGACGCCATGTCGGTCGCGACCAGCGGGATGAAGGCACAGGCCAACCGCCTTCGTCATGTTTCCGAAAACATCGCGAACACCGACACGCCGGGCTATCGACGCAAGACGATTTCGTTCTCGGACGCGATACAGGACGGCACGGTCAGCACCGGCCCGGTGAAGCTTGACCAGACCGATCTTGCGCAAATCTATGACCCGTCAAATCCGCTGGCCGATGCGACGGGGCATTACGCGGGTTCGAACGTGAACCTGCTGATCGAAATCACCGACGCGCGTGAGGCGCAGCGCAGTTACGAAGCAAATCTGAAGGTCTTTGATCAGGTGCGGCAGATGTCGACCGCCCTGATGGATCTTCTCAGAAAATAGGAATGACGCGAATGGATATCAGAAGCACGCTTGTCGCACAAAATTATGCTGCGAACCGCACGGTCACACAGCCCACACCCAATGCAGGCGAAGGGTTGCTCGCCGGTGCCAAGGATTTCATCAGCACATTGCAGCAAAGCGAAAACACCGCGATGGCTTCTATGACCCAAGGGGCCGATCCGCACGCGTTGGTACAGGCACTTGCCCAGACAGAGCTTGCCGTTCAAACGGCGGTTACCGTGCGCGACAAGGTGGTCGAGGCTTATCAGGAAATCCTGCGGATGCCGGTCTGATGATGAGCGAGGCCGTCTTTTACGACACCCTGCGTCAGGGGCTGTGGGTCGCGTTCATGATCGCGGCCCCGATCCTGACGGTTGCGTTGGTCGTCGGTCTGGCGATTGGTCTGTTTCAGGCGCTTACCTCTGTGCAGGAAATGACCCTGACCTTTGTGCCGAAACTGGCAGCGATTGCGGGCGTCTTCTGGATCACGATGGCCTTCATGACGGAAACACTGGTCAGCTTCTTTCAGAAGACACTGATCCCACTTGTGGCGGGCGGATAAGATGGACAACGCAACATATGCGACGCTGACCCGGCAATCGGGGCTGATGAAGGAATTGCAAATCGTCGCGAACAATATCGCGAACGCATCGACGACCGGATTTCAGGCAGAGAACATGATGTTCTCTGAATATATCTCGACCACGGGCAACGATTTTGATTCACTGTCCATGGCGGCGGGGACAGTTCGGCAAACGGTGCACACCCAAGGCGCGTTGGCGCAAACTGGTGGACCATTCGATCTTGCGATTGAAGGCGAAGGCTATTTCCTTATCGAAACCGCCGGGGGCGAACGGCTGACGCGGGCTGGCAGTTTCACACCGGATGCGAACGGCGATCTTGTGACAATGGATGGCAACCGCGTTCTTGATGCCGGTGGTGCTCCTGTTTTCATTCCACAAGGGGCCGGACAAATCGCGATTGCGCCAGACGGCACCATCAGCGCCGCGGGCACCCCTGTCGGGCAAATCGGCCTTGTCGTACCGACAGACCCTACCACCATGATCCGCGAGGGCAGCGTTCTGTTCAACGCCCAAGACGGTTTTGGGCCCAGCGCAGACGGGCGTATGTTGCAGGGGTATCTAGAGGATTCAAACGTAAACCCGATCGTTGAAATCGGTCGCATGATCGAGGTCCAGCGCGCCTATGAGCTGGGGCAAAGCTTTCTCGACAAGGAGGATGAGCGCATTCGCGGAGTCATCCAGGCCATCGGCCGCTAGACAAGGATATCAGATATGCGTGCACTCAAGATCGCGGCGGCCGGTATGACGGCGCAGCAAATGCGGGTCGAAGTCATTTCCAACAACCTCGCCAACATGAGTACGACGGGATATAACCCCCGCCGCGCCGAGTTTGCGGACCTGCATTATCAACAACTGGCGCGGCCCGGTACGATCAACGCCTCTGACGGGACAGTTCTGCCCACCGGTGTGCAGCTTGGACTGGGCGTGCGGGCCAGCGCGGTTTCCGTGATGTTGTCACAAGGCTCGCTTGGGCAGACCGGTGGCGATCTGGACGTCGCCATCGAAGGGCTTGGTTATCTTGAGGTCACGCTGCCCAACGGTACCGCCGCCTTTACCCGTGATGGCGCGCTGAAACGGACAGGTGACGGCTTGATCGTTACGGCAGATGGGTATCCTGTCGCGCCGGATATCACGATCCCCGCCGACGCACGCAGTGTGTCGATCAACGCCGAAGGTGAGGTTTATGCCTATTTCACCGACCGGATTGAACCGGAACTGCTGGGACAATTCACGCTTGCCGGGTTCACAAATCCCAAGGGACTTGAGGCAATCGGATCGAACCTGTTTCTTGAAACGCCAGCCTCGGGTCCGTCCGTGGTGACGACACCCGGACAGGACGGGTTAGGCGTGTTGCGGCAAGGTTACCTCGAAGACAGTTCTGTCGATCCGGTCAGAGAGGTCACAGACCTGATCGAGGCGCAGCGCGGCTACGAGCTCAATTCCAAAGTCATCACGGCCGGTGACCAGATGCTTGGCGCGATGGTGCAGATCAGATGATGCGTTGGTTGGCCCTGGTGCTGTGTCTTGCCCCCCGCGCAGAGGCGGAAACCGTCGTTGCAGCGCGCACCATCCAGGCGCAGACGATCATTGCGGCGACCGATCTTGTCCTGCAAGACGGCGATGTCAGCGGCGGGGAAAGCGATCCTGCCCTGTTCATCGGGATGGAGGCACGGGTCGCGCTTTATGCAGGACGACCCATTCGCGTCGGCGATGTCGGCTTTCCTGCCTTGGTCGATCGCAATCAGCTTGTCCCGCTGGTTTATGAAAACAACGGGCTGCTGATCCGAACGGAAGGGCGCGCGCTTGGCCGCGCCGGGGCGGGTGAAATGGTGCGGGTGATGAACATGTCATCGCGCAACACCGTATCCGCAAGGATCGGGCCCGATGGGGCCGCATATGTACTGGCAGGGGCTGACGGATGAAAAAACTGATAATCGCTGCAAGTTGCGCAGCACTTTGCGCCTGCAGCAGTACACCAATTGGCAAACCGCCCGAGCTGACGTCCATCGTGGCAACACCGGACCGCACCGCCATGGTGACCTATGGCTTGCCGGACACGATCGAAACGGCACCGAATTTTCCGGGTGCTTCGGCCTCTTTGTGGACGGGGGATCGTGGATCGCTTTTGGGCGAACGCCGCGCGATGCAGCGCGGTGATATTCTGACGGTTGTCATCGAAATTGACGACCGCGCGGAAATCTCGAATTCGACGGACCGGTCGCGGTCTGCATCACAGCAATTGGGGGTGCCGCAACTTCTCGGCCTGCCACAACGTATTGATGCACGTGCACCAGAGGGTGCCTCGCTTGGCAATGCGGTATCGGTCAACTCGCAAAGTGCGTCAAATGGCGACGGATCGGTGCGGCGCAACGAAAAACTGACCTTGCGGGTCGCGGCCACGATCATCGATGTGCTGCCCAATGGCGTGCTGTCGGTCGCCGGCCAACAAGAGGTGCGCGTCAATTTCGAAGTGCGCGAATTGCTGGTATCCGGTTTTGTCAGGCCTGCAGACATCACTCGCCAGAACGAAATTACCTACGACAAGATCGCCTCCGCCCGCATTTCCTATGGCGGTCGGGGACAGATTACCGATGTGCAGCAACCCCGCTACGGGCAACAGGCGCTTGAAGCCGTGTTGCCGTTCTAAAACCGCGAGACACAGATGAAAAAACTGCTTTTGCCTCTTTTGCTTTTGCTTGTCGGCACCGGGTCCGGTGTCGGGGCCGGTTTGTTGCTCAAGGAACCGGAACAGCTCGAAGACCATGCGGCAAACCCGTGTGGTGATCCTGCCGATATGGCTGCGACGCCGCCGCCTGACCCTATTCCGCTGGATACCGAAACCGAATACGCAAAGCTCAACAACCAGTTCGTTGTTCCCGTTGTCGCGGATGACCGCGTTGCGGCGATGGTTGTTTTGTCGCTTAGCATCGAGGTCATCGCCGGCAACAAGGAAGTGATCTTTGAAACCGAACCGAAATTGCGTGACGCGTTTCTGCAAGTGCTGTTCGACCATGCCAATATCGGCGGGTTTTCCGGCAACTTCACGACGGCATCCAATATGCGGATCCTGCGCGAGGATCTGCAACGCGCGGCGCAGTCAATCGTCGGAACGAATGCGTTGGATGTTCTGATCCTGGATATCGTTCGGCAGGATACCTAGAAACGGGGTTTTTGGCGCGCGGCCTGTCGTTCGCGTTCCAACCGTTTGACCAGTTCCTGCATCGCCTGATCCTTGCCAAACGCGCGTTGCAACCTTGCGCGGGCTGCGTCCCTCAAAGCAAGCACACGGGCCAATTCGGTATTGATCTCTTCACGTCTGCGATCGACCCAATGTTGCCAACGCACCGTCGCGCCTGCCCGCTCAGCCGCCGATTCCACGGACACCGGCGTGTCACGCTGCCGCGCCAGATCATGCAACTGTTGGCGCAATGCGGATTCCTTGCGCTGCAACGCGGCTGATTTCGCCTGCGCAGCAGATAACGCGGCGGCGGTTATTTCTGTTAACCTGACAAGATCGTCGCGCATCATCGCCGCTTTCGCGCTTGTTGCCGGACCTTTTCGGCAAAGCGAATGGCGGCCGCAACCGGTTTGAAATGCGTGATCGCAATCTCTTCGCCAATCGCGACGGTGGCATGCAAGGCGCGGGCCGTTGGCGGGTCTGCATGGATGGGCACACCGTGCTCCATCGCGATTTCACGGATTCGCGCGGCGACTTCGTCCACGCCCTTTGCGACACATTTCGGTGCTGTTCCAGGCATCCGCGACCAGGCAAGCGCGACGGCATAGTGCTGCGGGTTGACGATGACGACATCCGCTGCAGGCACATCCACCAGCATCTGGTTCATGGCGATGTCAAAGGCACGTTGGCGACGCTGCTGTTTCATCATCGGGTCGCCTTCGGACTGTTTTGTTTCGTCCATCATCTCTTTGCGCGACATGCGGTGCTTGCGCAGATGCTCTGCCCGCTGCCACAGGAAATCGACGATCCCCAGCACGGCAGCGATGACCAGCACGATCAAAAGCAGCGACACAACCAACTGTCCCAAAGTGACTGCCACCATGGCGGGTGTCAGATGCATCGCACCGATCATGCGGGGCATCTGGAACGACAGAAAAACGCCCAGCACGACCCCGTAAATCAACAGTTTGGTCGTGCTCTTGGCAAACTCGAAAAGCCCTGCACGCCCGAACTTGTTCTTTGCACCTGAAATCGGTGAAATCCGTGACATTTTCGGGGCGAGTTTCGATGGCGCAAAGACCAGCCCGCGCTGCGCAATCAGCGCGAGAATGGCCAGAATTGCGGGGCCGGCGAACCAAGGCCCTGCCTGCGCGGCCGTCGTCAGAAGTACACCTCCCATCAGCGGGTTCTGCGACCCTGCGAATGTCATGCGACCAAGCGCGTCCGCCTCTGCAAGCAGGCCCATCAAACTGCTTGCGAAACCAACAAGAAGGGCAGATCCCATCCCCATTGCGACGATCAGAAAGCCACCATAAGCGGCGGCGGTGATGAGGTCGTTCGATTTCGCGATTTCACCCTTCTTGCGCGCATCGTCGAGCTTTTTCTGCGTCGGTTCGAACTGCTTGTCATCATCTTCCGCGTCCGACATCAAAAACCCCCTGACGGGTTCATGACGAAGGCCATGAACGTATCGACCCAGATCGACAGGATGAACGGTGCGGTGATGAGAAGCAGGAACAGCCCGCCAGCCGTGATCGCAGGCGCGCCGACAAAGGATACCATCAATTGCGGCATTGCCTTGTTGATGACCCCAAGGGTCACATTGTAAATCAGGGACGCCAGCACGAACGGGGCCGCCAGCGTAAATCCGAGCGCAAATGTCCGGCTGACAGCTGCGACGCCCAGAGCGGAAACGGTTTCGCTTTCGACCACGGCCCCAAGCGGCACAAGGTTATAGCTTTGGATCATATAGGCCGCGAATTGCACGTGCAGCCCCATCATCGCGGCCAATGCAAGCCCGGCAACCACGAGCACATGACCAATGGCCGGTTGCGGATCTGCCCCGGCCGTGCCACCGAAAATCTGTGACAGAGAGGTCGATTGCGCCGCGATGGCACCGGCGGTTTGCAACGCGATCACGAAAAAGCGCAAGAGCAACCCGAAGAAGAGACCGGTCGCGATCTCTGGCCCGCCGATAGCCAGCCCGGACATCAGCGTATCTGGCGCGGCGGTTGTGCGGTCGGACACGGCGGGAAAAATGATGAGGCAAAACGCCAGCGTGATTCCCAGCCGCACACGAACAGGAACTGTCTGTTCACCAAACGCCGGCAGGAACGACACCATGCTCCCGATGCGCAAGAACACAAGGAAAAAGCCCCAAAGCGCGTTCTGCGAAAACGGCAGCAACGGGATCAGATCGGCAATCATGCGGGGACAAGGCCGACAAGTGCCGGGCGCGCGTCGATTCCGATTTCTTCGAAAGACAGGACGGGATTGATGATTCCCTTGGCGGACAGGACCGTGCGCAGGAAACGCCTGCGGCGCATGGAGGTGACGACGGCCGCGTATGTGCCCGCCTCTGCCGCTTTGGCCAGCTTGTCCGCAATGCCGTCAGCCAGCCTGTTGAATTCTTCTGGCGGCAGCGCCACATCGCCCCCACCGCGTTCGGTACGGATTTCGTATGTCGTGAACGTGTCTTCCCATTCGGGTGCCAACTGTACCAGCGGCACCGTCCCATCCGACCGGCGCACATGCGCGACGAGTTGGAAGCCAAGCCGCTGGCGGACATGTTCGGTGATCGCGTCGATCGAAGGATGAAGCTGCCGTCCTTCGGCCGTCGCCTCGAGGATCAGCGGCAGGTTGCGTACCGAGACCCGTTCTTCCAGCAAAAGCCGCATGACCGCCAACAGCACATCCATCGGTACGCGGTCCGGCATGAGTTCATCAAGCATCTTGCGGTTTGCTTCTGCCCGCTGCGGATCGCTCAGGTTCACCATTTCATCCAGCCGACGCCGCAAGGCCTTGTGCGTCAAAAGCCGTGGGAAATTGCGTTTGACCACTTCAAGCAGGTGTGTGGCCAGAACCTCGGTCGGTTGCACAATCGTTAGACCGGCAAGGGCCGCCCCTTCCCTTTGGTTGGGCTGAATCCAGCGCGCGGGTGCGCCGTAAACAGGCTCTGTCACTGCGTCGCCGGGGATGTCGCGGTCCTCACCGTCTGGCAAGAGCGCGAGCAGTTGCGCGGGCCGCAACACGTCACGCGCCTGTTCGACGCCAAGCACGTAAACGACATATGCACCACGCGATAGCGCAGCGTTGTCTGTCAGCCTGATTTCAGGCAGCAAAAGGCCGTATTCCGTGGCAACATGATTGCGCATGTTGCCGATGCGCGTATCAAGCCCAGTCCCCTGATCCAGTACCATATCCACCAGATCCGGCGCGAATTCGAGGTGGATATCATCAAGGTCGAGCATATCACCCATCGACGGTTCGCGCGCGTCTTGCGCAGGTTGCATGTCCTGTTTGGCTGTGGCTGCCTGCGCGCGCTTGGCCGCGCGGGACAGCGCAAATGCACACCCCCCCAATGCCGCCGCCCCGACAATGAAGGGAACGAACGGCATCCCTGGCACGAGCGCAAAGAGCCCCATCAGCACAGCGACCGTCGCAAGTGCAGACGGATGCCGACCAAGCTGCGTGACGATCGCAAGGTCTGTGGCCCCCGTCGCCCCGCCACGTGCCAGAAGCAGTGCGGAAGCAATCGAAATGATGACCGCAGGGATTTGTGACACCAGCCCGTCGCCAACAGTCAGAATCGCATAAGTCTCGAACGCCTGCCCGATCGGCATACCGTGGATCGTTGTCCCGATCACGAGGCCCATCACAAGGTTCAGGGCAGTGATGAGAAGACCGGCGACCGCGTCACCTTTGACAAATTTCGACGCACCGTCGAGCGAGCCGAAAAATGTCGTTTCAGCCTGTTCCGTTTCGCGTCGCGCCTTGGCTTCGGTGTGATCGATCGCACCGGCTGCGACGTCGCTGTCGATCGCAAGTTGTTTGCCAGGCATCGCATCAAGCGCAAAACGCGCGCCCACCTCGGCCATACGCGTGGCACCCTTGTTGATGACCACGAAATTCACGATCAACAGCACGCAGAAGACGACCAACCCAAGCAGGACGTTTCCGCTCATGACGAACATCGCAAAACCTTCGATGACTTCGCCAGCTGCATCGGTTCCGGTGTGCCCTTCCCCGATGATCAGCTTGGTCGACGACACGTTGAGCGACAGGCGCAACATTAGCGATGCCAACAGCACCGTGGGGAATGCCGAAAAATCAAGCGGTCTTTCGATGAACAGCGTCACCGTGAACATCAGGATGGCAAGCGCAAATGATGCCGCAAGCCCAAGGTCAAGAACCCACGCGGGCATCGGCAGGATCATCATCACGATAATCGCCATCAATGCGAGCGCGAGCAGGATCGTTGGTTGGAATACGTTCTTGAGCGCCATGTCAGTTGCAGCCCGCACGCGTGCAACGGCATTCTGGGTAACGCCCGTGAACATGCAACAGGAACTTGCTGCGAGATGGCATTCTGCCGATCATCCTTGTGAAAGCCGCATTCATTGCGACAGGTTTGGTCTAAGGGCCATTTATTGAAAATGTGTTAGCGGCAGCACGTGTCAGGGAGAGGTTTCTCCCTCTGCGATCTTGTAGCGGTCCAGCAACGCCCCAAGATCGGTGCGCAACGTCGTCGAGTCATCAATCAGTGAGCGGCTCGACGCGAGAGGCCGGTCCGTTTCAACGTCGAACGTCACATCGGCATCGACACGACGCGCAACATTGTTGAGCACCCGATCCTCTGTGTTGCCAAGCTGCCCCCAATTGCCGAAACGCCAGCCAAGCTGATCACGCGCGTCCTGCGGAAGGCCCGCCAGAACTGTGTCGTCCGGTTCGACACCGCCCTGGGCCAGTAACAATTGTGCGCGCGCCGAAGTGATGCCGGACAGATGCGCACGTGCGCGGTCGACGTTTCCTTGCTTGATCGCAATTTCCGCCCGCAAGTACCGGCGTTCCGCCATATCGGCCCCAACGGCCGGCCCGGCAATGGCCCGCTCAGCCTGATCGGAAAAGCCAAGCGTGAGGAGACGCCGCGCAATCTTGTTTTGAAGCGGCGGGTCGGTTGCCTGTACCCGATCTGAGAAGACAAGTTGCAGAAATTCTGCATCACTCGCGTCGGCTGCTTCCTTTTGCAGTACTGCGTCGTGATATTGCGCGATCTGCGCTTCATCAAACTGCTTGGCTTGCGTTTCGATTAGGTCCAGCAACCCGTCAGTATCATTCAGACTAACAAGGATGTCTGCTTCTGCCGCGAACAGATCGCGGGTCAGCATTTCGTTCTGGCTTTCGAATTGCAACGTGCGCAGCAGCAGAAGATCCTGCTGTTCGAATGGCACGTCGCTTACGCGTTTCAGTGCGACAAGTTTCAGAAACGCCTCTGGCGTGATGCGCGGATCGTCTTCGGCCAGGTCTGACAGGATGCCAGTTGCCGCCGATAGATCCCCTTGATCTTCGGCGATCCCGGATTCGGCAATCTTTACAGCCGTTTCGTCTGTCCCGTTCTGCCCCGCGAGGACGGTCGCCGCCAGATCATTGCGCCCCAGTGAAGTCAGCTTGCCAGCAAGCCGTGGCGCAAGGTGCCTGCGCAAATCATTCGGCAGCAGTTTGTAATCGATCACGATTGCATCCAAATCGACCTCGCCAGTCAGCGGCCCGTCGGTGTGCGCAAGAAACGCCCAAAGCGCGATTGGCCCCGGGCAGGTCATCTGATGGTTGAAGTTGGCCAGATCGACGGTGTCTTCGTCAACGACCTGCCCCAGCGCCACAAGGACCTGACGGCTGCGTGACAGTTCGCCATCAATCTCGAGCGTGTTGATCGCTTCGCGGCCGAACCCGAATGCCAGATACGCCTTCGACAACGCCTCGACGGCGGCTGGGTCCGTGCGGTCGAATTCGCCTGTGATTGCGCGTCGTAATGTGCCGATTTGTTGCGCGAAGGGCGTGTCATCAATCCAGTTTGCGACGTCGGCGTCGCTTGCCGCGACACAGCCGAACGCCGGCTGGCCATCCGCATGATCCGACAGATCCGATTGCATGGCCCGATCGACGCTTGTTCGCGCGGAAAGCCCCGGGGTCAGCGCGGCATTCACGGCGTCAAGCAGATCGGAAAGCGTGTTCTCCGGTGGTCCTTCGGTAGTTGCTGATGGGCTGGCCCCGTCAGAAGGGGCCAGCAGCCCCTGCGACAGCGCACGGGAAAGACCGTCCGAGATCGTTGTTTCCAGGTCTGCGACGCGCACTTGCTGGTTGGCGTACTCTGCAAGTGGATCGGGCAAGCCATCTGGCCGACCGGGCGGGCCACGGTCCGACCCATCCAGTGGCAGGCGCGGCACATCGATCTTTGCGGATTGGGTGCGCGTTTCCGGTCGTATCGGCAAGACAAGAGCAGGCGGATGCGGATTGGGTGCTGGCGTGACGGGCAAATCAAGTTCCACGAACCGTTGATCGTTCGCCGCGTCATAGCCGCCGCCCCGCGGTTGATCCGGGTCTTTGATGTCAAGAACGAGCAAATCTGCCCGCAACTGGTCCACCTCTGCAAAGCAATCACATGCCAAGGCGAATCGCAGCGCTGTTCCGTTTTCAGTCAGCCGGATTGCCGCGATCCTTTCGCGCCGAATGCGTGTGAAAAAGCCCGCGGTATCAATCGACTTCTCGGTATCAAAGCGGACACCATAGCCGTCTGCACTGGGCCCAACCGACCACGCCGTACCTGGCGGAATGGAAAAAACGACACGTGTGAAGTTCAGGTGATCACCGGTCCGCACGATGATGTCCTGCGCGGCCGCCGCACTGGCCAGAAAGAGGAAAATGCAGAACAGGCGAAACACTATGCAGCATCCTGCTTGGCAGATTTCAGGGCTTCTTCCAAAGTAGAAAAATCTGGGCGCAAATGATCCGGTGTGTTCTGCCGCCCCACCTCGATACAGATGTTGGGCGCATGCCGGTGAAGGTTCGCGACGAGGATTTCCCGGATCAGTTTGTAGAAATGTCCGTCATCCTCGATCACCGCTTTGACGCGCACCGCGAACGGGCCGACCAGACCGTAGGCCAGGAATACGCCCAGAAACGTACCGACAAGCGCGCCGCCAATCAGTTTGCCAAGCACCTCTGGCGGTTGGTCGATCGAGCCCATCGTCTTGATAACACCCAGAACCGCAGCAACAATGCCCAGTGCGGGCAGGCCATCCGCGACGGTCTGAAGCGCATGCGTTGAATGCAGTTTGTGATGAAGCGTCGCCTCGATCCGCTTTTCAAGTACTTCTTCGACCTGATGCGGATCGTCATAGTTCATCGTCGCGGACCGAAGCGTATCGCAGATCAATGCCACCGCCTCACCATCTGCCTGAATACGTGGATATTTTCCGAAGATGCTCGAACTGTCAGGGCTTTCGATATGTTCTTCAAGGGCGACCGGATTGGCGCGCGCGATGCGGATCAGCTCGAACAACAGGCACATCAAGTCCTGATAATCCTGCTGCTTCCATTTCGCGCCTTTGAAGACCTTTCCAACGTCTTTCAACGTATGTTTGATGGCGCTTGTATCGTTGCTGATAACGAACGCACCCAGTGCCGCGCCACCGATCATGATCATTTCGAACGGCAGCGATTTCAGGATAATTCCCATCTTGCCGCCCGCCAGCAAATAGCCGCCGAACACCATGACAAAGACAATCGCGATACCAACAAATCCGACCATTCTGTCCGAATCCTTTCAAAGACGATGACGAAGCACTTCCCGACTGTTTTGACACAGACGGGTTAAGGAACCGTCTGCATCATTGGGTGGGAACCCCTGCATTGCGCCCAGCAAGCACGACACTGATGGAATGTGCCGTTTGCGGCGTCAGCTGCGTCATGATCAGTGCGGCAGGTTCCGGTCGCATCATGCCAAGGAATCCAGCCGCGAAATCGGGGGCCATTTCCTCGAACAAGGCGGCTGCGTCCTTCGGTTTCATATTCTCGTACACCGTGGTCAAACGGCCCAGATCGGTTTGGGATGCCTCTTCTGCAAGGGCGATTGTCGCTCTCAGCGATTCTTCCGCCTCGACCAACGCGTCGAGTTGCTCTTGCATTTCCGCCTCAGCGACTGACAAGGCCTGAAGCCGTGCTGTGATCTGTTCTTCCTGTGTTGCTACGCGGGCTTCCCGCGCCAGCAACGTTGCCAAAAGGGTATCGATATCGGGTGAACTGTCCGCCTGGCCCTGCGGTGTCATCGGCACGGCCGCGGGCGTGGCCGGTTCGCCTTCTGCATAGGCCTGACCCGATCCGTCCATGAAACGCAGCAGGGCGGACGAGATCAGCAAGCCTGCAACGATATGCAACGTGCCACTGCGTTTGCGGCGTGGTCCTGCACTCATTGTCGTGCCTCTGGATCAGTTGGCTTGCGCACGAAAAAAGGGTTTTCTGGCGGTGCCGCAGGTGCTGCAGCTGGCAGGTCATGCAGCGATGCAACCAGAAGTTCCAACCGCCTTGCCGCCGCTTCGGCGCGATCGCTGACGTCCGACAATGTCGCAACAGAACCGGTTGCGGCGGACTGCGCAGATTTCAAGGATTGCGCCAGTTCGTCGACCTGCACCGAAAGAACCGCGACAGCACCCCCGACCCCTTTTTCAAGGTCTGTGAACCGGCGCAGGCGTCGCGACAGGATGTAGCAATAGAAACCGGCCCCCAGGGCCCCGGCGATAAGCAGCATGTCGGAAATCAGAACCATCTTGCGGTCTCCTCAATTCAAAACGAATTCCATAATTAAAAGGTCGCGCACCCGACCATCCCCGACGACAACCTGAACGCGGCGCAGCATCTGCCCGCGCAGTTTCACCAGGATCGCCGGATCACCGAGTTCCGAGAGTTCAACGGCGCGAAGATAGCCATTCAGCACGTCGATCACGCGCGGTTTCAACGCTTCGACCTCTGCCGCGTGTTCGGGCGTAACTTCAAGCTGTGCGGCAAACCGAAGATGTGTGCTGACGCCGCCCGCGGGCAAGGAAATGACCATTGGATCAAGCGCGACGAACGCGACCTTCGGGATGTCTTCGACCTGCTTCGCGTCTTCGGATGATTCGGTATGATCCGCATCACCAGAGCTGCCCAACATGCCGCTGCTGACGGCAAAGAACCCGCCGCCACCGCCGGCGAGCGCAAGGACAAGTCCAAGAATCAAAGGCAGCTTGGACTTTTTCGGGGGGGCTTCGTCCTCTGTTATGTCTGTCATGCTGCAGCTTTCGAAAAATTGCGATGTCCGACATTTAACGTTGAAGCCCTAACCGATTGTTAAGTGTGTTCGGGTCATGTTGCCCAGACGGGCAGAACGCCCATCGAATGGAGAAGCCATTGCAGGGCCTACTTTCAGTCTGGACGAATCTGAACACGCGGCGGCAAATCATCGCGATTCTATCCAGTGCCGCGATCATTGCGCTGGTTGTATTCTTGGCGCGCGGTGCCGGGCAGAAAGACCTCGCCCTTCTTTATGGTGGGCTCGAACCTGCGGCCGCAGGCGACGTGATAACGGCACTTGATCAGCGCGGCGCAATTTATGAAGTGCGCGGCGGCGGCATCTATGTCGATGCCACGCAGCGGGATTCGCTGCGCATGTCACTGGCAGGAGAAGGGCTGCCCTCGGTCGGGGCACAAGGCTATGAATTGCTTGACGGGCTGTCCGGTTTCGGGACGACATCGCAGATGTTCGATGCCGCATACTGGCGCGCCCGCGAGGGGGAGCTTGCCCGCACAATCCTTGCCAATCCAAGCATTCGCGCGGCCCGCGTTCATATATCGACCCCGTCGGGCCGCCCATTTCAAACCCGCGAAAAACCCACGGCCGCCGTGACGGTTTCGACCGGGGCGGGCGGGCTGTCATCGTCGCAGATCACGGCGCTGCAGTTTCTTGTCGGTTCTGCCGTGACAGGGCTGTCGCCCAATGATGTTGCAATCATCGACGATGAAGCAGGACTTTTGTCCGATAGCACAGGGTCGGCGGCAGCGGGCAAATCCGGCGAGATGGCCGACACGTTGCGCCAGCGGGCCGAACGTTTGCTTGCGGCGCGGGTGGGACAGGGCAACGCATTGGTCGAGGTATCAATCGACACCATCAACCAAAGCGAGTCGATCCTGGAACGCACGGTCGATCCCGACAGCCGGATCGCGATCAGCACAGACGTGACGGAAACTGCCGAAACATCCCAAGACAGCCGTGGTGGCAACGTAACGGTCGCATCAAATCTACCGGACGGTGACGCAGCTGGTGGTGGCGGCACTGCGAACTCTGAAAACAGCGAAACCCGCGCGTTGACGAACTATGAGATGTCGCAAACTGAACGCCAGATCATTCGGAATGCCGGTGATGTGCGACGCCTGACCGTTGCAGTACTGGTGAACGATGTGGCGGAAACAGGCACCGACGGAACGGTGACCTATGCGCCGCGCAAAGCCGACGAACTGACAGCGCTGCGGGAATTGGTTTCGCTGGCTGTCGGTCTTGATGAGGGCAGAGGGGACCTGATTACTGTCCAGTCCATGCAATTCGAGGCCGTCGCAAACGAAGGCACGTTGGTCACAGCGGACGCGACCGCTGCACCACTCAATATGATGCAGCTTATTCAGGTGGCCGTTGCCGCCGTGGTTGCACTCATCCTCGGGCTGTTTGTCGTACGGCCAATTCTATCGGGAAAAACAGCCGCCTTGCCACCCCCTGCCGATCAGTTGCCGCGCACCATGATCGAGGGTGACATGATAGATGCATCGCCCGAAGCGACAACGCAACAGACACAGCAGCTGCCATCTGCGGATGCAGTTGCCCGCCTGCGCGAGATGATTGCCGAACGCGAAACAGAAACAGTCCAACTGCTGCAGGACTGGATGGAAGAACCTGACCCGAGGGAGTCTGCGTAATGGCCCATTTGATGTTCCTTGAACAGTTCGAAGCCGAAAGTGGCGAAACGCCCACCCGGTCACCAACCGAATTGCCCGGTTTCGAGGATGGTTACGATGCAGGCCTTGCCGCCGCCGCTGCCGACCAAGCAACGCTGAGCGCGCAGATGGCGACGCGGATTTCGGAACTGCAATTCGGATATGTCGAAGCACAGCAGGATTTGCTGCGCGCCCTTGGCCCGCTGGTCAGTGCAATCTGTGACCAGATACTCCCCGCACTGATCGACGACATGACACGTAGCCGGATCTTCGAAACGCTCTTGCTGTGTGCGAGGGCAGATGTTTCGCATCCGATGCAGCTGACCTGTCACCCGGCAAAGGCGGCGGTGATGCAGCAAGTGCTGGCGGATTTTGGTGACCAGCAGGTTGCCCTTCTGACCGACCCCGGTCTTGCACAGGATGAAGTTCTGATCGGAGGCAACCGTCAGGAAACCCAATTGGACACGGCACTACTGATCGCCGCCATGCGGACCGCGCTTCAGCACCTCTGCAACGCACACCAGAAGGAAGAGACAGATGAATGATGCAAGCCTTACGCCCCATGACAGCGTCGCGAAAGGTGCCGGACTTTTGCAACAAATCCCGATCGAGGTGCTGATTTCCGTTGGAAAGGCGCGCCCGCTGGTCCGGGATCTTCTTAATCTTGGTGAAAACGCGGTCTTACCGCTTGACCGCCGCGTGGATGACCCGGTGGAGCTTTATATCGGTGACAGGCTGATCGCGCGGGGCGAATTGCAAGAACAGGAAGGTGGCGAACCCGGACAGCTCGCCGTGAAACTGACCGAAGTGATTAATGACCCGACCGACCTTGGATAGAGCATGGCGGCTGGTCTGTGCCGGATCCGTCTGTCTGGCACTGATGACATCGGCTGCATTTGCGCAGGACGTTTCGATCACACTTGGTGATGACGGATCCCTCGCGACCCGATCCGTTCAACTGCTAGTTTTGATCACCGTGCTCAGTATCGTACCGGGGATCGCGATCATGATCACCTGTTTTCCCTTCATTGTCACAGTGCTCGCCATCCTGCGGCAGGCCATCGGCCTGCAGCAGTCGCCGCCGAACATGCTGATCGTTTCGCTTGCCCTTTTCCTCACCTATTTCGTCATGGAACCGGTATTTCTGGCCGCATGGACGGCAGGGATCGATCCAATGCTGAATGGGGATATGGAGATTGAGGAGGCCTTTCTGCGGACAATGGAACCGTTGCGGGCTTTCATGCTGACCCGGATTGATCCCGACACGCTGAACCAACTCGCCGATCTCAGACCGGACGTCGATGTGAACCTGCCGGCAGAAGACGTACCGCTTTCCGTCCTGGTCCCGTCATTCATGCTGAGCGAGATGGAACATGCGTTTCAGGTCGGGTTTCTTATTTTCCTGCCTTTTCTGATCATCGATCTGGTCGTTGCCGCAATCCTCATGTCGATGGGGATGATGATGGTCCCCCCGGCGATTGTGTCGCTGCCCTTCAAACTGGCGTTCTTCGTTGTTGCGGACGGCTGGAGCCTTATCGCTGTCAGCCTTGTGCGCGGCTACGGCGGGGTCTGATTGGTTCTCGACCATACTCCCCCAGAACTGACGTCTCTACCAAAATCCTATTTCTGTCTGGGCGAACGGGCAGTGCGCACACGACAGTTATTGCCGCACAAAACTGACCCTACCGAACAATGAACTCCGCATGAAGCGCGCCACTGGCCTTGATGCTTTTCAGGATGTCGATCATGTCGCGCGGCGCAACACCCAGCGCATTCAAACCAGCGATCACTTCGCTTAAGCTGGTGCCGCCGCGCACCTCGGCCAAGCCGATCCCCGGTTCATCTTCGATCCCGACAGCAGTACGCGGAACGACCACGGTTTCGCCGGGTGAAAACGGATTTGGTTGAGAGACGAGCGGTGCTTCCTGAATACGTAAAGTCAGGTTGCCCTGGCTGACAGCAACCCGGCTGATCCTGACGTCTTCGCCCATCACGATCGTGCCAGAGCGTTGGTCGACAACCACCCGCGCGCGGCGTTCGGGTTCGACCATGATGTTTTCGATCCGTCCCAGCGCATGCGCGGGCGACGGCATATGGGTTTCGCCGATGTTCAGGTGCACTGTACCCGCATCAAGCATCGTTGCCACATGGCGGCCAAAGCTATGGTTGATAGCGGCTTCAATCCTTCCTGCGGTCGTGAAATCCGGTGTGCGCAGCGCAAGACGAAGCGACGTCAACTCAGCGAAATCAAAAGCGACTTCGCGCTCGACAGTTGCGCCGGACGGTATCGATCCCGAAGTTGGAACGCCTTGGGTCACGGCAGCAGCAGCACCTTCCGCGCTGACGCCCCCTGCAATGATCGTGCCTTGGGCAACCGCATAGATTTCACCATCGGCGGCGTTGAGCGGTGTCATAATCAGTGTTCCGCCAAGAAGGCTGCTGGCGTCTCCGATTGCGGAAACTGTTACGTCTATCGGGCTGCCGGCACGTGCAAATGGTGGCAGGCTGCCGGTGACGAAAACCGCCGCGACATTCTTGGGGCGGAACTGCTCACCGGTGACGTTGACGCCAAGCCGTTCCAGGATGTTGACCATGATTTCTTCGGTGAACGGTGAATTGCGCAACCCGTCGCCAGTTCCGTTCAGCCCGACCACCAGACCATAACCGACAAGATCGTTCGTGCGGACCCCGTCGAATTCAACAAGATCCTTGAGCCGGATCGGTGCGGCATGAACGCTCCCCGTGGAGAGCATCGTGCCGAGCATCATGATACCAAGAAGTTTTTTCATCGCAGATAGTTCACCAGGCTGAGTTGGGACAATCGTGCTGTCACGGTGTAATGCATCTCCAGCTGTTGCTGCACATTCTGCAATCGGCTTGCCGTATCGAACGGGTCGGCCGCTGTCAGTTCATTCCTATTGATCTGGAATGCCGTCAGCTGCGCACCATGAGCGGCGGCGGCTTCGTCCACACTAGCCTGCGCCGCACCAAGGTCGGATCGCATCGCTGTCAGATCATCAGCGGCAGAAAGCATGCGCTGCCCGCTTGTCTGAACCAGTCCGGCACGGGTACGGTCTGTCAGCCCCACTGTGTTTTCGTCTGCCATTGCCGCAATCGCCGCTCCTTTCAAGAGGGCGACACTTGCGGCGCCGTCAGCGCGCATGTTCAACGCGATTGTTTTGTCTGCGCTGATGCGCTGCTGCAGTTGCGGGCCGGTATCACCTTGATAGCCAAGCGTCGCAAAACCACCGGCGGGATCGTCGAACCAGTCATCCACAGCGGCTATGATATCTGCCTGATCGGTCAGCCCGGCAGTGGCCGCGCGCAGCGAGGTCAGCATCTCTTGCGGCGGGGCAAGCGGATCACGCGCGACGTCTGCACCACCAAAAATCGTTCGCTCACCAAGGCGGCGGTTCAGCTGTGTTGCGATTTCGGTGAACGCGGCTTCCCCTGCCTTTACCGATGCCTGAATATCGCGCGCTGCAGACTCGGGAGTTATCTGGAGTGCGGTCTCCATGAAATTGCCGCGAATCCGGTCAATCGCGGCAAGCGTTGTCTGTGCAAATGAAAGCCGCTGTGCAATCTCTGTTCCTGCCTGCTGATACCCTTGCAGCAGGGTGATTTCGCGATCAATGCTCTGCAATTGGCGCAGATCACCACCGAGGCTGCGGGTTAGGTCATTCTTGATTTGCGAAGAAAGCTCTCCTGTCAGCACGTTCAAGTCGGTCTTCAGCCGCCCAGTCTGTCTGAGCGATTGAAAATGTTGCGACATGTCACCGACAGTGTGGATTGGCATTGATCATATCTCCATCAAGGTGCGCACCATCGCATTGATGGTTTCGATTAGTTTTGCGTTGGCGGCATAGGATTGCTCGATGCGGATCAGCATTTGCATTTCTTGATCGGTATCGACCCCGTTGCCCAATTCTGCGGCGCGCAGCGTATCCCAACGCGCTGCCGCGAAAGTAAGTTCATCGTCTGCGCGTAGCCGCTGGGTGCCGATCTCGCTCGCCAGATTTGCGATTTGACCACTGGCAGACCGTGCAGGCAGACCTGCCCCCGAACTGCGGGGAGTGTTTAGTGCCGAAAGCCAGCGGTCGATCTGCGCGGGATTCCCAGCAGGACCGGGTGCGGCAGCGCCGATCCCGTCGCGCAGGCGGGTCACATCGCCACCCTGGCCGGGATCAACCGCCGCGTTGATTTGCAACCGTCCGGCAAGCCCTGTCAGATCGAGCGGATCGAGCGCGCCTCCCCGGTCAGTCAAAAGCCCGGGTGCCCCCGCAACAAGTGTGGGATCCGTCGCCGGATCGGCAAATCGCGATACGAGATCTTGCGCAACTGTATCTAGTCCTGCCTGCGCGGCAACGAGTTTGGCATCACGCATCTCAAAAGCGGCCCCGAGCGTGCCGCCGGTGAATTTACCGACCCCATTGCTTGGCGATGCGGGTTGTCCGTTGAATTCCAGCCCAGAGAGCGCACCGGATCCGAATGTCATGTCAGCGGTGATCGTTGGTGTTGCCGAAAATGAGAACGTGGCTGGCGTACCATCCAGAAGCTGTGCGCCGGTGGTCGTCATCAAGGCGACCGCGCCACGGTCACGTGGAATTTCCCGGATCGGGACGATTTCAGAGATTTGGTCAATCGCGCGCTGTCGCGCGTCCTGCAGGGCCGTGGTATCGCCACCTGTTCCGATCGCCCTGCTGATATCCGCGTTCAGCTTTGCGACTTGTCCTAGCGCACTGTTGAGCGTTTCCACATCGCGCGCGATTTGTGCATCAGAATCCTGCCGCAATGTCTGAACGGTGCCGGTTGCCTGACGCAAACCATCCGCGACATCACCCAGCCGGTTGACCGCCATTTGTAGGCGCTGGGGTGACGCAGGATCTGTGCCTGCGCTGACAAGCGCGCTTTCGAATGCATTCAAGCGTCCCGCCAACCCGGCGGGATCACCAGGCAGGCCAATGGCCCGCTCTACCTGTTGCAGTGTGTTCAGGGTCTGTTGCTGACCCGCAAGTTCAGCATCAGCAAGCCGCCTGTCGCCGATGACCCCGGCGTCGACAATCCTGCGCACGCCGTCGATCGTCACGCCCGCACCCTTGCCACCCAGATTGGCAGCGGACAGATCGACGACGCGTCGCCCGTAGCCATCCGTCAAGGCATTTGACAGGTTCGAAGAGACAACTTCGGCCATCCGCGCTGTTGCGGTCAGCCCGCTGATGGCGTTGTTCAAAGATGCGGTGATGCTCATGTCTGTTGTACCTCAAGTCTCGGCTGATTACCGCTTGATATTGGTCGTTTCCTGCAACATCTCGTCGACGGTCTGGATGACCTTCGCGTTCGACGAATAGGCGCGTTGTGTCTGGATCAGGTCGGTCAGTTCACCGGCAACATCCGTTGTCGATTCCTCGCGGGCGAAACTGATGATGTCACCGGTGGGGCCATCGCCTGCGTCCCACATGAAGAACGTCCCGCTGTCGGGCGTCACGCGGTAGACCTGACTGTCGAGCGTTTCGAGTCCATTCACATTCGGCACGTCGATCAGCGGAATCTGATAGAGTACACGGTTGATCCCGATATCGAACGATGCCCGCACAAAGCCGTTTGCGTCGACTTCGATAGAGGTCAGACTGCCGACCGGTGTGCCATTCTTGGAAATTGAAACAGGTGCAAACGCATCCGAAAGCTGCGTCAGCCCGTTTGAATCTCCCAGCGCACCGATGTTGATTTCAAGCGGGCCGCCCGCAACATCGACTGTGAACGTGCCATCCGTCGGGCTGTATGCGCCGCCGACCGCGCCAGCGGTCACATTTTCCAACGTGCCACCTGCGCCGCGCGCGCCGTTGAATTCAAGTGTATATTCCCCGATCGAGGCTGTACCGGTCGCGCTGTCGAAAATTGTCATCGTCCAGTCGTTCGTTGCCGGATCGCCCGGCGCAGGCACGGCAGGTGAGAACTGTATGTTCAGGTTCGCCGACTTGCCGAGATTGTCGAAGTATTCGATCGAAAGCGTTTCATTTTCGCCGGTCGAAGTATCTTCTGTCGATGTCGCGGGCAGATTTACCGCAAGATCGAGCCTGGTCGTCGCCTCGCCCGCGAACTGGTTGTTGTTGATCTGGATGGGACGCAATCCATCGGGCGCATCGCGTGGATACGGGGGCACCGTGCCATCTGGCAAGGCCGGCCAACCCATCAGGACCAGTCCGGCTTCGCTGCGCAAATACCCTTGGCTATCCGTGCGGAACGATCCCGTCGTCGCCAGCAACAGCGGGTTGTCACCGTTTCCGACCTGCACCGATGCCTCTGTCGTGACAGGCAGCATACCCCGCCCCCGCACGGCAAGATCCGTCGGGTTCGATGTCGACACAAGCGAGCCGCGTTCATCAATCAGCCGCTGCGATGTCGTCCGCACGCCACCCGCGGAATAGGCACCGCGATTGCTGGCAATTACCATGGAATGGAAATCAGTTTCCGCCCGTTTGTAGCCATAGGTAGAGGAATTGGAGATATTGTCGGAGATCGTCGCCAGCCTTGATGCATTCGCCGCAAGACCAGCAACGCTTGCATTCAGAGAGGAGGAAATCGTCATATACAGGGCCTTTCAGCAGCAAACTTTCAATGTCTGAAGAACCGTGTAACGCCCCGCCCTTAACGTCCCCCTAACATCCGACCTAAAGATCAGACCTCAGCACCACGATTTCGATTCGATTGTTTCGAATTGAACTGGAATCACTGACGATCGGGTCGCGGTCGGCCTCGCCCGTGATCCGTGCAATCCGGTCTGGGTCGAAGGATGCCGCCTCAAGTATCAACCGTGTGCGGGCCGCCCGGCTGGTAGACACATCCCACGCCGGGTTGCGCAGACGCACGACAGTTTCCGCTTTGACGTGGCCGGATATGGCGACATCGTTGGTCACTGACCCCAGTATGCGGGCGATCATTTCCAGGATCTGCACAGTCACGCCTTCGGGCGTATCGGTTGCTCCATAAAACAGCGGCGCGTTGGGCATGTCGAACACCTCGATCACAAGTCCTTCGTCAGTCAGACGGGTTACGACATGACGCAGCTGATTGTCGGAAAGCGCGCTTTCGCCGCCAAGGCCCAGAAGGGCCGCTTCGAGATCTTCG
Organism: Cognatiyoonia koreensis; assembly: GCF_900109295.1. Lineage (NCBI taxonomy): Bacteria > Pseudomonadati > Pseudomonadota > Alphaproteobacteria > Rhodobacterales > Paracoccaceae > Cognatiyoonia > Cognatiyoonia koreensis. The sequence continues at coordinate 446,874 of NZ_FOIZ01000002.1, forward strand.
AGGCTGGCAGTTTCCTGCGCCGCTGCGGTCGCGCCGACATCGACGGCTTCATCGCCATCGCGATTTGCGATGCCACCGGTGCCGCTTTGAGCCAGTGTTTCGCGGGTAAAGATGTTGTCGCCGCCAAAGGCACCTGCCCCACCGCCTGACACACGATTGATCGGAATGGTCGGAGAGAAGTAATCCGCGATGCCCTTGCGCTGTTGTTCGGTCGTTGCGTTCAGAAGCCACATCAACATGAAAAACGCCATCATCGCCGTGACGAAATCAGCATAAGCGACCTTCCAGGCCCCACCGTGGTGCCCGCCGCCAGCGATGACTTTCTTGCGTTTGATGATTATCGGTCTGTTGTTGCCTGCTTCCATGTCTTCACCCTCGGTTCACCACCCGCAGATGGGGTTACAGGGTCGAATATGAAAGCAGACTTAAAGGCCGGATTTACAACGGTTTTTACATAATATCAGATAAAATGTAGACTTCGTCCGGACCACAGAATTCAACAAGCTGATAGCCCTTGGATCGCATCAGTTTCGCGATATCCGTTCCACCTGCGTTGTTTTCGATCGCCCATGCCCCGACGCGGTGATTTTTAAAGGGAAACGCTTCGAGCGCGGCCAGTTCGCCACCTTCGATGTCCAGTGAAATGAAATCCGGATTCGCAAGGTCTGCCTCCTCAAGGATCGCGGCAAGTGTGCGGGTTTGCACGGTAATCACCTGTTCGGCATGGCGCGGGTCGGCGCGCACGCGTTCCAGCATCTTGCTGTCGTACTGATCCAGCAGGCCGCTCATCTGCGTGTAACCTTCGGTCACTGCCATGAACTGCGCCTCACCGTTCTTGTCGGACACGGCATAGGGCAAACAGGGCACGCTGCGCTGGGCCTCGGCCCGCGCACGTTGCACCGCAACCGGTTCGACCATGACACCCGACCAATTGCGCCAGCGTTCAAAGAAGAGCGAATTTGATCCGCTCAGTCCGTCATACGCGCCCACATCGACAAAAGTGCCGCCGCGTTTGCCTTTGAAGTAACGGTCAACGATCTGGTCCTGACCCGCCTGGCTTGCATAGGGGAAGGCCGGATGCAGCATGCCGCGAACTTCGTGCAGAAGGCGGACGAATGGCGCACGGGCGCGGGTGTTGTTCTTGTTCAGCGCAGCGACGACTTCACGCTCGGCCTCTTTCAATTGCTTGCGGGCTTCGGCGACTCGTTCTGCTGGGGTCATGTGGATTCGCTATCCTGGTAATATGATTTCTCTTCCACAATATCCGAACCAAGCAAAAGGTTGATCTCTTTCTTGATGCGCGCGCGTTCATCGTTGGTGACATAAACCGCGCGCGCCAGACCGATGAACCCCGCGCCGAAATCGCCCCGTGCCTCGCAAGCCCTGATATCGTCTTCGATGACCCACAAGTCGGCATTTATGTCGTAAAGCTGGTCGGCCAGAGCCGCCAGTGCATCTATATCGGGCAACGCAGCATCAGCGATGCGCTGAAGGACGGCCTGTTCATGCCGGACATTCGCAAGTTTTGCGTCGTCGGTGATCTTTTCCGACTTCAAACGCAATATCGTCAGCTTGTCGATCAGCTCTCCCGGAGCTGTCGGCACAAGTATTTCCTTCATGTTCCCCGCTCCAATCGTGACACAAGAGCCGCCTCCACTTCGGCCATGACACCGGACCAGTCGAGGGGAGTTTTCTGCCGAAACAACCGCATTCCAGGATACCACGGGGTCGTGTCTCCTGCATGCGTGTAGACCCAGAACGGATCCCAATGCAGCACGGTCCAAGTCTCAATGCCCAAAGAGCTTGCCATATGCGCGCTTACCGTATCGGAAGTGATGACCAGATCCATTGCCGACATCGTCGCCGCGCAATCAGCAAAATCGCGGTCCGTACTGGCCGTATCCACCATGAAGGCGTCAGAACCGTCTTCGTAATACGGCGTCAGCAACGGCCCCTTGTAAAGCGAAAACAACTGCACGTCCGGGATATCCACAAGGGGCAGAAAATCGCGATGTGCAAATGATCGGAACGCGTTGCCCTTGTAGGTAACCGACCCCGCCCAGACGACACCAACCTTGAACGACTTGGCATAAGGGCCGGTGATCTGCGCGGCACGTTCCGTGGCATCATCAGGAATGTGTAACTGCGTCGGCGGGGGGATGTCCCGTGACCGGGCAAAATGAACAGCCGCCATATCCATCATGTTGATCCAGTAGTCCGCAGGGTTTTCGCCTGCGGTTTCTGCTGTCACAAGTTCGATGTCAGGCAGTTTTGAAAAAAGACGCAGCAACGGTTTGTCGACCAGAACACGAACTTTTGCCGCCAGTTTGGCAAGGGAGGGCAGAAAGCGCATGAACAGGACGGCATCGCCAAAACCCTGTTCTGGCAGCACCAAAAGCGTCTTGTCCGACAGGTCTTGGCCCTGCCATTCCGGAAATTTCAGGTTACGGGGGCGCAACTCTCCCGCACGCCAGCGGGCTTTGTAAAGCTCGAAACCTTTGGCGTAATCGCCACGACCCAGATAGGCAAATGCAAGTTGCATCTGCACCTCGGGGTCATCCGGCAGTATTTTGATAACTTCGCTCAGATGCGCGATCGCGGCATCATAGTCCCCCATGCCACGATAACAGCGTCCGATCATGGCAAGGTGGTTGGGATCGTTGGGGACTTCTTCCAGAATCTGACGACGCAACGCGATGGATTCTTCATATTTCCCGATATCGGACAACGTGTTCGACAGATTGTTGCGAACGCCTGTGTCCTGCGGACTAAGTGCAAACGCGCGGCGGTGCGACCGAAGGGCCATCCTGTGCCGGTTCGTGCTTCGGTGCAGAACGCCAAGGTTTGACCAGATGATCCCGTCATGGGGCACTTGTGACAGGTATTCGCCATAAGCACGTCTGGCTGCATCGAATTCACCGGCTTGATGGGCGCGGGTCGCTTCGGCTTTGACCTGCTTCAAGGTGCGGGACACGGGCCTTACTCGGACCTGATGCGCTTGACCGGAACAACGAGCCTTTCGGGCCGCGCCTTTTCTGCGGCCTCAAACAGCGAAAAGGTCTGGTTTACATAATTCACTGCGCCAGAAATATGTTCCATGTAGTCGTTCAGCTCATCAGTCACTTCGACCTCGCTGACAACGACACTCCGGTCCTGCGGCATGACTTCGAATTGCGCATAGAACAGCGGATCACCACGATTGACCTTAAGCGCCTTCGTGGTGTCATGCCATTCAAACGCCCACATCAATGGACGCGGCCAGACGTTGATCGGGAAGCGCCCGCCGAAGATCGTGCCGGGGAACGGCGTCTTCTGATAGTGCATGAACGGCGCGACCTGATTGATATAAACCGGCTCATCGGCGATGAAGACATAGGGCAATTCCAGTTGCACTGTCGGAATGCCGGGATAGCGCCATTCGTGTTCGGCGGTGACATGCAGTTTGTCGCGCAGCTTGCCTGCGCGAATGCCGCTCATGTCGCCGTTGAGGTTACGCAGGGCCGGACGCCCTTCCTTGTCGCGCACGAATTCAAGGTTGAGATCGAACGGACAGCGGATCATGAAATACCGGCTTTCCAAATTGATCACCGCGGGACAACGCGACGCCGATTTGGCGTGCTTCTTGTTCATATCCGCAGATCGCACGCGTTCTGGCGGGAAATAGACCACGCCGGCCTTTTTGATATTCAGGAACCAGCCGACCTGGACAGGGCCCGACCCCGCGGTCGTCCCTTCGGTGTTTTCAAAGCTCACTGACAAATGCATTTAACTAACCTTTTCACACGACAGGCCCTATTCTTGCGCAGCCCAGCAAAAACAAAAGTCCCCGGCAGGGCAAGAGCATAGAATTCAGGCGTTATTTTGACACTTGCGGCCCCAAGGTCACAAAGTCGTACTTTGCCAGAAACAGAACGATCCCGTTCAGGCGGGGTGCAAGTGCTGGCAGGCGTCCCAACAAATCCCCCATTGTGAGGGGTTGATGCGCGGCGATAAGCGCCAGCGTTTCAAAAACTTCGCTGTCCGGCGCGACCTTTCGCTTGTAGAGTTTGCGCCCGTTGATCATGTCCAAATCCGCCAGCTTTTCGGCGTCGAGGGGTTCGGCGGTCACAATGACCGTGTCGGCAGTCAGAGGCCTGCTTGGATAGTGCCGATAGGTATCGAACGGCGATGCTTCCATCGGGTTTTGCACGCGCGGGATCTGTTTCGCGCTCTGACGCTGGCGCGCAAGTTCGTCGGCCAGCGCCATATATTGCGGGATTACTGCGGACCAATCGAAATTGCGGGTGACATGCGCGCGCCCTGCCGCGCCCATCTTCTTGCGCAGATCCTTATTCTGCACCAGACGATCGAGCGCTTTTGTATAGGCTTGCACATCAAGCACGGTCTGTTGCTGCACGCAGGACAGATAATAGAGATATCCGTCACTGCCGTCAGCAAAACGCGAGGCCAGAAGCCTGCCTGTTGCATCATCTGGCGGCGCCATGATCGTCGGAACCAGCATTCCGGTCAGACCGTCCACGACTGTATCGCGAAAACCATTCCAATCCGGCATCACAACCGGCAAGCCAGCGGCCATTGCTTCAACCGGAACCAGACCAAATGTTTCCTGAATGTTGTCGACCGGCAGCGTGAAAATATCGGCACCCGACCAGATATGCCGGCGCACGTCCGGTTCGCGCCCATCAATGAAATGAACGGTGACAGATGGACAAAGCGCGTTCGCGCCCGTTTCATGCAGCACCCTTTCGCCTTCGCGGTCGCTCCAGCCAACCATCCAGAGGTGAACCTGCTGCCCGCCTTTCGCGATACGCTCCAAGGCCATGAACAGCGGCACGGGATTCGCCTTTTCAACCGACGTGAGGCGGCCCATGGTCATGACCACAACAGCGTCATCCGGTGTTTCGAACCTGCCACGCATCTGGGCGCGCCCGTCATCGGTTGGCGCAAAATCCGCCGCATGAATACCCAGCGGAATGATCGGCAGCTGCGGCTGTGGAATGACCTGCGCACCAAAGCGGGCCCTGATGTAATCCGCCTCAAGCGCGAACTGGCGCGCCACGACGGATTGAACGGCCCGGCTTGTGCAAATGATCGCGTCCCACGGCTCCACGGGTTGCAGCATCAGGTTATGCAGGTTCTCGACAATCCGGCGGGTCGATACAGTGTGTGTGATCCCGACAAGCGAACATCTGCGCATATCACCGCGGGCACGCTGCCAAACCGCGTTCAGATAGCCGGGCGAGGGAAAGAAAACCGTACCGAATTTGGTGAAATCATGTCGGTCGCGCAGTACAGCCGCGTTGACCGGGCGGGTTTCCCCAAAGTCTTCGGCCAGCGCGCGGAAATCATCCGCATGGGCAGCTGTTTCGGTGACAACATTGATCTGGTCGCCAGTGCCATAGCGCTGAAAAGCGCGCACAAAGGACTGCCCAGCCGACCGGCGACCAACCAGATCGGCCCCTTTTCCTTCGACAGCGTCCGGATGAAAGTAAATCGCAGGTGTCATGGCAACATCATCACGACAGTTGTGATGCGGCGCAAGACTTAGACCGGCAAGCTTCGACAACTGTCAGCATTGGATTCAACGGCCCGATCAAGGACCCGTTGCAAGGCGGCACCGCGGGTAAAATCGGGGCGCACCGAGTCACCTGACTGGATCGCCTTGATGAAGCGCACGTAATTCGTGTCCACGTCGGGTGTGGCGACCTCTTGCCATTCCGCTTTTTCCAGATTTGCACCGGTGCATTTGCGCAACTGGCTCTTCCCGCCTTCGAACAAGACTTCCAATCCGCCTTGGGTGCCATAAAGCCGCAAGCGCAGGTCGTTCAGATGCCCCGATGCAAAGCGCGTCGCATGGATCACACCGGCCGCGCCGTTAGCAAGCGTCAGGTGCATCGAAAAACTGTCATTTGCGTCCAGCACATAAGCCCCGATCCGGTTCCCTTCGGCCTTGGGAAATGTCGTCAACCGGCACGACACATCCGCCGCACCAGACCCTGCGGCGAACGTCGCGTAGTCAAGGATATGCACACCGACATCGCCCAGAACGCCAAGCGATCCATGCGCGGATGACAATCGCCACAACCACTGATCTTCAGTCTTCCAGTCGCCCCACGCAGGCTGGGTGAGCCAGCTTTGCAGATACGACGCTTCAAAATGCCGGACTTCGCCAATCTCGCCGGACGCGACAATATCAGCCCCCGCCATCAAGGCAGGTACGTTGCGATAGGTCAGGTTCACCATGTTGACGACACCTGCCGCCTGCGCGGCTGTGGCCATTTCCGCAGCATCCGCCGCCATCGCGGCGAGCGGTTTTTCACAAAGTACATGCTTGCCAGCCGCCAAAAGCGGCATGGTCGTGCGGTGATGCACCCCGTCGGGAGTCACGTTGGACACGGCATCGAAATCGCCCCACGCAAGGGCGGCAGAAACCGAGTCAAATCCATTCGGAATGCCGAATTCTTTTTGAAACGCGGCAAGGTTCTCGGGGTTGGTATCGACACCCGCGACGACACTGACACCGTCCATCGCCGCATAGGCGCGAGCATGGTCATGCGCCATCCCGCCTGTGCCGACGATCATCACGCGGATCATCAGCGGAACCCGTCTTCGCCGTCAGCGTGCAACCGCGGACCGCGTGCCTCGATCGGTTCAAGCGCACTTTCAACCGGCACATTCGGCGCATCCGTCACTCTAGACACGCGCGGTGCTGGGTTGTGTGCCCAGGCACACGCGTTGCGCAACACAGTCTGGACGTTCGCATCGTGATACGTCGGATAGGTTTCGTGCCCCGGACGGAAATAGAACACATTTCCGGCGCCCCGCTTGTAGGTGAGGCCAGAGCGGAACACTTCGCCACCCGCAAACCAACTGATGAACACGGTTTCAAGCGGTTCGGGGACGCCAAAGGGTTCGCCATACATCTCCTCGTTCTCAAGCTCGAAATGATCAGGCAGACCGGCAGCAATGGGATGATTGCGCGATGTGACCCAAAGACGTTCACGCTCGCCCGCCTCACGCCATGTTAGGTTACATGGCGTACCCATTAGGCGTTTGAAAATTTTGGCAAAATGCGCCGAATGCAGCAGGATGATGCCCATGCCCGCCCAAACATGTTCTGCGACCCGCTCGACAACCGCGTCGTCAACGTCGCCGTGTGCGGCGTGGCCCCACCAGATCAGCACATCGGTTTGGGCAAGACGGGCTTGCGTCATGCCGTGTTCCGGCTCTTGCAAGGTGGCGGTCGTCGCGGTGAAGCGCTTGTCGGTATTCAACGCATCTGCAATCGCCCCGTGCATCCCCTTGGGATAAAGTTCAGCGACGGTCTCATTACTTTGTTCGTGAACGTTTTCGCCCCAGACGGTGACATTGATCGGCATGGCTTTCGACTCCCAAAGCGCTTTGAAGGAACCTTGCGCAGAAACACGAAACAAGGCAATCCCGAATAAGGGGGGATCGTGTCACTTTGCCCCATGTGTCAACTTGACTTTACACTTGCCGACTCCCCAACTGTCCAACTAAACTGACACAATGACTGTCAGTTCTGCCATCCAGACGCCTCGCCGCTGGCCCGCACCACGGGCCGCCTTGCGTCTGATCAAACCCGTGACATGGTTTCCGCCGATGTGGGCCTATTTATGCGGCGCGGTTTCGGCAGGGGTTTCACCTGCGGGGCAGTGGTGGCTGGTGATACTCGGTGTCATCCTGGCAGGCCCGATCGTCTGCGGCATGTCACAGGCCGCGAATGACTGGTGCGACAGGCATGTGGATGCAATCAACGAACCGGACAGGCCAATCCCGTCAGGGCAAATCCCCGGACGCTGGGGGCTATGGATCGCACTGATCATGACGGTGCTGTCGCTTTTCGTGGGGTACCAGCTTGGCCCGTGGGGTTTTGCGGCAACCATCGCTGGTGTCGCAGCAGCCTGGGCCTATTCCTGCGAACCGATCCGCGCCAAACGATCCGGCTGGTGGGGGCCGGGCCTGTGCGGACTGGCCTACGAAACACTACCGTGGATCACCGGTGCCGCGATCTTGTCGGCGGGCGCACCTACAATCGAAGTTCTGATCATCGCAACACTTTACGGGATTGGCGCGCATGGCATCATGACGCTGAACGATTTCAAGGCGATCGAGGGCGACCGACAGATGGGTCTGAAATCGTTGCCGGTCACGCTCGGGCCGCGTCTGGCCGCAGGGGTGGCCTGTCTTGTGATGGCGGTCCCGCAGGTGATCGTTATCGGGGCGCTATTCACGTGGGACAAGCCAGTGCATGGCTTCGGCGTGGCTGCCATGCTTGGCGTCCAACTGGCCGCCATGCGGGTGCTGCTGCGCGATCCCGAAGGCAAGACGCCCTGGTATCAGGGCATGGGCATTCTTTTTTACATCAGCGGCATGATGATTGCCGCCTTCGCAATCAGGAGCCTCTGACATGCATCTTTCGTGGTTCCAGATTTTCCGGCTTGGTTTCGTGCAAATGGCGCTTGGTGCCATCGTGGTGCTGACCACATCGACGCTGAACAGACTGATGGTTGTCGAACTGTCGCTGGCAGCGATCCTGCCAGGGTTCCTTGTGGCACTGCACTACGGCATCCAGCTAAGCCGGCCGAAATGGGGCTTTGTCTCGGACGCGGGGGGCAAGCGCACAAGGTTTATCATCGGCGGCATGTTCGTGCTTGCGCTGGGGGCGATGCTGGCAGCGGGCGCGATCCTGGTCTTTCCAACATCGTTTGCGCTGGGCCTTGCCATTTCCATCCTCGCCTACGCACTGATCGGTGTCGGTGTCGGAGCGTCCGGAACGTCACTGCTCGCGCTGCTCGCAACAACCACACTGCCGCACAGACGGGCAGCGGCCGCGACAATCACCTGGCTGATGATGATCTTCGGCATCGCTGCAACGGCGGGCAGCGTCGGGGCAATGCTTGACCCTTACACGCCTGCACTGCTGATCAAACTGGTCGGCATCGTCTGCGCGGTAGCAACGCTTGCCACAATCATCGCCGTCTGGGGCATCGAAAAGCGTTTGATCGCGGTGAAAGAACCCGATCACACACCGTTCTTGGAAGGATTGGCACAGGTCTGGTCCGAAACACGGGCGCGCAACTTCACGATCTTCGTGTTCCTGTCGATGACCGCCTATTTCATGCAGGAATTGATCCTTGAACCATATGCGGGGTTGGTATTTGCATTCTCGCCGGGACAATCCACGGCCCTGTCAGGCGCACAGAACGGCGGCGTTTTCATCGGAATGCTCTGCGTGGGCATTCTTGCGACCGGCTTCAAGGTCGGCAGCCTGCGCAATTGGGTCATGGCCGGGTGCATCGGGTCTGCCGCATCACTCGCCGTGATTGCGATGCTGGGTCCACTCGGGCCGGGCGGGCCACTGACCCCGGCTGTGGTAATGCTCGGGTTTTTCAACGGGATGTTCGCGGTTGCCGCCATCGGATCGATGATGGCGCTGGCGGGCGAAGGACGCGCGCAGCGCGAAGGCACCCGCATGGGGCTTTGGGGCGCGGCACAAGCCATCGCCGCTGGCTTTGGCGGATTGGTTGGGGCTGGTCTGGTCGACGTGCTGCGCTTGTCCCTGCCTGACGATCAGGCCTTCGGATCGGTGTTCCTGTTTGAAGCTGCAATCTTTATCGCCGCGACTGTCATGGCCGCGAAAATCATGGACCGGCGCATGCCGTCCGCTGCAATGGTTCCGGGAGAATGATCATGGAATATGATGTAATCGTCGTAGGCGGCGGCCCATCGGGTGCCACAGCAGCCGAGGATCTTGCCAAGGCCGGGCACAGCGTTGCGATGCTGGACCGGGCCGGACGGATCAAACCCTGCGGCGGGGCCATTCCACCACGATTGATCGCAGACTTTGACATTCCGGACGAACAGATCGTGGCCAAGATCCAAACGGCCCGCATGATTTCTCCGACACAGCGACACGTCGATATCCCCATTGAAAACGGCTTTGTCGGCATGGTGGACCGCGAGCATTTCGACGAATTCCTGCGCACTCGCGCGCAAGAGGCTGGCGCGCACCGCTATTCCGGATCGTTTCAGGGAATCGAACGTCATGGCGACACGAAATCAGTCGTGTTCCGGGATGGCGTCAGCGGAAACGTTCAGAAAATGGACTGCAAACTGATCATCGGGGCCGATGGCGCACGATCCAATGTTGCCCGGCTCGAAGTGCCGGGGGGCGATACCATTCCCTATGTGATCGCCTATCACGAAATTATCGAAGCCCCTGCTCAGACCGAAACCTATGATCCCAAACGGTGCGACGTCATCTATGACGGGGCGATCAGCCCCGATTTTTATGGCTGGATTTTCCCGCATGGCGGACAGGCCAGCATCGGCATGGGGTCAATGATCAAAAGTGTCGACGTCAAGGAGGCGACCGCCGCCTTGCGCCGCACGGCAGGGTTGAGCGAATGCAAAACAATCCGCAAGGAAGGCGCACCGATCCCGCTGAAACCACTTGATCGCTGGGACAATGGCAAAGACGTCGTGCTGGCGGGTGATGCAGCAGGCGTTGTTGCGCCATCGTCCGGTGAAGGCATTTATTATGCTATGGTGGGCGGGCGCGTCGCGGCAACTGCGGCGGCATCGTGCCTTGCGACGGGTCGCGCCAAAGACCTGCAAATGGCCCGCAAACTGTTCATGCGCGAACACAAACAGGTGTTCCGTGTCCTTGGTGCGATGCAGAACGCTTATTACAAAAGCGACATGCGGCGCGAACGCTTTGTGTCATTGTGTCACGATGTCGATGTCCAGCGGTTGACCTTTGAAGCATATATGAACAAGAAGCTGGTCAAGGCGCGCCCGCTTGCGCACTTGAAAATCGGGATCAAGAACCTCGCCCATCTGACAGGGCTGGTATCGGAGCTGCGCACATGACGATCATGATCCCTGCCTGGGTGGACGGCAAACTCGAACCCGTGGAAAAACTCGCGGCGCATCAGCTTGGCTTGAAACACAAGGCAGTCAGCGTTTTCGTGATGAACCGCGGTCGGGTGCTGATCCAGCAGCGGGCGATGGGAAAGTATCACACGCCGGGCCTTTGGGCGAATACCTGCTGCACACATCCCGAATGGGATGAAGACCCTGCCGATTGCGCCGTGCGCCGCCTGAACGAAGAGCTTGGGATCAGCGGGATCTATCCCGCGCATCGCGATCAGGTGGAATACCGCGCCGATGTCGGCGATGATCTGATTGAACACGAGGTCGTCGAAATCTTTGTCGCCGATGCACCCGATGATTTGAAGGTCAACCCGAACCCGGAAGAGGTCATGGCGATCGAATGGGTCGGTTTCTACGACCTTGCCGCACAAGTCGCACGCACGCCTGACAAGTTCACACCCTGGCTGCGCATCTACCTGCAGGAATATAAGTCCGCGATTTTCGGTGACCTTGTCCGCGCCGGATAGGTCAGCCCGACACCAATCCAACCTTGCGCGGTGAAACGCCCGCTGCCTGCATCGCTGTCGCGGCGATATCGACTGCTGTCATGCCAGCCTCTGCATACATCGCGTCAGGGGCCGCCTGATCGATGTAGCGGTCAGGCAGGGTCACAGTCCGCAACTGGCAACGCCCGTCCAGCAACCCATCGTTTGCCAGATCATGCAGCACCATCGCGCCGAACCCGCCCTGACTGCCCTGTTCGACCGTGATCAGCGCCTTGTGGTTTTTCAGCAGTTGCCGGATCAGGTCACGGTCCAGCGGTTTCGCAAACCGCGCGTCAGCCAGCGTGACGGACACGCCCTGCGCCTCCATCAACGCGCGCGCCTTGACGCATTCGCCCATGTGCGCGCCGAATGACAGGATCGCGATGTCGTCCCCCTCGACAACGATGCGTCCTTTGCCGATCTCAAGTACGTCGCCCCGATCAGGCATCGACACGCCTTCGCCTTCGCCACGCGGGTATCGGAACGCAATGGGACCGTCGTCATAGGCGGCGGCCGTGCGCACCATGTGCATCAGCTCTGCCTCGTCCGAGGCGGCCATAACCACCATGTTTGGCAAAGCGGACAGATACCCGATATCGAACGCGCCCGCGTGGGTCGGACCGTCCGCCCCGACCAGACCCGCGCGATCAATCGCAAAGCGCACCGGCAAGTTCTGAAGCGCAACATCATGGACGATCTGGTCGTACCCGCGTTGCAGGAAGGTCGAATAGATGGCGCAGAACGGCTTGAGCCCCGATGCAGCCATGCCGGCGGCAAAGGTGACGCCATGTTGCTCTGCAATTCCGACGTCAAAGACCCGCGCCGGAAAACGGTCTGCCATGATGTTGACGCCGGTGCCTGATGGCATGGCGGCAGTGACCGCCACGATTGCCGGATCATGGGCGGCCTCTTGGGTCAGCGCCTCTCCGAACACCTTGGTGTAGCTTGGCGCGTTTGGCTTGCCCTTGGCCTGCTGGCCCGTGGCGGGATCGAATTTGCTGACGCCGTGGCCTTTGTCGGCGGCACCTTCAGCGGGAGCATAGCCCTTGCCCTTGGTCGTGCAGACGTGAATCAGGACCGGCCCCGTGGCCCGCGTACGCGCGGCACGCAGCACCGGTAAAAGCTGGGACATATCGTGCCCGTCAATCGGACCGATGTAGGAAAAGCCAAGCGATTCAAACAGCGTGCCCTGATTGCCTGGTGCGGCACCGGTCACAAGCTGGCGCGCGCGGCGGGCATGATCACGCAGGGGGCCAGGCAGAGCAGATTCGAACCCTTCGGCCATCTTCTGCATCTCACCAAAGGGAGAGGCATAAAGACCGGAGAGGTATTTCGACATCGCCCCAACTGGCGGCGCAATGGACATTTCGTTGTCGTTGAGGATCACGAACATGCGGCGGCCTTCGGCACCGGCGTTGTTCATCGCCTCATAGGCCATGCCGGCGCTGATCGACCCGTCACCAATGACAGCGATGGCGTCGCCCGTATCCATGCCGAGATCGCGGCCCATCGTGAAACCAAGGGCTGCGGAAATCGAGGTCGAGGAATGCGCTGCACCAAACGGATCAAAGCGGGATTCCGAGCGTTTCGTGAATCCGGAAATGCCGCCTTCCTGTCGCAAGCTTGTCATGCGGTCACGACGACCTGTCAGGATCTTGTGAGGGTAACACTGGTGACCCACGTCCCAGACCAGCTTGTCGCGCGGGGTGTCAAAGACGGCATGGATCGCCACGGCAAGTTCGACCACGCCAAGGGATGACCCCAGGTGCCCGCCGGTCTGCGACACGGATGCGATGACTTCATTGCGGACCTCGCGCGCAAGTTCCGCAAGGGCGCTGTCGGACAGGGCGCGCATGTCCGCCGGGCCTGCGATGCGGTCCAAATGGGGAGTCATGGTCATAACAGCACCTTTCTGATAAAAAAGCGCCGCAAGTGATGCCGGATCGGCACTCTTGCGACGCTAGTTCCTGTAGCCAACAGGAAGGGAACTGAGGTGTGGCCTTGGCCGCTCCTCAATATCGGACCCACCAGGGAGGGTGGCCCGATGGCAAGGGGGCGGGCAACTGGCGTCGCGCCGGCATGCCCGCCCCTGTCTCGGTCAGACGAAATACGTCTTCTGGACCAGCTCAATCGACGAGCGATTGATCGGATCGGGCGTGTCGCGGCTTTCGGCTGGCAGGGCGCGGCCAATGCCGATGATAACAGCCATGACGAACCACACGATCAGGCAGAAGGCGCAGGCGTAGCCGGCCCCTTTCAGCATCAACAGCAGAACATCACCATAAAGCCGTGACCGTCCTTCGACGCCAAGATAATCGGTATTCTCACTCATATCTTCGTCTCCTTAGTCTAGTGGGGCAAAGCCGTGGACCTGCGCCCAGACAAACCAGTTATCAACGACCGTTCCGGACAATAGGATCCCGATGCCGCCGGTCAATGTGGTCAGCACCGCAAACCACCATGCCCAGCGGTGGATACCTTCCATCGTGGCGTTAAAGCCCATGGTCCAGCGCCAGAACAAGGCCGCCCGTTCCGTCGCCGTGCCGCGGTCGACAATCTGTTCGATCTCGCGCTCGCCGCCGAAACGACTGACGGCAAGGATCGTTGCCCCGTGCATCGCGAACAACAAAGCGGACCCATAGAGGAACACAATGCTCAGCGCGTGGAACGGGTTGTAGAACAGGTTGCCATGCGTGATCGAAAACAGGTTCGTCCAGTCAAGGTGGCTGAACACGCCATAAGGCACCATTTCCGACCAGTCACCGATCAGGATCGGACGGATCAGACCCAATACAAGGAACAGCCAGATCGCAGAGGCGAATGCCCACGCCACGTGCTTGCCCATGCCCAGCGCCTCGGCACGCAGATATGTGCGCACCCACCACGTCAGAACAGAGATCAGCAGGAAGAACGAAGCGATCATAAAGTACCCGCCATCATTCATTGGTGGCATCGAAAGCCCGTAACCCGGCGGAGGTGGATCAAGCGAGAACCAGAAAAGATCGCGCATGAAAATCGCGGGGTTGTAGTCCGCCTGCGCCCAGAACGACATGCCCACCATGACAAACCAGACAAGGCCCGTCGCCAGTGAAATGACACCCATGTTGCCAAGGTAGATCGGCCCAAGCTGTGCGTTTCCAAAGTAGCCCGCCAGCGTCGAGAACCGCGCAGTGGTCCCCCGCTCGATCAGATTATCTTCGACGACACCCATTTCGGCCGGTCCCTGCACCTGAACCTGGGTGAAGATGTTTTGATATTCAGCCATTGTTCATGTCCTCCTATAGATCCCGCCACCAAGGCAGTTCGTAGTACCAATCCCACCAGACGATCCATTCCTCGAACCAGATGGTGCCCGAAATCACGATGCAGATCGCGCTCCACAGACCAGCGTTCAGCGCAAGGAACAGTCCAAGACGGTGGATGCCGAGTGGCCCGATCGAATAGCCGATCAGATCGCGGAAATACGTATCTTCGTGGTCCGGTGACTTGATAATGTCGCCCTTCTTGCCGGGATTCACGGCAGAGAGAACCAGCGATCCGTGCAGCGCAAGTGCGAGACAGGTCGTAAAGAAGAAGGTGATCGCGACCATGTGGGCAGGATTATAGTGGAAGTTGCCGTAGGCGTAGCCGACGTTGTTCACCCAATCGAGGTGGCTGAAGATGCCATAGGGAAATCCATGTCCCCAGGCCCCAAGCAGGACCGGACGGATAACGACCAGCGTCACATAAGCCAGGATCGCCACACCAAAGGCAAAAGGCACGTGATAGCCCATCCCGAGTTTGCGGCAGATTTCCACCTCGCGCATCATCCAGCTGACAAAGGCGCCGATGGCACAGATCGTGATGATCTGCCAAAGCCCGCCTTCCAGCAGCGGCGCGGCACCAAGGCCGTATTCAAGTGCCGGCGGCTCGATCGAGATCAGCCACGGGTTCCAGGTGTCCCCTTGCGAGGCCCCGTAAAAGATAAGGATCGTCCCAAGGACGGCGAAAAAGAACGTCGTGACCCCGAAGAAGCCAACGTAGAATGGCCCCACCCAGAAGTCGAACAGATCACCGCCGACCAGCGTCCCGCCTTGGACGCGGTATTTTCTTTCGAAGCTGAGCTGCGCCATCTTCCTACTCCAGTCTATCGACAAGCCCTGCGTCCCCGTTCGGGCGCGCCTTGTCGGCATGAAACTTTGTGTGTTTGCTATGGGCGGACGCCGGCCCGCCCATAGCTTTTCTTTTCAACGACCCAAGCCGGTTTATGCACCGCCGCCAAAGGCGAGGTTGAACCAGTTTGTGGATTCATTGCTGAGCAGGACGAGGTGAATCATCGCTGCAAGAAGGAACAGGAAAACGCCCTGTGCCACGAAAACGCGGCGCGGGTCGAAAACCAGCCAGATCTTGTAGAACTGTGCCATTTTGCTTTCCTTTCCTACCAGCTGAACCAGGGCAGTTTGATGTACGTCAGAATATGAGCAACGACTGCGATGATCGTGAAGATCCACAGACCGCTCATGTATACTGCGTGCAGTTCCTGCGCCTGCTCGTCTGTCAAACCTGTGAAGGACAGGTCAGATTTATCAGCCATTTTTTGTCTCCAAACATATGAACTGACGCCGCGTACCCCCCGCGGCCGGGTTACGACAGGGGCTCATCCCCTGCCCTAATCCATCACCCCGGGGGGGGATGACGAATGCTGGGTGCCGTTCATCCATGAAAGATGTGCGGCGTAATAATGCGGGCCTGCGACCAGGCCTTGGCGAGCGGACCTTTTTCAGGCAGCTCCATCCGGCGTGCCGCGCTCAGTCCCCAGGTCAGGAACGACAGCGGCAGCGTGGCCAGAAAGATGATCGCGAAATACGCGTAGTATTCCCGCTTTGGCGGGGCTGTGCGTGTGCGGATCAGCGGTGTGTCTGTGGTGAAGTCAGTCATGTGCGTCCTCCCGACGGTGATTGCAGTGCTGCGACGGTCTCGAGGACCACCCGGTCGTTGCCGGCGTCGAGTGCTGCGCGTTCTGCTGCGTCCCGCAGGGATTTGGCGGCAGAAATTCTGGTTAGGATGGGGTGGCTTGCCACGATCTCATCCAGTTTGGCCTGCGCATCGGCGTCCCAGGGGAAGTCGCGGCGCAAGGGTGTCAGTGTGGCGTCGGTCGCATCCATCTCACTGCCCAGCGGCAGGATATGGAACAGGCTGTCGAACAACCCGTTGCAGACCTCTTGCAGGACGTAGGTCGCCCCGGCGTAGCCCATCATCGGTGTGCCCGTTGCGCGACGGATCGCGGCGCCGGGGAAACTGGCCGGGATGAACGAAGGGCTGGGTCCGTGCCCGGCCTTCATTTCCGCCATATACATCTTTTCGTTGATCGACCCGAAGACGATCAGCGGACGTTTCGTGTGCATCAGACTGCGCACTTCGTCGTTGTTGGTTTTCTTGCCACGGCAACGCGCGACGGCGAAGGCACAAGGAAAGCCGAGATCGCCTTCGAGGTAATGCCGGATGCCGCGTGCATAAGTCTCGTTCGCGACGATGGCGAATTCAGCCGTTGCAAAGAAATCCTGCGTGACAGAGCGCCACAGATCCCAGACGGGTTTAATGGTCGAATGCTTTTCCTGTTCGATAAACGGTTCGGGATCGAGCCCTGTCAGCTCACCCAGCTTGCGCAGGAATTTCGTTGTAGAATCAATGCCGAAGGGCGCTTGCAGGTAAGGCTTGTTCAGCACCTCGGCCAACCCGCGCCCGAATTCGCGGTACATGCAGATGTTCACATCCGCGTTCACGAGATTGCGCATTTCGGCCAAATGGGCACCCAGTGGCATGACCATGTTGACCTCGGCACCGATGCCTTCGACAAGGCGACGGATTTCAGCAAGATCAGACGGCATGTTGAACGTGCCATACATCGGCCCAAGGATATTGACGCGGGGCTTTGCCCCTTCTTCGCGTTTCTTTTCGGGCGGCATCCGGCCTTTTGTCATGCCGAATTCCGTAAAGATCCACGTCATTGCACGGTCAGCACATTCCCACTGATCTTCATCAATGGTGCGCGGCAAAAAGCGTTGGATATTCGTGCCTTGCGGGGTCACGCCGCCGCCGATCATTTCAGCGATCGACCCTGTGACCACAACAGCGGGCAGGGCAGGATCAAGCGTTTTCCACGCTCGCTTCATCGCCTCTTCGGTGCCTTCGCCCATCTCGGATTCACCAAGGCCGGTGACGACAATGGGCAGCTCGTGAGGCGGCAAACCGTCGGTGTAGTGCAGGACGGATGTGACCGGCAGATTCTCGCAACCGACGGGGCCGTCGATGACGATCTGCAGGCCTTTTACGGCGCAGAATGCGTAGACCGCACCCCAGTATCCGCCTGCGCGGTCGTGATCCTGAACTAGCATGCTGACCCCCTCAATTCGGGTGTCACAAAGCGTGCACAAGGCGTGCACAGGGCGTATGACTGTGCGTGCATCAAATCATTGCCTCCGCAGCCTTGGCGCGGGCTTGCTTGTCGAGCTTTTTCTGATGCTGGGCGCGGAAGTCGGGGCGCAGGTTTGGCGCGCCCTCCCAGACACCGGCAGTATCACCATGACCGACGCCTTCGAAAAACGCCTTCATCTTGTTCATCTTTTCGCCACCGGCGATGGCTGCATTGACGACCTGTGCCAATGAACCGGCACCAGCAGGACCCATGAGTGGGCGTGCGGAAATCAGGTTCGTGAAATATAGCGACGGCGTTCCGCGTTCCTTGGCGTGTTGCACGACGGGTGTCGTACCGATGGCAAGGTCGGGGTTAATGGCATCGACTGCGGACAGATCGTCTTCGAGCGATGCACGGTATTTTACTTTGACGCCCTTGCTTTCGAGCCAAGCAGCATCGTCTGCGGACCATTCCGATTTCGCACAGGCTGTGCCGACATATGGCACGGTCGCACCGCTTTCGATCAGCAGGCGGGCAACGAGGAGTTCGCTGCCTTCATAGCCCGACAGCGTAATCGTGCCGTTGATTTTCGATCCGGCCAGCGCGCCTTTGATGGCAGGAAGGAATGCGTTTTGTGCGGCGGCAATCTGGTCTGGTTTGATATTGAAAGCGTCGCCGATATTGGCAAGCCACGCGGCAGTGCCATCATGACCGACAGGGGCGGAGCCGATGATCGGACGGCCAGCGGCCTCGAATTCACGCACGCTGGCGGAATAGAACGGATGGATCGCGGCGACCGCGCCACAATCAAGTGCTGCATAAAGTTCGCGCCATTCGCGGGTTGGCACGGTTGGCCCAGCAGCAAGGCCCATCGGGGCCAGCATCGCGCCGATCATCATCGGATCAGCGGGAAACATTTCACCCAACAGCGCGACGGTCGGGCGGTCGGATTTTCCGCCAACGGGGGCCTGCACCGGGCCAGCCTTAATTTCTTCACGGGCGTAGTTCAGCATCGCACCGGCGAGGACGTCCTTCGCCTCGGCATGGGTGGGGATGCCGAAACCGGGGACGTCGATCCCGACGATGCGCACACCGTTGATTTCCTTGGGAAGCAAGCGCAGCGGCACGCCGGAGGCCGTTGGCACACAGAGGTTCGTCACCACAATCGCGTCATAACGATCCGGGTCGGCCATGTCGTGCACGCTTTCGCGGATGTCTTCGAATAGCTTGCCTGTGACGAGCGTTTCGGAATTGAACGGGACGTAGCCGACCGAGCGACGCGCGCCGTAGAAGTGCGACACGAACGTCAGGCCGTAGACGCAGCAGGCAGAGCCAGACAGCACCGTCGCCACGCGCTTCATCCGCAGGCCCACACGCAAAGACCCGAATGCCGGACACATGGATTGTGGCTGGTCATGTGGTCCTTGCGGATAGTCCTTGGCGAACTGGTCAAGCATGTCGGACTGGCCCGCCTTGCGCGCGGCGTCCTCCATCGTCGCAGCACCGGCTGTGCAGCCACCGGACAACGCTGTGGCCTGCACATCATCAGACACATCGGGGCGGTCTACGCCTTCGATGATCTGAACGCTGCCCGCGTCGTCATAGCCGACTTCATAGCCCTCACGCGTCGTCATAGATCACCTCAAGGCTTTCTTTCGGCGCTGCGTTCTTGCCGCGCATGTCGACGTCGGTTGCGGGCACAAGCTGGTAGTCGCCACCTGTGTCCTTGCTGTCGAACAGGCCCAGCAGGCCGTCCTGATCCAGCGGTGTCGGGCGCACAGGTGGTGCGATGCCGACGGCTTCGGCCAGACCTTCGAACATGCTGCCCCACTTGCTTTGGTGGGTGCCGACGATCTGGTAGTTCGCGGATTTCTTGCGCAGGTCGTCGTCTTGCGGGATGGCCGCAAGGACCGGGATATCGACCGCTTTAGCAAAGGCTTGTGCTTCTCCCGTGCCGTCGTCCTTGTTGATCACCAGTCCAGCGACACCGACGTTCCCGCCAAGTTTGCGGAAGTATTCAACGGCCGAGCAAACATTATTTGCAACATAAAGCGACTGAAGGTCGTTGGAGCCGACAAGAATGACCTTTTGCGCCATGTCACGCGCAATGGGCAGGCCGAAGCCGCCACAGACAACATCCCCGAGGAAATCGAGGAGAACATAATCGAAGTCCCAATCGTGGAAGCCCAGTTTTTCGAGCAGTTCAAACCCGTGGATGATCCCGCGACCACCGCAACCGCGACCAACCTCTGGGCCGCCAAGTTCCATCGCAAAGACACCGCCGCGTTTGAAGCAGACGTCGCCGATCTTGACCTCTTCTCCGGCGATTTTCTTTTTCGCGGAGGTTTCGATGATCGTCGGGCAGGCCTTGCCGCCGAACAGCAGGCTGGTCGTGTCGGATTTCGGATCGCAGCCGATCAGCAGTACCCGCTTGCCCATTTCGGCCATCATGTGGCTGAGGTTCGCGAGCGTGAAGGATTTCCCGATACCACCCTTGCCGTAGATCGCGATGATCTGGGTCTTGGACGTGACTTCGCCTTGCGGCACTTCGAGTGTCGGTTCGGCCGCTTCGTCGCGCAGCGCTTTGTCGTAGTCCGTCAGGTTAGGGACTTCGTCTTTCATGTCGCGCTCCAATCGAGGATCATTTTGAGGCAGGCCGGATCGGTAAAGGCCGTTTCGTAAGCCGTTGCCGCATCGCGGGCCTTGGATGTGTGTGTGATAAGGTCGTCGAGCCGGAGCGTGCCGCTTTCGACCAGTGCCCGCGTTGCTGTCATGTCGTCAGCCTGCCATTCGGCGGCAATCCGGAACCGCGCTTCCTTCATGAAGGCGGGCGGGAAGGCGAACTGGATGGCTTGCGTATAGAAACCCGCGAGGACGATTTCGCCACCTTTTGCGATCCGCCCGACCATGTCGTTGAGCAGGTCCGCGCGCCCGGAGGCATCGTAGATGGATGTATAGTCGCGGCGTTCGTCAGTATCTGGATGGATCACGTCATAGCCCCGCGCGCCGTGCTGACGCTGCGGGTCGATTTCCCAGACTGTTGGTGCAGGCGCGCCGGAGGCAACTGTGAGGCGGGCCAGCAGACGTCCAAGGACACCGTGGCCGATGATCAGGTCCGGCACGGCCTTGCCCGGTCCCGCCATAGCGTGCCGCGCAGTTGCCGCCAGCGCCAGCAGCGCCCCTGCTGCCCCAAGCCCGCGGTCGATGCGCGTGACCCGGCTTGCCGGTGTGACCAGCGTTTGCGCCGCGGCCCCGAAAAGCCCGTGCGCACCATCGTAGCAGCTGGCACCTGGCACAAACACGTGTTCGCCAACGCGATAGCCGCTGTCTGCACCTGCTTCGACCACTTCTCCGGCGGCTTCGTAGCCGGGCACGAGCGGGTAGCCCATACCGGGGAATGGCGGCATGTCACCGGACCAGAAAAGCTTCTCTGTGCCTGTGGAAATGCCGCTGTGGGTGACCGACACGACAATATCCGCAGCAGCAGGCGGAACGATTCCGACCGAGTCGATTCCCAGTTTTCCGGGTGCGCTGAGTATTACTGCGTTGGTTTCCAACGATTTCTCCCCGTTGTCGCTGTGACTGCACTGCATGTGTCAAACTGCGACAATCTGTCCACTGTCAGTTTAAGCTTACACATTCACCTGTCAACGTATTTAGACAAGAAAGTTGTCAGGCTGGCTTGACACCTGTCACGACGGACGTGATGAACGGCCGCTTTGCGCGGGGTGTCAGCACGTTTTGAAAACCGGTTTTGCCAAGCAATGCCGCGATCTGGTCCTGCGATCTTGCGGTGCCCGTCTGCATCGCCATGCAATAGAGCGCGAAGTAGGCATCCCCTGCCCGTTCAGGCCTCTCACCACCTGTCATCGGTTCGGATATGATGATCCGCCCGCCGGGCGGCAGTGCTGTATAGGCTGCGGTCAGAAGCCTGCGCACGGTGTCATCGGTGTGATCATAAAGCACGCGCACCAGCGAAATCGCATCGGCACCGGTGGGCAGAGGATCATCCCGAAAGCTGCCGCTTTGAATTGTCGTGCGGTCGGCCAGATCCGCAGCGGCAAAGCGATTTGCTGCATGTGGCGCGACGGCTGGTAGATCGAAGAGCGTCATTTGCAAGGCGGGGTAGGCTGCGCCCACTGCTTCCAGAAACGCGCCTGTGCCACCGCCGACGTCCATCAGATGTTTCACACCCGAAAGCCGGATCGTTGCGAGCGTGTCTGCGGCGACGAGGGACTGGCTGTCGGCCATCAGCGCGGAATAGGTCGCGGCGGTGTTCGGGTCTTCTACGGCACCGGCCCCGAATACATAGGGCCAGAAAGCAGCAAGTTCGGGGTCGGTTTCACCGCGAAAGAATGCGACCGGATCAGCGAGATCGCGGTAAAGGACGTCGTGATGTGCGATCATGCCGGACAGCCCCGGCACACCGGCAAGCGCGGCACCCCGCACTGTCAGCGCATAAGAGCCATCACGCGTACGGCGCAAAAGATGTAGCGATTGCGCGGCTTGCAGCAGCACAGCGATGCGCTCGACAGGGGCCTGACAGCGCGCGGCAATCGCGCGGGCGGGCAGTTCTGCTTCCAGCAGCATGCCGGGGATGTCGAATTTCACGAGCGCCTGCAGGATCTGGCTGTGACAGAACCCCGCGACCAGATCGAACAAGGCCTCGCCTTCGTTGCGGACGATGCGGCGCAAGAGCGGCACGCGACTGGCCCAGCGCTGGAATGCAGGCGCCGCGGCTAGTCGCACAAGCCGAGAGGATTTGCGCGGGCGCGTCACGGCACATGGCAGATCGACGTCTGCCATTATTCGCCGGGAACGGTTGGTTTTTCGCGGGCGATGGCGGGCACCAGCCTGTCGGCGTAGGCCCGCACCATCTGCGCGAGTGCCGCTTCGCCCGGACAGGCGGGAATAGATGAGATCGCGCCGGCGAGAATATCGTCGAACCGCGCAACCGCGCCGCGCACGCCAAGCTGCGCCACGGCGTTCGGTCGCCCGTGCAGATCGTCCTGCCCTGCCGGTTTGCCAAGTGTGTCTTCGTCGCAAAGCGCGTCGCGCAGATCATCGGCGACTTGAAACGCCTCGCCAATGCGCGCGCCGAGTTCTGTCCAGGGTTCGGCATCCTGACCGGCGCAGAGCGCACCCATTTGCGTGGCCGCGATAAACAGCGCGCCCGTTTTCGACTGGTGATAGGCGGACAGGTCGATGACCTCTTCGCTTTCCCAGCCTTGCCCCGCACATATCCCGTAGGGCATGCCGGATCGGGTCGAAAGAACGTCGATCAGCGCGATTGCCGCCGTTGGATTGTGCTGCGCCGCGCGGGCGAGAATTTGAAATGCCATGATGATCAGGCTGTCACCTGTCAGCACGGCAATAGGTTCGGAGAATGCGCGATGTAGCGCCGGTTTGCCGCGCCGCAGTTCCGCATCGTCAAAGCAAGGCAGATCGTCGTGCACCAGACTGGCCGAGTGCAGAAGTTCGAGCGCCGCCCCTGCCGCATCTGTCAGTTTCGGATGCGGATCGCCGCAGGCCATTGCCACAGACGTCAGAATCGTCGGACGAATCCGTGCGCCACCAGGTGTCACCGCATAGCCAAGTGCGGCTGAAAGTTTGGCGGGTGCGGCAGATGCCTGCCCCCCTGCGATGGCGTGTGTAATCGCCGTTTCGATCCGTTCAGAAATGCGCATATGGCCCTCGCGTTGCGGTATGTCATTCTGATTAGACATGCCGTGTGTAAACTAGACTGGACAGTTTTCCGTTTCGAGTCAACTATTGGCAGTGGAGGTCTGCAATTGCGTGAGGCTGGAAATATCGTTGTGATCGGGGCTGGAGTCGGCGGACTCGCGGCCGCGTTGCGCTTGGCCGATGCCGGTTGCAGCGTCACCGTTCTTGAGGCGCATGGCACGCCGGGTGGCAAGATGCGCACTGTGCCTTCTGCCGCAGGCCCGGTTGATGCGGGCCCAACCGTTCTGACAATGCGCCCGGTGTTCGAATCCCTTTACACGCGTGTGGGCGAACGGCTGGAGGATCACCTGACCCTGACCCCGCTGCCAATTCTTGCGCGCCATTATTGGGATGACGGCACCTGTTTCGATCTGTCGGCCGACCCTGCGGAAAGTATCGCCCATGTCGCCGATGTCTTCGGTGACGGGTCCGCCGATGACTATCGCGCTTTTGCGGCACGCGCGCGACGCCTTTATGATGCGTTCGAAGGCCCAATGATGCTGAACGAGGCCCCGACGCGCGCCGCGCTGACTGCCAAAGTCATGCTGCGCCCGCGTCTGATTGCAGATATGGCACCGCATCGCACGATGGCCGGTTTGCTGAAGACCGCGTTTCGCGATCCGCGTCTGGCGCAGTTGTTCGGGCGTTATGCCACCTATGTCGGCGGATCCCCTTATGCGTCGCCTGCGATCCTGTCGTTGATTTCTGATGCAGAGGCACGCGGGGTTTGGTCGGTTGCCGGTGGTATGCATGCCTTGGCCGCATCGCTTGCCGGGTTGGCCGCCCATCGGGGTGCGCGTTTTCAGTATGACACACCGGTCCGGCGGATCGTGACGCAGGATGGTGTTGTCACAGGCGTGGATACCGATGCCGGGTTCATTGCCGCCGATCAGGTTGTGTTCAACGGTGATCCGCGGGCCTTGTCCGTCGGATTGCTGGGCGAGGGCGTACAAGGCGCGGTGCGGACCGATGCGGTTGAACCGCGGTCCCTATCAGCCTGCGTCTATGCTTTTGCCGCCGCCCCGCGTGGCGTTGATCTGGCGCATCATACGGTGTTCTTCGGCCATGATCCTGCGGCAGAGTTTGATGCACTGGCCCGCGGAGACATCCCCGAGGACGCCACCCTTTATCTTTGCGCCCAAGACCATGGTTGCGCCCCAGATGCCTTGCAGCGCTTTGAAATCATCCTGAACGCACCGCCGGTGCCCCGCCCCGAAGCAGAGGAACAGACACGATGTCAGACACAGATTTTCAGGCGGTTCGCGGACTTCGGGCTGACGTTCACGCCAACACCGGACGCGGACGCGCTGACGACGCCAATGGGGTTCGACCGGCTGTTTCCAGCCAGCCAAGGGTCGCTTTACGGGCGATCCCCACACGGGATGATGGCGGCATTCAAACGTCCGACAGCCCGCACGCCGATCAAGGGTCTGTACCTTTGCGGGGGCGGGACACATCCGGGGGCGGGCGTGCCGATGGCCACGCTCTCCGGGAAGCATGCGGCAGGGGCGATCTTGAGCGACCGAACTTTGATATCGACGTCCCCGCAAACGGCTATGCGTGGTGGTATGTCGACGGGATCAGCGACTGTGGCACCAAAGCCGTCTCGGTCATCGGCTTCATAGGATCGGTCTTTTCGCCATGGTATGCGTGGTCGGGGCGCAAGGACCCCGCCAACAACTGCTGCATCAATGTGGCGACCTATGGAAAGGGCGGGCGGTTCACGATGACGGACCGGGGTCGCGCGGCCTTGCGCACCTCTCGCGACACGTTGGAGGTGGGGCCGTCTTCGATGCATTGGGATGGTGATAAACTGGTGATCTCAATCGACGAAATCGCAAGCCCGCCGTTGGTCAGCCGCGTGCGCGGCACGATCACGGTGACGCCTTCTGCTTTGACGTCTGTGGAATTGCCCTTAAAGGCGGACGGGTCGCATGTCTGGCGTCCCTTTGGCCCGATTTCGGATATCTCTGTCGATCTGGAGGCAAACGGCTGGCAGTGGTCTGGCAAGGGATATTTCGATGCCAATTTCGGCACCCGCGCCTTGGAGCAGGATTTTGATTACTGGACCTGGGGCTGCTTTCCGGGCGCGCGGGGGGCAACGGCGTTTTATGACGTAACCCGGCGCGATGGATCGACGTTCGAAACTGCAGTCCGCTTTGATCCGGACGGGTCGGCAGAGCAGATTGCGGGCCAGCCGCAGACGCCGCTCAAGCGGTCGCTGTGGCAGGTCAAACGGGAAACGCGGGCCGATCCGGGCGCAGAGCCGCGACAGGTCTTGTCGATGCTGGATGCGCCGTTTTACAGCCGCTCGGCGGTGGAAACCGTGTTGGACGGCGAACGCTGTGTCGGCGTGCATGAGGCGTTGGACCTGACGCGGTTCCGCATGGCGGCGCTGAAGCCGATGTTGGCGGTCAGGGTGCCACGGCGACCGGCCTGGACGTTCGCTGCTGACTAACCAAGTGTCACGACTTCGCCGCCAGCGGCCGCAGCGTCCTCGGCGTCGTGGGTAACCATCAGTACCGGCAGTTGCAGGTCCTGCGCGCGGTCGAAAACCAGCGTGCGCACCTGTGCGCGAAGCGCTGTGTCGAGCCGCGAGAAAGCTTCGTCCAAGAGCAGCGCGCAAGGGTCCGCCAGAAGCATGCGCATCAGCGCAACCCGCGCCTTTTGACCACCGGACAGGGTTGCAGGATCGCGATCCGCGAAGCCTGCCAGATCGACCTGCGCCAGCGCGTCTTCGACCTTGGCCCTGCGGGTTGCCAATGAACCACCGGCTGGCAGACCGAAAGCGAGGTTGGCCCCGACTGACAGGTGCGGGAACAGCAGATCGTCCTGAAACAGGATGCCAACGTTGCGCTTGTGCGCCACCTCGTGGGTGATGTCGCGACCGTCCAGAATAACCTGACCTGTCGCGACGAAGGCTGGCGGCAGCGTGCCGGTGACGTAGGCGAGCAAGGTCGATTTACCGATGCCGGATGGCCCCATGACCGTCAGCACATCGCCCGGTCCGATCAACCGGTTCAACCTGACCAGCGGTTTTCCATCCTTGGTGATCTGCACATCGCGCAGTTCCAAACCGTCAGCCATGTCGCAATCCCTTTCGGTTGCGCCATACCATGGCAGGGATCAAAAGCGCGAGCGCGAAGGGGATCAGCGCCGCCGCCGTTTGCATCAGCCCGTAAACGCCAATAGCCCGCCGGTCACCGCCGGATGCAAGCGCCACGGCATCCGTCGTCAATGTCGCCACGCGCCCGCCGCCGATCAGAAGCGTCGGAAGATATTGGCCGACGGACACCGCAAAACCGACCGCCATCGCCGTGAGCACAGGCCGCAACAACATCGGTAAACGCACGTTCCAGAGGATGCGGTTCGGTGTCGCCCCGAGCGCGCTGGCAACGGTACCAACCCGCATATCCCACGCCCGGAACGGGTCGGCGAGAGATAGGAAGACGTAAGGGAGGACGAAGACCAGATGTGCGATCATCACCGGAATGCGCCCGATGTCCGCGCCAAGCGTCAAAAGGAACGTCTGGAACCCCGGTAGAAAGGCTGTTTGCGGGATCAGCAATGGCAGATAAAGCAACCACATGCCCCGTTGTGTCAGCTGCAAGCCATGGCGATGTTCGGCCTCCAGACAACCGATGGTGAGGATAATTGCCAGTAGCGTCACGACGATGGCAATCAGGGCGGTTTCACCAAATGACGCTAGCGCCCCGTCGCCGTGCCGCATCCAGTTTTGCAATGTGAAGCTGTCTGGCAGCGCATCCGGAAAGCCCCAGAAACCCGCAAATGACCAGACGGTCAATATGGCGATCCCCAGAAGGACAGACAGCGCGGAAACCGCCCCGAGCGATAGTGCCGTTGCGCTGACCGCGCGGTCCGCCCGACCGCGACCGCCCATCGCGGCCCAGCGGCGACCCAATCGCCCGACGATATGCTCTCCCGATCGCCAGAACAGCAGTGCACCGAGTACGAGGGCGAGTTGCAAGAGCGCTGCCGCAGCCGAGAGTGAGCGCATGCCAAGGTCCGGATCGCTCATCCATTTGACGATCTGGACCGAGAGGGGCGGCGGCGTGTTCGGCCCGAGGATCACCGCGACATCGACTGTCGACATCGCATAGGCCAGCACGACATAGACCGGTAGTCTGATCTGCGCATAGACACGCGGAAAGACAGTTTTCAGCCAGCCGGTGAGCCGCGAATACCCCAACGCTTGCGCCACGGCGACAGAGCGCGTCGCATCGACTTGCCCCAGCGCGGCGAGTGTCATCAGAAGAAGAAATGGCACTTCTTTCGCGACCAGGCCCGCCATCATGGCCAGACCGGCAGAGTCCTGAATAATCAGCACATCCGGCGGGCGGTCCCACCCTGTCAGCCAAGGTGACGCAGCACGCGAAATCCAGCCAGATGGGGCAATCAGAAAGGCGATCCCGAAGGCCGCCGCCGCATGTGGCACCGAAAGCAGCGGTGACAACAGCCGTTCGAGCGCACGAAAGCTGCGTGTTCCCGACCAGCCAGCCGTCAGCAACGTGACGATCAGCAAGGCAATAAGCGTCGATCCGATGCCGGTGACGACTGACAACCGCACCGCATCCGGCAGGCCCGGCCAAGCGAACAGTTTTGCAAACGGTGCAAGCGATGGCCCTGTCAGCCCTGCCAGCGGCAAATGGTTGAATGCCGGCAGGACCGTACCGTAAAGCCCCGCGACCACAGGGCCAAGCATCACGAGGATTGTGAGCAGGGGGAGTGGTCGCGCGATCATGACGTGTGAATGCGGCCTTGCGGCGTCACTGTTCGGACTACTGCGCCACGCCGTAGCGTGTCGCCCAGTCTTCGGCGATGCGCGTCATCCAGCTGGGATGTGGTTCTGCCTGTATCGTTCCGAGCTCGGCAGGGGACAGTGTCGCGATCCCAAGGTCGAGCGCATCGAACAGCGCGCGGTCCTCTGCTGTCAGCGCCCCCATATCCAAAACGGTGCCATAGCCCAGAATTGCCGGGTCCTGCGCGCGGGCCTGTGCCTCGGGTGACATCAGGAAGTTGGCGACGACCATCGCGCCTTCCTTGCTGCCCGAGTTGTAGGGGATTGCCACAAAGGAAGCGTTCCCGATTGTCCCGCCGCTGAGCACGAAGGTCCGCACCGTGTCGGGAAGCTGGTTGTTGGCAATGGCCGCTGTCGCTTCGCCCGGGCTGAAGGAAATCGCGAGGTCGATTTCGCCGTCCGCGATCAGTTGCAGTTGCGCAGGTCCGGTGGCGGGGTAGGCCTCTCCACTGCGCCAGAGGTTCGGTGTCAGCGCATCGAGGTAATCCCAGAGCGGGGCTGTGACCGTCGCGTATGTTTCGTCTGTTGCGGGTGCTTGCAGTACAGATGGATCGTCAAGCAGATCGACAAGCGCCTGTTTGAGGAATGTCGTGCCGAGGAAATCGGGCGGCTGCGGATAGGTGAAGCGCCCGGGGTTTGCAGCGCTCCATTCCAGAATCGCCTGCATGTCCCCAAGCGGTTCGGCAAGGTCCGCCGTGTCGTACATGAACACGACCTGCGCCATGGCCCATGGCGATTCATATCCTTCCGTCGGCACGGTGAAATCGCTCTGGACGGTTTTGCCTTCGGTATCGACCAAGGCCCAGTTCGGCAGTTGTTCGGCGTAGGGGCCAAACAGCAGACCTGCGTCTTTCATTGACGCGAAATTGGCACCGTTGATCCAGATCATGTCGATCGCACCGTCATCATTTTCGCCAGCCTGCTTTTCCGACAGCACTCGCGTCACTGCATCTGCCGTGTCTGTCAGTTTCACATGCTCCAGCGTCACACCGTACTCCTTGGACACGCGATCACCTACCCAAGCGATGAAATCGTTTGTCGTGGTCGAACCGCCCCAGGCGTTCCAGTACACGGTCTGGCCTTGGGCTGCAGCGGTCACGGCATCCCAGTCTGCCGGATCGGTATCGGCGAGTGCCACGGACGGGATCAGGGCGGCCAGAAGGGCGAGGTGTTTCATGAATTTGGTCCTTTGAAGGTCTGATAAGCGCCCCAGATCCGCAGGGCGGCGGTTGCAAAGCAAAGCGTGCCGAACACCCATGCGAGTGTCGCGAAGGATGCCGGGAACAAGCAGAGGATCACGAAGAAGACGATCGTTTCGGTCCCTTCGAGCAGCCCGTTCGAATAGTAGAGCGATTTCTGTCCCTGCGCCGTCGTCACGTGCCCGTGCTTTTCAGCGAGGATTGCAAACCCCAGAAAGCTGGTGCCGTTGAAATAGAAAGACGCCAGCAGGAAGGCCCCTGCTACGCCGTTCGCGGACGGGTCGGCAAGGACGAAGCCAAGGGGGATCATGCCATAGAACAGAAAGTCCGCCGCGATATCGAGGTAGCCACCGAAATCGGTCTTGTGCGTCGCGCGGGCGACAGCCCCGTCCAGCCCGTCGGCGATCCGGCTTGCCAGCAAAAAGACAAGTGCGAGTGCCGGCAGGCCCAGAGCAATGAGTAACGCTGCGACAAGCCCAAGCCCCAGCCCGATCAAGGTCACACCATCCGCTGTCAGCCCTTTGGCTGCAATGATCTGCCCCGCGCGGTTCAGCGGGGGGTCAATCAATCTGCGGGCGTAGCTGTCGAGCATGGATAAGCGTCCGTGAGTTGGCGAGTGTTTTGCAGCATGCGACCGTCCGACGCAATCCAGCCCACGCGAACGTGAGTTAGCTGTCATGCGCGATGCGTGGACGCCCCTGCGCGGTCACGGTCAGATCGGCGCTGATGAACATCGGCTGTCCTTCGATTTCGGCCTGCTGCACATCCCGCGCGATAATCACGTTCGGTGTTGGTACGCCTGCGCTTTGGGCTTGGGCGACGGCGTCTTGCGTGAGTGCATCTTCGAGCGCGCTGAGTGCGGCGTCCTGCGTTGCAAACTGCGCCGGGCCATTCAACAGATGCGCCACAAAACGCCCCGCGCCGGGCGAGGTGACGCTGCCTTTCGCCTGAATGGCGACTTGTCCCACAACAGCACCGATGGCGTTGGCCACGTCTGCGTGTGAGGGAAGTTCCATATCGGTGCCAAGCCGATCTCCCACCGGGCCATAATAGGCCGCGGCCGATGCGCCCAAGCCGATCACCGGCAAGCCAAGCCGCAATTCGGTACGGATCAATCCGTCGTGCCGATCCAGACCTGCGTTGGTCAGCGCATGTTGTGTCAGCTGCGCCGCACTGTTGTCGCCCCAATCGCGGGTATCTTCGCCGAATGCCGTTTCAAGCAGGCAGTCGACCGTTTGCTTGCGCAGTTGCGCGATGACTGCTGCTGCCATCTCTTCGGGGTTCTTCGCCAACCGCTCGCCCGCGCCGCTGCGCTGATAGGCGAAAAGCGTCAGCGCCTTGGTCGCGGCGTCCCCGTCCCAAGCGTCGGACAGCCCAAGGACGTGGGCGGCGTCAGAGGGCGTTACCCCTGCAATCATCGCATGGCCCCGCGCGACAATGCGCTGCAACGCCGGGCCCTCGATCCGGGTCGTCACCGCGTGACCCATCCTGAGCGGCCCTTGCGCCAGCCGGTCGATCACTGCCTGTTCGCGCTTGTCGCCACCTATGGGAGGATCGCCTTGCCAAACCGGAAACACGAAGCGCCCCCCATCAACCGCAGGCACACCGGTGCTGACTGCGGCATCCAGCGCCTTGTGCACAAGGTCCGGCTGGATCGTTGCAGCCAGTGAAACCGGCATCAGACGGCGCGGTCCAAGGAACAGACGGCCTTTCAGCCCTTCCTTGACATGCACCTCGCTATCGCCACCCAGACCTGTGGTGCGCATGGCAACTGCTTCGACCATCGTGCGGTAAGGTCCAACACGCGCGCCTTGCGGGTCGATTTTTGGGCGACCGTCGCGTAGCAGGCAAACATCCGTCGTCGTGCCGCCGATATCACTGATCAGTGCATCGGCGATACCAGTCAGCCAAGCGGCCCCTGCGATGGAGGCGGCAGGACCGGACAGGATAGTTTCAATAGGCTTTTCGCGGGCGATATCAGAGGAGACAAGCGCGCCGTCGCCGCGCACCACCATCAGGCGGGCGTCGATCCGCAGGCTTTGAAGATGGGATTCAACCGCAGCGATCAGCCCGTCGATCATCCCGATCAGACGGGCATTCAGCACAGCTGTCAGCGCCCGCTTTGGGCCGCCAAGGGCTGACGACAATTCATGCGAGCAGGTAACAGGTTTGCCTGTCCGGGTGCGGATCAGATCACGCGCGGCGATTTCATGCGCTGGGTTGCGTGTTGCAAAACTGGCGGCGATGGCAAATCCGGTGATGCTCTCGTCAAGCGTGGCAAGCCCGGCGGTCAATGCGTTTAGATCAAGCGGAACGATCTCGCCACCAGCGTGACTGTGCCCGCCAGCCACAGCGATGAGCGGATCACCTGCCAGCGCCTCTTGCAAGCCGGAGCGCATGACATCCGCAGGGTCAAAGCCGATGAAAATAAGCGCGACACGACCGCCCTGCCCTTCGACAAGGGCGTTGGTCGCAAGGGTCGTGGACAGGGACACCATGCCGATGGCTGTTGCATCGACCTCGGCACCGGCGATGGCGGCGTCGATTGCCTTTCCGACACCTATTGCCAGATCAGGACGCGTCGTCAGTGATTTGGCCTTTGCCAGCACTATGTCCGTGACATCGTCAAGGATCACCGCATCGGTGTATGTGCCGCCGGTATCGACGCCAAGAAGAAGGGGCATTTGGGCAGGCCTTTGGAACGTTTCGCGCACGTTGGCGCAGGAACGTTCGTTAGTCCATATGTGAACGAATTCTTGCCATCTGTGCAAACGAAAGCCCCGCCCCCTGAGAGGGCGAGGCTTCTTGTCGTGCGATGCGCCTTAGTTCAGCGCCTTATCCGTGATGGCATGTGTCCACGCACCTTCGGGCTCTGCCGTGATGACCGGGTCGGACCCCCCCGCAAGCAGTGTCGCCACTGTGCGATCAAAGTCCGCCGGATCAAGCGCGCCGTTTGACCCTGCAGTCAGTTTGGCGATTTCGCCCATCATGCGGATCTGTGCGGCCTCGGATTGGGCGCCGGTTTCGTCATATTCCAGCACGATGCCTGCCGCTTCTTCCGGATTCTCTTCGGCCCATTTCCAGCCTTTCATGGAGGCACGCACGAAGCGGACCATCTTGTCCTCGAACACCGGATCAGAGAGGTTCTCTTCAAGCACGTAGATGCCGTCTTCGAGTGTCGCAACACCCTGTTCTTCGTATTTGAAGGTGACCAGCTCGTCCTCGCTGACACCGGCATCAAGCACCTGACCGTATTCGTTGTATGTCATGGTCGAGATGCAGTCCGCCTGACGCTGCAGCAGCGGGTCGACGTTGAAACCCTGCTTGAGCACCGTCACGCCGTTTTCACCGCCATCGGTCGGAATGCCGACCTGGCTCATCCAGGACAGGAACGGATATTCGTTGCCGAAGAACCAGACACCGATGGTCTTGCCGCGGAAATCCTCGACCGTTTCAATGCCGGTGTCCTTCCAGCATGTCAGCATAAGGCCGGACGTCTTGAAGGGCTGCGCAATGTTCACAACGGGCAAGCCCTTTTCACGCGCGGCGAGTGCGGAGGGCATCCAGTTCAGCATCGCGTCAGCACCGCCACCGGCGAGCACCTGCGGCGGGGCGATATCGGGACCACCCGGCAGGATGGTGACGTTCAGCCCCTCTTCTTCGTAAAAGCCCTGATCCAACGCCACGTAGTACCCCGCAAACTGGGACTGCGTGACCCACTGCAACTGCAATGTCACATCATTGGCATGGCCGTCCGCCTGGGCAGTTCCACCTAAACCAACGGCAAGTGCTGCCGCCATCATCAACTTTTTCATTTTGACCTCCAAGTCAGTTTCATGTCGCGCGGGGTTCGCCCCGTCTCGTTATCTTTGCGAGGGGTGCCAGAAGGTCACCCGGGATTCGATAAATGCCACCAAGCCATAGAACGCCGATCCGGCGAGCGCTGCCACAACAATTTCGGCCCAGACAAGATCAAGTGCAAGCTGTCCGACCGATGTCGAGATACGGAACCCCATCCCGACCGTGGGAGAGCCGAAAAATTCAGCAACAATGGCCCCGATCAGTGCCAATGTCGTGGCGATCTTGAGACCATTGAAGATGAATGGCATCGCAGCCGGCAAGCGCAATTTCAACAAGGTCGCCCAATAGCCCGCCCCATAGGTGCGCATCAGATCGCGCTGCATCGCGGTGGTGTCGCGCAACCCCGCGACCGTGTTCACGAGGATCGGGAAAAAAATCATCACGGCGACAACGGCGACCTTTGATTCAGGCCCGCTGCCCAGCCATTTCACAAAGATCGGTGCCGTGCCGACAATTGGCAGGGCCGCCATGAAGCTGCCGACGGGCAGGATACCGCGCGTCAGGAAATCAGAGCGGTCTGCAAGGATCGCCATGGCAAAGGCGGACAGTGTGCCAAGGACATACCCCACCAGCGCGCCTTTGATGATCGTCTGGTTGAAGTCTGCCCAAAGCAACGGAATTTCAGCGGCAAACCGCGCGCCGATCATCGAAGGCGGCGGCAGGATTACGGCACTGATGCCCAGCCCCCTGACAAGAATTTCCCACATGATCAGGATCGTGATGCCGAAGATCGCGGGGATCAGCAGGCTGACACGCCGCGAATCCGACGATGGTCCATGCGCAAGCCGGGTATTCAGCCACCACCCTGCGATCCAGACGGCCCCTGCTGAAGCGAACGCCATCATGTCGCTTTCATCCCCATTCGGCGCAATGTGCCCCTCTCAATCATGTTGATGATGACGATCAGCAGCGCCGCCGTGATTGCAGCCGCAAACAAGGCGGCCCAGGTCACAAGTGGTTGCCCGTACTGATCGCCCACCAGCATCCGCGCGCCGAACCCGGCACGCGCGCCTGTTGGCAGTTCCCCGACGATCGCGCCCACCAGTGCTGCGGAAATCCCGATCTTGAGCGACGCAAAAAGATACGGCACCGACGCAGGCAAACGCAGTTTCCAGAACCCTTGTGACGCATTGGCATTGTAAGTGCGCAGCAGATCCAGCTGCATCGCATCCGGACTGCGCAACCCCTTAACCATGCCCACGACGACAGGAAAGAAGGAAAGATAAGCCGAAATCACTGACTTCGGAAGCAGACCCTGTATCCCGATTGCGCCCAGCATCACGATGATCATCGGAGCCAGCGCAAGGATCGGGATCGTCTGAGAGGTGATCGCCCATGGCATGACCGACTTGTCCATGGTGCGGCTGAACACGATCCCGACCGCCAACAGGATCCCGAGTGTGGTGCCGATCACAAAACCCAGAAGGGTCGCCGACAGGGTGACCCAACCATGATAAACCAAACTGCGATTGGATGTGGGGCGCTTGAGTGCGACAGTGTCCCAAAGTTCCGCCGCGACCTGATGGGGTGATGGCAGGCGTGGGCGTTCCTGCGTGAATGTCAGCGGAATGATCTGCGGATTCTTCAAGGCCAGCGTCAGTCCGACCAGCTCTTGCCGTGCAATCGGCGTATCGGGCTCCAATACCAAGCCGTCGCGCTGGGCCTGGTCTGCCGTCAAATGTGCATTCATCGGAATGACACAGACCACCCAAATCATCAAAACAGCACAAAGCACCGTGAGGACCGGAACAATGGACTTCATGCGCGCCCCGCCCCTTCATCTGGCCAGATAAACTCGCGCCGCAGGCTCCTACACATCAACATGGCCCGCCCGCAGCCCGTCTCGCACGCGGTGTGAAATCGCAATGAATTCCGGCGTGTCGCGTATATCCAGCGGCCGCTCTTTTGGCAGCGGACTTTCAATGACATCGGTGATCCGGCCCGGACGCGGCGACATGACGACGATCTTGGTCGACAGATACACCGCCTCGGGGATCGAATGGGTGACAAAGGCAATCGTTTTTTCCGTGCGCGCCCATAGCTGAAGCAGTTGTTCGTTCAGGTGATCCCTGACGATTTCATCCAGTGCACCGAAAGGTTCGTCCATCAGAAGGATATCAGCATCAAAGGCAAGGGCACGCGCGATACTCGCCCGCTGCTGCATCCCGCCGGACAGTTGCCACGGAAATTTCTTCTCGAAATTATCAAGATCGACGAGCGAGAGAACCCGCTTCACACGCTCTGCCTGTTCGACCTTGGAGAATCCCATGATCTCCAGCGGCAGGCGGATGTTCCCGCCAATCGTGCGCCACGGATAAAGTCCCGCTGCCTGAAACACATAGCCATAAGCCCGCGCACGCCGCGCGTCATCCGGGGACATGCCGTTGACAGTCAGCTCCCCCGCCGTCGGCGTCTCAAGCCCCGCGATACAGCGCAGGAACGTGGTCTTGCCGCAGCCCGATGGGCCGATAAACGAAACGAAATCACCCTTGTTGATCTCAAGGCTCACGTCTTTCAATGCGTGAACCGGACCGTCGTTGGTTTGGAAGGTAAGGTCGAGACGCGTGGCAGAGATCGTTGTTTCAGTCATGCACCATCGCCATCCCGGCCTCGATCAAGGACCTCTTCCCGCATCAGCGAATTCGTCGGTTCGATCAAATCCTCAGGTGGGCCAATAAAATCGTATTTGACCTCTTTCAGCATCTTTTGCGGCTCAAACGGGAACTGCAGGAAAATGCCAAGTCCTGCGGAGATAACGAAAAGGTAGCCCCATAAGCCCATTGCCTCACTTGCGGCTTGAAGGTTCAGGATTCCAAGAAGAATGACGCATGCCCACGCCAACGGTGCAAGCGGTCTGATTCCCAACCATGTCATTGCCAGACCTAATGCCAGTACAAACGGTAGCGGGATACTCAACCATGTTGTTGAAGCCGCGCCGAGCACCGCCTGAATGAGAACAGCTGTAACGGTAACGTTCAGGACAGCTGACAGTATGTAGTAGATTGACGGTGACCACGTGATGATCCGCCGGAGATAAAGCGGCGCGATCAGAAGGATACCAAAAATGCCTGACAGCATATCTGGACGAAGACTGACGTCCGAGCTCCCAAAGAACCCGGATTGCGTAAAGGTCATGCAACCGACAACCGTGGCAACCAAAAGAAGCACAAGCGACAAATACCGAATAGTGAGATGACCAAGTGCATCGTCGCCGACGATAATGGCATTCAACTTGCCTAGTCGGCCGTCATATTCATCAGGAGCTAGAACGTCTGTGGTTTTGGTGACTCTTTTGGACAATACTGACACTAGGTCTAAACCCCACTCGCCGGTATACCCGTTCGTTCCACTGGTCGCGGTGCGGTCAGTTCTTTCCATGATGACAGCGCCTTGTTCACCGGTGTGTTCCCTGCGCGCTTCACGAATTGGCCGTGGCCTTCCTCGGTTCTGATTTCGCCGTCGTGCACAGCGACCTGTCCGCGCGTCAGGGTGAACCGCGGCAGGCCCGTCACTTCCTTGCCCTCGAACACGTTGTAGTCGATGGCGGATTGCTGGGCGCTGGCCTGGATCGTCTTGGATTTCTCTGGGTCCCAGACGACAAGGTCTGCATCGGCCCCGACCAGCACCGCCCCTTTCTTGGGGTAACAGTTCAGGATCTTCGCGATATTGGTCGAGGTCACAGCGACAAATTCGTTCATCGTCAGCCGTCCGGTACGCACCCCATGGGTCCAGAGCATCGGCATCCGGTCCTCAAGCCCGCCGGTGCCGTTCGGGATCTTCGTGAAATCACCGACGCCATAGCGTTTCTGTTCGGTCGTGAATGCGCAGTGATCCGTTGCCACGACCGACAGCGAACCCGACTGCAAACCGGCCCAGAGGCTGTCCTGATGCTGCTTGTTGCGGAATGGCGGCGACATGACCCGCCGCGCGGCGTGGTCCCAATCCTTGTTGAAATACTCGGATTCATCCAGCGTCAGGTGCTGGATCAGGGGTTCGCCCCAAACGCGCTTGCCTTGCATGCGCGCGCGGCGGATCGCTTCGTGGCTGTCCTCGCAAGAGGTATGCACCACGTAGAGCGGCACGCCCGCCATATCGGCGATCATGATGGCACGGTTGGTTGCTTCACCCTCGACTTGGGGCGGGCGGGAATAGGCGTGTGCCTCTGGCCCGGTATTGCCTTGCGCCAGAAGTTTCGCGGACAGTTCCGCGACCACATCGCCGTTCTCGGCGTGAACCATCGCGATGCCGCCAAGTTCCGCGAGGCGCTGGAACGACGCATACATTTCGTCATCGTTGACCATCAGCGCGCCTTTGTAGGCCATGAAGTGCTTGAAGGTGTTGATGCCGCGGTCCTTGATGACCGACTCCATCTCGTTGAAGACCTGTTCGCCCCACCATGTGACGGCCATATGGAAGGAATAATCACAGTTCGCGCGGCCTGATTTGTTGTCCCACATCTGCAATGCGTCGTGCAGGCCCTGACCGGGGCTGGGCAGTGCGAAATCGACGACCATCGTTGTGCCACCGGACAGCGCCGCGCGCGTACCGGATTCAAAATCATCCGTGGAATATGTGCCCATGAACGGCATTTCGAGGTGCGTATGCGGATCGATCCCGCCGGGCATGACGTAGCAGCCGGTGGCGTCGAGTTGTTCATCGCCCTTCAGGTCCGGGCCGATTTCAATGATCTTGCCGCCGTCGATGAGGACGTCTGCCTTGTAGGTCAGATCAGCGGTGACGATGGTGCCGTTTTTGATGACTTTGGTCATGATTTTCCTCCACAGGCGGCTGCACGCGACCCCTCTAGTTTCGGCAGGCCATTTAGAGCGTTAAAAGCGGCCACCATTATAGGTTGGTCTGGAATTAGAACGCATTGCACATCAATGATCGTCCGAATTAAACTAGGGTCCACTTGAGTTATATTCGCTCTTTCTGCACAGACGTCAGTCCCTCCCAAATACAGGTTTGCTCCTGTCCAATAGCCTTGAACCCAATCTACTAAAGCTTGATCTTCAACACTGCCGAGTTTTGAGCAAGCAATTGATCCGATTCCGTCTGTCCACGCCAGTTCCGCTGCCACAGGCGGTGCCAAAAGC
Organism: Cognatiyoonia koreensis; assembly: GCF_900109295.1. Lineage (NCBI taxonomy): Bacteria > Pseudomonadati > Pseudomonadota > Alphaproteobacteria > Rhodobacterales > Paracoccaceae > Cognatiyoonia > Cognatiyoonia koreensis. The sequence goes on from NZ_FOIZ01000002.1 coordinate 485,411, forward strand.
GGGATAGCAAAGAGTGTGCAGAAATGTCTCACCCCACAATCCCCGCCGTCTCTACCACCGCATGGAACAAGACATCAGTCCCTGCCGCCGCCCACTCCGGCGAAATCTCTTCAGCTTCGTTGTGGCTTAGCCCGTCTACACAGGGGCACATCACCATCGCTGTCGGGTAGATATCGTTGATCCAGCAGGCGTCGTGCCCGGCGCCGGACACGATATCCATGTGCGAATAGCCGAGCCGTTCGGCTGCGTCACGGACGGCTTTGACGCAGTTTTCATCAAACGCGGGCGGGTCGAATTGGCCGACGATTTCACATGAAAAATCTACACCTATATCTTCGCAGAGTTTCGGTGCCCGTTCGTTGAATTCCGCGACCATCCCGTTCAGTTTGTCCAGTAGGTGCGTGCGCATATCGACGGTGAAAACCACCTTGCCCGGGATGATGTTGCGCGAGTTCGGGTAGACGTCGATATGGCCGATGGCCCCCACCGCGTTGGGTTGGTTCTTCATCGCGATCTCGTGCACCAGCTCGGTCACCAGCGCCAAGCCTCGGCCAGCGTTTTTGCGCATGTGCATGGGGGTGGAGCCGGTATGGCTTTCCTTGCCCGTCACCGTGCATTCGATCCAGCGCAGACCCTGCCCGTGGGTGACGACGCCGATGTCTTTGCCCTCGGCTTCCAGAATGGGGCCTTGTTCGATGTGAAGTTCAAAGAAGGCGTGCATCTTGCGATCGCCGACCTTTTCATCGCCTTTCCAACCGATGCGTTCCAGTTCATCGCCGAATTTCTTGCCCTTTGCGTCGACCCGGTCGAGCGCCCAGTCAAGGGCATGCTTGCCCGCGAATACGCCTGACGCGAGCATTGCCGGTGCGTAGCGCGTGCCTTCCTCGTTCGTCCAGTTGGTCACGACGATCGGGTGCTTTGTCTTGATGTCGAGGTCGTTCAATGTGCGGATGATTTCCAGCCCGCCCAGCACACCCAGAACGCCGTCGTATTTGCCACCGGTCGGTTGCGTGTCGAGGTGGCTGCCGACGTAAACGGGCAACGCGTCAGGGTCGGTGCCTTCGCGGCGTGCGAACATATTGCCGATTTCGTCGACACCCATGGTACAACCCGCAGCCTCGCACCATGTCTGGAACAGGTGGCGGCCTTCGCTGTCTTCATCCGTCAGGGTCTGGCGGTTGTTGCCACCGGCAATACCGGGCCCAATCTTGGCCATTTCCATCAGGCTGTCCCACAGACGTTCACCATTGATGCGCAGATTTTCACCGGGGGCAGCCATGGTAACCTCATTCTTTTGACCAGATGGTAAAATGAAGGCTAACAGAGGCGGATAGGCAGTCAAGTTTCCTGTGTAAATTTGCGGCAAACGCCCAACTTTACCTCAGGGGGACTGGTTTCGATTGATGCGCGCCTAAATATCCAGCAAAGAATGGTTATGAGCAGTTCCGCACCCCGCACACGGATTCAGGAAAAAAACCGCAGCGTCATTCTGGCTGCGGGGCTGGAGGTATTTTCCCAGTATGGATTTCGCGGGACCACGCTGGACCAGATTGCCGATGCGGCAGGATTGTCCAAGCCGAACGTTCTTTACTACTTTGCGTCGAAAGAGGCGATTTACACAGAGCTTTTGACAGAGCTGTTGCGCACCTGGCTTGATCCGCTGATGGCGATGGATGCAGACGGAGATCCGGTCGCCGAGATTCTTGGCTATGCAAAGCTGAAACTTCGGATGAGTCGGGACTATCCGCGTGAAAGTCGCCTGTTCGCCAATGAAATCCTGCAAGGCGCGCCGCTGATCGGCGCTGCGCTGCGCGGTGATTTGAAAGAGCTTGTCGCCGAAAAGGTCAAGATCATCCGCGCCTGGCAGGTGGCCGGCAAGATCGCGGATATTGATCCGCATCACCTGATCTTTTCGATCTGGGCACTGACCCAGCATTACGCCGACTTCGATGTGCAGGTGCGCGCCGTGATGCCCGAAAGCGAGCCGTTTCCAGGGGCGGATGCCTTTATCGAGACCCTCTATCAGCGTCTTCTCAAGACCTGACGCATCCGTCCGTTTTCTGGAACGAAACGCGACATTGTCAGTTTCTCTGCCAAAGAGAGGTTACACTGACATGACACATACGCTGACGTTGCAAGGCATCAAACCGGTCACACATGACACGTATATGCTGACGTTCAATCGCCCCGAAGGTTTTGATTTCGAAGCCGGGCAAGCCACAAATCTGGCCTTTGACGAAAAGGGCTGGCGCGATGCCGAACGCCCGTTCACCATGACATCCTTGCCCGACCAGAAGAACGCGCTTGAGTTCGTCATCAAATCCTATCCCGAAAAGGATGGCGTGACGGATGAAATCCCGAACATGAACCCCGGCGATCAGGTCATCGCGGACGATCCGTTCGGAGCGATCACCGACCACGGCCCGGGCGTATTCATCGCCGCCGGTGCCGGGATCACCCCGTTTATTGCGATCCTGCGTGCCCATGCAAAGAAAGGCGCAATGAATTGCCAGCTGATCTATGTGAACGAAACGGACGCCGACATCATTCTGAAGGGTGAATTCGACCAGATGAACGGCCTTGAGACGATCTACCTTGTGTCGGATCAGGATGATACGGCGCATGAGAAGGGAAAACCTGACAAGGAAACCCTGTCAGGCATCATTTCCGATTTTGACCAGACGTTCTATATCTGCGGGCCCGGCGACATGGTCGACGACGTGCGCAATTCTTTAAAGGAACTGGGTGCGGCAGAAGACAAGATCATTACCGAGGACGGTTGGTAATTACTCTGCCGCGACAGCGCCGGGGTTGTTGGGATGGGTCGTCCAGTTGGCGTATTCCTTCTCGACAACCTTGCCGGTGCGGGGGTCGACCTCGCCCGGCGTCATCGGTTCCATCGTGATGCAGCCCTCGACCGGACAGACATCGACACAAAGGTTGCAGGCCACGCATTCTGCGTCGATCACGCTGAATGTACGATCCTCTGACATGGCAATCGCCTGATGGCTCGTATCTTCGCAGGCCGCATAGCACCGACCACAGGAGATACAGCTGTCCTGATTGATCTTTGCCTTGGCGACGTAGTTCAGGTTCAGATACTGCCAGTCTGTGACGTTCGGAACAGCCATCCCCACGAAATCGCTGGTCGACGCATAGCCTTTTTCGTCCATCCATAGTGACAAACCGCTGATCATTTCTTGTACGATCTTGAAACCGTAAGTCATTGCCGCTGTGCAGACCTGCACGTTGCCACAGCCCAGCGCCATAAACTCCGCCGCGTCCCGCCATGTCGTAATTCCGCCGATGCCGCTGATCGGCAAGCCATGCGTTTCGGGGTTGCGCGCGATTTCACTGACCATGGACATCGCGATCGGTTTGACTGCTGGGCCGCAATAGCCGCCGTGCGAACCCTTGCCGTCGATCGACGGTTCAGGGGACATCGTGTCCAGATTGACGTTCGTGATCGAATTGATCGTATTGATCAATGACACGGCATCCGCCCCGCCCCGCATTGCCGCTGCTGCGGGTTTGCGCACGTCCGTGATGTTCGGGGTCAGCTTCACGATGACGGGCTTGTCGTAGTATTGCTTGCACCAGCGTGTCACCATTTCGATATATTCGGGAACCTGCCCGACGGCCGCGCCCATGCCCCGTTCTGACATGCCATGTGGGCAGCCGAAATTCAGTTCGATGCCATCGGCACCCGTAGCAGCAACGCGCGGAAGGATCGTCTTCCATGCGTCTTCCTCGCAAGGGACCATGATCGACACAATCATCGCCCGATCGGGATAGTCGGCTTTGACGCGGGTGATTTCTTCGAGGTTAATTTCCAGAGGGCGGTCGGTGATCAATTCGATGTTGTTGAGACCAAGCAAGCGCCGGTCCGCACCGTAGATCGCGCCATAGCGCGGGCCGTTCACATTGACGACGGGCGGCCCCTCGGCCCCGAGCGTTTTCCAGACGACACCGCCCCATCCGGCCTCGAACGCGCGGCGGACGTTGTATTCCTTGTCTGTTGGTGGCGCAGAGGCCAGCCAGAACGGATTGGGGGATTTGATCCCCAGAAAATCTGTCGTCAGATCGGCCATTTTCTGTTCCTCTCTTGTCTTCATCTGGCAGAAAAAACTCCCGCCGGAGGCTCCCGCCGCCCCGTCAGGCGCTCAGGCTTGCATGGATATCCATCGCCGCATCACGCCCTTCGGCCACGGCAGTCACAGTCAGGTCATCACCACCGGCGGCGCAATCACCACCAGCCCAGACCTTCGGATTGCTGGTCCGACCAGTCGAGGTCACCGCGATCTTGCGACCGGCGAGTTCCAGACCGCCATCTGTTGTCAGGGTCTGGCCAATGGCCCGGAACACCTGATCTGCTGGCAGGCGGATGGTTTCGCCCGTCCCGCGCAGTTGGTTGCCGTCATCGGTTGTATATTCCAGCTCGATTTCGGCCACGCTACCGTTTCCGTGGATTGCCTTGGGCTGCACATTGAACATCAGCTTCACGCCGTTGGATGCGGCAAGGTCCTGTTCATAGCGGCTTGCGCTCATCCCTTCGCGGCCACGGCGATAGGCGATCGTGACGCTTTCGGCACCCAGAAGCTTTGACTGCACGGCCGCATCGATGGCAGTCATACCGCCGCCGATGACGACCACATGTCGCCCGACCGGAAGTGTTGTCAGGTCCTGAGACTGTCGCAATGTCTTGATGAAGGAGACCGCATCCTGCACGCCGTCCTTGTCATCCCCATCCGCGCGCAGGGCGTTCACACCGCCCAGTCCGACGCCAAGGAAGACGGCGTCATAGTCTTCCGTCAGGGTTTCAAGACGCAGCGCATCGCCAAGTGCCTTGCCGGTTTCCAGCCTGATCCCCCCGATGCCCATCAGCCATTCGACCTCGCGTGCGGCAAAGTCGTCTGTGGACTTATAGGCTGCAATCCCGAATTCGTTGAGGCCGCCCGGTTTGGCCTCGGCATCAAAAATGACGACATCATGCCCGTGCATCGCAAGCCGGTGTGCACATGACAGACCGGCTGGACCCGCGCCCACCACAGCAACCTTCTTGCCTGTGATGTCGGCACGATTGTAGGGATGGCCCTGACGCGCCATGAGGGTGTCAGTCGCATAGCGTTGCAGCCGCCCGATCTCGACCGGCTTGCCTTCGGCCAGTTCACGCACGCAGGCCTGTTCGCAAAGGTCTTCGGTCGGGCAGACGCGGGCGCACATGCCGCCGAGGATATTCTGGTCAAAGATGGTCTTGGCCGCAGCTTCGGGTGTGCCGGTGCTGATCTGCCGGATGAACAGCGGAATATCGATATCCGTCGGGCAGGCCGTGATGCAGGGCGCGTCGTGGCAGAAGTAACACCGATCTGCAGCGACAGCGGCTTCATGCGGGGCAAAAGGCGCGTGCAGATCATCGAAGTGTTCCGCGATCTGTTCCGCACTCAGGCGACCTGCGACAATTCCGGGCGTGCTTGTGGTGGGCATGGACTCTCCATCAGCAAATGATTTGCCTAGCCTGCCACAGATTATTTTTTTATCAAATGGTAAATTTTACCCGGACCGTTTTCAGAAATCGAACGCCGGAATATTGATCCGTTTGCCCAAGGTGAACGCATCCGACACATGCACCATGGGTGAGAGATCCACATCGGACGTTCCATTTGCCAGCAAATCGGACATGCGCGCGTAAAGCGCCGGATATTCATCAAGCGCCGTCTGCGACGTCTCTTCCCCGTTGATCAAACAGCGGTTTCCGCCTTCGATCAGCGTCACCTGATCCGATCCCGCGGTGATGTGAATTTCCCATTGTTCGTCTTTCTCCCGCGTCCAGTCGAAAGAAGCCGTGACATCCTGCGTGAACGTCAGGTCCGCCATGATCGGCGTGTCCCAGTTTTCAGGAAACCTGAGCGTCGCCCCTGTCAGATGCACCGCCATTGGCAAAACTTCGGTCATGATCGACAGGGCATTGATCCCAGGGTCCATGACCCCCATCCCGCCCGGTTGTGCGATCCACGTCTGGCCTGGATGCCATTTGCGCACGCTTTCCTGCCAGTCGATGTGAACATTGTCGATCTGCTTGTCTGACAGGAACGCCTTGGCTGCAGCGACCCCTTTTGCCATCCGGCTGTGCCACGTGGCGAACAGAACCACGCCCGCATCATCTGCCAGCCGCTGTAGTGCGTGCACTTCGGCCAATGTCGCGCCGGGGGGTTTTTCCAGCATCACATGCCGCCCTGCCGCAATCGCTTTTTTTGCATAGTCAAAGCGTGGCACCGGTGGCAGGCACAGCGATATAACAGAAATGTCCGGCCGTGCAGCCAGCATCGCGTCCATGTCCGTGAACGCCTCTACGCCTTTGAGGGATCCCGACCGGCTGACCGTTGCAGCCAGTTCCCAAGCGTCGCTGTTGCGAATGGACGGGTCATGCTGGTTGCGTGCGATTTCCCCGATCCCGACGAGTGCGATTTTGGTTGGCATCATTGGCTCCCTCGTCCCATATCGACCCGCCAGACACGGTGAGCGCGTACTAGTTACGCATGCCCGTCTTGCCCGAACATTTGATGACGTCGGGCATAGCGCGGCACCGGTGCGACTTCAAATATTTTGCTGGACCGCATTCCATCGGACCGCCAAACTTCGTTTCAGGAGGCCGCTTATGAACATTGCCCACAATCTCACGCACTGGACCGAACGGGTTGATCTGGCGGCAGCGTTCCGCTGGACCGCACGGCTGAACATGCACGAAGCGGTGGCAAACCACTTTTCGCTCGCGATCAACGATGACGGCACGCGGTTCCTCATGAACCCGAACCAGATGCATTTCAGCCGGATCAAGGCATCAGATCTGATTGTCGTGGATGCCAATGATCCCGCATCGCTGGAAGGCCCCAACGCGCCGGACCCGACTGCATGGGGCCTGCATGGCGGCTTGCACCGTCTGGTTCCGCATGCCCGCTGCGCCATGCACGTGCATTCGATCTTTGCGACGGTGTTGGCCAGTCTCAAGGACAGTTTCCTGCCGCCGATCGACCAGAACTGCTGCACGTTTTTCAACCGCTGCATTATCGATGAAGGCTATGGTGGACTTGCCTTCGAAGACGAGGGGGCCCGCTGCGCCACGATGTTCACCGACCCGAAAAAAAAGGTGATGATCATGGGCAATCACGGCGTTCTGGTCATCGGCCAGACAGTCGCCGAGACATTCAACCGGATGTATTATTTCGAACGCGCTTGCGAGACTTATATCCGCGCCCTGCAAACGGGTCAGCCGCTGCGCGTTTTGCCCGACGATATTGCGGAAAAGACAGCCCGTGAACTGGAAATCTATCCCGAACAGGACGCCCGCCATCTTTCCGAACTCAAGGCACTGCTGGATGAAGAGGGAAGCAATTATGCCAACTGACGGCAATGCCATCACCCACGAGGCCAGATGCTGAGATGATGTGTTTTTGGGATGACCTTTCGATCTGGACCAGTACGCGCCGCCCCGGCTGACTGCTGCCATTTCATCCTTGATCAGACCTTCCAGAACCGGGGCGACCACATGACCGTTTACGGCCTTTCAGACGAACAAAAGATGATCGCAGAGACCGTCCGCAGCTTTGTCGAGAACGAAATCTATCCGCACGAAGACCTTGTCGAACGTACGGGCGAAGTGCCGCCCGATATTGCGCAGGACATAAAACAGAAGACCATCGACCTTGGCTTTTACGCCTGCAATTTTCCCGAAAGCATCGGCTGCGCAGGTTTGAATCACGTTGAATTTGCGCTGGTCGAACGCGAGCTGGGGCGCGGGTCGATGGCGCTTAATCATTTCTTTGGCCGTCCCCAGAATATCCTGATGGCTTGCGAGGGCGAGCAGATCGAACGTTATCTGATGCCAGCCGTGCGCGGTGAACGGATGGACGCGCTTGCCATGACCGAGCCGGGGGCAGGATCGGACATCAGGGGCATGAAATGCAGCGCTGTGCGACAGGGCGGCGATTGGGTTGTCAACGGGACCAAGCATTTCATATCAGGCGCGGATCACGCCGATTTTCTGATCGTTTTCATCGCGACGGGTGAAGACCAGACCCCGAAGGGTCCGAAAAAGCGGATCACGGCGTTTCTGGTAGACCGGGACACGCCGGGTTTTACCATTCGCGATGGATACAAATCTGTAAGTCATCGCGGTTACAAGAACATGATCCTTGAATTCGACGACTGCCGCCTACCTGACGCACAGGTTCTGGGCGCGGTTGATGGCGGTTTTGCCGTGATGAACACCTGGCTTTATGCCACCCGCATCACTGTCGCCACCATGTCTGTCGGGCGTGCGCGCCGCGTGTTCGATTACGCCCTCGACTACGCGGCTGAGCGTGAACAGTTCGGCCAGCCCATCGGCAAGTTTCAGGGCGTCAGCTTTCAGCTGGCCGATATGATTACCGAGATTGACGCGGCCGATCTGCTGACACTTGCCGCTGCCGACCGGCTGGATCAGGGGCTGCCTGCCAATCGCGAAATTGCTTCTGCGAAGCTTTATGCATCTGAAATGCTGGGCCGCGTGACGGACGCGGCTATTCAGGTACATGGCGGGATGGGCCTGATGGATGATTATCCGTTGGAACGGTTCTGGCGCGATGCGCGGGTTGAACGGATCTGGGACGGCACGTCCGAAATCCAGCGGCATATCATCAGCCGTGAGTTGCTGCGGGCCCTTGGCGCATGACGGCAGACCTGACACGGCTGATGCGGTTCCGCTCGCTTGCTGTCATTGGCGGCGGGGCCTGGGGTGAAGCGGTTGTGCAGCAGGCGCAGAAGTTCGGGTTCTCGGGGAATATCTGGCCGATCCATCCGTCACGTGACAAAATCGCCGGGCTACGCGCCTATCGTGGCGTACCTGATCTTCCAGCCCCGCCTGATGCGGCTTTTATCGGGATCAATCGCGATGCGACCATCGGCGCTGTTGAACGTTTGCGTCGCGCCAACGCGGGCGGTGCTGTCTGCTTTGCGTCCGGGTTTGCCGAAGCACAGGCGGAAGATGCGACGGGCGGTGAGGCCCAGAGCCGTTTGCTGCGTGCGGCCGGTGACTTGCCCGTCCTTGGGCCGAATTGCTATGGCTTTATCAATGCGCTGGATGGGGCAATCATCTGGCCGGATCAGCATGGCATGACCCGGGTTGATCGCGGCGTCGCGATCCTGACCCAATCGTCCAACATCGCCATCAACCTGACCTTTCAAAAACGCAGCCTGCCGATCGCGATGATGATTACCTGCGGAAACATGGCGCAGCTGTCGCAGGCTGCCATCGCTTACGATCTGCTTGACGATCCACGCATCACTGCAATCGGATTTCACATCGAGGGTTTCGGTGACATCGCCGCTTGGGAAGCCGTTGCCCGCAAGGCGCACGGGAAGGACATCCCGCTTGTCGCCCTGAAAGCCGGGTTATCCGAAGCGGCCCGAATTGCCACGCAGTCCCATACCGCATCGCTTGCCGGTGATGATACAGGCGCGCAAGCCTTGCTGGATGCGTTGGGGATCGGGCGAGTGCAGTCGCCAACTGCGTTTCTTGAAGCGTTGAAACTGGGGCACGTTTGCGGTCGCCTTGCCAGCGCGAATGTGGCGTCGATCAGCTGTTCGGGGGGCGAAGCATCGCTGGCAGCGGATATCGGGCAGGACAAGGGCGTCCATTTTCCGCCGTTGCGTGATGATCAGGAGGTTGAGCTGCGTGATGTCCTTGGCCCAAAGGTCGCGCTGGCCAACCCGCTGGACTACCACACCTATATCTGGCGCGACCCCGACCGGATGGCCGCAGCCTGGTCGCAGATGGTATCGGACGCGGTGGCGATCACGCTGACCATCGTCGATGTGCCGGACGCCACCCGCGCGGATCCGGCAGACTGGCAATGCGCGATTGATGCAGCAATCAAGACGAAGATCGACACCGGCGGTTGCGTCGCCCTTGTGGCCACGTTGCCGGAAAACCTGCCGACGCATATCGCGGAGCAGCTTCTTGCCGCTGGTGTCGCGCCGCTTCAGGGCTTGTCGGATGCGATGAGTGCTGTTGCCGCCTTGGTGCGTCGCGTCCCAAAGAGCGGCATACTGTCAGGTGCATTCGGCGGTCCGGTCGTATCGCATTCCGAGGCTACGACGAAGGCAGCGTTGGCCGAGTACGGCGTGCCGGTACCGCGTGGCGCGTCCGTCGCGCAGGTCGCGACGCTGGCATTTCCGGTTGCCATGAAACGCACCGACCTGCTGCACAAGACCGACAAAGGTGGGGTCATCCTGGACCTGCCCGACGTGGCCGCGGTGCATGATGCGATAGCGAAATTGCCCGATGCTAGTGCGGTACTGATTGAGGAAATGGTCCAGGAGTGTGTCGCGGAATTGCTGGTCGCATTCTTGCGTGACCCGGCGCATGGTATCGTACTGACCATCGGTGCCGGTGGCACGCTGACAGAGCTGTGGCAGGATACGCAGCACATTCTGTTGCCCGTGACAGCGGATGACATTGAAAGCGCGCTTGCACGGCTACGCATTGCGCCGTTGCTTGCCGGTTACCGCGGTGGTCCTGCTGCAGATAGGGGCGCAATCGTTGAAGCGATCCTGCGGCTGCAAGCCTTTGTGGTTGACCATGCCAGCGGCTTTGTCGAGCTTGAGGTCAACCCGCTGATCTGCACCCCGCAATTCGCCATCGCCGCAGACGCGCTTTGGAGCCAATCCATGCCGGAGGAAGACACATGACAAATCCAATCAAGACACAGCGCGATGGTGCGATCCTTCAGGTCACACTGGACCGTCCGAAGGCCAACGCCATCGACTTGCAAACATCCCGCCGGATGGGCGATGTCTTTGCCAAATTTCGCGATGATCCGGATTTGCGCGTCGCCGTTATCACCGGCGCGGGTGAAAAGTTCTTTTGCCCCGGTTGGGATCTGAAAGCGGCCAATGATGGCGATGCGGTAGATGGCGATTATGGAGTGGGCGGCTTTGGCGGATTGCAGGAATTGCGCGGCATGAACAAGCCGGTGATCGCCGCAGTCAATGGCATTTGTTGTGGTGGTGGTCTGGAATTGGCGCTGGCGGCCGACATCATCCTTGCCGCGGACCACGCGACATTTGCGCTGCCGGAAATACGGTCGGGCACCGTCGCGGATGCTGCCAGCGTCAAACTGCCCAAACGTATCCCTTATCATATTGCCATGGAACTGCTGCTGACGGGGCGCTGGTTCGACGCACAAGAAGCCCATCTCTGGGGGATTGTGAACCATATCCATCCTGCGGCCGATCTGATGCATGCTGCCCGCGCGATGGCCGATCTGATCGCGTCGGGTCCACCGCTTGTCTATGCCGCCATCAAGGAAATCGTGCGCGATGCCGAAGACAGCAAGTTTCAGGATGCGATGAACCGGATCACGAAGCGGCAGCTTGCCAGTGTGGATACGCTTTATTCCAGCGATGATCAGGCCGAAGGCGCCCGCGCCTTTGCCGAAAAACGCGATCCGGTCTGGAAGGGGCGCTAGACCTTGGTGAAGGTCACGATCCGCGCCAGGTCCTGTCGATTCGGGGCGGCGGCGCGATCATCATAGATGCGCACGTCATGCGTTCTTAGATCCGCGATTTGTCCGGCCAATCCTTCAAATCCTGCAGCGAAGTCGGCGGCTTCGTGATGCTTTAGATTGACGGAGAGGGCGAAAACCGCTGCTGGTCGCGTGATATTCAGCAGCGGCAAAAGACCTTCGAATCCGACGTGTCCATGCGTAAAGGTTCCTGCACTGATGATACCGGCGTAATCCTCAGCACTGCCGCTGATCGGTTTCGTTACATCGGCCACCAGAATATTGCGATAAATCTGCTTGTTGCGCGCGACGTCCAGCATATCGACCGACAGATCAAGCGCGTCGATCGGGGTGACCCCCACACGGGCAAGCTGTTCTGCCACCAGCCCCGTACCGGCCCCGACATCCAGCACCGGACCTTTGCCGCCAGCCGCGACAAACGCGCGTGCGACGACGTTGGGCAGTTGATACCCCTGTGAATCGCTGAAGCCGACATCGTAACTGTGCGCCCAATTTTCATAGAGCGCAGTGACATCCTGCGCTGTTTTCAGCGCATAGGCGTCATCCAGATTTGGCGTTTTTTCGGACATGGCAGAAATCTATCACGCCCTTGCGCTTGCGCAATCCGTCCTGCACCTATGCGCCATGGAAAATACACTTCTTTCGTTCGGGCACGGCTATTCGGCCAAGGCGCTTTCGCGGCTGCTGCTGCCGCAAGACTGGCGTGTGATCGGCACAACGCGCAGCGAGGACAAGCTGGCGTCGCTGATGCAAAGCGGGATTGAACCGCGCATCTGGCCGGGTGCCGATATGACCCCAGCCCTGAATGCCGCGACCCATATTCTTGTGTCAGCGTCCCCCGATGACGACGGTGATCCGGTTCTTGCAGCACTGCGTGATGAGATCGCCGCGCGGGCGGATCAGTTCGCATGGGTCGGATATCTGTCCACCACTGGTGTTTACGGCGATCATGATGGCGATTGGGTGGACGAGAGTACCCCGCTGACGCCCACGACCAAGCGCGGCAAGGCGCGCGCGGACGCCGAAGCACAATGGGCTGCCATTCCGGGCCTGCCGCTTCATATCTTTCGCCTTGCGGGCATCTATGGGCCGGGTCGCGGACCGTTTTCAAAGGTGCGAAACGGCACCGCCCGGCGGATCATCAAGCAAGGTCAGGTGTTCAGCCGCACCCATGTATCCGATATCGCGCGCGTGTTGGAAGCCTCGATCAGGAAACCCAATCCGGGGGCGGCCTACAACGTCTGCGACGATGATCCCGCACCCCCACAAGATGTCATTGCCTATGCTGCGGAACTGCTGGGCTTGCCCGTTCCCGAAGCAGTGGATTTCGAGTCCGCGGATATGTCCCCGATGGCTCGCAGTTTTTATGCTGAAAGCAAGAAGGTGCGAAACGACCGGATCAAGGATGAACTGGGGGTCAGGTTGCTGTTTCCGGACTATCGGTCCGGATTACAGGCGCTGTTGGCTGCGGAAGAAAGCGCCGGATAAGCCACGCCAGCGCGGCAAAGCCCAAGAGGAACACGATCGCTACGCCGAAATTACTGGCATAGAACACCACCCGATCATCGAAGGTCAGATTGTTCAGGAACGGATAAGGCAATCCGGTGGTGACTGTTCCGCGCGGCGTGTCGTTCATGCGTTGCAAAACAAGTTCGCCCCACACAACGTAGATAGAGATCACGCCGAACAACCAGCCAAGTGCCGCAAACGGCCTGCGAAAACTGCGGTGGATGAACAAGGCGTCGATCCATTGCAGCAACGGTCCGGCAAGATGCAGGTACAATTCCAGATAGAGCGGCCCGATCTGCCCGTCGCTGGTCACGGACGCGGGGTCCGCGAAGAACAACCGCCAGTAAAGAAAGACGACCATTGCATTAATGACGGCAGTCATCGACACCATCCCATCAAAGCGGCGCGTCGTGCGTCCTTCTTCGCGCGCCATCATGCGGCTGGCACAGAAGAACGACAGGAACAGCGCCCAGACCGTCAGATACCGGAACGGTCCCGCGAATTCGCCGTAATCCCCCATGACGATCATGCGCAGACAATAGCCCGCGGCCAAAAGAAACACGATCCAACGGTAGAGGCGAACGGGGTAGGTAGACATGGCCGCAGACTGCGTCAGCGCGTACTGTTTCGTCCAGACTGACGATACGTCAGTCCGCGCATTTGGATCGCTGAAGAGGTCATCTGCCGATGAAACGGCACTGCTTTGCCATATCCGCGCAATGGGCCTTGTAGCGCTGGGTCTGCACCACATATCAAAGCCAAGTTTGTCAAAAGGAATACCGATGCGCCAACGCGTTGCCAGTCTGCTTGAAACATCCTGGGTCCGTTACGGGATCCTAGGGGTTATTCTGTTCAACGCGGCGATCCTTGGGCTGGAAACGTCCAAGCCTGTGATGGCGGTTGCCGGGGATTTGATCCTGTTTCTTGACGCGCTTTGTCTTGCGATCTTTGTGGTCGAGCTGCTGGCAAAGTTCTTTGCCTACCGGCTGTCGTTCTTCCGTAACGGGTGGAACGTCTTTGATTTCGTGATTGTCGGCATCTCGCTTTTGCCCAGCGCGGGTGGATTGTCGGTCCTGCGGGCATTGCGCATTTTGCGCCTGTTGCGCGTGGTGTCTGTCGCACCGTCATTGCGCCGCGTGGTCGAAGGTTTCGTGACCGCGCTTCCCGGTATGGGTTCGGTTTTCGTGCTGATGGGCATGATGTTTTACATCGGGGCCGTTATGGCCACCAAGCTGTTCGGCGACAGCTTTCCCGATTGGTTCGGCACATTGGGCGACAGCGGCTATACACTGTTCCAGATCATGACGCTGGAAAGCTGGTCCATGGGGATCGTGCGCCCGGTGATGGAGGTCTATCCGTACGCTTGGGCCTTCTTCGTGCCTTTTATCCTTGTGACGACATTCGCGGTCGTGAACCTGTTGGTTGGTCTCATCGTCAATTCGATGCAGGATGCCCATCACGCAGAAGACAACGCCAATACGGACGCCTACCGGGACGAAGTGCTGGCCAAGCTTGATGCGATTGAGCAGCGGTTGGATCGTTTGGGGCGGTGAAGTTTGCTTATGCGGTCATTGCATGACTGCCGGAACATTTCTCGGATCGCCGGACGGGAAGCTGAAACATGCCTTCTTATGTTTTCAGTTGCACGGTCCGCAGACCCGCGTTGTACCGGCCAAACTTCCGTTAGAAGCGCCCAACAGGCCTAGGCCCGCTTTCCCATTGTTACGACACCCATCACCTCGAGCACCTTCGCTTCGATATGTTCGGCGTTCAGTCCGGCGACTGCGTACATGTCGCGCGGGTTGGCCTGATCGATGAAGATATCCGGCAGGACCATGGACCGGAATTTCAGGCCGTGATCGAACACGCCTTCGTCGGCGAGGAGTTGCGCCACATGGCTGCCGAAACCGCCGACTGCGCCTTCTTCGATGGTGATCAACGCCTCGTGCTCTGATGCGAGTTTGAGGATCAGTTCGCGATCGAGCGGTTTGGCAAAGCGGGCGTCCGCGATGGTCGGGGTGATCCCTTTCGCGGCAAGCGATTCGCAGGCTGCTTCGACTTCTTGCAGACGTGTCCCGAATGACAGGATTGCTACTTGCTTGCCTTCGCGGATCATGCGGCCCTTGCCGATTTCCAAAGGTGTGGCGTCAACCGGGATATCAACGCCGACGCCTTCACCACGTGGAAAGCGGAACGCGATTGGGCCGTCGTCGTGCTGTGCTGCGGTGGCGACCATATGCACAAGCTCGGCCTCGTCCGCTGCGGCCATCACGACGAATCCGGGCAGGTTCGCCAAGTAGGCGACATCAAATGCGCCTGCATGGGTCGCACCGTCTGCGCCAACCAGACCGGCGCGGTCTATGGCAAAGCGCACCGGAAGCCGCTGGATTGCCACATCGTGTACGACCTGATCATAGCCACGCTGTAGGAACGTCGAATAGAGCGCACAGAACGGACGCATCCCGCCAGCGGCAAGACCCGCGCTGAATGTCACGGCGTGTTGTTCAGCAATACCGACGTCAAAACAGCGCGAGGCGTAGCGTTCCATGAACTTGTTCAGCCCCGTACCATCGGGCATCGCCGCTGTGACAGCGCAGATGCGGCTGTCTTCGGCTGCGTGTTTCAGAAGACTTTCGGCAAAGACAGAGGTGTAGGACGGCGCATTGCTTTTCGCTTTTTGCTGTTCGCCTGTTACGACGTCAAATTTACCGGTCGCGTGTCCACGATCACGGGCAGCCTCTGCCGGAGCGTAGCCTTTACCCTTTTTTGTAATCGCGTGGATCAGGATCGGGCCAGTGGCCCGTGCCTTGACGGTGCGCAGCACCGACAGCAGTTGTTCCATGTCGTGACCGTCAATGGGGCCGAGATAGCTGAATCCCAATTCCTCGAAAAGGGTGCCGCCGACGGTCATGTGCTTGACCATGTCCTTGGCGCGTTTGGCACCTTCGCGGAGAGGTTCGGGCAGCAGGGAAATTGCACCCTTGGCGGCGGCTTTCAATTCCTGAAACGGCTCGCCTGCGTAAAGACGCGACAGATAGGACGACATCGCTCCGACAGGGGGTGCGATCGACATATCGTTATCGTTGAGGATCACGATCAGCCGCTTGCCCAGATGGCCTGCGTTATTCATCGCCTCATAAGCCATGCCCGCCGACATCGCGCCGTCACCGATTACCGCAATTGCATCACCGCCCTGCCCGCCAAGGTCACGCGCAACCGAAAAGCCCAGTGCCGCCGAGATCGACGTGCTGGAATGGGCGGCGCCAAAGCAATCGTATTCGCTTTCGCTGCGCTTTGTGAAACCGGACAAACCATCCTTCATCCGCAGGGTGCGGATGCGGTCGCGCCGTCCAGTCAGGATCTTGTGCGGATAGCACTGGTGTGACACGTCCCAGATGATCTTGTCCTTGGGCGCGTCAAAGACTGCATGCAAGGCTACGGTCAGTTCGACAACGCCAAGACCCGCACCCAAGTGACCGCCTGTCTCGGAGACGGCAGAGATCGTCTCGGCCCGCACGTCGTCGGCCAGCTGGTGCAACTCTGCATCGGTCAGAACTTTCATGTCTGCCGGCACAGTCACACGATCCAGAATGGGTGTTTTGGGACGCTCAGCCATGAGGTGGCTCCTACTTCTTGCGGTGCAGAACGAACTGCGCCGCCGCGCGGAGTGTATCCGCATCTTTGCCATAAGGACTTAGCGCATCTTGCGCTGATTCCACCAGTTCCGCTGCGCGACGCTTCGCCCCATCAAGACCAAGAAGCGAAACAAAAGTGGCCTTTCCGGCGGCTTCGTCTTTGGATACGGCCTTGCCGACGGTCGCGGCGTCGCCTTCGACATCCAAAATGTCATCAGTGATCTGGAACGCGAGGCCGAGGGCGTCGCCATAGGTGCGCAAGGGTGTCAGTGACGCGTCAGCGATGATTGGCCCGACGAGACATGACCAAGTGATAAGCTCCCCAGTCTTGCCTTTTTGCAGCGCCATGATGCCGTCGAGGTCGAGCGGGTCTGCAGCGCTTTCGGCTGCGATGTCGGCGGCCTGACCCCCGACCATGCCTTGCCCACCGGCGGCCCGCGCCAAGGACCAGAGCAAGGCAACTTGAGTCTTTTCCGAGAAATCGGCGCGCGCCAGCAGTTCGAATGCTTTGGCATGCAATGCGTCCCCCGCGAGGACGGCTGTTGCTTCGTCCCATTTCTTGTGGACAGTCGGTTGGCCCCGTCGCAGATCGTCGTCATCCATGCAAGGCAGGTCGTCATGCACAAGGGAGTAAGCGTGCAAGCATTCGATCGCCGCCGCTGGCATGACCGCCTGCAATGCGGGCACACCGTGCAGACGCGCGCTTTCCATCGCAAGAAAGCCGCGCAGACCTTTCCCACCAACGACCGCGTAGCGCATTGCTTCGCCCAAGGTGACATTCAACGGTGTGTGTATCTCTGCTGCAAGAAATGACTGAACCGCAGTTGCTGCATCGGCCAAAGCAGCCTCGAAGTTCCTAGCCATCCAGCGGCGTCGTTCCGTTTGGCTGCCCATCCGGCGTTAGGGTGATCTTGGCGACTTTTTCTTCGGCTTCTTTCAGCTTCGCCTCGCAGCGCGCCTTGAGCGCAGCGCCGCGTTCGTAAAGCGCGATAGACTGATCCAGCGCGACGTCGCCGCGTTCCAGCTGGCCGACAACGGTTTCCAGCTCTTTCATCGCGTCTTCAAAACTCATCTCATCGACGTTTGGCGCGCTCATCCGGCAGCCTCCTTCAACACATTCACGTGCGCCCGTGCCGAGGCACCAAGCGCGGGCAAGTCATACCCGCCCTCCAACGCAGACACAACGCGACCCTGGCAATGTTTCGCTGCCAGATCGCAAAGCTGCAGCGTCACCCAGGCAAAGTCATCGTCGACCAGGTTCAACCCCGCCAGTGGATCATCCTTATGTGCATCAAAGCCTGCCGAGATCAGCAGGAATTCGGGAGAAAATGCATCAACTCGGGGCAGAACAACCCGTTCCATCACGTCCCGGAATGGTTTCGATCCATCCCCTTCCCGCAAAGGAACGTTCAGCACGTTGCCGACACCGGTTTCATGCGCGGCACCAGTGCCGGGATAAAGCGGCATCTGGTGCGTCGAGCAGAACAGGATGCGGGCGTCGTCTTCGACAAGATCCTGCGTGCCGTTGCCGTGATGCACATCGAAATCAACGATAGCGATACGTTTTAGGCCGTGATGATCCAGCAGATACTTTGCGGCAATTGCCACGTTCCCGAAGAAGCAAAATCCCATCGCCGTTTCGCGCTCTGCATGATGGCCCGGGGGGCGCATGGCGACAAAAGCATTGTCTGCTTCACCGGTCATCACCGCATCGACCGCACGGACGATGCCGCCGACGCCGCGAAATGCTGCTTCGAGCGTGCCGTCGGACATATGCGTGTCTGCATCGAGCGCGCGCCAGCCCTGTTCCGGTGCAGCCGCGCGGATGGCGTTGATATGGGCCTGCGGGTGGGCGCGCAGGATATCGTCCTCTGAACCCTGCGGGGCCTTGAGGCGCAGCAGGTCGATGTCTTCCAAGGCGCCAAGTACGGCATCAAGCCGTGCTACCTGTTCGGGATGTCCCGGTGGCGTTACGTGGTCATAGCAGGCGGGGTGTGTGATCAGAGCGGTTGTCATACGTCCAACTCATCCAATCCGGACGGAAACTGCAATGGCTATTCTGACCGCGCCATGCGGCAAACGTCACTCTGGCGCGAGCATGTATCCGGCACCGCGCACGGTTTGCAGATAGCGGGGCTGTTTTGGATCGACCTCGATCTTGCGGCGCAGACGGGTGATCTGAACATCGACAGCGCGTTCCTGAGTCTGCCCACCTGACCTGCTCAACTCCTCGACAAGGCGGGCGCGCGTCATCGCCTCGCCCGGGGACGCCGAGAAGATGCGCATCAGCTGGCTTTCCGTGGCGGTCAACCGCACCATGTCGTCGCCATTCCACATCTCGCCACGGGCGATATCATAGCGCACAGGCCCCATATGAAGGACCTTTGGGGCAATGGGGTCCGCTTCCACCTGAGGCACGCGGCGCAGGATCGCGTTGATGCGCAATAACAGTTCTTTCGGTTCGAACGGCTTGGCAAGGTAATCATCAGCGCCGGATTCAAGGCCTTTGATCCGGTCATCCGTTTCGCCCTTGGCGGTCAGAAGTAGGATCGGGGTCGTGATCGTCTGGCGCAGATCGCGGCACAGGGAAATTCCGTCCTCGCCCGGCATCATCACGTCCAGAACGATCAGGTCGAATTCCAGACCTGCAAGGATACGGCGGGCATGGGCCGCGTCGCGGGCCCCTGACACAAGGAACCCGTTCCGGGACAGAAACTTTTGCAGAAGTGTGCGAATACGTTCGTCATCATCGACAATCAGCAGGTGGGCATCGTCTGCAATCATTCAGCTCTGTCCTTCATCGTCTCGTATGCGCCGCGCATATCGTCATCCATCATAGCTTCCAGCACCTGCCGGAATCCGACAACGGCCTCTGGCCCTGCCGCCCTATAGGCGCTGCGCATACGGTCACGCTGTGCATTAGAAAGCTCTCGCTCCAAGGCTGCCCCCGCTTCCGTAAGATGCAGATGTCGTTCACGTTTGTCACGCGCCCCGACGGTTGAGGACACCAAACCGTCAGCAACCAGTGTGCGCAAGACACGATTAAGCGATTGCTTTGTAACTCCAAGGATGGCGATAAGGTTATTGACCGTGGTGCCGGGACTGCGGTGAATGAAGTGGATGGCCCGGTGATGCGCCCGGCCATATGCCTTTTCCGAAAGGATACGATCCGGGTCGGCGGTGAAGCCGCGGTAGGCGAAAAACATCGCTTCGATTCCCTGCCGCACCTGTTCATCCGTCAGAAACAGTAGGCTTTGCCCGACCTGCGGTTGCGTATTTTGCGACATTTTCAAACCCCTTAGCTGAAGTTGACGCAAGAATATGTCAGCCTTGTTGACATTCCAAGGCTGCATTGGTAGCGATTCACAGAAAATGCGTAACTTTATGTCCGTTTCGGACCTATTCACGCAATAAATGCAAAATTGAAGGAGTGGTCCGATGGCGGGCGCATATGATGATCGGGACGGTAAAATCTGGTTTGACGGCCAACTGGTCGAATGGCGTGACGCAAAGGTGCATATCCTGACCCACGCCATGCACTACGCCTCTTCCGTATTCGAGGGCGAGCGTTGCTATTCTGGCAAGATATTCAAATCGCGCGAGCATTCTGAACGGCTGATCAAATCTGGTCAGCTGATCGACTTTGACATCCCCTATTCGGTCGATGAGATCGAAGCTGCCAAGCAGGCCGCACTGGATGCCAACGGATTAAAGGACGCCTATGTCCGCCCTGTCGCCTGGCGCGGGTCGGGTGAGGACATGGGCGTTGCAGCAGCACGCAATCCTGTCCATCTTGCCGTCGCGGTCTGGGAATGGGGCAATTACTATGGTGATGCCAAAACCAAGGGCGCCAAGCTTGATATTGCGAAATGGAAGCGCCCGTCGCCGGAAACGGCACCATCTCAGGCCAAGGCCGCCGGGCTTTACATGATCGCCACAATGTCCAAGCACGCCGCAGAAGCGAAGGGCTGTTCAGACGCGCTGATGTTTGATTACCGCGGCTATGTGGCCGAATGCACCGGCGCGAACCTGTTCTTCGTCAAGGATGGTGAAGTGCACACACCCAAGCCGGATGCCTTTTTGAACGGCATCACCCGTCAGACGGTGATTGGGATGCTTAAGGAACAGGGTGTCACCGTGCATGAGCGTGTCATCATGCCCGAAGAGCTGGAAGGCTTCGAGCAATGCTGGCTGACAGGCACAGCGGCAGAGGTGACACCGGTCGGGCAGATCGGCGATTACAACTTCGAGGTCGGCGCGCTTGCGCTGGACGTAGCGTCGTCCTACGAAAAACTGGTGCGCAGCTAGGCCTTGTAGCCGCGGTCAATCCGCAGGAACGCTTTTACGCGTTGTTGCGCATGAGCCCGCGGTCTGCGCTGAAGATCAAGGGTCGCAGGCTTTGGTGTCGCGACCCGTTCAGCAGCGATCGCACGGGCGAGGTCGGTTTTGCGGGTATCTTCTGACTTGCGTTTTTGCATGATATCCTCCGATGTGGATGACAACCATACCACGAAATTACCCGTTGGTCTAACCGCCAAACTTGCCGGTAACGGCGCGTTGCCGCGCACGCTGCAGACCAAGGTGGCGTTCACGCAGAACAACAAGAATTCCAGCCGCAATCACGAGACTTGCGCCGATCAGCATTGGCGTCGTCGGCACTTCGCTGAAGACGAAATATCCGATAAATAACGCCAGCAGCATCGAGGTGTAATCAAAGGGCGCGATCAGCGATGCCTCTGCATGGCGGTAACTGGTGGTGACAAGCATCTGTCCGACGCCCCCCAAGAGGCCGGCGAGGACCAACAGAGCGGCCACGTCCCAAGACGGCACGACCCACCCCCATGGCAATGTCAAAAGTGACATGATCGTGGACGTCACCGTGAACCAGAACACGATTGTCGCCGTGCTTTCGGTGCGCACAAGTTTGCGGACCAGGACCTGCACCATGGCCACCGTCATCGCACCACACAGAACGACGATCACGCCAAGTGTTTCGGTCGAGTTCATCTTTGCGCCGAGCGACAAACGGGGCGAAATGACGATCAACACGCCAACCAGACCCAACGCGACTGCGCTGAGACGTACGACGCCAACCGGTTCTTTGAGATAGACAGCGGCGATGATCACAACGATCAGTGGGGCCGCATAGCCAAGAGCGGTCACTTCGGGAAGCGGTAAAAGGGCAAGTCCGGTGAACCCCAATCCCATTGCAATGGTGCCAAGTATACCGCGCCACAAATGACCAAAAGGTTTCTGCGTTTTCCACCCGTTACGCAATTCACGGCGCATGGCGAGCCAGCCAAGGATGATTGGCATGGCAAAGAACGACCGGAAAAACACGGCCTGTCCCGGTGGCACACTGTCAGCGGTCGCCTTGATCAAGCTTGCCATGATCATGAAAACAGCGACCGACGAGACCTTGAACAGGATGCCACGCAAGGGCTGCATTACTAGAAGTCCATGTCATCATAACTTGGCGCAACATGCACAGGGATTCCCGCAGCGCGCAAGGCACTGATAGCGTGAGCATCCTGACGCGGCCCGGCTTGCCGCAAAATAACGCGGGCGATCCGGCCTGGATGGCGTTTCACGGCATCGGCATAGACATGCGCATCGTGCTGGCCGGTGTCGCCGATCAACACAAAGGGCAAGTTCGGGTTCGCCGCGAGAATGGTGTCAATGGCCTGTCCTTTGTGGTCACCATGCGTTCCGGTGATGAATTGCGTTTCGCTGATCCCGTAATCGCGCAGAAACATCGGTGCTTCGGGCAGTTGGGATTTCGACATGATTTCACGCAGGAACGGATAGAAATTCCAAGGCGAAGAACTGACAAAGAACACCGGGCTCACAACCGTATTGAGCCGCGCCATCAGCCGGACTGCGTCTGGAAACACCAGTCGTGTCGCGGCATTTCCGGTCAATGAGGTCCAGATGTTGCGGGCCAAGGAATAGGCACCGGTCAGGATCATCGTGTCGTCGATGTCCGAAATGATCCCGTAGGACGCTGCCGTGTCCGGAATGATCACGGGACATTGCCAGCTTTTCTTGCCCAGCGTTACCGTGACGATCGTGCGGCCCGTTGCGTCACCGCGCGGCAGTTCCAGCGTGAAGTAGCCTTCTTCGTCGGTCCGCGTCATGACTTCGCCTGCGCTGACAATCACGTCGGCCATTTCGTCTGTGCGAAACAAACCTATCATCGCGCGGAAGTTCGCAAATCGCGACTGATCCGGCCGCATCAACCGTTCCTGCCGCGTGGCCAGAACACGCCCGCGCACAATCAGATGCTGGGGCGTCGCATAGCCGACATAGGGCGTGATGCTTGGTTCTGCCTTGCTGGGGCGACGAAGCACATCCGTCCACCGTTCGATACGCGCCGCGATACGGGCGAGGAGCAGCTTGAAATTCATTCGGTTGGCGTCACTCGCAGGATACCGCCATCCGCCGCATCAAGCAGCGCAAGCAAGCTGCCATCGGGAAGCAATTCAACGTCGCGCACCCGACCAACATCGGTCAAAAGACGTTCTTCGCCAACGACACGGCCGTCTTCCAGTTCAAGACGGACAAGACCGCCCGGACGCAGTGACGCGATGATCAGATCGCCTTGCCAAGGCGCGAAAGGTCCGTCGTAAAAGACCATGCCGCCGGGGGCGATCACCGGATCCCAGTAATAGACCGGTTGCTCCATCCCTTCGGCGACCGCTTCACCACCGCCGACGGGGCTACCATTGTAATTGATACCGTATGAAATCGCAGGCCAACCATAGTTCTTGGCCGCTTCCGGTTTGTTCAGTTCGTCCCCGCCGCGCGGGCCGTGTTCGATTGTCCAAAGCGCGCCGCTGGCATCAAGGGCTGCACCCTGAATATTCCGATGACCATACGACCAGACGGCGTCATCGCCATTTTCACCGACATAGGGGTTATCCATCGGTGCCAGCCCGTCCCACGTCACGCGGATCACCTTGCCGTAGGTAATGTTGATATCCTGCGCTTTGACAGCATCTTCGCGCACGGAGTGTTCGCCTGTGGTGATCCAGACCATGCCGTCGGGCATCGGGATGATCCTGCTGCCGTAGTGCATCGGGTTTTGCGACGGTGGCTGCTGAACGAAGATATCGCGCGCGTCAAGAATTTCGCCACCTTCAGAAAAAACCCCGCGGGCCGCTGCCGTCACAGTGCCGCCCGGCACGCCTTTGGCGTAGGTCCAGTACACTGTCTGGTCATTTTCAAAATCATGAGAGAGCGCGACGTCCAACAAGCCGCCCTGCCCGCGATTATCGACTGTCGGCAGGCCGGCGATCTCTCCTGACACACCGCCGTCGGCACCAACCAGACGCAAACGACCGGGCCGCTCGGTCACCAGATAACGCCCATCGGGCAGGCGGGCGATGCCCCAGGGATGTTCCAGTCCTTCGGCGAAGTTACTTACCTCGACGTTCGTTTTCGGCAATTGCGGGGCGCGGGTCTGATTTTCGAATGCCGGTTCGAAATTGGCGTTGGGTGGACCTTGTGGCACTTCGGCTGCGGCGCCTGTTGCCAGAATTGCGCTGAGGGTGGCAGCCTTGAATATCTTGTTCATCATCCTGATCCTACTTGGCTTGGGGCTATGTAAGTGACGCGTTTCAGATGAACATAGTGCAGATTTCGCGCTAGCCGAGGTTGGCAGACGTCACAATCCCGTCTGACCGGACCGTAGTTTGTCCACAGCCCAGCGCGCAGCATCGGCAACTGTCGGGTCGGGATCAGCCAACTGCGTTTCTGCGACAGACATCAACGCGGGCAGCCCTGAATTTCCGATGGCATAAAGCACATTGCGCACAAAACGATCACGTCCGATCCGCTTTATCGGCGACCCGGAAAAACGTTCGCGGAACGCTGCATCATCCAGAACAGCCAGTTCTGCCAGAGGTGGGTCTTTCACGTCAGCGCGGGCTGCGTATTTCGCATCCCGTGCGGTTTCGGCGAATTTGTTCCACGGGCAAATAGCAAGGCAATCATCGCAACCGTAGATTCGATTGCCCATCAGACCCCGCAGGTCGTCTGCAACCGGTCCTTTGTGTTCGATCGTCAAGTAGGAAATGCAGCGCCGTGCATCCAGTTTGTAAGGCGCTGGAAAGGCGTTGGTCGGGCAGATATCGAGACAAGCGGTGCAGCTACCGCAATGGCCAACCTCTGGCGGATCGGGATCAAGCGGTACGGTCGTGAACATCGCGCCCAAAAAGAACCAGTTGCCCAGATCGCGGCCCAGCAGATTGGTGTGTTTGCCTTGCCAGCCAAGCCCCGCCGCCTGAGCGAGCGGTTTTTCCATGACCGGCGCGGTATCTACGAAAACCTTGATTTCCGCATCTGGCACTTGCGAGATGAACCAGCGCCCGACCCGCTTGAGCCGCTTCTTGAGGACGTCGTGATAGTCGCGGCCCTGCGCATAGACAGAAATGGCGGCCTTGTCCTTGTGCCCCAGCACAGCCAGCGGATCATGTGTCGGTGTGTAAGGTTCGGCGAACATCACCACTGATTTCGCTGCTGGCCAAAGTGCGGACGGATCGCCACGCCAGTGCATCCTATCGGCCATCCAGCCCATCTGCCCGTGGTAACCAGCATCAACGAACTGCTCTAGCGACTGCGCAAGCGACACGGCATCGGGGCGGCAAACCCCGATTTTTGCGAACCCTTCGGCACGGGCAAAACTGTCGAGTTCGGTCCTTAGCGACATGACGCGCGTGGGTGGGATCCCCGCTTAGAAGTCAAGATCGGCATAGTGGGCAGGTTGCGGAAAACCGGGGACCTGATCGGCCAGAAGGGAACGGAACGCTGGGCGGGATTTGATCTTGGCATACCAGTCTTTCACGACCTCGTGGCGGTTCCAGTCAACGTCGGAAATATAGTCCAGACATGACAACTGTGCCGCTGCCGCGAAATCGGCGAGCGTCATGTCGTTGCCGGCAAGCCAGCGCCGCTGGTCCAGAAGGTGGGCCATGTAATCAAGGTGGTACTTGACCGCGCGGGATCCTGCCTTGACGTTCGTGCTGTCGGGATAGCCGGTGCCCATCACTTTGCGGAACACGCGTTCACCCAACAGCTTGGCGGTGACTTCCTTGTAGAATTTGTCATCGAACCACGCAACGATCCGCCGCGCTTCGTACCGGCCTTCCGCGCCGTTTGGAAGAAGCGGCGGGGTCGGATGGCTATCTTCGAGATATTCACAAATGGCCGTACTATCGGCCATTGTACGGTTGCCCATTTTCAGGACTGGCACCTTGCCAGCAGGGTTGCGGCGCAGGAAATCGGCATCCTGTTCCCAATACCGTTCCTCGACCAGTTCGACTTCGATTTTCTTCTCTGCCATGGACAGGCGCACTTTGCGCGAAAACGGAGACAGCGGGTAATGGTAAAGTCGGTTCATGGGGGCAACTCACGTTGTGGCTGCATCTTCAATGCCGCATCCCGCGCGTGCGTTCAACCTTCGAAGCAGTCCGCCCGTCCATCGGCAAGGATCGTTGCGGCCCCATCCATGATACTGGCCGCGCGGCGTCGCTGGGTGGGTGTCGGATTTGACGCACTGCGGGTCTTGGGCGATGGCAAAACCATCGCAAGCCGCGCCGCCTGACGTGGTGTCAGATCGGCAGCATCGACACCGAAATAATGTCGCGCCGCGGCCTGCACGCCGAACACGCCTTCATCGAATTCGGCGACGTTCAGATAAACCTCCAGCACGCGGCGTTTTGACCAGACAGCCTCGACCAGCGGGGTCCAGATGGCCTCTATTGCTTTGCGCATGTAAGATCGGCCATGCCAGAGATAGACGTTCTTGACGGTTTGCTGCGATATCGTCGATGCGCCACGATTGCTGCCTTCGTCGATTGCGGTCTGAATGGCGTCCACGTCCAGTCCCCAATGCAGACAGAAATTCGCATCCTCGGCGGCTACGGCGGATCGGGCCATCACGGGCGCGATATTTTCGAGCGCGACCCATTCCTGAGTGACACCACCCAGTCGGCGGCTTTCGCTGGCCATGTAGATATTTGTAGGCGGGTTCACCACGGTGAACAAAAGCGTCACCAGCACGACGAATGCAAAGACCCCGAACAGGCCACGCCAGAGCAGGCGACGCAACCGTGCCAATAGGCTCGGTTTGGGCGGTGCTTTCTTGCGTGTTGTCTTTTTGGTCTTGGGTTTTGCCATGCCACGTTAAGCCACGCCAATTTTGACATGGTCAAGGCAGGCTGATGGAAAACCCCGCGCAATGCGGGGTTCTCACAACAGTTATTCGGCTGGAATGGCCGCCTCTTCCTCTGTCAGCGGAACCGGAAGGTGGATGAGCATTTCCTTTGGACAGATTTGCAGGAAGTTTGATTTCTCTACATCCCAGTGCTGCAGGATTTCCGTCGCCTTGCGGCTGCCGGTTTCTGCGGCATGGCGCTTGATCAATCCGTGAAGCTGGGATTCCCAGTGATCCACCGTTACCGGACAGGTTACCAGTGTTTCCATATTGATCAAAACGCCGGAAAGACCCTCGGGATCATAAAGATAGGCCATGCCGCCTGTCATACCCGCACCGAAGTTTGCACCGATTGATCCGAGGATCACAGCAACGCCACCCGTCATGTATTCGCAGCCGTTCGTACCGCAGCCTTCGATCACGACTTTCGCACCGGAATTACGCACGGCGAACCGCTCGCCCGCCCGACCGGCGGCAAAGAGATATCCATCCGTCGCCCCGTAAAGGACCGTGTTGCCGATGATCGTGTTTTCGGAGGCCACAAGCGGACTTTGCATCTGCGGACGCACGATAATCGTGCCGCCTGACAAGCCCTTGCCGACATAGTCGTTCGCATCGCCCGACACTTCCAGCTTCAGGCCCGGCACTGCGAAAGCACCCAGCGATTGCCCGGCCGAGCCGCGCAGCTTTACGGTCAGATGGTCTTGTTGCAGGTCGTTGCGCATGCCGAACCGGCTGACGATATGCGAGGACGTACGTGTCCCGACCGTGCGCAGTGTGTTTTGCACGGCGTATTCCAACTGCATTTTTTCGCCGTCTTTCAGGAAGCGGTCGGCGTCCTTGACGATTTGTGCGTCCAGCGTGTCATCGACAGGGTTGCGTGGACGATTGCGGTCGTACTTGATCTTGGCCGCACCATCGACAGTGATCAGCAAGGGGTTCAGATCAAGATCATCCAGATGTGCAGAACCGCGTGACACCTGTGTAAGCAGGTCAGCACGCCCGATCACGTCATCCAGCGACCGCGCCCCGATTGAGGCGAGGATTTCGCGCACTTCGGTGGCGTAAAACGTGATCAGGTTCACGACCTTGTCCGCGTTTCCAGTGAATTTCTGGCGCAGGCTTTCATCCTGCGTGCAGACGCCGACAGGGCAGGTGTTTGATTGGCACTGACGGACCATGATGCAGCCCATTGCGATCAAGGCAGCGGTGCCGATGCCGTATTCTTCGGCACCCATCATCGCGGCCATGACGATATCGCGACCAGTGCGCAAACCACCGTCCGTGCGCAGCGTGATGCGTTCGCGCAGATTGTTCATCGCCAGGACCTGATGCGCCTCGGTCAGGCCCATTTCCCATGGCAGACCAGCGTATTTGATCGATGTCCCCGGGCTGGCACCCGTGCCGCCGTTGTGGCCCGAGATCAGGATCACGTCGGCCTTGGCCTTGGCAACACCGGCAGCAATCGTGCCGACGCCGGATGACGAGACGAGTTTGACCGTCACCTTACAACGCGGGTTGATCTGCTTGAGGTCATAGATCAGCTGGGCCAGATCCTCGATCGAGTAGATATCGTGGTGTGGTGGCGGCGAGATCAGTGTCACGCCCTTGGTCGAATGCCGCAAGCGGGCAATCAGGTCTGTGACTTTCATCCCCGGAAGCTGACCACCCTCGCCCGGCTTGGCACCTTGTGCGACCTTGATTTCAAGTTCTTCGCAATGGTTCAGGTATTCGGCCGTAACGCCGAAGCGGCCAGAAGCGACCTGCTTGATTTTTGCGGACGGATTGTCGCCGTTCGATTCAGGCACGAAATGCGCCGGGTCTTCGCCACCTTCGCCGGAGTCCGACTTGGCCCCGATCCGGTTCATTGCGACGTTCAGCGTTTTATGTGCTTCCGGGCTGAGTGCGCCCAGCGACATGCCAGGTGTCACGAACCGCTGACGGATCGATGTGATGCTTTCGACTTCTTCAATCGGGACCGGCTTGCCAAGCGGCTTGATTGCAAGCAGATCACGCAGGTGGATTGGCGGGTTGCTTTGCATGGACTTGCTGAACTGCTGCCACATCGCATAGCTCGCCTTATTGCAGGCGGCCTGCAGCATGTGCATTGTCTGCGCTTCCCACGCGTGTTTTTCACCCGAGCGGCGCGCTTTGTAAAATCCGCCAATTGGCAGGATATCGGTGCCTTGCTTCCAGCCTTTCGCGTGTACGTCTTCCAGCTTTGTCTGGATACCATTTGTGCCGATCCCGGAGATACGCGACTGCATACCCGGGAAATATTCGGCAACCATTGCGCGAGACAGACCCACCGCTTCGAAGTTCAGACCACCGCGGTAGGACGATAGAACCGAAATTCCCATCTTGGACATGATCTTGAGAAGGCCTGCGTTGATTGCATCGCGATAACGGTTCACGGCCTCTGTTAGCGTCCCGTCGATCAGACCACGATTCAGCCGGTCGGCAATCGAATCCTGTGCGAGGTAGGCATTCACGGTCGTTGCACCGCAACCGATCAATACGGCAAAGTAGTGCGGGTCGACACATTCCGCAGAACGGACGTTGATCGAACAGAACGTGCGCAGGCCCTTGGCCGTCAGACCGGAATGCACCGCCGACGTCGCAAGGATCATCGGCATCGCGACGCGGTCCTCGTTCTGGTGCTGATCGGTCAATATCAGATGACCAGCACCTGAGCGCACTGCATCCTCTGCCTCTGACCGGATGCGCGCCAGGCCTTTGGACAGTGATCCGGCACCAGGCGTGAAAGTGCAGTCAATTATGGATACATTTTCCCCGAAATGCCGCAACATTTCATCAAATTCACCGTTGGCGACGAATGGACTATCCAGCACCAGGATTTCTGTCTGGCTACCGTCTTCGTCCAATACGTTCTTGAGATTGCCAAAGCGTGTCTTCAGCGACATAACCCTGCTTTCGCGCAGGCTGTCGATGGGCGGGTTCGTTACCTGCGAGAAGTTCTGGCGGAAGAAATGGCTGAGCGGGCGATAGGTTTTGGAGAGCACCGCACTGGGTGTGTCATCGCCCATAGAGGCGATCATCTCTTTCCCGTCTTCGGCCATCGGGGCCAGCACCTGTTCCAGTTCCTCCATGGAATAGCCGGCAGCAATCTGGCGCTTGCGCAAATCAGATGCTTCGAACAAAGCCTTCTCTGGCACGTCACGCGTCAGATCGTTTAGATCGACAACTTTTTCGACCCATTCGCCGAACGGCTGGGACGCTGCAAGCTTGTCCTTGATTTCGACATCATGGAACAACTTGCCCTCTTGCATGTCGACGGCAATCAGTTGACCCGGACCCAGCGCGCCCTTTTCGACGACACTTGCTTCGTCGATTGGCACCATGCCGACTTCGGACCCGGCGATTAGCAAGCCATCACCCGTCACGACATACCGCAGCGGGCGCAAGCCGTTCCGGTCAAGGCCGCCACAAACCCAACGACCATCGGTCATGGCAAGCGCTGCGGGACCATCCCAGGGTTCCATGACCGCATTGCAGTAGCCGTACATATCCTGCCACGCCTGCGGCATCTCGACCGCTTGCTGAGACCATGCCTCGGGAACCAGCATCGTTTTGGCCATCGGCGCATTGCGGCCGGCACGCACAAGAACTTCGAACACGGAATCAAGGGCGGCGGAATCCGACGAACCACTTGATATGATCGGCTTGATATCATCGGCCATGTCACCAAACGCGCTGGAAGCCATGCGAATTTCGTGGCTGCGCATCCAGTTGATGTTGCCTTTGAGCGTATTGATTTCGCCGTTGTGCGCCAGCATGCGGAACGGCTGAGCCAGCTTCCACTGCGGGAATGTATTCGTGGAATAGCGCTGGTGGTAAATCGCGAAGGCGGATTCGAAACGTTCGTCCAGCAGGTCGGGATAGAATTCAGCAACCTGTTCGGCCAGCATCATGCCTTTGTAGATGATAGAGCGGCACGACAGCGAACAAATATAAAGATCAAGCGCGCTCGCAGCTTTTTCGATGCGGCGGCGGATGATGTAGAGTTCACGCTCGAACTCTTCTTCGGTCATGTCCTTTTCACAGCGGATCAGGATCTGTTCGATCTCGGGGCGGGTCGCGTTTGCCTTTGAGCCCAGAACATCGGTGTTCACCGGCACGTGCCGCCAACCATATATATAGTGTCCCATCCGCAAAACTTCGGATTCCACGATCGTGCGGCAATGTTCTTGCGCACCAAAATCCGTGCGGGGCAGGAATACCTGACCGACAGCGACAAGCTTGTCCTCGCTCGGCTCATGCCCTGTGCGGCGAATTTGGTCGTAGAAGTAGGGCACCGGAATCTGGATGTGGATGCCCGCACCATCGCCCGTTTTGCCATCGGCATCGACAGCGCCGCGGTGCCAGATCGCCTTGAGCGCATTGATCCCCTTTTCGACAACGCCACGCGATGGCGTTCCGTCAATCGAAACTACAAGGCCGACACCACAGGACGAATGTTCATCCACATCACGATACAGGCTGTTTTCGGCCATCCATTTGCGCTTTGCCTCTTCGGCAGCAACCCAGGTGGAATCATAGTTTGTCATGGCGGGGTCCTCTCCTGTGAAGGGGATCAGGTTTTGTTGCAATTAATCAGTCGAGCGGCGTGAAAGACGACAGCATTACACCGCACCCATGTTTCGGGTTGGCGGATAGAAAGCCGGTTTCTCCGGGGAAGATGAATTCGACAGGACTGTCGTCCTTTTCGAAACTGTCAGTTGGCGTTGTCACAGTCCCGGTCCCGGCAAGAAACATGCGCCAGCGGCGGCTGATGAATTCATTGCCCTCAGCGCTCCAGAGTTCTGTCCCGTCGGGTGCCAGTGCGCGGATTTGGTACTTTGTTTCTTCGAGGTCGATCCCGTCGATGGTGATCGTCCGTCCAGTCAGCTCGTCCTGTCCGACATAGCGCGTGGTTCCGATCTCGTCCGAGAGCGTTTCGAAATCGAACGTGTCCTTGCCTGTTATTGTTAGTTCAGTGAAGGACGCCGGATCGTTCTCTACTGGACTCAGGCGTTCGCTGTGTCCGGTAAACGGGTGATAACTGCCGACCCACTGCGTTTCGCTGTTAATGCTGCCGATATAGGTCAGGCCGCGTTCGGTCAGGCTGACACGTTGCTGGTGACCTGCGGGATCGCCTTCACAGGTGAAGTGATGATCGACGGAACAGTCATTGCTTTGCACCGTGAGGAAGGCTGTGCAGCCTGCAGGCAGGCTGAAGATCGCTGGACCTTCCTGTCCGAATGACGTGGTCGCGAGCGTTGCAAAGCCTATCGAGAAGGCGACCAGAGCTGACATGCTGGCCAATCGAGATTGAGCCGTGAAATGCATTGTTTGCGCATGCGCTGCGTATCGGTGGTGACGGATCATTCTGCGGCCACCGTGGCTGCGGAGGAGATGTAGGACAGGATTGCATCGGCAGCGTCCCGTCCATCCTTGATTGCCCAAACGACCAGTGATGCACCGCGGACGATGTCACCGGCGGCGTAAACACCTTCGAGACTTGTCGCGCCAGTCGTGAAATCAGCCTTGATCGTGCCCCAGCGGGTCACCTCAAGACCTTCGACACCCCAAAGCTGTGGTAGATCTTCGGGTTCGAAACCAAGCGCCTTGATGACAAGATCAGACTCTTCGATGTAGTCCGCGCCTTCGATCAATTCGGGCGATTGCCGTCCTGTCGCGTCAGGCTGGCCAAGGCGCATTTTCTGCACTTTCACGCCACTGACAGCGTTGCCTTCAAAACCGGCAGGTGCCGAAAGCCAGACGAACTCGACGCCTTCTTCTTCGGCGTTCTGCACTTCGCGTTGCGAGCCGGGCATGTTGGCGCGGTCACGGCGATAAAGGCATTTCACCGACTCGGCCCCCTGCCGGATCGCGGTGCGCACACAGTCCATTGCCGTATCACCACCGCCAATCACGACAACCCGCTTGCCAGCGGCATTTAACGTGCCGTCATCGAACTCTTCCACATCGTCGCCGAATGATTTGCGATTGCTGGCGGTCAGGTAATCGATGGCGTTCACGATCCCGTCGGCATCGCTGTCAGGCAGATCGCGTGTCTTGTAGACACCAGTGGCGATCAGGATTGCGTCGTGCTTGCCGCGAATGGCGTCAAAAGACAGATCCTCGCCTACATTGCAGTTCAGGACAAATTGCACACCGCCGTCCGTCAATTGATCCATGCGCTGCATGACGACGTCTTTTTCCAGTTTGAAGCCGGGGATACCGTATGTAAGTAATCCGCCACCACGGTCATAGCGGTCATAGACGGTGACTTGCACACCCTGACGGCGCAGTGCGTCGGCAGCAGCTAGACCGCCAGGACCGGCACCGATGATACCGACACTTTCAGAACGCTCTATGGCGGGACGGATCGGCTTGACCCAGCCCTCTTCGAACGCTGTATCGGTGATATATTTTTCGACAGACCCGATGGTCACGGTCCCATGGCCGGATTGTTCGATCACGCAGTTGCCTTCGCACAGGCGATCCTGAGGACAAATGCGACCGCAGATTTCCGGGAACGTGTTTGTGGCCTGCGATATTTCATAAGCTTCCTGAAGGCGGCCTTCGGCCGTCAGGCGGAGCCAGTCAGGGATGTTGTTCTGGAGTGGACAATGAGACTGGCAGTAAGGCACGCCGCACTGCGAACAGCGGCTGGCCTGCTCTGCCGCCTTTTCACGGGCGTATTCGGCATAGATTTCCTTGAAGTCATCCTTGCGAAGATCAGGCGCACGCTTTTCCGGCATGTCCCGCTCTACAGAAATGAACTTCAACATTTTCTGGCCAGCCATCACAATACTCCCGATGAAAGGTAGGTGAAGCAGACTTCTAAAACAGAGATGTTTGGATGAAAAGGCAGCAATGCTGACCTATATACGAAAAAATTGTCCGATTTAGTCACGCTTGTCGGTTTTTTGCCCGAAAATAGGTCAGTACATGATACCTATAATTGCAAATAGGCCAGTGCAGCAAAGCCCACAACGATTCGCCACCACCCGAAAAGCGCGTATCCGTTGCGGGTGATATATCCCAAAACCGCCCGTACCACGATCACGGCAGTGATGAATGCTGTCGCAAAACCGACTGCGATGTACCAAATGGCTGACAGATCAAGCACATCCCAGTTCTTGAGAAGATCGACAAATGTCGCGCCGAACATCACGGGCATTGTCAGGAAAAACGAAAACTCTGCTGCGGCCCGCTTGCTCACGCCCAATAGCATCCCGCCAACGATCGTTGCTCCGGACCGCGACGTGCCCGGCATTAGCGCTAGACACTGGAAAAGACCGATTGCAAAAGCCGTCCGTAACGGAACGGCCAGCGCGTCGTCATGGCGGACGGTCAGCTTGAGCCGGTCAACAAACAGCAGGATCACTCCGCCCACAATCAGCACGATCGCAATCGCAGACAGGCTGTTGAACAAGGTTTCCTTGATGAAATCATTCAGTGCAATCCCGAGCACGCCTGCCGGAATACAGGCCAGGATGATACTGACAAAGAACTGGCGCGCTTGCGGATCATGCGGCGTTCTTACGGCAACCCCCATAAGGCGCGTTGCATAAACCGAAAGAATGGCCAGAACCGCGCCAAGCTGGATGACGATTTCAAACGTCTTGGCCTTGCTTTCGAAGCCCAGAACCTCGCCAGCCAACAGGATGTGCGCGGTCGAAGATACGGGGATGAATTCGGTCGCACCTTCCAGCACGCCCAGCAACGCTGCGACCAGCGTTGTATTGCCGTCCATCAGGTATTCCGCAGGTTCTTGGCCGACTCTTTGATCTCGTTGTACTGGCCGGAGGGCCGGAAACGCCACAAGTAGTCAGGCAGGATCGCTTCCATCGCCGCCGGTTTGATGCCCAGCGCAGCGAAACCTTGCGCATCTTCGGACACAACATTGTTGATCCCCAGATTGATAACCTGATCTTTGGAGATCGGGGCCTTGACCAGCCCGAAGGACAGAAACTGCCCCGCACCAAAGACGGCGGCCATGATCCGTGCGGCAAAGAACGGAATATTCACGATAAGTCGCCGCCGCCGGATCACGTCCAGCATCAAGTGCATCAGTTCGCGGAAAGTGTGCACATCCGGGCCACCAAGTTCATAAACTCCGGCTGGAACATTGCCTTCCACTGCAAGTGCTGCCGCTGCGGCAACATCATCGACATAAACCGGCTGGAACCGTGTTTCGGCACCTACCACCGGCAGAACCGGCCCAAGCCGCGCCATGCTGCCAAAACGGTTGAAGAATTCGTCTTCCGGGCCGAACACGATGGAGGGGCGCAAAATAACGGTGTCTTTCATATGCTCTTGCACGGCTGCCTCACCTGCGGCCTTGGTGCGCGCATATTCAGAGGGGCTGTCAGGGTCCGCGCCGATGGCCGAAATCTGGACCATCCGCGCCACGCCATGCTTGGCCGCAAGTCGTGCGATCCGTTCAGCGCCTTCAATCTGCACGGATTCAAAAGTGTTCTTCCCGGCTTCGGCCAATAGACCGACGCAATTCACGACGACATCTGCCCCGTTCATCACAGCTTCGACGCTGGCGTCATCGCGGATATTGCAGAACACAGGCTCTACCTGACCGACAGCACCATAGGGGCGCACGAACATCGCTTCGTTCGGGTTGCGCACGGCGACACGAATGCGCCAGCCCTGCTTGGCAAGACGACGGGCGATATAACGCCCGATGAAACCGGATCCGCCGAATATGGTGACAAGCTGGGACATGGTCGTGCCTCTTTGCGAACGTTGTGTCGGGTTTACCTGCGCGCACCATTGCAGACAAGTTGAAAGGAAGCTTCAAAATCCCGCCGAATCCCGTTGACAGGGTGTCGATGCGTGTCTACATCCGCCGCTACTGACATCTGTGCCCAGATGGCGGAATTGGTAGACGCGCCAGCTTCAGGTGCTGGTGTCTGTATGGACGTGGAGGTTCGAGTCCTCTTCTGGGCACCAGTCGGATCCTC
Source organism: Cognatiyoonia koreensis (assembly GCF_900109295.1). Lineage (NCBI taxonomy): Bacteria > Pseudomonadati > Pseudomonadota > Alphaproteobacteria > Rhodobacterales > Paracoccaceae > Cognatiyoonia > Cognatiyoonia koreensis. The sequence goes on from NZ_FOIZ01000002.1 coordinate 521,319, forward strand.
CAAACAGGAACAGGTTGTCGGTCATGCGCTTGCTCTCGCGATTGTTTGGTTTACGGACTTCGCCCGCTTTCCCGCCCGTTTCAGCCGATTCCCCTTTTTATGCCATTGGTGATATTCACGGGTCTTATCCGCTTTTGCAGGACTTGCTGAAACAGTGCGACGCGGGTCTGTTGCGCGTTTATGTCGGCGACTATGTCGACCGTGGTGATGAAAGTGCGCAGGTTCTGCGCCACGTGATGGCGGATCAGAACGCGGTTGCACTTATCGGAAATCACGAAGCGATGATGCTTGGCTTTATTGACGCGCCCGACAAAAAGGGATCGCGGTGGCTGCGTTATGGCGGGTTGCAGACGCTTGCGAGCTTCGGCGTTTCAGGTGTGACTGAATCGGCGTCTTCGGCTGCATTGCAAACCGCCCGTGACGCGTTGGTTGCGGCGATGGGGGAAGAGATGATCAGTTGGCTGCGATCCCTGCCCACGTCTTACACGAATGGAAATGTCGCGGTGGTCCATGCCGGTGCAGACCCGCGCGAACCGATGTCCTTGCAGTCGGCCAATACGCTGATGTGGGGTCACCCTGATTTCGCGACCGTTGCGCGTACCGATGGCATCTGGGTTTTACACGGCCATACAATCGTTGATGACCCTTATGCCGCAGATGGACGGATCGCGATTGATACTGGCGGCTATGCCACGGGACGGCTGACAGCGGCTCATGTCAGCCAGAGCGGCGTCACCTTTGTGACGACCTGACGCCAGACCGTAGAATTAATTCTACTTGCCGGCCAGATTTCGGCTTTTGAGATTGAGCATTCCGCGTTTGCGTACGTGGGATTGTTGAAGAAACGCCCCTCAATAAGAAGACGTAGGGTAAGATACGAGTTGTATCGATCGGTTTAATTTGTGGTGCGTAGTACGACCTGCAACAGCATGCTTTGTAGATCCACGCGTGCATCGAGACGGTTACACAACAGAAACGTTCCAGCGAATTTGCGCTGCAAATAAAGCACATCGACAGGTAAGGTAGGGGGCACGAAGCCCTCTTCTGCCAAAACCATACCTTCCCGTTGTAGCTGATTGGCCAATGACGTGTCGCTAAAATCGAAGTCGTCCCTGATCGCTGAGAAGACAGTCATGATCATGTTTTGGATGATGCTTCGATGCTTTGGATCGCATTGATCGTCAAAAAATCCAATTTGCTGCGCGATGCGCCCAACTTCATCAATATCCCCGTCAAGCCCAGCGGTCATCAGCGCTCTGTACTGATCGATGATGGTGCAAGATATCCTGCGCGTTGCGCCAAAGTCCAACAGGATGATCTTGCCGGTTTTCTGATCAAACCCATAGTTCGCGAAGTTCGGATCCGTCTGCATGACGCCGAAACTAAAAAGCTCTTCAAGCAAGAGTGTAATGAGGTTGGATGCAACCTCGTTCCGCTGCTCTTGCGGGGCTGATTGCAAGTCTTCAATGGGGATCCCGTTCACGAATTGCATTGCGAGGATCGCCGGGGTTGACCAATCCGCGTAGTGTTCGGGTACTGTGAAGGCGTTATTTTCTGCGAGCAACTGGCCGAATTCAGCCAGAAAAGCGCCTTCGCGGAGATAGTCAGTCTCTTCATGCAGTTGCTCGCGCGCGGCCTTGAGGTAGGGCGCAATGTCAAAACCCTTCGGGATCATGCCGGAAATGCGTAGAAGCGCCCCCACATTGGCCACGTCGCTGTCGATACTTCTGGCAACGCCCGGATATTGCACCTTGATTGCCATCTCGCGTCCGTCTTTCAAAGTGGCCTGATGCACTTGCCCGATCGAGGCCGCCGCGATTGGTCTGACGTTGAATTTCTTGAATTGGGACAGCCAGCCAGCGGGCCAATTCGTATTCAGCACCGACTTCAGTTGCGCCGGTGGCATGATGTGCGCGTCGTTGCGCAGACGTGCCATGACCTCGGCCAAGGCAGGAGGCAGAAATTCACCTGCGTCCATCGACAGCAACTGGCCGATCTTCATGGCCGCGCCGCGCATCTTTGATAGCTCGTCCACAATTCGACCGATATTGCGCGGGGTCATAAGCAGGTTTCGCAGCTCTGGTCGCTTTCCTTTACTTAGTTCCGCCATCCCGCCAAGCGCCATGTTTCCCGCGACCCCGGCAGTCAGCGATCCCAGGCGAGATAGCCGCGCAATGCGGCTGGCGGGAACGGGAAGGGGGCGACTCTCCGACATGTCGGTGTAACTAGTGTTCAATGCCGTGCCTGCAACTTCTGTGCGGCAGGTCCGCATCAATGGACAGCTATGGCAGTCGGTGGTATTTGGGATTGAGCAGTAGACAACCCATTCGGGGTGATTGCCCGTCTTTGGCGGATGATCGGAGGACTTTAAGGTTGCGAATACTTGTAGTTGCGGCGCTTGCGCTTGGATTGGCGGGGTGCGGAACAGTTTATCGCACATCAGACGTCATTGCCGGAGAAACGGGTGCGACGAAGGTGCGGGTCGTGCCGATGACCGCGGAAACTGTAATTCAAGCAAACCGCTCCCCCTTTCAGCCGCAGACGCTCCCTGCAGTGTTTTCGCTCACAGCAGGCTCCGGATCTGGTTTGCGCGGGGCTGGCGCGCTTCCTGAACCACCATCAATTCCGGAAAACCGACCCAATAATCTTGAGCTGCGCTTGCCGCCGGCAATCGACCCTGGTCCTTACGAGGTGGGTATCGGTGATGTCGTACTGCTGTCGACACCCAGTTCGGGAAGTACGGTCGAGGAATTATCAGGCCTGCTGGCTGCGCAAAACGCGCGCCAAGGTTATACCGTGCAGGACGACGGTTCGATTAATATCCCGAATGTCGGACGGGTGCGCATTGCCGGTCTTACGATTGAAGACGCAGAAGCGGAGTTGTTTCAGAGACTCGTTGAAAACCAGATCGATCCGACGTTTAGCCTCGAGATCGCTGAATTCAATTCGCGCCGTGTCTCGATAGGCGGCGCGGTGGCGAACCCGACTGTGGTACCCGTGTCTCTGACGCCTCTCTACCTTGAAGAAGCTCTGGCGGCGGCTGGCGGCATCACGGTTCAGGATCAGGATTTCGCGTCTATTCGGCTCTATCGTGAAGGAACACTTTATCAGATTCCGCTGAACCAGCTTTTTTCTCAGGCAGGTTTGACACGTACGCGGCTTTTGCCGGGTGACGCAGTATTTGTGGATACCGAATTTGAACTGGATCGAGCACAGGACTATTTCCAGCAACAAATCCTGTTAGTCGAAACACGCCAGCGTGCGCGTACGACTGCACTGCAGGAACTGCAACTTGAAGTGAACCTGCGGCGCGCTGACCTTGATGAAGCGCGGCAAAACTTTCGTGACCGGATCGACCTAGGTGCAGATAATAGAGACTATGTGTATTTGGCAGGGGAAGTTGGGACGCAATCCCGATTTGCGTTACCTTTCGAAAGCCGTGCGACTCTTGCAGATGCGCTGTTTGATGCGGGTAACGGGATCGACACCGCGACAGGCGATGTATCGCAGATCTATGTATTGCGCGGATCAAAAGACCCTCGTGAATTCGGAGCTGTGACGGCATGGCATCTCGATGGACGCAGTGCGGGAAATTTTGCGCTTTTGCCCGCTTTCGAATTGCGACCAGATGACATCATATTCATTGCCCAGCAGCCAGTAACTCGCTGGGATCGCGCTGTTTCTCAGATTGTCCCGACTCTCGTCTCTGTAGGAAATCAACTGTAATGACTGTTACGCCCGTCCTGTTGTGCGGTGGATCAGGGACCCGTTTGTGGCCTTTGTCGCGCAAAAGCTACCCCAAGCAGTTTGTCCCGCTTGTCGGTGATGAAACGCTTTTTCAAGCGACTGCAAAACGAGTGTCTCAAGGACGCTATGCGGCGCCATTGGTGCTCACAAATTCCGACTTTCGGTTTATCGTCACAGAGCAACTGGCAGAAATCGGTGTTGATCCAGGCGCAATACTGATCGAACCCGAAGGACGGAACACCGGGCCTGCGGTTCTTGCAGCTGCACTTTGGTTGGAAAAGTCCAATCCAGACACTGTGATGCTCGTGTCTCCATCAGATCACGTTATACCTGATAGCGTCGCATTCGATGCAGCGGTCGCAATCGCACAAGACGCCGCTGCCGACGGTGACATCGTGACCTTCGGTATTACGCCAACCCACGCCGAAACCGGCTATGGTTATCTTGAACTTGCATCACAGCCATCAGGTACAGAGGCCGTGAGCCTCACAAAATTTGTTGAAAAACCAGATGCAGCGAAAGCTGCCGCGCTGGTGGCGTCTGGAAAGCACCTTTGGAACGCTGGCATTTTTCTGTTTTCCGTTAAGACAATCATCGATGCGTTTCGCAAGCACGCGCCAGACCTGATGGAGCCTGTCCAGGCAGCTGTCGATGAAGCAGAAGCAGACCTTGGTTTTCTTCGTTTGGCGTCAGGGCCTTGGTCGAAAGCCGAAAATATTTCTATTGACTATGCTGTGATGGAACGCAGCAGTAACCTGTCGGTTGTTCCTTTTTCTGCGGGGTGGTCCGACCTTGGTGGCTGGGATGCGGTTTGGCGCGAGACAGGTCAGGATGACCGCGGTGTCGCTGTTTCAGGTCGTGCAACGGCGATTGATTGCGATAATACGCTTTTGCGATCCGAAGATGACCGTGTGGAAGTTGTCGGGATTGGCTTGAACCACATTGTAGCGGTGGCCATGCCAGATGCCGTGTTGATCGCCGATTCTCGACGCGCGCAGGACGTCAAGCTTGCAGTGCAGTCCCTGAAAGACCGCAATGCCGTTCAGGCCGAAGCGTTCCCGAAAGACCACCGGCCGTGGGGCTGGTTTGAAAGTTTGGTTATTGGCGAGCGTTTTCAGGTAAAACGGATCGTGGTTCATCCCGGAGCAGCGCTTAGCCTGCAAAGCCATCATCACAGGTCTGAACACTGGATCGTGGTTGAAGGAACAGCCAAGGTGACCGTTGACGAGACTGTAAAGCTCGTTTCAGAGAACGAGTCCGTCTATATTCCGCTAGGTGCTGTCCACCGCATGGAAAACCCAGGCAAGGTGCCAATGGTCCTGATTGAAGTACAAACCGGCAGCTACCTTGGCGAAGACGACATCATTCGTTACGACGATGTTTACGCTCGTGGGCAAGGAGCCAAAGGCTAGCCGTTGTGCGCGATTTGCAGATTCTGCATAGCCCAGACAGCTGCCTGCGTCCGGTTCGTGACGCCAAGTTTTCGAAATGCGGCTCTTAGATGCACTTTGACCGTCGCATCGCTGATACTCAGATTATTCGCGATCTCTTTGTTTGATTGACCGAGGGATATGCCGACGAGAATTGATGTTTCCCGGTCAGTTAAATGGATCGGCAGGCTAAGTTGGCGCGGCGGCATCGTTACTTCGCGATAGTGTTCGACCGGTTGCGGACCCGCCGGAAACGCGGCAGCCTTGGCATCCTGATGAGCGGATTGTAGGGCTGCAATGACCTCATCGGTTGAGGCCTGTTCAGTCACGACCGTATGCGCGCATTTGGCGAGACTGACGACTTTCTGCGTTTCCAGACCTTCGGTGACCATCACAACCACCTTGATGTCAGGATGAAGGCTGACCTGCGTGCAGACCCAAGAGGGCAGTTCAGTGTCAGATTCTTGATATTGGATGAAGAAGACTTCTCCGGGATTGACCCGACTAAGTCCATGGCAATCATCGTAAGCGCCTGATACTATGAGATTATTTTGTCGACAAGCGTAGACCATCAATTGGCGAAACGCGACATTTTCTGATACTATCGTAACCGTCATTTTGAACACATAACCCAGCAAATTGGTTAGCCCTCACGCGTCCGAGAGCGTAACCGGTACAACAATGAAATCGGGACGTTCTGCGCATGTAATAGCAGTCGACCCATAGTGAAATTTGTAAATCTACAGTTAAAATCTGGCATTTTCTGCCCAGTTTAACAAGAAGCTGACCTAGGGACAGGCAACGTTTGCGCAACCATCTGTGCGCTACGTTGACGATATATTCAGATATGCCAGTAGGTTAACAAATTTTTTCCAAAGGGTAAAAAAATGCTGCACGATTAAAATTTGCGCACGCTATGGTTGATTATTGATATAGAAATTCGCCTTTGAAGTATTCAAATATCCAAACGGCGTAATCCTTTCGATCTAGCTAATTCTGGCCGAATCATACGCCAACAAGGGTGAGTCTAGTAGTCCTGCGGGCGTAAAACCCATGCGTCAGCGACAACCCGCGCCAAATTGGTACTTTACGTCATTGATAAAAAGTATTTCGACCGGGGGGAAGAAATCGATGACAGCATTGAAGGCTGATGCCTTTTGCGCACCCATATCCGCGTATTCGAGTTGTTTGACGCGGACTGTTTCGGACCTGACATCCGATTGCGTCATTGTTCTTGACGCGAAACAACAGCGTATGCAGTTCGGGACTCATCCTGAAGGCGTAGGCATTGAGTTGCCTCGCCGCATTACGCCGCACGCCGATACAAGCCACCACTCCGGGCGGTTCGCAGAGATAGACCTTTGCGCAGAAATGCGAGAACGACTGGCACAGTACAATGTCAGTGACAACGACCGCCATGAATGGTTCGGATTTGGCGTGACACTAGCCGACGGCACCGCAGACGAAGCTTATCTTCGTCTTGATCCCTGTACGGATCGTGTTCTGGTCGCCTCTTTTCTTTCGACGATCTGGCGTATCTTGCGCGAAGACGTCCTGCAAGAACGCCAGCATAACGCAGAAGGTCCAGACGAAAGCGCTTGTGACGATGCTTTGCTTTGGATGATCTCTCAGAAGATCGGTCTTGGCGTGATGGTAATGAATGCTGAAGGGCTGATGCTGCGCGCGAATGCTGCAGCGAAGGCGATGCTGCTGTCGGGAGATGTTCTCCAACGCAGCAGCCATGGCATTATAGCACGCGACGATCTGCAAAGCCGCCTGTTTCGCGACGCCATCACGGAATGCTCTCATTCGGACGATCCCAACTTCGAAAAGGTGGTTTTGCTAGATTCAAGACAACACGGGCGTCGTGTCCCTGTGACGCTTGCGCGTTTCCGTCATGAAGGTAAGGCAACTGACCTTGTTACGGTACTCTTGCCAACGCCGCCTCAATCCGAAGCCGTGTTTCGTGTGGCCAAGAGCTTTGGACTGACGAAAGCCGAAGCTCGGATTGCTGCCCTGCTTCAGCTTGGCCTTTCAAACAAGGAGGTGTCCAAACAAGCGGGGCTGACTGAACAGTCCAGCTCCACCTATTGCAAGCGCGTGTTGAGCAAAATGAACGTGCACTCGCGTGCGGAAATTGCGCAATTGCTGACGTGGCAATCCAACTGTGGGGGCACAGGATGAACCAGATGAATACCCCGAGCACCGAAAATGCCGAGCCGACAAAGCCCGTTGCTGATCCGCTTGCTTCCCTTGTGGGAACCGGACCTGAAACGGTTGCGCGGCGCAAGGATATTGGTGAATTGCACAAGCGACTTGTCGCCATGATAACCACGGTTGGCACCGGTTTTGGGGAAGCCGAAGCCGCCCGGATCGAACGTGATCGCGCTGTTCTGTCGTCTCGTTTGGATGATGTGGAACGTGCTGTGAACAGCATGGAAGGTGCGTTGCGGATCGAGCTGGAGCCGATGTTGCGCAGTATTGTGGCCGATGCAACCGCCCAACGACAGAGCCGTATCGGGACAAAAATTTTAAAATTTCTGGGTCTGGGCGTCATATTTGGTGGCGGTTTGGTTGTCGGCGGAATTTTTGCCGCAGAAGTATTACAAATCAAAGACTTAGGAGTCGGATTTTTGACGAGATTTATGGGGAATTAACGAGATTTTATCCCCTTTTGGGGGCATTTTCGCGCCCCCGAATCGGCTTTGTTTGAGAATAGCTGAACTGCAACTTTTGCAACGGCGAACCGGGGAAGCCGGAAAAGTAACGGGTTTTTGGGGGGTCTTGTTTGACCGACTGAGCCCATAGATTGGAGTAATAGGTTATGCCTAATGAATTTGTTCCGTGGGAAGAATGTGAACTTCCAGATTGTGAAGTCGATCTTTCCAAAGAGGGTGGTAATAACGGTGTGACAGGAAGCGGTACCGTCGGCGACGATGCCGTCGATCTGCGTCTGCCAGGATCACCTGACAACTATGATGGCGGTGAAGGCGATGACTTCATAGTCGGCAACGCAAACAACAACGAGCTTGATGGCGAAGAAGACTGCGACACCATCTATGGTATGTCGGGTGACGACGCCATTTATGGCGGCGAGCACGACGACGAACTGTGGGGTGACGATGGTCACGGCACCAACCCAGAAGGCAACGACTGCATCGAAGGTGGGTCCGGCAACGACATCATCCACGGTGAAGGCGGCAATGATGGCCTAGATGGCGGCACCGGCAACGACGAGATTTATGGTGGCTGGGGTAACGACGGCATCGCTGGCGGTGAAGGCAACGACTATATCGAAGGTGGGACCGGCGACGATATCATCCTTGGTGATGACGGTGACGAGTTCTCGTTGGATGATGGCAATGACCTTATCTACGCTGGTGACGGCAATGACTGTGTCGCTGGCGAAGGCGGCGATGACTGCATCTTCGGTGGAAGCGGCGACGACACGCTGTACGGTAACGAAGGTAACGACGGCATTTCCGGTGGCGATGGCGATGATCGTATTTCTGGCGGTCTTGGCTTTGACGTAATCACTGGTAATGACGGCGAAGACGAAATCTTTGGCGACATCCGTCAGGGCAACGCCACTGATCTGGACCTGGGTTCCGACACTTGGGGTGGCGGAGACGTTGACGATTTCGTTGGTTCTGCAGACGTAATCTTTGCAGGCGCTGCCGACGACTATGTCGACGGTGGTGCTGGCGGTGACTGCCTCTATGGCGGATCCGGCATGGACCGCATGTTTGGTGGCCGCGGCGCTGACTACATGTACGGCGGTTCCGAAGATGACACATTGTCAGCCGACGAAGGCAACGACAAAGTCAGAGGCGGCTCCGGTGATGACTGGATCATGGGTCAATCAGGTGCTGACATCATCTATGGTGACTTTGGTGGCGAATTCATCAAAGGTATCGAAGTTTCTGCACAAGACGAAAGCGATGAAGGCGGCGAAGGTTGCATCGAAATCCGTCGCGAGTTCGACGAAGGCGTCGAAGGCTGTGACTTGATCTTTGGTGGGTCTGGTCGAGACAAGATCTATGGCGAGGGCAACCATGACTCTCTCTATGGTGGTACCGGCAAAGACACCATGTTCGGTGGTGACGGAAACGACTACATGGAAGGCAATGGCGGCCACGACACCATGAAAGGTGAAGAAGGCGATGACACCATGCTTGGTGGCTATGGCCGAGACAACATGTCTGGCGGCAACGGAAACGACTACATGGATGGCGAAGCACACGACGACAACATGTCTGGCGGTGCTGGCAATGACGAAATGTATGGCGGCACGGGCAACGACACCATGAATGGCGGCGATGACCACGACGCCATGTATGGTGGCGCTGGCAACGACGGCATGCTTGGTGGTTCCGGAAACGACTTCATGAGTGGTGGTGAAGGCAACGACAATATGAATGGCGAAACTGGCAACGACACCATGAATGGTGACGGTGGCAATGACGTTATGTTCGGTGCCAAAGGCTTCGACGTCATGTCTGGCGGCGACGGCAATGACGAAATGCATGGTGGTGCCGACGATGACCTTATGTATGGTGGCAACGACAAGGACACCATGTACGGCGACATGGGCGATGATGTCATGGACGGCGGCAAGCAGAATGACGTCCTTTACGGCGGTGATGGTAACGACGACCTCTCCGGCGGCAAAGCCAACGATGACGTAAACGGTGACGCAGGCGACGACGTCCTGAACGGTAACCAAGGGGATGACTTCCTTTGGGGAGGTGAAGGCGACGACGAACTGACCGGCGGTTACGGCAAGGACGTCTTTGAGGTTCACCTGACGTGGGATGGTGCAACGTTCACTTCGACTGATGGTGATGACGTCGTCTACGACTTCACCATGGCAGGTGACGCCGATGTGCTGACCTTCGTTATCAAAGACGAGTCCGGTGGTGTCAGCGCGACAGACGCATTCAATGCGCTGAACGCTGCAACAACGGTTGTCGATGATGGTGACACGCTCGTGTCGGTTGGCGGCGCGTCCATCGATCTGCTGGGTGTCGGCGGAGATCATCCGTTCAACTTCAGCTCGTTGGAACAGATCAACGACTTCTCGGATGGTAACTACCTCTACGAGGCCGTGGACATCGTGATCGTCTAATCGATCGTCAGGAGACGAAGGGGCCCGCCAGCTCCAAAAAAAGTTGGTGGGCCCTTTCTAGCCCTGGCTCGATGATTTCGAACTGGTCCCCCGGCCGTGGTCGCAATGACTTGAGCTAGGGTGCCTCAATATTAAAGATTGAGATTTTGTGAGTAAGTCCGGGGGGACAAGCAAATGAGAAACAGGAAGGTCTTCGACGGCCAACGCGGGTTAGTCCTCGCAATATTCATAACCAGCATGTTCGTGAACATCCTGATTCTAACGGCACCCCTCTATATGCTCCAGCTATTCTCGAAGGTGATGACCTCGGGAAGTCTGACAACTCTCGCTGCTCTCACGATTGGGGCAGCGATTGCACTTTTCTTCTACTTTACGTTTGACTGGCTGCGCCAACGGTTGGCCTCCCGGCTTGGGGCCCGCCTTGAAGTTGCCCATGGCCCGACAGTGATGTCAGGTCTGGTCGATGACCGCGAACTGTTCGATGCCGTTGGCAACCAGCCTGTGCGGGATCTTCAGGAGCTGCGCGGTTTCGTGACCAGCCCTTATTTCACGGCCCTTCTCGATGCACCGTGGTCCATCATGTTTGTGGCGGTCATTTTTATGTTCCATCCGCTTTTGGGCTTTGTGGCGCTGGCTGGCATCCTGACCTTGCTGGCACTGGCAATCATGAACGAGCTGACCAGCCGCAACGTGAACAAACAAGGATCGGCAACAGCACAGAAAGCCAACCGCACGGCGGATGAGGTGTTTCGCAACGCCGACGTTGCTCGATCGATGGGCAAGACCCCTGCCCTGATCAAACGCTGGCGCGCAGAAGCCCTGAACGCCGTCGACTACGCCAATACAGCCAACAACCGGATTTCGTTCAGCACCTCCATCGCCAAGTTCGTACGCATGGGTCTGCAAATCGCAATCATGGGCACAGGCGTTATTCTGGTGTTGCGCAACGAATTGTCGCCCGGCCTGATGCTGGCCGCCTCGATCCTGTTGGGTCGCGCAGCAGCCCCGGTCGAGCAGGCGATTTCCGGGTGGAGCGCATTCCTGCAAGTCCGCCAGTCCGTGCAACGGCTGAATTTCCTGTTTGCCCGCCGCGCCGCAACCAAAGACCTGATGGAACTGCCAGCGCCCGAAGGTTACCTGGCTGTTGAGGATGCGACCGTGATTGTGCCGGAACACCAGCAACCGCTTGTCTTTGGCGTTGATTTCCAGCTCAAGCCGGGCATGTCGCTGGGCCTGATCGGTCCCAGTGGTGCCGGCAAGACGACGCTGGCCCGCGCGATTGTCGGGTTACAACCTTTGACCCGCGGCTTCATTCGCATCGACGATTCCGCGCTGACCGACTGGCCTGTTGAACAGATTGGCCAGTACATCGGCTTTTTACCACAGCGGGTCGAACTGTTCGCTGGCACCATCGCTGAAAATATTGCGACGATGGACCCCGACGCAGCCCCGTCCCTGATTGTTGAGGCAGCGAAAACCGCGCAAGTCCACGACCTGATCCTGAGTATGCCAAAGGGATATAACACTGACGTCGGCCAGATGGGTGAACGCCTGTCTGCCGGACAGCGTCAGCGGATCGGTCTGGCCCGCGCCTTTTATGGCGATCGCAAACTGATTGTGCTGGATGAACCTAACGCGAACCTTGATCCCGATGGCGAACAGGCGCTGGCCCGTGCAATCGGTACGGCGACAAGTCGCGGTGCAGTTGTCGTGATCGTAACCCACCGTCACAACATTTTGCGCCAACTGACGCATGCCGGTATGATGCAAGGTGGGCGTTTGGTGAAATTTGGTCCGTCCAAAGACGTTCTCAACGCGGCAACCACACCAATTGCCGAAGCAGCAAAAGCCGATGGGTCAAATGTCACCATGTTCCGGCGGCATTCGGGTGCGCAAACACAAGCAAAAGTAGTGGGAGAAAGCTCATGACACGCGCTGTAGCACCCCAAGCCAAGGCAACGGATGTCGGTTTTTCAGACACGATGCCCAAGAAAACGAACATGCCGGAACCAAAACTCGGAATCAGCGGACTCGTGTTTACAATGCTGATCCTGATCGTTGCCCTTGTCGGTGGGATTGGCACCTGGGCCGTCACAGTTCCGATGCGAAGTGCGGTTGTTGCATCAGGAAAATTCGAAGTGCTGGGCGACCGATTGATCGTGCAGCATATGGATGGCGGCATCGTTAACGAAATTAACGTCAAGGATGGCGATATCGTTGCTGCGGGTGACGTAATTGCCAAGTTGGACTCGACCCGATCAACGGCGTCCCTTGGTATCCTGAAAGGTCAACTTGCCAGTGCGCTTGCCGAAGGGGCAAGGCTGGAGGCTGAGTTTACCTGGGCAGATACAATGACATTGCCCAACGCGTTGGAGCAGATGATTGAAGAAGAGCCGTTGCTTGCCAAGACGGTTGCACTTCAGAACGAAGTTCTGGCGGCCAATCTTGATAACGTCTCGGGTCAGATCCAGATTTTGGAGAACCGGATCGGACAGCTGCGCGGTCAGGACGAAGGCACAACGCGCCGCCTCGAAACACTTGAACAGCAGCTTGCGTTGGCGACAAGCGAGCTTGAAGGTCAGGAAAAGCTTTTTGATGAAGGGCTGATTACAAAGCAGCGCTATCTTGAAATGCTGCGCGATCAGACAGCGATCTTGGGTGAAATCCAAATCATCGAAAGCGAGCGCCAGACAACGCTGCAGCAAATCTCTGAACAGGAAGAGCGCATCTTGCAGGTTCGTCGTGACTGGATGACCCAGATCAGCGAACAACGCCAAGCAAATGAAGCCGAGGTGTTTGACCTTGAGCAACGTGTCTTTGCTATCGCAGATCAGCTGAAGCGCCACACAATTCTGGCCCCAGTCGATGGTCGGATTGTTGAATCAACGATCAATACGCTTGGCCAGGTCATCGAAGCTGGTCAGCGCCTTGTCGAAATTGTGCCAACAGATAGCGAGTTCGTCGTCGCTGTGAGCATTCTACCGCAGGACATCAATGAGGTGCGTGAAGGCGGTGAAGCCAGAATTCGACTGACCGCTTACAATTTTCGCACCACGCCCACGATACTCGGGGACGTGATCTATGTTGCCCCGGATGTGACCGTCAACAACGAAACTGGCGAGCAATTCTATCGTGCACATATCCGTGTGCATGAAGACGAGCTTGCCGCTTTGACACAAGTCGAGGTCCAGCCAGGAATGCCCGCACAAGCCATGCTGACCACAGGTGAGCAGACTTTGGCGGACTATTTGCTTGCTCCGGTTATTGGTGGATTTGAAACCGCGCTGGTTGAAGCAGAATAGCGCGCGCGATCCTTGCCGGATTGGTCAAAAATCGAACAATTGCTTGCGTTTTGATGCAAAGTTCCTGACACGGTGAGCGTGACAACCGTTTCTTGGTGGACCCGCACTGCATGATAGTGACGAACAACAGTTGCCTGCGGATGCTTGCCATTACTGTGCGTGCTGATATCGGCGGCGGTCCTGAACATCTTTTTCAGCTTGGGTCAAACTTCAGTGCGGATGTCGATCTATTGATCGCCTGCCCGAACGAACCCCCTTATTGGGACCGCTTCACAAGCATTGTCGGCCCGCAAAACATGACGGTGATACCCCATCGCGCGTTCAGTTTCAGCGTCTTGTTTCGCCTCGCCCGCTATATTCGTGCGCGAAAGGTGGATGTTATTCATTCACATGGAAAGGGTGCTGGACTTTATGGCCGCGCCCTAAGCTTGCTGACTGGTGCCAAAAGCCTCCATACATTTCACGGGCTGCATGTCGGCGAATACGGGCCCGCCAAAAAGTGGATGTATCTGACACTGGAACGTCTCATGGGATTACTGACAGCGGCCACAATCACTGTATCGGAGAGTGAGCGCCGGGCGATCCTTGCCCATGGACTGGTGACGCCTACGAAATTGTATCTTGTTCAAAATGGCGTCGTCGTGCCCGAAACATTACGGCCAGAGGTGAAGAACGATATTCTGCGTATCATCGCAGTCAGCCGGTTCGACTTTCAAAAGAACGCTGACCTGCTGATCGATATCGCTGCAGGATTGAAGAAGACTGGGAAACCTTTCCACCTTACAATCCTGGGGCAAGGCGAAGGCTATGATGCAATCGCCACGCGTATCGTGCAAGAAGGATTAACCCAGAATTTGACCTTGGCAGGGCCCCACTCCACGCCCCGTGATGTCTTTCGAAAAAACCATTTCTTTCTTTCCACATCTCGTTGGGAAGGTATGCCTCTGGCCGTTCTCGAGGCGATGTCGGAAGGGCTCTGTCCTGTTGTTACGCGGGTAAACGGACATGTCGACTTGATCGATAGCGGGACGAACGGCCTTTTGTTTGAAACGGCTGAGGAAGCGGTCGAGGCACTTGTCAGCACTTCTGCGAATGAACGTAGCCGCATGGGCGATTGCGCACGCCAAAATGTTGCCGAAAATTACGCCGTCTCGCGCATGGCCGCAGCGACCGAGAGCATTGCAGCAAGCCTTGTGAGCAAACAAGCGGTCACACCTCATGCCTGAACGTTCTGATCAGCCGCAGAAAGTTGCCATCGTGCACTACTGGCTTGTCAGTATGCGCGGCGGCGAGAAGGTTCTGGAAGAAATCTGCAAGCTGTTCCCTGACGCAGATATTTTTACTCATGTCGTAGATCGCCAGAGGATTTCTGACACGATCCTGTCGCACAAGATAACCGAGACTTTCATTGGGCGCCTGCCATTCGCAAAACGGCTTTACCAGAAGTATCTTCCCTTCATGCCGCGTGCGTTAGAGTCAATTGATCTGTCGGGATATGATCTTGTGATTTCGGCAGAGGCTGGACCAGCGAAAGGTGTTATCTGCGACCCGGATGCGCTGCACGTCTGCTATTGTCATTCGCCAATGCGATACCTGTGGGATCAATATCATATCTACAAGAACCAATCAGGCATTCTTACGCGTACATTCCTAAGTCTTTTGGCACCGCGACTGCGTTTGTGGGACGCTGTGGCGGCAAATCGGGTTGACCTGTTTATCGCAAATTCCGCGTTCGTTGCGCGCCGGATCAAGAAAACGTGGCGACGCGATGCGACCGTCATCCATCCACCCGTAGATTTTCAGGCGTTTGCGAGGAATGATGATCTTGAGAGTGACGATTTCTACCTCTGTGCCGGCGAATTGGTCAGCTACAAACGGCCAGATCTTATCGTTGACGCATTCAACAAGTCCGGCCGTAGACTCGTTGTCATTGGTGAGGGTGGTGCAGAGAAAATGCTTCGCGCAAAGGCTGCATCCAATGTGACTTTTCTTGGACGCGTCGATTCACAGACGCTCAAAGACCATTACGCGCGGTGTAAGGCCCTCGTTTTTGCGGGTGTGGAGGACTTTGGTATTGTCCCGCTCGAAGTGATGTCCTCTGGGCGACCTGTCATTGCATACGCCAAAGGTGGTGCGACAGAAACGGTCATTGATGGGAAGACCGGCGTGCTGTTTGACAAACAAACGGTTGACGCAGTCAACGATGCGATTTCACGAGCCGAAACGATAGATTTTGATCCCAAAATCATCGCTGAGCACGCGAAGAGATTCGATGGTCCAATTTTTCAAAGTGCCTTGCGCAACTTCATCGAACGGGCTTGGTCCGCGCATCGCGCCAAGATCTCGCGATGATCAAAAAGACATTTCAAACTATCGGTATAAGGCTCATCGGAACCGCCGCCACCTTCGCGCTTAGTGTGTTCGTGGCACGTGGTCTTGGCCCAGACGGTGCTGGATATTTTTTTTACGGCCTTGCGGTGATGGTTGGGGCGGCGACGCTTGGCAGACTTGGTTTGACAGAAGTCGCGGTAAGATTTGTTTCAGCGAATACAGGTCCGGATAATGCCGCAGGAGCGTATGCAGTAACGGCGCTTGCGATCGTTGCTATTCTAAGCATAGCAGTCGCGCTGTTTGTCTGGATACTTGGGCCAGTTGTGATGACCTATTTCAACCCGAACGGAGCCGCATTTGGTTTGGCCATCGCCCAGTTAGCCTACGCGATCCCCGCAGTGGCCATGACAGTCGTGCTTTGTGGGGTTCTGCAGGGGTACCGTCGCCCCGTCACCGCATCGTTTCTCGAAACAGGCTTCGTTCCGCTTCTGGTCCTTCTTGGTGCGATTACGCTGAAGACAGACAATTTGTCCTCATTCATTGGCTTATACGTTGGGGCAAGTATGCTAGGGCTTATTTGCGCTACTGTTCTTGCAATGCGGCAGGCAGGACCTGGGGCGATGTTGTCCGCGAACAAGGCACGGGAATTGGTCCACGCCGGGCATCCGCTGCTTAGCGTGAACATGATGGGGTACATCATTCGTTTCGCCCCGCTTCTTTGTCTCGGAATATTTGCGACACCTTCAGATACGGGCGTCTACGCCATTGTCATTCGTTTGGGATTGATTTTCGGGATTATTCTGCAATCCCTTAACAATGTACTAAGGCCCGCGTTTGCAGTTGCCCATCAGACCGGAGCGCTCGTGGATTTGCAGCGTCAGATTCAGTCCGGCGGACTTTTCCTTCTTGCAATTGGCCTGCCGCTGATCGCTGGCACAATGTTTTTCCGCCAACCGATCCTTTTGCTGTTTGGTCCTGAATTTGTAGGCGGAGGGTTGGCGCTTGTTATTCTTCTCCTTGGTCAGACCGTAAACCTCATCACAGCCTCATCAGGGGCGATTTTGGCGATGACCGGAAACGAACGGACGTTGCGCACATATACCTTCATCACCGCGCTCCTGTGCATTCTGCTATCCGTTGCGCTGATTCCGCCTTTCGGTCTGATCGGGGCTGCGTCGGCAACTGCGCTGACAATTGCATTGCAAGGCTTACTTGCCGCGGGCGGCGTCTATCGCAAAGTCGGCGTTTGGCCATTTGTCTCATTTCAGTCTATCCAACACTAACCATGACCACACCGCACGGACCACATTTCCTCGGAATTGGCGCTCAACGCGCCGGAACGACGTGGGTACATCAAATGCTGTTCGGAAACCCAAGTGTGTGGTTACCACCGATCAAGGAATTGCATCATTTCGATTTATTCGACCAATCCGGCAATCTGATCAGTGATCGATTGCACGACCATCGTGCATCACGCATACGCGCTTGGGCGAAGCAACCGTGGCACAAAGAAATGCGCAATCCGTTCAGGCCAGAGGGGCGGGAGCGGTTCGCGGACGTCTGGGCGATGGCCCGGTACGAACTTACGACAGTATTAAGCAAACCAACTGTCACCAACTATCTGAAGCTGTTCGAGAATGCTCGGAGACGCGGACGGATCGCGGGTGAAATCACACCTGCCTATGCAACGCTGAAACCTCATCAGGTTGCCGAAATCAAGGACGCGGTTGGACCCGACTTGAAAGTTTTCTTCATCTTACGCGATCCGATTGACCGTATGTGGTCGCATGCAACCAAACATTTCGTGCGGACAAGAGGCAAACGCCCCGGCGAAGTCGATCACGCAGACTACCTCGCGTTCGTGAAAAGCGTACCGTGCCAGATCAGGACGGATTATGCGACGACGCTTGCCACGTGGCGAAGCGTATTTGGAGATGCAAACGTCCTGACCTGCTATTTTGACGATATTCGAGACGCACCTCAGGATCTGCTTGATCAGATCGAAACGTTTCTTGGTGTACCCAGCGACAGGCGACGACCGCTGCTGCCAGCCAACAATTCCTACCGCAACAAGGACGACGGTATTCCCCCAATGCTGCGCCCATGGCTTTCCCATTTCAGCATGCAACAATGTATGGCGTTAGCAGAACGTGATCCGCATCCGCATATAATGCGGTGGATGGAACGCGCCAAAGAGATGGCGCAGAATGTTTGATTATTGCTTCATATCCTACATCAGCCGATCAGGGTCTACGCTGCTCGCGCATCTGCTAAGCGATCGATTTCAGGTCTGCGTCACACCAGAAGGGTCGTTTCCAGCAGAAATGCTTGGTGTTAACGGCTTTGCACCAGTTGAACTTAAAACCGCAGCCAGCGCGGCAAGTTATCTTGATGCACTTACAAGCGTGTCAAAACTCGCGTCTTGGAATATCGAACCAACGATCACGAACTCATTGCCGGTAGATGGCGTTACGATCTTTCAGGGCTTGCTTCGTCAATACCGCGACACCTTTTTCCCCAGTGACCAAATGATCTGCTACAAGGGCGATCCAGTCATGCCATGGGAGATCACCAAG
The DNA here is from genome assembly GCF_900109295.1 of Cognatiyoonia koreensis. Classification (NCBI taxonomy): domain Bacteria; kingdom Pseudomonadati; phylum Pseudomonadota; class Alphaproteobacteria; order Rhodobacterales; family Paracoccaceae; genus Cognatiyoonia; species Cognatiyoonia koreensis. The sequence continues at coordinate 539,833 of NZ_FOIZ01000002.1, forward strand.
GCCCTGTCGTACCACCGATCGGCGGGCGCGATCGTTATTCTGCGTGATCCAAGGGCCATTCTACATTCACAGTTGAACGCAGCGTATGCATACCGTGGCGGGAAGTTCAGCCATGCCGTTGCGCAAAACGCACGCGAATGGGCTCAAATGGTATCAGCCATTGAAGCGCTGGCCGACGATCCCCGAGTTCATGTTGTGCGATATGAAGAACTGGTGACTGACACGGACGCTGCACTTGCCAAGTTGGCGGCATTTCTAGAAGTGCGATGCCGCGATAAGGCGCAGGAAAGGGGCTTTGCTGACACAATCGCTGATGAAGAGCGGCACTTGCATGTGCGCGCAACCGAAGCTCCTGACGCATCCCGATTGGACGCATGGCGCACGACGCTTGATCCGCGCAAGCAGGCATTGCTGGAACAGTTGATCGGAGAACAGATGCGACGCCATGGGTATCAACCTGACGCACCTATTTCAATTAGCCGCCTTTCTGTTTGGGGGTCCGTCGCACTGGACTATTTCGCGAAACTGACGCAGGCAGCACGCCGTCACGGAAAAACATCTGTAACTAATCCGCACTATTTTTTACAAAAGGTAACAGCACGTTTGAAGCCGCGACAAAGTGGGGACGCGGATGGTTGACTATACGTTAGTCTACATTGGCCCAATCGGATTTAGCGGTTCGACTTTGCTGGATGTCGCCTTGGCCCAAGGCGATGATGTATTTAGTATGGGCGAGGTCTTTCAGATCGCTGAGTGGATGCGCGAAAACCACCTTTGCACCTGTCGCAAACCTATTGGCGAATGCGCCTTCTGGCCAGGTGTCTTGAAAGACATCACGCCAAACGCGTTGGCGACACCGGCAGGCATCGGGCGTGAGGATTTAAGAGCACGTACCATCTCAACAGATGAAGAAACATCGCGATACGTCGCAGCGCATTGGGATCTCATAGATAGGGTCGCCGAAGCTTCTGGTGCTCGATTGATTATTGATGGGTCAAAGCATCTTTGGCGATTGAAGCTTTTGGCCGATGCGAGGCCGGACAAGATCAAGTTCATCCAGCTTTGTCGCGATCCTTTGGCCGTGATGCAATCAGCGAAGATACCAAAGGCGCGATTAGCTGTTTCGAGCACTGCGATGACCAAACCAAGTTCTGGCTTGCGAACGCTTACAAAGTGGATTTTGTCGCATCGTGCAGCTCGCCAGTTTGCTGATCAAAATAGGATTCCACGATTATCTGTGTCGTACGACAGGCTGACACACGAGCCAGAAAAGTCCTTATCGGCAATTTGTGACTGGATCGGCATGTCCTACGATCCTGCAATGTTAACGCTCAAAACCCCGGACCTTCACAATATTGCTGGAAGTCGGTGGCGACTGACCAAGGATCAATCCACGATCTCTCCCGCGTCAGATACGGGTCGGAACAGCTTGATTTCTAAGACTGCGACGGCTCTGGCGGGTCTTTCTCGATGACTGCACCTCTATTCAGTCTCATCTTGTGTACGGTAGCTTCAGACCGGCGCGTGGCGGAAATAGAACGGCTGCTCTCTTCGTTGATGCAGCAATCCTGCAGCGACTTTGAAGTTGTCGTCGTAGACCAAAACGATGAGTTTGACCTGTCAATCCTATTGGCACCGTTTCAGGACAAACTGAGCATACATCATATAACGTCGCCAAAGGGGCTGTCTCGCTCGCGCAATCGCGGCATGGCTGTTGCGACAGGCCAGTTCTTCGCATTTCCGGACGACGATTGCTGGTACGCACCAGATGTACTTTCGCGGGTCGCAGCTTTCTTCGCAAATAACCCAAGCTCTGCGGGTCTTCACGGAAAAGGGTCCGATCCGCAAACAGGTTTGGACATGGCCCGTTTTGACAAACGGAAAATGGATATGACCCGGGAGACTGCTTTCGAGATGTCGGTATCCTGTGCAATGTTCTATAGGTCTGGTGCTATCCGTGATGTTGGCGGCTTTGACGAAACGCTGGGACTTGGCAGTGGAACGCGCTGGCGTGGCTGCGAAGACTACGACCTTCCAATTCGCCTAGTTGATCTTGGCCATAGCATTCATTACGACCCAACGCTTGTTATCTATCACCCTTGCCCTGCTGTTAGCTATGACAGTGCTACAATCGCAAGGGCGAAAGACCAATCGCCAAGTTTTGGGTACCTCTTGGGAAAGCACGGCTATGCCAAGAGGGTCGCTTTGGCGAAACTTGGGCGACCGCTGGGCGGCGTTGTTTTGTCGATGTTGTCAGGTAAGTTCGGAAAGGCACGTTTCCACTTGGCAGCACTCATCGGACGCGCAAATGGCTATCTAGCCGGTCGCAGAGAAAGGACACCAGACTGACGTGATCATTCGGCAATCGCATATGATGATGGCGCTCACGTTCTCGATCGCGTTCAGCCAAGTCGTTGAAATGCAGGTCAGCATCGGCGGCCCTACCGTCTCTCTTGACGAACTGCCACTGCTCGCCTGCGCTGGCATCCTTTTGCTGTCCGGAAAGATCGGGCGGGTGTCGGGACTACTGCTTGCTTTCGGGTTAATCGAATTGGGAGTCCGGTCGATCTACCCGCTCGTAAACGGGCAAATAGTGCCTCTGATCTCGGAAGTAATTAAGCTCGTCATTCTGTTGGCTGTTTACGGGACCTTGGCGAATAATGCCAAAGACGATGTGGATAGTTCGTTTGCCCTGTTAGCGCGATACTGGGTAATTCTCGCTGTCATCAGTGCGGGTGTCATTCTGCTTCAGTCTGCAGATCTGTTGCCAAAGCAAGCGCTGGTCCAAGGATCCATCAAGACATTCCCACGGCCCACAGGTATCCAGAACGACCCGAATTTTGCCGCGAACTCACTTGCCTTAGCGGTCTTGTTTCTCAAAATGTTGCGATTGAGACCGCTTTATCAGAACGGGTTGATCGGTCTGATGCTGATAGCAATATTCCTGACCGAGTCACGTATGGGGCTAGTTCTTGCGGTCTTTATTCTGACGTACTGGTGGTTGATCAGTTGGCGAATATCGAGCCTCAAAGCTGTACGATCGCGAGTCCTTGGCACGCTTTGCATTATCGCGGTGGTTGCCGTCGGGTCATTCACTCTCGCCCAAAGCGATCGCAACTTCAGGGTATTTGAACGCTTCTCATCAATAGTTGCAACGCTTGAGGCAACGACACTCCTTAGCCTCGAACGCACCCGCGGGCTGCAACGGGAATCCGCTCAGGAACGTCTCATCCTTGCGTATGCAGGATACCGGGTCTGGCGAGACAACAAATTAATTGGCGTTGGTCAGGATAGGATCGCGCAGGAATTGCGGATTACCGCCGGCATCGAAAAATCGACGCATAACGGATACATCGACCGAATGATGATTGGCGGTGTGTTTGGAATTTTGTTCGTGGGATTCGTGGCCTATCTGCTGCTTTTGTCGACCCGCCTCCGCTTACGGCAGTCGAAAAATCACACCATCTTAGGCGTGAAAGTACTGCTTCCAACCGTATGTATTGCGTCAATGCTGTTGAACGTATCGTTCTGGCCGGTACTTACGATGCTCGCAGCGTGTCTTGCGTCACAGAATGTCAGCTTGCGTATCAGGCGATCGGCACCAGCCGCTCAATTGGTGTAGTACTTCGTTCCGTAAGCGGAGTAGCTTCCGTACTTACCGCCATATCCATAGCGCTTCATACCCTTTTCGCTAATCTGGCTGAGAACCAGACCGGTAATGCGCTGATTTGAGTTATGAAAGAGTCGCATAGCCTCTTCGACCAGCTGCCGATTTGTGCTGTCCCATTTGACAGAAAACAGGATTGCGTCAGCAACTTGTGAAATGATCCTCGCATCAGGCACAACCAAAACGGGCGGAGTATCTATGATGATTACATCGTATTTCGCCCTCATCTCTTGTATCAGGGCTTTGAATTTATCAGACGAGAACAAGTCGGCAGCGTTGAGTGAGGATTTGTCGCCGGCGAGCACGTCAGCACCGAAACTTTCAGGGCGATAAACCGCTTCTTCAAGCGTGATGTCCCCGGCAAGAACAGAAACGATACCTTTCTTGGGCATATCCTGAAAATACTCGTTCAATGTTCGTCGACGGATGTCGCCTTCTACAAGAAGTACAGATTTGCCAAGCCCGAGGAGGTTTTGCGCGAGGGCAAGCGAATTGGTCGTCTTTCCTTCACCCGGGATGGAAGAGGTCGAGACAATGATTTTCGGTGGATTGTCGACGTTTGACAGCATGACAGACGTGCGAAGGTTTCGCACGGCTTCTGCAGCCGCAGAGGTGGGTTTTTCCGCAAGATACGTCAGCACCTTGATGCGACGGCGAGCCGGAATAAGCGGAATTTGCCCCATCACGGTATAGCCTGTGAACGCTTCCAGATCACGCGCTGTGCGGAAACTGTTGTTGCGCGCCTCGCGGTAGAGAACCCAAGCCGCCCCAACCAATAGCCCGAGGATTGTCGATAGTACTAGGATCAGTGGCTTGCGTGGTTCGGCTGGAGCATTTGGGATGATGGCGTGAGAAAGGATGCGGCTGTCTGCTTGCTGAATACCTTGCTGTGCAGAAGTTTCCTTCAGCCGGGTTAGGAAGTACTCGTAAAGCAAACGGCTTGCCTCAGCCTCGCGGGTAAGCTGCTGAAGCTTGATAAGGTCTTCACCTTGTCGCTCTAACTGCGCATCGAGTTCCATCTCTGATGCAAGCAACGCGGCAAGTTGCTGATCCGCCCTTAGGAGTTCCAACCGAGCACGATCAACGACAAGACCGAAACGAGTATCGAATGCAGTCCGAATTGCATCGTCGGACTCGGCCCTTTGCGCGAATCTGGAAAGCTGCGTGTCATTCGCAATTCGAACCTTGTCGTCAACAGTTACGGCGTTTTCGAGGCTGGTCAATCGTGCCTGAGCCGTGACGCGCGCTGCTTCGGCGGATCCGATCCGATCACGCAGCTCCTTTATCTGGCGCTCTAATCCCTGCAACCCTTCGATCGACACAAGGTCGGTAGATGCACTGAAGTCCTTGACCGCCGCCTCCGCCTCTTCAAGTTCAAGCTGAAGCTCGGAGACCCTGTTGCTAAGCCAGGTCGTGGCCTGTTCGGTTGCTTCGAATTTCACTTCGATCTGGTTGAGGATATAGAGTTCGACAATCGTATCGGCGATCAGGGCTGATTTTTCGGCAGACTCCGTTTCGACCGTAATCTGGAACACGAGGCTGAGCGGCACGTTCCGAATTGTAACCTTGTCGAGAAGGCGGGTCACCACGCCATCGCGTTTGCGTACCACAGCCTGCTCTGCGGGAAGAATGACACGCTGCTCGGGCAGTCCGATCAATTCGCGAACATATGTTTCTGCACGTTCGAACACGGTTTCAGGCTGAAGCGCCTTGTTGAATTCCGGGTCGTTCACCAAATCCAGACGATCGACGACCTTTCCCATAAGATCGCGGGCACGCAGTACCTCGACCTCGGAATTAACTTCCGTCGTATCACCGGAGATTCCGCCTACTACACTTTGCAGATCGACGATCTGATCCTGATTGGTTTCGAGGATGACAACTGTTGTGGCGCGATACAGCGGCGTGGCAAGTGAAAATACGTAATATGCAGCAATGGAGATCGCGATGATTGTGACAAACGCGATCGTCCACTTGCCCCGCCAAAGCGCAGCAAGCAATTCGCCAAGGTCAAGAATTTCCGTGTCGGATTTTTCGGAACCAGTTGCGTTTGCCCCTGCAATGGGCTGCTTGCTCGTTATGCTGTCTGACATCACAATAGGATTTGCACTGCTCGTCTTGTACGGGACTGCACATCTCTAGCGCAGACAGCACAGCTTTGACAGCGGCTAATTATCGTCCGGTCCGACCAAAGATCGCGCTGGCGGTCTTTATGATAAGGAGACAATCCAGACGAAACGAAATCTGGTGACTGTAAAGAATGTCGAACCGTACGCGCTCATCATAGCTTGTGTCGTTGCGTCCAGATGTCTGCCAAAGGCCGGTTATGCCGGGCGTCAGTGACAGGTACGTCGCTTTTCCATGCCGGTACCGGAGCAGTTCATCCGCGATAACAGGCCGCGGTCCGACAAAGCTCATCTCTCCTTTGAGGACATTCCAAATTTGTGGAAGTTCATCCAAGCTGGTTGAGCGTAGAATGCGGCCGAAACGCGTGACGCGCGGGTCGGTTGTAAGTTTCTGCGAACTCGCCCATTCAGCTGCAGCTTCGGGATTGTCCTTTAGATAAGTCGTCAGCTTCTCTTCTGCATTGGCAACCATCGAGCGGATCTTCCAGCATTGAAAGCGCACACCGTTCTTGCCGATGCGTTCATGACCATAAAAGCCAACACCGCCATCCCGAACGGTCAACACCCAAAGCATGAAAATCACAGGAATAAGAAATGGTAGCAGGAGTATCGCAAACACGATGTCGAACGCCCGTTTACCGAAAGCCGTGTAGAAACCATCACCCTGCCCTGCAGCTTGCGCGACATAGAATTCGCCAGTTGCGGACAAGGAATCGCTGTTCTCGTGTTTCAAATTAACCCCCCCGGGAACCAAGACCCTTAACAATCAAAATCTCACAAAGTACTTTTTGGAACGTAAATTCTTACTCAGTCGATAAATTTCATTTAACACACTTACAATTAGCAGATTTCTTTCGAATCAGAAATGGCAAGATGATGCCTCATAAAGGGGTTTTTTGTGCCTATTTAGTGGTCGTTATCCAAGAAAAGTCTACTTTTGTAACAATCAGCAAAGCCTAGACATATGATTCGTCCGAATCACCCGCAAGAAGTGCGAGTCTCGGCCCCTCGGTCGGGCACTGGTAATGTGCAGCCTCTGTAGCTTTCTGATGTGCATGTCCTTTCGGGATAATCTGTCGTTGTCGAGAGGAATATTGGCCCATTGCTCCATGCAATCGATCCTTGGCCATCAATCGATTGAAAAATACAGGCAGCCAGGAAACCCGCCTGTGCAGGTCGTCAGGTGTCGATCACGACAGAAGCTTCAAGATCGGATATCGTGATCTTTGCTGCTGAATTCACCATAACGGATCGACCCTTGTGCCACATCAGGATCGAATGATCCGTAATCTGGCGGTACTCTGGCGTAGCATTCCATGCGGTCAGATTGATTTCTTCACCGATCTCCCAATCCGTGATCTGGCAGGAACCGGCACGTCCGATGATGAACGTGTCCTTGCCCTGTCCCCCGCTCATGATGTCATCGCCTAGGGATATCAGCGTATCCTTGCCCTGACCACCGAACATTGTATCGCGCCCCGGACCGCCGATGATCAAGTCATCCCCCATGCCCCCATCAAGATAGTCGTCACCAGACCCGCCATCCAGCGTGTCCGCGTTTTCGCCGCCATAAAGCTGGTCGTCACCGGTGCCGCCATACGCAGACGACTCACCGATGATGATGCTGAGATGATCGTCCCCGGCTCCACCATAGATGCCCGCGCCCGAGCGTGCGGTCAGCGTGTCGTTACCGTCATCACCATATCCGACGGCCTCGGGGCCGCTGACGTGAACTTCGTCATCGCCATGCCCACCGTAAAGCGTCGATTTGTTCGGACCCGTCATGATATCGTTGCCACCATAGCCATAGCCAACGTAAGACCGCTGCGGTCCGTCCACGCGGTTATCAAGATTGTTAAGGTGGATTTCCGGCATCGTCGGCGCACGCTTGACGGCAAGGAACAGGTTTTCGATCCCGTCTGGAAGCGTATAAGTCGTATCGCCCTGCCAGCCGCCCAGATAGATCGTGTCGTTACCGCCATCGTCCTTGATTTCGACGTCGGCACCTTCCCACAGAAAATAGGAATCGTCGCCCGTGCCGCCATGCACGCTTGCGCCGGCCTGCAGTGCATATTGCAGCGCCTCGGCAATCGGCGGCAGCACGTCGGACGTGTGGAAAAGCCCGTTGCGCGCGCTTTCGACCACCAGTCGGTTGCGCATGTCTGCAATCAATTCCGCCTCGTCGATCAGGTTCTTTGACTGCTGCGGATCGGCCACGACGTTGTAAATTTCTTCGTCGCCATTGGGATAGAGAATATAGCGGTAATCCCCGGCACGAATACCAGTCGCGCCATAGACTGACGACAAGGCCCCGCGTTTTTCGTATTCGCCGGGCTGGTCAGGCAACAAGGGGCGCAGGGATTGCGATTGAATGCGTGCCGGAATGTCTTCGCCAATCAGATCAAGACATGTTGGAAAAATGTCCATCAGGGTGACGGGTTCGTCGACTTCGCTGCCTTTGGTCTGACCGGGCATCTTCACGATCAGCGGTGTACGCGCCGCTTCTTCCCAAAGCGTGAACTTGCCCCAAACATCGTGATCACCGACGTGGTAACCGTGATCTGACACAACAACGACAGCTGTATCCTTGTCCTTGCCGCTGGCTTCCAGCGCGTCCAGAAAACGGCCGATGTGATGATCGACATGGGTGATGCAGGCCAGATAGGCACGCACGTGGTGCTGCCACGCCTCGAAATCTTTGCCAGGCCAGACGGTGCCGTCGCCCATGAACTGTTCCGCATAGGTGGTCGGCCGCGGCAAATCACCAAGCGCCCAGCTGGTCGGTTCTTCTATCAGCGTGCGGTCATAGCGTTCGTAACACCACTTGGGCGCGATGTAGCGGGTATGAGGATGCTGGAACCCCAACATGACCGTCCAAGGTTTATCTTCGGGTAGACGCTCCAGCGCGTCGATCCCATATTGCGCCACGCGATAGTCATAAAAGTCTTTATCATGTCCTTCGATCCCCTCGATCCCGAGAGGCGATTCAAAATAGACCTCGCGATCTTCCGGCGCGGCCTGCGTCGGAAAGAAAAGCCCCCGCGGCATGACTTCGTGGTGCATTTGCCGCTGCTGATGAACGGGCTGCGGGTAATAGCCGTGCATGATCTTGCCCGCATGGACAACGTAATGCCCTGCCCGTTTGATGACGGATGACAGGTTATCTCGCGTCGGGATGAACTGATACCATTCCTGCCCATGGTTGGAATGGACACCGGATTCAAACGGGCTCCAGCCTGTCATTGCAGATGCACGCGACGGACCGCAAATAGGGATAAAGGCGTAGGCTGCGTTGAATACCGTCGCGGTTTCGCAAAGCTTGTCGAGGTTCGGGGTTTGGATGGGCTGACCAAACGTATTCCTGAACAGGCGATACGTGAACAGATCGTCAATGTAGATCAGTGCAAGATTAGACACGCGACGGACTTTCGACGTAGATCTCGGTAAAGTAGCGATCAAGCAATTCCAGCGCATCGCCTTCACTCAGAATGTCCGTGTCAAACGCCAACATTTCAAGAAAGTGGCCGCGCCAAGACCGTGGTGCAGAAGGTGTTGGCGCATCTGGTTTTTCTGCAATCTGATCCGCAGCGAACACGACGCTGCAAGGTTGTTCGTGCGGATTCTCAAAAGCCACTTCGCCAATTTCGCCGGTCTTGGTCAAATCACGCACGCGAAACCTGACTTTGCCGTCTGACGCAGATAGAATCGCAAGAAAAACGCCGGCGGCGTCCCATTCTGCCGGCCCTTCCAGAATATCCTGACCATTGTGCTTCACGATGTAGCGATCGGCCTGACGTAACAGACGAACGCTCTTTTGCTTGCTGCAAATCGCGAACAAGGTCTGTGGTGAGTTAATCAGCGCTTCGAGATCGCAGACAGCAGCAAGACTGAAACAAGAACCGTCAAGATTGGTGTCCACGCCAAGGTAGTCAAGAACATCGCGTTCATGAAAGGCTGCCGGAAAGCCCGCAGTTTCGGACAATTGCGGGCCCATGCTGAATTCCGGTGCCCGCAGCGCAAGGTTGCCTGCACGGGGGCGAATTTCAACGATACTCTCGTCCACGACCTCCAGATCGGGAGAGTCCACCGTGCACCATGTCAGGCACTGTCCAGTCGCGTTCATCTGGCCGCTGTAGTCCGTCAAGTTCAGCCCCAACCCCGGTGCCGGTCCGTCGATCCTGATGGTCATGAACGCCCCCTAAATCCTGAATTCAAATGCAAACGCGTAGCGATGCAACGTCTTTCCGGTGACAGACCTCGCGGACCAGTCATCGCGCATATCACCACCACTGCAAAACAATGAACCGGACAGGTCAAAAGACGCCTCGATGTTGTCATAGGCATAGCGGATGCGACCGTTTTCCGGCACTCCGGTCAAGACAACCCGCAGGCGGGTCAGGTCTTCAGTGACGGGATCGGGTACAATTTCCCACCCTTCGATTTCAATATCGTTGTCGCTGATGAGCGATAGCCCGTGCGTCGGTGCAACCAATGCATGGCCTTTCATGACCTCAAAATCAATCGTGACCACATTGCCATCACGTTCGGCTAGAAACGCGAGCGGAGGCAGCCAATCCTTCGTTGCCAAGCCGTCCAGCTCGGCAAGCATTGTCATGCTTTCGGGAGTGACCTGAACCAAACTACCCGCGCGGCGTTCACACCAATAGATCGGCGCAACAAGGACAACAGGCAGCGCGCCGCGTTCTACGAATGCTTTGGGTGTTTGCAGAACAGATGCGTAGTCAGCCCTGAACGCATCACCGACCGGCTGGTACAGATTGATCTGGCGCGCGCCGAGGCTTTGCGCGATCTCACCACAAAGGGTCAAAAGGCGGGCAGCATAATCGGAACTGTCTTCGGTTGCGCCTTGCAGGATGCTTACAGTTTGCACCGCCGGATGGCGACCGTAAGGTTCCAGTGCGCGACGAAACTGCGGAATGGTTTCGATCAAATTGCGCAGTCCAGCGCCTTGCGTCAGTTCGTTCAGTTCTGCACCCATGACCGTTTCGGCGCGTACGCCATGCCAGTGCTTGGGGCCGCGGCAATGGCGCAAATAAGTATCCGCCGCAGTAGAGGCAAAACCGCGACTGGGTCGCTGAATATCATCAGCGTCACGCAGCTTTTCTTCGCCATTCAGTCCCGCCTGACCGCCTTCATCGTTGAAGGTCAGGATATGTGTGAAATGGTCGATCTCGACCGATGGCGACGTGTCGGTGAATTCATCTCCGAAGACAAGGCGCAGCAACACTTCGCGATGGGCATTTGCCCATGGATCACCTGGACCATAGCGAAGGTATTCCCGCGCCGTCGGACCCCAGATATGCGCATTGAAATACAGCGTATCGCCGTCTTTCCGCACGTTCCATGCATCGAAATCAGGAACCATCTCCGGTCCGACAGGACGGCCACCGGGAACATTGAACCGGGCGGCGATGTCCGCCAATGCGTCTTCGGACAACCGCAGATCAATGAGGCCAGACTGGTCGACGCCTGCGACAATTTCATCCCCAATGGATATTAGTGGTAACGCATCGCCGCGACCGAGCCGCACCGCATCGCGAGGTAATTCATGTTCAGGCAAGACGCGGGCCAAATCAGCTATCGTGCTGGGGTGAAGCCGCGCAACAAGTCGCCCAGATGCATCGATACTGACGACACTTTCGCCGCCCAATGTCACGAGCGACGGTGTATCACCGCGTCGAAGTTTGGCCTCTGCACGCGTTTGATACCGTTCGGTAATCTCCTGCGATGACCAGTTTTCCCCAGCGCTGAGGCGCCAGTATAAACAGATGCGTTCCGCCCCAAGAAACACGACAAGTCCAACCGTATCCGGCATGTCGGCAAGCGCACCATCCACATCCGCGACGTCCGCCAGAATGCGGATATGAGGCGGGATGGAAGCGTCGGCCTTAGTCATGGGGGAATGTATAGTGATCTTTGCGGACAAGAGTATAGATACCTCTTTCAGAAATCGGAATCTGACTCATATACGGCTAGAAGAAAGCGATGTTTCACGTCGATTTTTGTCGGTTTTGCTTGAGGCCAGACTAAATCTGCCACAAACAGGTCAGACCTCAGGCCTTTAGATCAGGAGTTCGCGTGTCCCTCTTCCTTATCGTTGCCTTGCCCTTTTTGGGCGCGTTGCTTCCCGGATTGATGTATCAGGCCGGACGTCAGGCCTGTGCTTCAGTCACGTTCACCGTCACGCTCGCCGCGTTCATCGGATTGCTGACCAATCTCCCGGCAGTTTGGTCGGGACAGGTCGTGCAGGCCGGGGTCGACTGGATACCGTCGCTGGGGCTGAACGTAACGTTCATGCTGGATGGACTTGGGTTCTTTTTCGCGCTGCTGATCCTGGGGATCGGCCTTCTGATTATCACCTACGCACGCTATTACCTTGCCCGCGAAGACAACATGGGCGAATTCTTTACCTATCTGCTGTTGTTTCAGGGCGCGATGGTGGGGATTGTCCTATCGGACAACATCCTGCTTTTATTGGTATTCTGGGAGCTGACGTCGCTTTCTTCCTTCCTATTGATTGGGTATTGGAAACATCTGCCTGCTGGTCGCCAAGGTGCCCGAATGGCGCTGACCGTGACAGGCATGGGTGGGCTGGCCATGATTGGCGGGATGCTGATCCTTGGGCAGATCGTCGGGAGCTATGACCTGTCGGTCATACTGCAAAATCGCGAAATCATTCAGGAATCGCCGCTTTACCTTCCAGCGCTTATCTTGATCCTGATGGGTTGCTTCACGAAATCCGCGCAGTTTCCGTTCCATTTCTGGCTGCCGCATGCGATGGCAGCACCGACACCTGTTTCGGCCTATTTGCACTCTGCAACCATGGTAAAAGCGGGGATCTTCTTGATGGCCCGAATGTGGCCCGTTCTTTCAGGGACGCCGGAATGGTTTTATATTGTAACGACCGCTGGGCTCATCACGATGGTGCTGGGTGCGGTCATTGCGCTGTTTAAGCATGATCTGAAAGCGCTGCTTGCCTTTTCAACGGTCAGCCATTTGGGGCTGATAACCATGTTGCTGGGAACCGGCACCGCCTTCGGCGCGTTTGCCGCCGTATTTCACATTTTGAACCATGCAACGTTTAAAGCCGCGCTCTTTATGTCAGCCGGGATCATCGATCACGAAACGAAAACCCGCGATATTCGGACTCTTGGAGGTCTACGTTTCCTTATGCCGATCACCTTTGTGATCGCAACGTTGGCCGCGCTTTCCATGGCGGGGATACCTTTCCTGAACGGATTCCTGTCCAAGGAAATGATGCTAGAAGAAATGGAACATACATACCTCTTCGGTCCCGAATGGCTTGTTCCAGCACTCGCGACATTCGGTTCTCTGTTTTCTGCAGCTTACTGTTTCCGATTGATTTCTCACACATTTCTTGGGCCGCGGCGGAAACCTGAAAGCTATCCCGCCAAACCGCACGATCCCAGTTTTGGCATGTGGGGCCCTCCTGCCCTTCTCGTCGTACTTGTGGTGATCATCGGCTCTGCGCCGTTCCTTGTCGAAGATTTCGTCAAGCTGGTTACGGCATCCGTCCTTGGCCTCGCAGCTGAGGTGCCAGACAAGCACATCAAGATCTGGCACGGTCTTGTGCCAGCGCTTTACATGTCGATCATTGCGGTGATCGGCGGTCTTGCGGTGCTGGCGCTGTTCACGCCGCTGTCAAAGGCATGGGAGGCAACGCCAAGGCCCGAAGCAAAAACGATCTTTGACGCTGTCATTGCTGCGTTTGTAAAGCTTGCCCGCGTCCTGACGCATCCGCTGCATGATGGCGCGTTCTCGCGATATGCGTCAATCTTTGCCATCACCGTAATCGGAGCGGGCTATTTTGCTTGGTCGACAGGCACCACGGGCATGGCCACGCGCGTAATGCAGCCGCCAGATCCGGTAGCCATTGCGGGCTGGCTGATGCTTGTGGCAGCCACACTTGGCCTTGTTTTTCTACATCGCAATCGTCTTCTGGCGTTGATCCTCATCGGTATCGTCGGATTGATGGTTTCAGTTGGTTTTGTGTACTTCAGCGCGCCGGACCTTGCGATGACCCAAATCACGGTCGAGGTGGTGACAATCATCCTGTTACTACTTGCGCTTAATTTCCTACCCAACCGCACGCCGATCGAAAGCAGCGTCCTGCGCAGAACGCGCGACGGGATCATCGCCGTCGCAGGCGGTCTTGGTGCGATGGCATTGTCGTATCACTATCTACTGCGCGATGCCGTCGCGACACCAATCAGCGAATTCCACCTTGCGAATTCCTACAAAGGCGGCGGCGGGACGAATGTAGTGAACGTGATCCTCGTTGATTTCCGTGGCTTTGATACCTATGGGGAGATAATCGTCCTTGGGATTGCTGCCCTGCTGATCTTTGCGCTGACAGAAACTCTGCTTAGCAGCAATGTTCGCGCCAGATTGCTGAACCGCCTGCCGGACCAGCCGCGTGCAGGCGACCGGCATCCAATGATGATGGTTGTTTTGACCCGCGTGCTGATGCCCGTCGTCCTGCTTGTCGGATTCTACGTTTTTCTGCGGGGTCACAACGAACCGGGCGGTGGTTTCATCGCAGGCCTGGTCGTGTCGATTGGCGTGGTGATGCAATACATGGCCTCTGGCTACAAATGGGCGAATGACAGGCTGCGCTATCCATATCATGGAATTATCGGTGCCGGCGTTCTGGTGGCCGGTTTCACGGGTATCGGGTCATGGTTCGTGTCCAAACCATTCCTGACATCCGATTTCACATACGTCCGTATCCCGCCATTCCAGGAATTCGAACTTGCCACTGCGGCGCTTTTCGATGTGGGCGTATTCCTTGCGGTTGTGGGCGCGGTGATGCTGTCGCTTGATAGTTTCTCGCGGCTTGCCCGCACAGCAGAAACAGAAGATCCCGAACACCCGATGGATATCGACCCATCCCGCAAAGACACGCAGGAGGCAAACTGATGGAGCTTCTTGTCGCGTCAGCAATTGGAATCCTTACGTCAGCAGGATTGTACCTTGTGTTCCGGCTGCGCACTTTCCCCGTAATTATCGGGGTGTCGCTGCTGACTTATGCAGTGAACGTGTTCCTGTTTGCATCTGGGCGATTGACAGTTGGTGCGCCGCCGATCCTACGGGACGGAGTGTCGATATATACCGATCCTCTGCCGCAAGCACTTGTGCTGACGGCCATCGTTATCAGCTTTGGCATGACTGCCGTTGTCGTGATGGTTGGGCTGGGGGCGTTTCTTGGGTCTGACGACGATCATATCGACGAGCCGAAGGCCGAAATCGCGGAGGAGGCGGAATGACCCACTGGATCATCTTTCCCGTTATTCTTCCCGCGATCCTTGCACCCTTTATCGTGCTGGCCGCCCGATACCACATCGGTATCCAGCGTGTCTTTTCAATCGTGGGCGTTTTGGCGCAAATCGTCATCTGCACAAGCCTTGCGTGGCAGTCATCCGACGGGACGATCACCCTTTATCAACTTGGTGATTGGGCGGCACCCTTCGGGATTGTTCTGGTTGGTGACAGACTATCCACGATGATGGTGCTGCTCACCGCGGTACTTGCGCTTTTCGTTTTGCTTTACGCGATAGGCTCGGGCTGGGATGAACGCGGGCGGCATTTCCACGCATTGTTCCAGTTCCAACTGATGGGGATCATGGGCGCATTTCTGACAGGTGACCTTTTCAACCTGTTCGTCTTTTTCGAAGTCCTTTTGATCGCGTCGTACGGGCTCATGATCCACGCAGGCGGCAATGAAAGACTGCGGGCGGGCGTACAATACGTAATGTTCAATCTGCTCGGATCGACGCTTTTCCTTTTTGCCCTCGGTTCAATCTATGCGGAAACCGGCACGCTCAACATGGCCGATCTAGCGCAACGGGTCACCATGGTTAGTGCGTCAGAGACAGTCGGCATTCGCATCGCAGCCGTGCTTCTACTGCTGGTGTTTGCCATCAAGGCCGCAGTCGTTCCGCTGCACTTTTGGCTACCCTCATCTTACGCTGAGGCTCCTCCTCCCGTTGCGGCGCTTTTCGCAATTATGACAAAGGTCGGTGCCTACGCCATCATCCGGGTCTACACGTTGGTATTTCATCCAGACCTCGATGTGACTGCCGGACTGCAGACGACCTGGCTTTTGCCAGCTGCACTCTTGTCGCTCGCGGTTGGGATGGTGGGTGTTCTTGCGGCTAAGAAGCTGGACCGCCTCGTGGCATTCTCTGTGATCGGCTCAATGGGAATGGTGCTGGTGGCGATTTCGCTGTTCACGGCGTCCAGCATCAGCGCTGCGCTTTATTACATCGTGCATTCGACTCTGGCTGGTGCTGCTCTGTTCCTCATTGTCGATCTGGTCAAAGCAAGCCGAGAAAACCTTGAAATCAAGGCACAGCAACCTGTTGCTGGCGCGGCGCTGACATCGGCGATGTACTTCACCGCTGCCATCGCCATGGCTGGTCTCCCGCCTCTCTCTGGCTTTGTTGGAAAGCTGATGATCCTCGAATCCGCTTTTGAGAACAATCATATGACTTGGATCTGGGCGATTATTCTTGGAGCGTCATTGATCAGTGTCGTCGGTTTCGCGCGCGCGGGTTCAACACTGTTCTGGAAGGCGAAGACAGTGGACGTTTCAAGTGCCTCGCCGCCCCCGGCTGTTTTGTCTTACGTTGCAGTGGGGGGGCTTTTGACCCTGTTGATTGCGCATACCGTTCTAGCAGGTCCGATCAAGGACTATATGAACGCGACTGCAGGACAGCTATTTGCACCGCAGCCTTATATCGACACCGTGCTTGGAACCCCTGGCAAGCTGTCAGATGGCGGCAAGAAGGAAGGAGACCACTAAGATGTTGTCACGCGCCTTCTACTGGATATTTCCGCACCCATTCCTGACGATCCTGTTGGCAGTCGTCTGGACGCTGCTGCAGAACCAGGTGTCCGCGGGTATGGTCGTCTTTGGCATCATCCTGGGGATCATTCTGCCGAAGCTGACATCAGTGTGGTGGCCGGACCGACCCACCGGTTTCCGGGTTGGAAAGATGACAAGTTACGCAATCATGGTCCTTTGGGACATCATGGTCGCAAATGTACAAGTCGCATGGATCGTTCTGACCGTGCCGAACGCCAAACTGAAACCGGCATGGATCGTTGTGCCGCTCGACCTCAAGCAACCCGAAGCGATTACCATGCTGGCGGGGACGATTACTCTGACGCCCGGGACTGTGTCGGCGGACCTCTCTGACGAGGGCCACAGCCTCCTTGTGCATGTCCTGCATACCTTTGATCCCGACGGCGTCAGAGACGACATCAAGAACCGCTACGAGGCACGTTTGAAGGAGATTTTCGCATGACCTTCGCAGACACACTTATGCAATATGCATTGATTGCTGCATTTATTGTGGTGGCGCTTGGGCAGATCATGTCGATGATCCGCCTCGTGATCGGGCCTGATACAGGGGACCGAATTCTTGCGCTTGATACGATGGTGGTGAATGCCATCGGAATGATCGTACTGCTGGGAATTGCACAAGGCATCCAGATCTATTTCGAAGCAGCGATGATCATCGCAATGCTCGGCTTTGTATCGACAGTTGCTTACGCACGATTTGTCCTAAGGGGGGACATCATCGAATGATTGAAACCATCGGGACATATGCAACGGCGTTCTGGCTAATTGTCGGTGCGGGCTTTGCGCTGGTCGGCGCAATCGGAATTCTGAAGTTCAATGACGGCATGACACGGCTGCATGCACCGACAAAAGTCGGCACTGTGGGGGTCGGTGCACTTTTGCTGGCGTCGATGATCCACAGTTTTACCATTGGAGCGGGATCATTCCACGAATTGCTGATCATGTCGTTTCTCTTTGTGACAGCACCGATTTCCGCAAATTTCATCGCTAAAGTGCACATTCACAAAAAATCATGCGATACACCACCACCCCCACCACGCGACGACACGTGGTCGACCCTGAACACGCCAGCAGACCAACAACTGGCACCACAGGCAGAAGAAACAGACAAAGTGAGACTGTAGCATCAACTATTGTTGTCGGCCAGATTTTGGCTTTGGAGGTTGAGCACGACGCGCAAGTCAATGATTCCAGCGGCCCGATGGTCGATTTGCGCGTTACCATGCGGCGGGATGCGACGGCGGCCGCATTGACTACAATCAACCAGATATCCTTGGTTAGTTCGCGTTTATCGAAGGCATCTTGAACACTGCATTACCTTTGGAGGTGAAAGGGCCGGCGACTGTACTCATTCGACCAACGCAACGGTGCCATTTGAGCGCTCTGCAACGTCAGGAATGTGTCAGTCCGCGTTTTCTGTAAAAGGTCAAAGTGGGACCGTAATCCTCAAATCTTTCGACAATGAAGGATTTGTCTAACCGCTCTCGCCACGCCGCTTCGATCTCATCCGCAATGTCGTCATAGATCTCTTCTGGGTAGTCATTGAGCGAAGCTATATCATAAACATGAAGATGATTTAGAAGCCGCTCAATTTCATGCGGTGGCAGGCCTTCTTTGAACCAGCGGTCTATGTTCCGATCATCAGTGATGTCTGCGTTCAAAAATAGTCCGCGGTACTCGCGGACACTGATATTTTTCGCCTTTTCGATATAAGTCTTGAAGACTTCGTCGAATGTCTCGGTCATGGAAGCTCGCTTGGGAACGCTGGTCGTACATCCGATCGCTTGTTTGCGAACACGTTCCCATTAGGTGCCGTATTCCTATCCCAGTGGACGACGTGAGGTGTGGAAACGCCACCGTGCGCGGCACCTGTGATATCCACTCTATGCGATGGCAGACCATCGGTTCCCCAAACCTGATAGTGGGTGACGTTGCCGTTTGCATCAGCCCGATACATCACGGTATTTGGTGCTTGTTGTGTCGTCGGGAAACGACCTTGGTGTTGCGTTCCGACTGTGGTGACATCCGCTCCGGCAACTGGTGGCTTTGCGAACCTTCCGCGCGTATCTCGCCATCTACCAGCGTTGTGATCAAACCGTACGCATCCAGCCAAGCCGAGCGGATCAATCCAGGTATTAGGGTCAGAGACATATCCCTGCGGTCTTGTACCGCCTTCAAGTCCAATTGGATCAGGCGTCAGATACTGCGTCGCCTCTGGGTCGTAGTAACGGAACCGATTGTAATGCAGTCCGCTTTCCTCGTCGTACCACTGCCCTTGGAACCTGATATTGCAGGTCAACGGAGCGTGGTCATCGTTTGCGGCCTTGGGCGTTTTCCAGACTTGCTGATCCTGGATATCGCCCCACAGTCCGATCCGGGCGCGCCATGCTGCGCGCTTTCCGTCCTCGGTGACAAGCTCGCGTGGGGTGCCAATATGGTCGGTGACGACATAGTAAAGCTCGTCGCCTAAGATCTTTGCCACGGGCAGGAATGTACCAGGTTCATAAACCCATGACTCGGCCTGATCCCATGCGATAGTTCCGTCGGCGTAGACAGGCGCTTCGGCAGCGATCTGGTCACCATCCCACTGATAGGCACGGCCTGCTCCCGGCGGCAGATACCCCGGTGCGTCAGATTCTTCGGATGCACCAGCGACCAGCTTCAGGCGGCGGATCCGGCGACCAAGCGCGTCATAGCCATAGGCCCAAACAGCGCCATCTGGTGTGGTCAAGCGCACAAGCCTGCATTCGCCATCCCACTGCATTGCCCAGGTCTTGGGCCGAAAGCCGGGTTCCTCGACCCGTTTTTCAATGACGCGCCCACAGGCATCGTAGCGATAAAAGGCACGGCCCCGTGACAGCACACGGCCACCAGGGGACGACTTGACGTCATCCTGTCCTTTTGCCGTTTGAATGGCGGTGATGTTTTTGGTGGCGTCATAGGCAAAATGAGCCCGCGCAACTTCGTACCCGGATTTGTCAATGTGCTGCGTCGCGCTAACCTGACCGCGCGGATCATAGCCCATGCGCGTTTCACCCCAGCGGGCATCTGTAATCCCGACGGCACGCCCCGCCTTGTCCCAGTCATAACTGCGATAGGCCCGAGCCACAGCACCATAGCTTGCGTCATAGCGCGTCGAGACCGAAACCATTCCCTGGCGTGCATCATTGGGTAGTTGGTCGATATGCCCCACAATCTGCGTTTTGAGCTGCGCATTGGGCGTATAACCCTGCGCCATTGCAAAGCCTGCCGCGCTTTGGCGCAACACTTCAAGTCCGCGTTTGTCATACTGAAAACGCAAAGAGTCGTGCCCGGAAACCCGCAGGTCCTTCAGCAAGCCACCATTTGAATAGCTGCTTTCCAGGGGCAAAACATCACCTGAGCGTGCAATGCGAAGGCCTGATGATGCGGCATAGTCCGATTTGACCTCGCGCCCATTCAGCTTTTCCGATTTCACGCGGCCGAGGGCGTCGTAAACATATTCGACCTTGGCGTCCCGGTTTTCGGCCAGCGTCATGCGCCCGCAGGCGTCATATTCGAACCGCGTCACCGCATCAGCGATACGCATTTCGATCAGGTCACCACGTTCGGAATAGCTGTAATCTGTCTTGATGCCATCGGGTGCGATCTTGCGGATCACGCGTGATGCCTTGTCCCGCTCGTATCGGGTGACGAGACCAGAGAAATCTCGCTCGACGATCAATGCACCGACTGCATCATATTTGTATTCGTAACGTTCACCCGCTGCGTTGATCACGGCGGTCAGACGCATTTCGCGATCGTGCTCCAGCGTGATCGTTTTACCAGCGGCATCCGTGGCAGAGATCGGAAGGTCGAACGCACCAAAGTCATAGCGGCTTGTCTGACCTTCGGCGTCGGCAAAAGATGCAAGCTGACCTTCGATGTCCCACTGATAATGCGACGTGCTGCCATCCGGCATCCTGATCTGTCGAACCGTGCCACGCGGATTCTGCGGACCACGTGTGACATCGTATTTGATAACCTGACCTTCACCGTCCTGCATCATGGTCAGGCGACCTTCGACGTCATATCGCATGCGGCTTTCGTGCCCGTCACCGGAAACAAACATGCGCGGGCGCATCATATGATCGTAATAGACACGTTCCTGCCCACCACCGGGCAATTCAACGCGCAAAATTTCGCCTTTTTCGCCGCGACGATAGGCAATTTCGCCCCCTAACGCGTCTGTAACGCTGCGCACATTTCCCTTGTCGTCGTAGTTGAACGTCTCGACCGACCCGTTCGCATCCTTGCGAGAAATCAGTAGACCTGCCTCGTCGTAGGTCCATTCGAGTTTGGCTCCGCTTGGATCCTCGGCTGAGGTCATGTTGCCGTAGTCGTCAAAACTATAGGTTGACGTGTTCCCCAGTGGATCGACACGCTTTGTCACGCTGAACTGGTTGTTCCATTCAGTCAGCCATTCGCCACCCAAGGCGTCGATTTCGCGGGTGACAAGTCCGTCGGCATTATAGTGGAAGACCGTCTGGTGTCCGGCCGAATTGGTTGCAATCGTGAATCGTTCTTCTGGGTGGTGGTCCAGCAAAGCCCCCATGTGTCCGCTGCTTGACCATGATCGCTCAATCCGATTGCTATGATCGTATTCGTAGTAGACCTCGGTCGCTTTCGCGTCCGCCCAACGGACGATACGACCCTTTTCGTCATAGTTGTATTTCAGCGTGCCCTTCTGCGCTGACCGTACCTCTGTCAGCTGACCAGCACGGGAATAATCCCAGTTCACAACGCAATCACCGTCAGGATGTTCGCGTACCGCGACTGTGCGCATGAGGCCATTTTCAGACATGACGTCCAACGCAAAACCGTCGGAATGAACGACCTCTTTTAGCCCGTGCTTGTCATAGCCAAAGCTGATGCGGTTCTTGTTGCGATCCTCGATCCCGGTGAGAAGGATGCGATCTCCATCGCGCCAGCCGAAGATATAGAATAGCTGCTCTCGACGATCATAAAGGAATATGTCTTTGCTCTTTTGCCCCATCATTTCCAGATGCGGCATCCGCAGGTTACTGGAATCGATGCGTTCGTCCGGGACGTAGAAGGTTACGTTGACCCCATCGGGATCCTGATAAACAAAAGTCGGCCCATCAACGCGCAGATGCTGACCCCAACTACTTGCCCAGCCGCGCCCTAGAAGCCCCGTTGCCTTTGGGGCGTAGCTGCGGGTCAATTCGAGAGGGATCGTACCCGGAATACTGAAATCAGTGCGCACATCTGTCAGTTGGCCAGTCGCGACATCAATCGGATCAGCGTAAGTCGTGCGGGTCAGCGCAGGGGTCGAGTCCACCGCGTTCGCAACATTGCTTGTGCGTTTCGGACGCGGGAACTGGACAAAGTTCAGTGCGACAAGAAAGGTCCGCGTAATTCGCGTATCCCAGCCGCGATCAATGTCCAACGCGAAGGTGCTGATGTCGATGTCGATTGCAATATCGGGGCACCCGTCATTGATCGTCGCATCACAGGTCGTTTTATTCCCGATCCGGGCGATCGGCAGACTGTTAGCGAAGACGGTTTCTGCACCGGTCGCGCAGGCGTGCGGTGAGGACGAATGTCTCGTGCACGCCACAAGGTCGGTCACACGCGCGACCGGCTTGTTATTGAAAAAGACGTTTGTGGATCCTTTGGCAATCGTGCCGGCGTAGGACCCGTATTGACCTGCGGCACTGGCAAAACCCGCACCCAAACCTGCGAGGAAACCGCCCGCCAAGGCACCAAGGGCAATCATCGCCAAGCCGCCTGTCGCCGCGATCAAGCCACCAACAACAACTGCGGCGACAGCACCAACAACCAGTGCGCCCAAGGTTGCCCATCGGCTGGTATGCGCAATCTCCATCCCCATCGTCGCGGGCATTTCCCCGTTTTCTGGCAAACGCTCAAAGCCAGGGATGCGGCTCATCACTGTGTGACCCAGTGCATCACCCGCCGCGACACCGATTTTGGCACCGACCCAACCAGCGCCAACTGCAATAGCAATCGGGGCAGCTCCCATCAGCGCACCTGCCGCAACACCAGTGCCCGCTGCACTCGCGGCCATACCACCAGCAACCGCGCTATATCCCAATACACCGCCCGCAATACCATAGTTGAAGACAGGGCTTTCCGCGACATTCAGGAGATTGTCGTAGTTGCGCTCAAAACCATTGCGGCCGAACTCCTGACTGTACTGGTTCTCGCCATCCCACGTTGGAAGAACGCTATCTTGTGTGACAGTTCCGCCAACACGCGAAGCGTTCAGACCGGGATCAGACAGTGCACCAGCGAGGATACCCATGGGATCAGGCTACGTCCTCTTGCGGTTTGAAGTTCAAGGATGACGTGATTCGCCGCACTTCCGCCTTTTGCTTGTCGGACAACGGACCTTGTTGAGAAGCCGTCAGAACCATCGCGCCTGTCGGTGCGTTCACCGTCGTGATAATCTGGTTCATGTCACCCTGCTTGGCTTTCCATGTGCACTCGATCTCGACCGCATCGACACCGCAGATGGTCAGGGACTTCTTCGTCAGAACAGTAAACTTCGTCAGCGCCTCACCGGCTTGCTTCAGCTCGCCCTCGACATACTCAAAGAAATCCATGCCCCAGGGGATTTGGTCACGGGTGATCGTAAATGTCATGCCCGCACCGCCACCGTTTGCCGATACGACATTGATCGACTGGTCTTTCCACTCATCGGGGAGATCAATCGTGCCTTCGTTAATCGTATACATGCTTATCCTGCGCTGTCTTTGTTAAGGTGGATCATCGCCGCGACCTGGTCGATGAAGTCGGCGTTCAAAAGGATCTGCGATCCGTTGGAATTGATCACAATGGCGTCGGGCGTCATGACGATATAACTGTCACCCGTCGCAAGCGTGATCATGTCGGTTGCCGTCAGCGTTGTCGTCCCCGCACCGCCTTCGCCTGCACTGGAATGGCTTTCGATATCCGATGCGGTGATAAGATGCTTTTTGGCGACGTGCTGGCTCAGGTTCCCCGCGACAATCGTGTCTGTCATGTTGCCGGTGACGATATTCGTCGTCTGATCCCCAGTTTGAACCGTGATCGTGCGGTCGCCCTGATCGACATATGTGGACTCGTTATCCAGAATGATGCGTTCCAGATCTTTCTGGGCATGAATAAAGATTTTTTCCTGACCGGCCTGATCTTCGAGGGTGAGTTCATTAAATCCTTCGCCCTCGTGGGTCTTTGTCTTGAATCCGCTCTTGGTCTTGGCCGCAGGTAAGCCTTCGGCCGGCATGTTCTTTGAGTTATAAACACAGCCGACTATGATCGGTTTGTCCGGATCACCGTCCAGGAAGTCGACAATCACTTCCATGCCAATCCGCGGAATAACCATGCCTCCCCAGCCGCCATGCGCCCAGTTCTGCGATACACGCACCCGCATGGAAACCGCACCGGCCAAATCCCAATGGAACCGAACAAGAACGCGGCCGAACTCGTCACAGTCGATTTCACCTTCGCCAACAACAACCGCAGTCTGCGGACCTTGGACAACTGGCCGTTCAGTCTTGCGCGGCGGCGCGAGCGGGGACGTGACTGGCATCATCTTGTAACTGCCCGAATAGGCGAAGCCATCGCTTTTTGTATCGCCGCTTCCGTATGCGTCAGAGACATAGGAATGAGTCGCGGACAGACATAGGTACTCCTGACCGACTGCACCCGGCAGCGGGTCACCGGTCAACACAACACGCATCCCGGCACCCAGCGACGTGCAATCCCCGATGGCACGGTGGCGATGGTCCCTTCCCCGCTCCTGATTTGTGCGCAGCGCGGCCAATGTCTTGCCAAAGGCTTGATCCAGATAATCGCCCGGATATTCGAAGCTTTCGAGCTGACCGTTGGCAAATGCCGCGTCGCCGATCCGTTCAACTTCCATAGCCGCAAGCGGCGTTTTGAAGTTGTAGTCGATCATGCGGACCGCACCCGTGGTCATGTTGCGCTCAGGATGCCATTCCCAGAAGTGTTCTGAGCCGGCCTGCGGATTGCCGTCATGCGCTTTGTATTCCCGCGTGGTGCCGACGACATAAGGGTGGTCTTCGACGCCATCGGTCAGGACAAGTCTATGATTTCCGGCCACATGGCGGAAATGATAGCTGATGCCGAATTTTTCCATCAAACGGCATGCAAAATTGAAATCACTCTCGCGATACTGAACTGTATACTCAAGCTCCGGATAGCTGTTGACGAGACTGACATCGAGGTGCGGCTTACCCAAACCCGAATAGTCGGCCAGCAACTCTTCAATAATCTGCACGACCGTCTTGTTGTGAAAGATACGCTGGTTCCGGCGGCGCGTCGCTAGCCAGAACCAAGGACGCAGGATCAGCTTGTACTTGTTGCCGTTCTCACCAACGCCTGCCCAGCGGGCTTGAGTCACGATCCCGTCGAACACCCGTGGTTCATGGTCCTGCGATTCTATCGCAACTGATGCGTGTGTGCCTATCAGTTTGTCAAAATCTAGGTTCTGTTCGGTGCTAAGCGCATGGACTTCGTACTCAAAGCACTTATTGATGAAATCGTTACCCTCAAATCGCAACAACACAAGGACATCCTTGCCAAGTGCAGTTGTCAGCCGGCCAGCGCGCTGGTCTTGAGTAAACAAAACATTCATTGGGCTAATTCCCTGTCACAATTGGAAACGGCACGGCAAAAATCTTGGGCCTATTCGCGAAGAACGTGTGGGCACTCTACCGACTGCCCGAAGAACATCAAGCAAGGAGAACCTGACCTTTTCAAGTCGGCAACAGTGTTTCCATAAGGTGATATTCTGTTGTCAGATTAGGAACAGAGCAGGTGCAATGTTCAAAAGGAATAACCTCAAGTTTGGCAAGAGATTAGTTTTTGAGATTGAGCATCCCGCGCAAGTCACAGTTTAAAGACCATCGCTTTCCGCGTGAAATCATACTCTGTACCGCGCGTTCGTATCTCCGCGATCCCATTTCCGACTAAAACGTCGGCAATCTTTTTGACAGAGCGCGTAGTCACGGTAGATTGCCCTACAGTGTTGCGCTGGTTCCAGAATAAACCAAGCGCTCCGAGAAGTATCTGTGCCCGGCGAGCGTAGGCTGGTATATTGATAAAGCCTAAAACCGCGCTGGCAGAAAGTGGCGCAATTTCTAGTGCGCCATTGTTACCAGGGGCCGGTTGGTTGATTTCCGCCTTGCAGTGCGGCGCGATGTAAAGGTGGCCACATCGATCACAAGACAACCAGTTGTCCTTCGTGAGATCGCGTTCGTCGAAGACCTCTCCAACGTCGGCGCATGACCTTTGGCGATGAAACGGCCCGCGACGGTACTCATCCGACCAACGCACAGTAACGTTTGTCTTATGACGTCCGCCGCGACCTAAGGTAGAGGTGGCGAATAGGTCAGGTTTGGTCTGCGGCTGCAATCCAGACTTCAACACGGCGGTTGATAGCGCGGCCATCTTCGGCAGTGTTACACGCGGATGGCGCAACTTCACCGTAACCAGATGCGGTGAATTCGATCCCGGCAAGGCGGTCACCTGCAAACTGCTGCATCATGTTCATGACCTGTTCAGCACGTCCGATCGAAAGGGCGTGGTTGTTGTCAAATTCACCAACACCATCCGTGAAACCCACGAACATGATCTTTGAGCCCTCGGGCTGCGCTTCGAGGTAGTCCGCGAGCCGCGCCATATCGATCGCACCACGTTCATCCAACCTCGACGAGCCAGTGCGGAAACGGAATGTCGTGGACAGACGATCGTGATCGGCCATTTGGCTTAGCATTTCGCGCATGACGCTGCCTTCATAGGCATCAACAGACGGATCTAGCAGCATACGGGCACGATCACCGTTCATTGCCTGTTCGCGCCGCGTGATACTAAGGTCGATGAAGCCTGATTTAGCAATCACGCTGTCTGCTTCGTCAGACATCACGTAGTTGATGAATTCGTCAGCCGCCGCGTCCAGATCGTCACCACGGTTATAGAGGTAAAGGCGATGCTGAAGCGCGTATTCTTCGGTTTTTGCCGAGAATTCGTCAGGTGTCATGTTAATTCCGCATTCGTTCACGAGGGAAAGCGCCTTTGCTCCACGCTGGAACGCGTAACCGACATAACCTATTGCGTTGACATCAGCGTTTACTGACGCGGCAGTCAGACTGTTGTCGTTTTCTTCAATGGCAGATGCCGCAGTCTTTGCGCCGGAAGCACCAAAGACACGGTCCTCGAAAACGGAACGTATACCCGAGCCTTCTTGGCGGCTGATGATCGTTATAGGCGCATCGTTTCCACCCACATCGGACCAGTTCGTGATTTCGCCCGCATAAATTCCCGCCAGCTGTTCGATGCTCAGACTGTTCACCGGATTGTCGGGGTGCGCGATGACGACAAGGCTATCGACTGCGATTATGTGTTCCTGTTCAGGGCTGGTCATGTTGCCCGCCCCAGCATTACGCAGTTCGCGCGCTTCGGCAGGCAGGACCCGGCGTGTGGCCATACCAATCTGGGCCGATCCATTCAGCAACGTCTTAAACGCATCGTCGGAGGATGTGGAAGTCACAAGATACGTACCGATCTTATCGCCAAATCCGCTATCACTCACGAGTTTGGCATGGATTTCGCCTTCTTTTCCTGTTGCGAAAACAGATGCTTCGGCGTCAAGGTATGACGCGTACCCAGAAATCAGCAGCGGCATCATATCCAGACCAACCGTATCGGACCCTGCAACCTGAACGTCTGCCGATGTCGTTTCAGGTTTTGGGCAGGCGTCCCCTTCGCAACGTACGCGGGACGCGGCGACATGCAGATCTCCCAAACCGGTGCGGATTATGTAGTTGTCGTTTGTGAATTCGATGACCTCACCTACGAGGTTCACCGTCCCGTCGGCTGACTTCAATATGACTTCATCAGCAAGAACGGACATTGGCAAAATGCCAGCGCCGAAGGCAACCAGTGCGATCGAAGCACGTTTCTTGAGATTAGCGCGACTGGAAGCCATTTTATTCTCCTTGAACCACTCAATAGCAGTCTTCGGAGACAGGCCAGATTCACCTCCCGTAAGACTGCATTACTTAAGATCGCCCGGTACATCCGGGACGAACAACGCAAGGTTAACGCGGACAATGTGCTGTAAATACGGCGTATGTTGGCTTATTTGCAGGTACCTCAGCAGACTGGTTTCGAGGCAAGGCGATATGACCTAAGCGGCAGTGTTTGTCTCTCTCCAGTTCGCATAGACATTCCCGAGTTGGTCCGGGCTGAAGCAGAACAAGCTAACTTCATCGTCCCGTTTTGCCACTGCGAGCGACGATCCTTCCCCCAAGCCTGAGTTTAGGCATATAAGCGACGGTTCAGCATTACCGGCGCGCAGTTTAGCGTGTGCTTTTTCGAATGTAGACCACTGCTGGTTCGCGATATCCTGCAGTTTGTCCTGAATGGCTTTGTCGCCCTTGGCGCGAATGATTTCACCCTGCGCAATGACTAGGCTGGCGTTCACGGAGGCACCGCAATTGATAATAAACTGGCCGAGCGGTGTCGGCGGGCTCAATGCCATGTCTATACCCCATGCGTCGGACAGAATGCCAACGCCAACGCCGGTTTCCGTTGATGAACCGATTTTGTCGGTCATCGCGCTTTCGACGGTCAGTTCGCCTTCTTTCTCACCAACTTGCTTCATCACATGGGCGACAGCGTCCATAACTTCGGCATCATCGTGCGTGACGATCTTGCCCATCACCCGCAATGCTCCGTCGATGTCTCCGGACAGTTTCGTCATGCCTTGCAGTCTGCGGCCACCTGCAACAATCGTAACGTAGGATTTGCCAACCCGGAACGTCAGTTTGCGATTAAGCACAGTCGCATCAATTTCGTGCAGGATTGCGTTCAGGATCGGGGTACTTTCGCCGTCCGAAATAACGCGCGCGCCGTCCCGAAAGGATGTTGTGGACGATGCGAGTGCTGCAAGTTTGTGCGAGAGTGCCTTTTTATCGATCACGATCTTGGCCCTGCCTTTATTAACGTTGATGGGACGCCGTGGCGTCAGCCGCCACCGCTAATCTTTTGCAGACATGGCCGCGCTTCTGAGAGAAACGCCGGGATGTCCAAGTCGGGTGCGCAGATGCAGCAAAGTACATCTGACGGTTCGTTTTCGGCCCGCAGAAAAATCTTGATCTGATCCTTAGTGGCAATGAATGCCGCATCACTTGTCGTGTCACCGATGGCGGGGGTGTCCGCCGGTCCCAGTGTCAGCGCGGCT
Source organism: Cognatiyoonia koreensis (assembly GCF_900109295.1). NCBI lineage: Bacteria > Pseudomonadati > Pseudomonadota > Alphaproteobacteria > Rhodobacterales > Paracoccaceae > Cognatiyoonia > Cognatiyoonia koreensis. Next base: position 568,785 of record NZ_FOIZ01000002.1, read on the forward strand.
TCGGCACAGAGCGTGTCGAGTGCTTCGCGCTTCTGAGGGCTTTTAGTATTCGTAACAAGGATCATGTTGGTCGAAAGATCCGCAAATGCCAGTGTTTCGCAGGCTGGAAACTTGCTATGCAATGCATCCAAATCATCCGAAACCATAATTTGCCCCACGCTTTACGTTCTTACCCACCGTTTGATTACGCGAAATCATGGGGCGGGGGAAGCCTTAGCGGGGAACAGGCTGGTTTAAGATGCGATCTGCGTCGGTGTCTCCTCGTTCAGTGTCAGGTCATAGTCATCTGCCGCTACGTCGCAACGGTCTGCGGTCATCGCGCTGCTGCGACCGAGCCGCTGTGACGGGTGATCCATTGCATCAGGGTCACGTACTGGGCGTTCACGTTCGACGCGATCTGCTGCTTGCACGCGCCGCGGCAGAACAACGGTTGCGTTCGGATCACCGTCTATCACGGGGTTTTCCAGCATAAACGGTTCAGCATCTGCATCGGAATTGATTTCCGGCACATCAGCCAGTTCAACTGGCGGGCGTGCGACGTAAAGCGTTTCGTCCATCATCGCGACAGTCTGTGTCAGTTCTTGCACAGAGGTGATCAGATGTTCGGTAAAGGCGGCAGCGCCACTTTTTTCCCACTTATCATAATCTTCACCAGCGGCGAGCGCCTGTGTCAACGAGATCGGGAATGTGCCACCGAATTGGCCTTCCGTCTCTTTCATGACCCGGCGCAGCACGCGGGCTTTGTCCTTGTCATTCGTCAGTTTGTCAAAGCGCGTGATCAGCAATGTGCTGCGTGCCTTTACCGCTTCGGGAAAGCGTTCCCACATTGCGGATTCGGACTGCCGCCAAGCCTGTGTCGCGTGCGTGCACCACAAAACAGCGTCGATTTCCTCAAGCATTCGCTCGATCACGTCACTGGACATGTTCGGGTCGGAAATACCAGGAAAGTCGATTAGATCGCAGACTTCAAGAATGTCGCTTTCAAAGAACAGGCGGATGACACGTGTTTCTTCGACCGGAATGCCTTCGAGCCGTTCGACCGAGACAAGTTCGATTCCACCGTCCATGTCGATCCGGTAAGGCGTATCGGTGCCTTGCGCCATCCAGACCGGCGAAAGCCGTGTCGCGGTGACTTTTTCAGGAAGCGGACGTGCGCCCAGCAACAGATTTGAAAGCGTGCTTTTGCCCGCACTGAACTCCCCCATGAGTGCGATGCGCGGCTTGCGCGGTGTTTCGATCTTGTCGGTCATGCAGCGTGTCCTTCGGTTTGGGCAGCATCAGCCTCTTCTTCGCGTGCGACTTCGTCGTCTCCGTCAAGGCTGAGTTCTTCGAAAATGATATCGAACAGTTCTTCGCGTTCTTCCTGGGCCGTGATGCCGAATAGACCATTGAGGTCATCAAGGCTGATCTGCGCCTTTTCACAGACATCCATCAGAATCCCACGTTGTTCGGCAAGAAAGTCGGCCAGTTCTTCGAGTGCCATGTTCTTGATTTCGGCAGCCTGACGGACCTTGAGCTCATCAACAATCGGTGCGGTTTCTGCTTCGATCAATTCATAGAAGCCGCTAGCGAATGCGCGATAGCCCTTGCGACGCTGCCACCAGCCCTTCCACCAGGATGTCTGAAGGTCGAGCGCGATGGTCTGGCCAAGCGAAACCGGTGCAGGAACTTCGGGGCAAGATGGCGGCGCGATCCGGAAGTTTTCAACATTGACCGAAAACACCTGACTGTAGGTTTGCGTCAGATCGTGCGCCGATGCGGTGAACACCTTTTCGCAAGAGACGGTGAAGTTCTTCTTCATCACCTGATAGCTTGTGCGTAGCAACATCCGCAGCCCGTCGGGGCTATATTGCCAGACTTCGTTTTCACCATTCTGTTCAAGATGCTGCAAAAGCGATTCAAGCGCCCTATCCAGGAATCGTTTGTGCGACTGGTCTACTCGTGCGGAAAACTTCTCGAACACGGTATTCAATTCGGCATCAAGCGCCTGCATGCACTTCGCTTCGATCTGGCGGAGATGCTTGTCGAGCGACTCCGATTCCATGATTTCAAGGCTGCTGCCGTCGAGTCGCATTGACACGATCGAGGAAGACGCACGCAAACCCGACACGTGGTTCTTGGCACGCTTGCGCGTCGCGGCCAGCATTTCGGCACCTTGCCCTTCGGCAACGCGCGCCGACAGCGCATCAAAGAGGTGCGGCATACCAGACAGCTGCCAGACCATTTCGCGCACATCTAACTGACTGGCGTCTTCGTCAAAGACTGCCTCTGCGTAGTTGAACATCGCATCCGCACTGTCATCCACAATGTTGTGGATTTCATTGGCCAGCGCGATATTCGCCCAATAGGCTGAACCGAACAGGATTTCGGGATTTGCTGGCCCATTGTTGTCAGCAAGTGTCTGAATGATGCTGTCGCGGATTTCCGGAATCTGATCAGCCGGGGCCGCCAATTCGTCGATCCGGTTCACAAAGATCACGACTTCGCGCGATTTCACGTTCGAGATGAGGCGGATCAGGCCCATATCCATGGATGACAAGGCCTGATGCGCCGATAAGACGACGACACAGATACGGCTGTCGCGCAGTGCTTTGATCGTAATCTGTTCGCGCATCATGAATGTGTCGTTCACGCCCGGCGTGTCGCGGATGCACAGCGGCATCGGCAGACTTGGGGCCGACAAGTAGAGATCTGCGGACTTTGTAATGTCCGCGAAACGGCCCTGCTGATCCTCGCTATCGGGATCATCGAAATCGTCGCCCATGCAAACGTAGCGTTGCACCAGCTCGTCATCGATATGGGCATAGTTGTGCTTTTGGCCCAGCAGCAACTCGAACTTGCGGCCAAGCCGGGCCTTCGTCTTTTCGCGCATCTCCGCGATCTGGTCGCGGACTTTCTGCAATTCTTCATCAGCGCCGGCGCGGCTTGAAAGTTCGCCAATGCGGCCGCCGTTTTCAACTAGATGGTCCCATTCGCCCTGATTGAAGAACTGGAAGGATGCGGCCGGCGCACCGTCGGGCAAGGGCGTGTTCAGGTGAAGCGAGGTTACAACCGATGTCCAAGGGTTCACGTCCGCTGGCAGCAGGTCGGGGCGACCGGCCATTGCGTTCACAAGCGACGTCTTGCCAGACTTGATCTGGCCAATCATCGTGATCGATGGTTCAAAGCTGCGCAAAGAGCGGACGAGCTTGCCAGCTTTCTTCGCGGCTTCTGGCCCACCGATCTTTTCGATGTCGTGCAACGTATCTTCGAGTTCGAGCACTTCGTCATGAAAGGAATCGAGCTTGTCGAGGCCGATCCGCATGAATGCAGGCTGGTCCGGCGCAACTGCCAGGCCGTTCTCTTCTTGCAGGTCTTCCATTTTCATCGCTTTGATCCTCAATCAAATCTTTATCTTCACGTCGGTGCCTCTTGGCGGGCACATCGCGTTATTGTTTCCATATGGTCAGAGCAGGTCGGCGGAATTAAGGCACCAATTCGACTTAAATTTGATCGGCTGGGCTTAGTGCGCGAGGTCTGCTTCCAAATCGTATTTCAATTGGACAACGAGGCTGACGGCATCAAAAACCGCGCTGTCGTGTTTTTCCATCTGCATCAGCTGGATCAGGTCGGCAGCATCGAGTGCGGTTTCACGAGCACGCTGCAAGATTGGGTCATCGTCCTCGCCATTGTCCTGCAAGTGATCTGCGAGCCACTGAACATTGTCGACAGACCGTGACATGATCTTGGCGACAGGCACTTTTTCAGAAGTTTCGACAGCGTTGGCGAGGGCGCGCCCTTCACGGGTCAGATACGAGATTGCATCCTCATACGCCTTTCGCGATCCGTCTTTCAGCGTTGGCTTGGGTGGCGGTGCTTTCTTCTTGACCGGGATCGGTTCAGGAAATTCGTCCTCTGACGCGACTTTCGTAGGCTTCGTGCTTGCCTTCTCGACCTCGGCTTCGGGTTCGATTGGTTCTGCCTTGGGCACCGCTTGCTTCGCTGCGGGCTGTGCATTTTGCCGTTTGGGGTGTGCTGATGGTTCGATCCTTGTCGGTGTAACATCTGCCCTGATTGCCGTAGGTGTCGGTGCTGCAACAGTCGGTTCGTCGATATTTGCTGCGGCAACCGTTTCGACGATGGTCTTTTCCTGAACCGGTGGTTTGATCTTGGCGGGTGTGGAAGTGGCGACTTGTTCAGTCTGCCGCAGGATCATTGCGGCCTGGTCGATCGTAGCTTGTTGGCCAAGATCAACCTGTCGCAAGATCGCCGAGATCAGCGCAAGGCCACCCGATCTGCGCATCGCTTCCTTATCAACCGACCCGTCGGAGAGGCGCGCATCAATCGCAGATAGCGTCGCGACGGGCAGAATCTGGTTGAACTCATGCTCGCCCACTGTCCGCACATTGGACAGCGTTGCCTGCAACAACTCGTTGCGTGACAACACATCGGCCTTTGTCACGACCATGAAGCCGTGGTCCTTGATAATGTCGGGCATTGCGCCCCACAGAGTTTGTTCGGGAATGTTGAAAGATTGCGTGCACCACAACGCCACGTCCGTGCGTTTAGCCGCCCAGAACATCGCTCGCTGCTGATCGATGTTATCGTCGCGTGCAACGACTTCGAGAACTGAAATCCGGCGAAGCGCAGGAAGTGGCAATGCGAGTTGGACAAAAACCGGATGCAACGCCGCAATCTCTGCAACATCGCAATGATCGAGGACCTCGACCGATCCGTCCGGCATTGTGCATTTGCTTTTGGCGACCTCGCCATAGACAAGCTGTGTCGTAGGCAGGTGCATTCCGTTAGGAACCACATCCGCGCCCGCAAGCAGGTTCATCAGCTGGGACTTGCCGGTGCCGGGCAGACCCATCAGCGTTAGCCGAACGGGTTTATCCAAAGCCGCCAAGAGCGCTTCGGCTTTAGGCAGAAGGTTGCCGGGCAGATTGCCGGACGCGAGAGCGTCGGCTAATCCGGTCCTGACCTTTGCAACTGTTGCCTGCAGAGACATGGCTTACTTTCCTCCCGCCGCCAGCTTCATCGGCTGATCATCCTTGCCAATATCTTTGTCGTCGTCAGAAACAGCGTGACCGCCTTCATCCGAGCCGCCAGGCCTTGCCTTACGCGTTGGAGCATTCCGTCCGGCAGGCTTGGATCCTTCATCTCCTTGCATGCCTGACGTCAGATTCGTTGCGATGACATCGTTGATCGGGACAAGCCGCGTGATATTCCGCACATTGGTATCTACCACATCCAATGGCTTTGGTGCGATTGCACGCTCCATGGGTTTGTTGTGGTTTAGTTTGATGACCGAGAACGAAATGTTGTCCTGATCCGGATCAGCGAGTTTCTCGATCGCCTCCAAAAGGTGGCCGGCAATTTCAGAACTTTTGCGGCGACGATATCGGTTGAGAATCTTTTGGATTTGCGGTTCATCAAGATACTGCAAACCATCGGACGATACGACAACGATATCGCCGACCTGCATTTCAAATGGTCTGATCGGGCAATCCGACTTGGCCACACGATCCCCGAGGATCACGGATGTCAAACAGTTCCTGTCAGGATGATTGCGACCCGCTTCGGCGTCCAGAATTCCCGACTGCACCATGAAGTCGATCTGTGGAGCCATCGAATGGTCTTCGTTCAGCTGCTGCATGTTCCCACCACGAAAATGGTACAAGGGGCTGTCACCAATCGACATCCAATAGAAACGGTTTTCCACAAAGACAGTCGCAATCAGTGTCGCGCCCATGCCACGTGTCGCCGGGTTGTCCATAACATGCTCTCGCACGCTCTGGTTTGCGCCGGCTGCGGCTTTTGTCAGCATCTCGGGAATATGCGCTTCTTTCTGGGAAAACTCCGCAGAGAGGAACTTCAGATCACTGTAGACTTCTGTCACGACAATTTTCGACGCCACGTCGCCGGCGGCGTGTCCACCCATGCCATCGGCAAGGACAACAAGCCCCGTATCCGCACCGAATGGAAAGTCGGTGACAATCGCGTCTTCTTGGTAATCGCGCCCGCCCTGGCAAAGTGCCGAGGCAACATCAAAGCGCGGTTCAGGCGATCGCCACATCTTCTGACTCCTCGTCACCAGGTGTATCAACCCAGTTGAATTCGGCGGTGCAAAGCGCCTTGAACATCAGGGTTGTTTCGCCCAGACGGATTTCATCACCATCCTTGAGAGGCACGTTGCTGATGAGCGGTTCGTTGTTGAGCCGTACGATGTTGGACTTGCCGCCGTGGCCCGCCATGAACGTATGGGTTTCGGTATCATAGACGATAGCCGCATGGTTCGTCCGCGAAATGGCGTTGTCGCCAAAATCAAGCTGAATGGACTGATCTTCTGCACGACCGATCTGGTTCATGCCTGCTTCGAGCGAGAAGCATTCACCGCGACCGGGGCCGGATACCACGATCGCCCAGCCAACCGGGAACTGCGAGCGTTGGCGTGGTGCCGTCGCATTCGAACCGTCAAACAGATCAACAACATCGCCCTGCGACGTATCAAAACCGATCAGACGCGTCTTTGTACGCCGCTTGCGCGATGATGCAGCCGGGGCGGCAGGTGCCGCATGTGAATCATCATCGTCCATATCCCAGATATTGACCGCAGCCCCCGAAGTAGCTTTCGGTGCATCCTTGCTCGCAGGTGCCCTGTCCCCCAATAGTTGCGAGAGCTTTGCCGCGTCTTCTTCGGCCTGCTTTGCTGCGGCAGAGTCATCGGCAAGTTTCTTGTCGAGGTTAAGCTGTGTGATTTCGCCGCGCACGGGCGGATGCTTGACTGGCGCATCCTCAACGTCGACTATCTTGCGGCCCGCATCAGCGGCAGCCTTGGCCACATTTGCCGTCAGATCTTTGGTCGCGAGAGCAGTCTCAAAGTCGTCAACCTTTTGCGATGCTTCGGGCGCAGGAGCGGACCGCTTTCGTCCGCTGATGAGATTACGAATGAACTTCATTGTATCTACCTCTTACTTTTTTCGAAGGGCCTTTGCCCGGTTAGTCTTCTTGGCCGTTGGCCTTGAATTCGAGACCAGCAACCCACTTTGAGTCGCCACGATTGACAACAAAACTAAAACGCGTGGTTCCTGCTGCGATTTCACTTTCGAGAATGTCCATCAGCGTTGTTCGCGCGTCGATTTTGGCGGAATTTGGGATGTAGGCGACCAGTGCATCGCCGACCTCCATGTCAGTTGCCACGCCTACTGGAAGTGCGGACACAACTGTTTCCCAGCCATTTTCGGTAGGGTTGGATGTAAAACCCACACCATTAAGAAGCTCATAATCGTGGCGGATTGGAATCGGCAAATCATGAACTGTTGCGACGCCATCCGTCTCAATGCCGAATGCAACGGTGATTTCGACCGCATCGCCCGGGCGAACGTTTTCGCGGAGTATCTCTTGAATGTCGGCGATCCGGTCAACCGGCAAGTCGTTCACGCTTGTAACGGTAGCGCCTAGTTCGGCCCAATCTGGTGCACCGGCAACCGTTTCGCCAATTGTAGCGGGTGCCTCTGCCGATGCCGTGAATGGCAGGTCAACGGACCATGCCGGCAGCACGAACTTTGGCACAGCTGGTGTCGGTTCAGGGACGACTTCGTTTCCCGGCACAAGCGCCGGTATTTCGATTTGCATTGCGGTTGCGTTTTCGCTCACGGAATCCGGTGCGAATGGCAGCGCGAGTACTGGTGTTGGTGAACCTTGGGGGACAGGCACGTTCGCAAGAAAGCCCGGCAGGCTCGCGATAGATACTGCATCGCGCAATATCTCGGGGGTGATAACGGGTTCCGGAAGCGGTTGTTCAACGACAGCCACCACCTCGGGTTCTTCAACCGGGGATACCGTTTCTTGCGTTACAGCAACTGTTTCTTCGGATACGGGTGCTGCGATTGCCAGATCATCAGGACGCGTGCTTGGGCGCACCACAGGTGCGATCGTCGCGGCGACCTCGGCAGGTTCGTCCGTCACAATCGGATCAGGCGATACGACCGGCGCGAATGCCGGGCTTTCAGCAACGGCTGTTGTCGTTTCCAGAACCTGCGGATCAGTGCCTACGATCGCGGCAGCTGCTTCGGAGGCTCTTGGCACAAGATCCGTTTGCGTAACGACACCCACTCCAAAAAGAGCAACCACGGCAACTGAAGCCATCAAGAGCGGCATTTTCGATTTTTTCGTGTCAGATCCGTTTGCTATAGGTCGTGTCGACTTGGCACGCCGTTGGATCGTCTTGCCGTTGATTGCATCGATCCACTCCGCGGCTGACTGCAGGCGATCCTTTGGAAGGATTTCCAGCGACATGTCGATTGCTGCAAGAAAGTTACGATCATAGCCTTTGATCTTGTCGACCAATGGCACGTAAGGATCCGCGTCGCCCGTTGCCACTGCAGCAAGGCGGGCCTGTGAATTCGGCGGGGTCTCGTCCGCGATCAAGTGATAGAAGCTCGCGCCCAATGCATAAAGATCGGACGATGGGTTCTGTTCACTTCCGGCGATATAGAATTCCTGCGGCGAGTAACCGTCCTTAACGACCCGCAATGCGGAGAGAACACGCGACTGCTTGGTCGCCTGTTCGCGCGCTGCACCGAAATCGATGAGTACTGGGCGCAAATCGCCATCGATCAGAATATTGTCGGGCGAGATGTCACGATGCAGGATGTTCTGATCGTGGATAAAACCGACAGCACCAAGAATGTCAGTCAGGATCGATTTGATGTTGTCGGGCGTCAGTCCATGGTTCGGGTCTTCAAGCGTATCCAGAAGATCACGACCTTCAACGAAATCAAGCGCCATGTAGGCGGTTTCGTTATCTTCGAAAACCTGATGCACGCCGACGATATTTGGATGGTCCAGCTTTGCAAGCGACCGGGCCTCCTGCACGAAAAGACGCACAATCGACTTTAGCTCAGCTTGGTGTGCACGTGAACGGGCCTGAACGATGGCACGGCTCCGGCGGCAAAACGCACCGGGAAAACATTCCTTGATGACAATCTTCCGATCAAGGCTGTCTTTTGCAAGATAGGTTATTCCGAAACCGCCTGCGTTCAGGAACTTCTCAATCTCGTACTGGCCATGCATCAACTTCGTGCCTGGCTTCAACTCGTCGACGAAGGCGTCCTCGCCATCATCATCAAAGTCTTTCAGTTGTGCATTGCCCATATCGCTTCAGCTCTCAAAAATAATCCGTAGACGAATATTCCACCCGTGTTGCCAAAGCTTTTTCCATTCAAATTGGGCCAAAACGTGACGCGACCTTGTTGTTTACGCGTCATTAATCATGCTGAGATTCACGGATTACCCCCGAATCCGTAAACAGTGCACGTTCGGTCAGCCCAGTCCGTCCGGACCCTGCACGGCGCTGACAGCCATGTGATCCCCTGCAATGTGATAATGCGCTATCGCTCGGTCCATCACTCGAGGGTCACGACCATGTACAAAATTCTTGCCGTGTTTTTCATTTTCATTGCGGGCTTGGCGTCGGCCGAAAACCTGCAGTCACGCGACGGCTGGGTCGTCCTTCCTAGCGACAAAAGCTTTGACATTCTGCTGGAGGATTTGAAATCGCAAATCGGCGATAGCCCATTTGCAATCGTGACTCAGGCAAGCCCGACCGTTGCAGCGGCCAGTCGTGGCATCACGATACCGAACAATCGTGTCATCGGCGTCTTCAACAACGTCTATGCCGTTCGAATCCTTGATCTTTCAACAGCCGCAATGATCGAGGCCCCAATACGTTTCTATGTCACCGAGAACATGGACAGCACTGCAACTCTTTCATACAAATCCCCAACATTTGTCTTTGGGCCCTACATGGACGAAGCCGGCCAAGACCTTGCAGCCGCCGCAGCCGAGCTTGACGCAGCGTTCGAAATGATTGCAAACGCAGCCGTGGAATAAAGGACGACCTATGACTTTGCGTGCCGCTGATATCCTTGCCCAGCGCCTGTTTGCAGCAGGGTGCCGCCATGCATTCGGCATGCCGGGCGGCGAGGTTCTGACCCTGATCGATGCGCTCGAAAAAGCGGGGATTACCTTCATCTTAGCAAAACATGAAAACGCTGCCGGCTTCATGGCAGAGGGTGTGCACCACATGAACGGCGCCCCCGCGATACTTGTGGCCACCGTGGGACCCGGCGCGATGAACGGTGTCAACGTCGTGGCAAATGCAGATCAGGATCGTGTTCCGCTGATTGTTCTGACCGGTTGCGTTGATGCCGCAGAGGCGCAAACCTACACGCATCAAGTTCTAGATCACCGCAAGGTCTTCGAGCCGATGACCAAGGCCACGTTCACGCTGGTGGCCGACGCTGCGGGGACCATCGCGGAAAAGGCCATTGGAATCGCAACCGAAGGTCGTTCCGGACCTGTGCATATCGATGTGCCAATTTCTGTCGCGGACGCCGAGGGCGTCGACATGGATGGTGCCCGTGCAAAGGCAAGTCCTGTCGCCCCTGCCGGCGCTGACCTCGAAACGGCCCGCGCATGGCTGGCCGATGCAAAGCGCCCTGTAATCGTTGCAGGACTGGACATCCTGAAGGACAATGCCATCGCAGAGCTGCGCCGTTTTGCAGAAACCTTTAATGTGCCTGTGATTACAACCTACAAGGCCAAAGGCGTCATCCCCGAAGATCATCCACTGTGTCTAGGTGGTGCCGGGCTTTCGCCAAAGGCCGACAAGTTGTTCATGCCGTTTCTGGCAGACGCCGACCTGATCTTATCCGTGGGTTACGATCCGATCGAGATGCGAACCGGTTGGCGCAACCCGTGGGATCCGTCGCACCAGAAGGTTGTCGACATCCACGCCATGCCAAATCACCATTTCATGCACCAAACCACGTTAAGTTTCATCGCGGATACCGGGGCCACGCTTGCGTCTTTATCCGAAGGTGTCGCCGCATGCGAAACATGGGAAAACGGAGCAGTTTCGAATTTGAAGGCGGATTTGGCTGCGGCATTTCCAGCGGATGATGTCTGGGGGCCTGCTGGTGTCATCGCAGAATGCCGCGCAGTCCTGCCTCCGCAAACAGTTGCGACAGTCGATTCAGGTGCGCACCGCATTCTTTTGTCGCAGATGTGGACATGTCCGGCACCCCGCACGTTGCTGCAGTCATCAGGATTGTGCACAATGGGGTGCGCAGTCCCCTTGGCAATGGGTGCGAAATTGGCCAACCCTCATACGCCGGTTGTTAGCTTTTCCGGAGACGCGGGCCTGTTGATGGTTGGAGGAGAGTTGGCGACTGCTGCGGAAATGGGTTTGAACACCATCTTCGTCGTCTTTGTTGACAGATCACTTGCCCTGATCGAATTGAAGCAGCGCCAGCGCCAGATGGCGAACAGGGGTGTGGATTTTGATCACCATGATTATGCTGCAATTGCGCGGGCGTTCGGCGGACACGGTGTGACGGTCGACAACAGGGCTGATCTGCGCAGTGCATTGGAAGACGGAATGAGAGCAGACCGGTTCACGCTGATCGCCGCAGAGATCGACCGCAAATCCTATGACGGACGCATCTGATGGGCGCGCTATCCGGTCTTCGCATTCTTGATCTGACACGGATCCTTGCAGGTCCGACCTGCACACAGTTGTTGGGTGATCTCGGTGCCGAGGTGATCAAGATCGAGAACCCCAAGACAGGCGATGATACCCGCACTTGGGGGCCGCCTTTCATCAACGACAAAGACGGACAACACACCGACCTATCGGCATATTTCATGTGCACCAATCGCAACAAACTGTCAGTAACGGTCGATATCTCTACATCCGAAGGACAAGATACGATCAGGGCGCTTGCTGCACAATCGGACGTGCTGATCGAGAATTTCAAACCCGGCAGTCTGATGAAATACGGGCTGGACGCTGGTGCGCTCTGTGCCGCTGATCCGGCGCTGATTTATTGTTCGATCTCGGGCTATGGTCAGACCGGACCAAACGCCACCAAACCGGGATATGACCTGATGGCCCAAGGATATGGCGGGATAATGTCGCTGACCGGGGAAACTGATGGTGAACCGATGAAGGTCGGTGTCGGCATCGCAGATGTCATGTGCGGGATGTACGCGACCGTCGGTATTCTTGCGGCGCTCCGTCATCGGGACCAGACGGGCGAAGGTCAACAGATCGACGTGGCCCTTGTTGACTCGCAAGTCGCGTGGCTCATTAACGAAGGTGTCAACTACCTGACGACAGGCCAGAATCCGATCCGCCGCGGCAACGGTCACCCGAACATCGTACCGTATCAGGTTTTTGCGACCCGTGACGGGCACGTCATCATCGCAGTGGGGAACGATGCGCAGTTTCAGCGATACTGCGAATTTCTGAACATCGATCTGGCCAACGATCCCCGCTTCGCGACAAATCCGGGACGTCTCGAAAACCGCGACGCATTGCTTGACCAGCTTGTGGTGGAAATGGCTAAGCACACGACCGCAGACGTCATTGCCGGACTAGAAGCGCGGAAGGTGCCTGTCGGCCCCGTACAGACGCTAGATCAGGTGTTTGGCAGCGATCAGGTGAAAGCGCGCGACATGATTGCGACAGTGCCGGCAGACGGCACTGCAGAGGGTGCCGTGAAACTGATCGGGAATCCGTTGAAGCTGTCAAAAACGCCGGTGACCTATCGTAAGGCACCGCCGCGGCTTGGGCAGGATAACGCCGAAATAGACAGGCTGACCAGATCAAGTAGTTGATTTTAAATAGGATTCCATCGAATGAAACAAAATGCACAGGTCTGTCATTCACGGACGTGTGAGGTGGATAGTGTTCGCAACTTCGCTATCCCCTTCGGGTAGACCTTTTTGACGATCGGATGAAACATGCAAGACGTATTTGGGCAGACCACCACCCTTTCCAACCATACGGCTTTGGAAGACTGGAACAAAACCCAACTCGCCTTTCTTGCGCACAGTGCGTCAACGCCGATTCATCTGGGGGCGACCTTGGACGCAGCACCAGATTTCGCACTTGGCCACGCTGTCAAAGCGATGTTCTATTTACTTCTCGGCAGATCAGAATTGATAGCAACCGCGCAGGACGCGCGGGCCGCTGCTTTGAAAAGCATTTTGTCCAACCCTGTCAGTAAGCGCGAGCAGCATTTTATTGACGCTCTCATCGTCTGGATGAATGGCCAGCCGCGAGCGGCACTGGCTCACTTTGAAATGATACTCGACGCCAATCCCGAAGACGCATTGGCAATGAAACTTGACCACGCGGTGCGTTTTGTTCTTGGCGACGCCACAGGTATGCGCCGGATGATCGAAAAGGTCATGCCAGCGTATTCGACTGACCATAAGGCGCTTGGGTACCTGAAGGGGTGCCATGCCTTCACGCTTGAAGAAACCGGCGACTACGCCCGCGCGCAGTCGGTTGGTTGCGAAGGCATGTTTCTTGCGCCTGACGACGCATGGGGCCTGCATGCCGTTGCCCATGTTCACGATATGACAGCGGATGCCGCTGGCGGGATCAAATGGCTGACTGGCCGCGAAAGCGCATGGGCGCACTGCAATAACTTTCGCTATCACGTCTGGTGGCACAAGGCGCTGATGCACCTTGACCTCGGCGAAATCGAAGTGGTGCTTGATCTTTACGACCAGCAGATCCGCGCGGATAAGACCGATGACTATCGTGATATTTCCAATGCGACCTCACTTTTGTCCCGCTTGGAACTGGACGGCGTGAATGTGGGCGACCGCTGGGAAGAACTGGCCGCGTTTTCCGCCAACCGGACCGAAGACGGTTGCCTGATCTTCGCCGACCTGCATTACATGCTGGCCCTTGTTTGCGGTCAGCGGGACGCTGCGATCACATCCATGATGGGTCGTCTTCACCGAGATGCCCGCGAAAGCCGCACCGATCCCCAGAAAGCGATGGCAAAACCGGGACTGGCCGCGGCGACCGGCCTCGCCGCGTTTGGCGAAGCGGAATATGACAAGGCGTTTTTGAACCTCGCCTCTGCGCGCCAATACATGCAAGGTGCCGGCGGCAGCCATGCCCAGCGCGATATTTTCGAGCGACTGACGATCGATAGCGGGATCCGCGCAGGATATCTTGATGAAGCGGAAGACATCCTTGCACAACGCACGCTACAGCGCGACGGCAAGGTCGATGGGTACGCCGCTGCACGGCAGCAATTGATTGCCGATGGACGCAAGGCAGCGGGTTTCGCCTCCGCTGTTCCTGCGCAATAAGAGCCCGAACTCAAACGGGTTTTCCGAATCATGGCAATCGCCGCAACTGCAAACTCCCCCGCAACCCAATTGCCCTCCGGCGTGCGTGATCCGCGCTTGGATTTCTATCGCGGTATTGCAATGTTCATCATCTATATATCGCACACGCCGAACAACTGGTGGGGCGATTGGATTCCGGGCCGGTTCGGTTTTTCGGACGCGACAGAAATCTTCGTTTTCTGTTCTGGCATGGCCTCTGCAATCGCCTTTGGGCGCTCTTTTGACAACCGCGGCTGGTGGCTTGGCACTGCGCGCGTCGGATATCGCGTTTGGCAAATTTATTGGGCGCATCTGGCCCTTTTCTTCTTTTGCGCGATGCTGCTTGTCAGCGCTGATACCTTTGGCAATTTCGAGAACAACTACGTCAACGGACTGAACCTCGGGCGGTTCTTCACGGATACAGGTCCGTTACTTATCGGGTTGTTCACACTGACCTATGTCCCGAACTTTTTCGACATTCTGCCGATGTACATGGTGCTCTTGTTATTGATGCCGCTGGTGATGTTGCTGGCACGTATCAACCTATGGATCGTCGCTGCATTCTGCCTGACCATTTGGTTTCTTGCCCAATCTCGCCTTCTGGACATGCTGGGCCTTGATATCCTGCACATTTCGCTTCCGGCAGAGCCGTGGTCGGACCGACCGTGGTTCTTCAATCCGTTCGCATGGCAGTTGGTATTCTTTACCGGATTTGCCTTCATGCGCGGATGGCTGCCCAAGCCGCCAATAAACGCCCTGTGGATCACGGTGGCAAGCGGCCTACTGATCGCTATGTTTTTTGTCAGCCATATCGCAATACGCGAATTTAGCTGGTCTTGGTCAAGCGATTGGCGGACCGCAAATCAGGCGTGGATCAGCAAAACGGAGATCGGTGCAATCCGTTTTCTTCATTTCCTGTCACTCGCCTACATCGCTTGGGTTGTCGCAGGTGAAAACGGGCGTCGTTTAATCGTTACCGGGACAACTACATTGCACAAAGCTTGGGCATGGATCATCCGACAATGCACGAAAGTCGGCCAACAATCGCTTGCTGTATTTCTTGTTTCGATTGCACTCTCGCGTTTCAGCGGATTTGTCCTAGATCTTGCCGGGAACGGCGCATGGCCCGTAGCTGCCGTGAACGTTCTTGGCTGCGCATTCTTGTTGGGTATCGCCTACATGGCCGCGTGGTTCAAAAGCCAACCTTGGAGAAAGTCTGCAACCGGATGATGGACCGTCGCACATTCATGGCCGCTATTGCTGCGCTTGCCGCTTCTCCTGTTGCTGCACGCGGTGAACTAGTCGTAGACCAAGCCCCTTTCAGCCGGGAATGGCTGATCGGCGAAGCAGAACGGCTGTCCAAGCAGAAGCACCAACCGATGGCGCAAATTCCCGATGAATGGCTGAACCTCAGCTATGACGACTTCCAGCACATCTGGTTCGATCCGAGAAACGCAATCTGGTCGGACGAAGACCGCCCGATGCAACTCGACCTGTTCACTGCGGGGCTGTATTTCGATCGCGCCGTGAAGGTTGCTATCGTGGACAACGGCACTGCCAAAACACTTGGCTATGATTTCTCGCTGTTTGCCACAACTGACGATTTTCCTGAAATGCCACTTGGCGACAACATGGGGTATGCCGGTATCCGGTTGCGCGCTGACGTTGAAGGCACCGGAAATTTTTCGGAGTTCGCTGTTTTTCAGGGTGCCAGCTATTTTCGCGCCATCGCAACGGGCCAAAACTACGGGCTGTCTGCACGTGGTCTGGCGCTTCGCACGGGCGATCCAAATGGCGAAGAATTTCCGGACTTCACCCATTTCTATGTTGAAGCTGCGGAACCCGGCACGGAAAGTTTCATTGTCCACGCCTTGCTCGACAGTCCCTCTGTGACGGGGGCCTACACATTCGAGATCATGCACGGCCAACCTACGACAATGACTGTTGCCGCTACGCTTTTTCCACGGGTTGATCTGACCCATGTCGGCATTGCGGCGTTGACGTCGATGTTCCTGTTCGACGAGACCAACCGAAACCGGTTTGACGATTTTCGCCCTGCGGTTCATGACAGCGAAGGGCTTTTGATCCACAACGGGAATGGCGAACAAATCTGGCGGCCATTGGCCAATCACCAGACGCTACAGATCAGCAGTTTCGCAGATACGAATCCGCAGGGGTTCGGGTTGATACAGCGAACCCGTGATTCCGAACGCTATGCCGACCTTGAAGCACATTATGAAAACCGTCCGTCACTTTGGATCACTCCGGATTCTCAGTGGGGCGAAGGTGTCGTAGAATTGGTCGAGATTCCTGCCGACAAGGAAATCTATGACAACATCGTCGCCTACTGGCGGCCGCGCGCCGTTCTGGAAGCCGGCACACGTCACGATCTGGGGTATAATATGGCCTGGGGCGAAGAACCCAATCTGCCAGACGTCGCCCATGTGCTAAATACCCGCATTGGCAAAGGTTTCGATCAGGTAAAGACAGTGATCGCTATCGACTTTGATGATCATGTTGCTTTCGGTGCGGCTCCGGTTGAAGGGGGTGCAGAGGATACGGACCTCGCTTCTCTCACCGTTTTGGTGCGTGGGTCGCATGGCGAGATTTCTGAAGGCATCCTCCAGAGGAATCCAGGGACAGGCGGCGTGCGGCTTGCCTTCAGTATTGTGCCCGGCGAAGCAAGTTATAGCGAGTTGCGCGCGCAGATATTCAAGGACAGCACGCCCGTCACCGAAGTTTGGCTTTACAGATGGACAGCGTAGAGCAAACCCATGTGGCGGCGTTGATGCCGCCGCAGTCCCCGCTTGCGCGGCCCATCCAGGCGCTTGATCGCCCATATTCCGGCGCGTCCGCTCCACGCGTCTCTGGCGAGAAGCGTACGGTTTGGTGGCGAGCGCTCGCCTTCGTTCCTGCAGTCAGTCTGACCGTCGCGATCGCCGCCGCCCTCACCGATTGGTTTGCGATGGACGGATTTTCCCTGTTCGAGGGTGCAATCGTCGCGCTGATCGTATTCACATTCTTCTGGATTTCCCTGTCGCTTTCAACATCGCTGCTAGGGGTTTTCAGTCTGATTTGGTCACGCCCAAAGAAGCAGGTTCAGGGACCCGTTCAACCACTGGACGTTGCTTTGTTGATGCCAGTATACAACGAGGTACCCGCGGACGTTTTCGGGAATGCGGCAGCGATGTTGACCGCCTTGAACGCACGTAAAACTACCCATCACTACGCGCTGTTCATCTTGTCAGACACACGCTGCGATACCACGGCAGAACTTGAGCTGCGGGCTTTTCATGCGCTGCGTGCATCGGCCCCTGCCGGGATCAACGTATATTACCGTCGCCGCGCCGATAACATCGATCGCAAAGTCGGTAATCTGGCCGATTGGGTAGAACGTTGGGGTGGCGCGTTTGAGGCGATGCTGGTTCTTGATGCCGATAGCCTGATGAGCGGCGATGCTATCGATGAGTTGTCGGACGCGCTGTCTGCTGATCCATGTGCAGGGTTGATCCAGTCATTCCCGACCCTCTTCGGTGCCAGGTCTGTCTTTGCCCGGATGCAGCAGTTTTCCAACCGCGTCTACGGGGCCGCACTTGCGGAAGGTTTAGCCAAATGGACGGACCGCGAAGGAAATTATTGGGGCCACAACGCGATTATTCGATCAACCGCATTTGCGGCCTGCGCTGGTCTGCCGAAGGTGCGCGCGGGACTTTCGCGGCGCAAGTCACCTGCCCGCCTGATCCTGTCGCATGACTTTATCGAAGCTGGGCTCTTGCGGCGTGCAGGATGGTCTGTCCGCTTCCTTCCCCAAATCAAGGGCAGCTACGAAGAAGTGCCAGCGACCCTGATTGATTATGTGCTTCGCGACCGACGCTGGTGTCAGGGTAACCTACAGCACCTTGGCTTGGTTCATTCGCGGGGCTTTCATGCGGTTTCACGGTTTCACCTGATCTCTGGTGCAATGGGTTACCTAATGTCGCCTGCCTGGTTCGTGTTGCTAATCGTCTGGGCGCTGGTCGGGAATGGCGAGGATACCAATGTCGTGAGGTATTTCGCCGGGTTCAATCCGCAGGTCAGCTGGCCGACGATGTCGGTCGGAAATAGTTTCGCGATACTTGGCGCAATGTACGGCATGCTGCTGGCACCAAAGATACTGGGGGCTTTCGCGATCCCGCGCACGGGAATGGCAATCCGCGACCTCGGGGGGCATTTTCAGTTCCTTACGTCCCTGACAACCGAAATCGCACTGTCCATTGCCTATGCTCCCATCCTCATGATCCAGCAATCCATCGCGGTTATGCGCACAACGTTGGGCTGGCGCGAAACATGGGTGCCGCAGAACAGGCGGGGCGGGACCTATTCTTTTCTCACAATGCTGAAGTTCCACATCGTTGAAACGGCAATTGGAATCTTGTTGATCGCAGGGATGTCGCAAGGGATCGTCACGCTATGGCTCATTCCCATCGCGCTGAGTCTTGCATTTGCTGTTCCATTATCTGCGCTCAGTGGTGTCAAGCTCGACAGTCGCCGCTGGTCCGCAAACCAGCTTGGCACACCCGAGATCATCAACGCACCTTCGATCATCAAGGATGCGATGGCAGAGCGGAAACGCTTTGCCAGCTACCTGGATTCAACCGACAAAGTCGCTGCGGAATAGTCAGCTATGATCAAGTGGCAACTCGCGTCGTATCCAGCCCGGACCGGCGGGCGAGCCCAACATTCCTTCGGGCACATCGATGATATTGGTAAAGCCCGCCTCAAGCAGCATATTCGACGTGCGTGCCGATCTCACGCCGCGCGCGCAAATCAGAGCGATGGGAGCGTCCTTGTTTCCATCTACAAGCATAGCAAGAGTCTGGGCAAAATCAGCAGTCCGTAAATCAACCCGATGCCCGCCTTCAGGTGAACCCGTGCTGGCCCACTCGTCTGGCCGGCGGATATCGACCAGAATTATCTGACCAGCTTTTGCAGCATCGTAGGCCTCTGGCGGGGTCAACGTTCTGGCTTCGGATGTCGGCGTAATGGCTGCGTAAAAGAGGTCTGGTCCAACAAAAGCGGCCACGCCGATAGCACCAAGACCGACAAGACCCTGCAATGCTCTGCGTCTTGAAATCATGCGCGTCCTCCGTCGTGGGTGACTATCTCTGGCGTGGTTTGTTGAAACAAGACACGTTGGGGTGAGTGTGGCCATATTGCTTCTGAAGCACGCAGGCTCTATCTGAACAGGAACATAACGAAAGACTGTATCATGGCCAATCACCTGTATCAAAACGACCTTCCAGATGGTCTGGACCTAGGGCCGATGGTGGCGATTGACTGCGAGACGATGGGCCTTAATCCGCACCGGGACAGACTGTGTCTGATCCAGATGTCCGGGGGCGACGGAGATTGCCATCTAGTGCAAGTTGCCAAGGGTCAGGCGACCGCCCCGAACCTCTTCAAGATGCTGGAAGATCCGAATGTGTTGAAGCTCTTCCATTTCGGGCGGTTTGACATTGCCGCGCTTTATCATGCGTTTGGGGCGACGACTGCGCCAGTATACTGCACAAAGATCGCAAGTCGCCTTGTGCGCACATTCACTGACCGGCATGGGTTAAAAATTCTTTTGCAGGACATGTGCGGCATCGATATTTCCAAACACCAGCAGCAAAGTGACTGGGGTGCCGAAACGCTGACAGACGCCCAGCTTGATTACGCAGCATCCGACGTTCTTTACCTGCACAAATTGAAGGAAAAATTTGATGCGATGCTAGCCCGTGAAGGGCGCACCGAGGTTGCGCAGGCGTGTTTCGATTTCCTTCCAACCCGCGCGAAACTTGACCTCGCAGGCTGGCCGGACACTGACATTTTTGCGCACTCATGACCAGGCATCTTGAAATTGCGCGTCGTGTGATCCTCGAGGAAGCAGCGGGTTTGCAAGCGCTTTCCGAAAGTATTGGGAAGGGGTTTGATGACGCGGTCGAGCTGATCCTGAATGCCAAAGGACGAATTATCGTATCAGGCATCGGAAAATCTGGCCACATCGCGCGCAAGATCGCTGCAACACTTGCATCTACCGGCACACCTGCTCAATTCGTGCATCCGGCAGAAGCTAGTCACGGCGATTTGGGAATGGTTACGTCAGACGACATCGTTCTCGCGCTGTCCAATTCTGGAGAGGCCCCGGAACTTGCCAATCTGGTCGCCTACACCCGACGCTACAGCATCCCACTAATCGCCCTTTCATCGCGGGAAGGAAGCACGCTGGCAACGCAGGCCGATATTCGGATCAATATTCCGCAATTGGGCGAAGCTTGCGGGCATGGCGTTGTGCCAACCACGTCGACGACCATGTCGCTTGCTGTGGGCGATGCATTGGCGATCGCCTTGATGGAGGCCCGGCAATTCACACCGTCGGATTTCCGTGCATTTCATCCGGGCGGAAAACTGGGTGCCCAATTGGCCCGCGTCGCGGACCTCATGCATGCCGGCGATGCGTTGCCGCTTGTGCAGCGCCACACCCCGATGAGCGACACACTGCTGATGATGTCCCAGAAAGGTCTGGGCGTTGTTGGTGTTACGGACGCTGATGGCTATCTTAGTGGCATTATCACAGACGGCGATTTGCGCCGCCATATGAACGGGCTGCTTGAAATGAACGCAGGCGATGTCATGACCCCAAACCCAAAGACGACAGCCCCCAATGTTTTGGCGGCGGAAGCCGTGGGACTCATGAACGAGAAGAACATCACGTGTTTATTTGCCCTCAATGCAGACAAGACGATCGCGGGTATTCTGAAGATTCACGACTGTCTGCGTGCGGGCGTGGTTTAGGCCGATGGCCGTCTATGAAAACTTTCACACTCAACTAGTGATCTGGAGCAAGATCATTTTGCCAATCTGCGCGATTGCGCTCTTGTCGACCCTATTTATGTTCGCCCGCAAGAGCGGAACAGCCAACGACTTGCCCATAGCGCAGATTGACGAGCTTGCGCGCGAACAACAGATCACGGCACCGCAGTTTTCGGGCATGACCGCTGATGGGTCCATTGTCGAGCTGACGGCAAAATCAGCCAAGCCGGATCAGGGATCGCTTGAAACGCTGAAAATTACAGAGCCGCGGCTGACATTCGAAGCGCCAGATGGCGGCAAGGTCACGATTCTTGCCGGTGAAGGCATCCTTGACAACACAAATCAGGCAGCAAGTCTTTCGGGGCTGGCACGGCTTGAAACGTCGACTGGATATTCAATGGAAACCGGTGGTCTGACTGCGCAACTGGATACCGGCGAAGTGACGTCGACCGGACCACTTGCGATCCGCGCACCCTTTGGGGCGGTCGATGCTGGTCGGGTCAGCATTACCGTAACAAGGGACGGTATTGGCCAGCAGTTACGATTTACCGAAGGGGTCAAACTGGTATACACCCCGGATCAGGTGGCAGAGGATTAACCCGTGGTCAGAGTGCTTTCAGTTCTTGCGATTCTTTGTCTGGCTTCTCCGATTCTGGCGCAGACCAATATTAACCTCGGCGGGATTTCCGCCGATCCGAGCGCCCCGGTCGAAGTCGCCGCTGATAGTCTAACGGTCGATCAGGATACCGGAACAGCCATCTTTACCGGTAACGTGCGGATCGGGCAAGGCGACTTGCGTCTGTCCGCTGCATCGGTCGAGGTTGTCTACGGTGCAGAAACGGGTGAAATCACGCGTCTGAAGGCAAGCGGCGGCGTGACATTCGCGACTGCAACTGAAGCTGCAGAGGCGCAAAGCGCGGACTATGACATAGCCGGAGGCACGCTGGTCCTCACGGGTGACGTGTTGCTGAGCCAGGGGGCCAGTGCAATTACCGCAGAGCAGATGACCGTTAACTTGACCACAGGCAACGCGCAGATGTCGGGTCGGGTCAGAACCGTATTTCAGCAGGGCGACAACTGATGCCGGATCTTGTTGTGCAAGAAGGCGACGTCGGGCTGAAAGTCATCAATTTGCGCAAAAGCTATCGCAAACGACTTGTTATTCGTGATGTCAGTCTGGAGTTGGGGCGGGGTGAGGTTGTCGCGTTGCTCGGTCCGAACGGTTCGGGTAAAACGACCTGCTTTTATTCCATTGCGGGCCTTGTGACGCCAGAGGGCGGACACGTCATTCTAGACGGGCGCGAGGTGACAACACTGCCGATGTATCGCCGCGCACGGCTTGGAATTGGGTATCTGCCACAGGAAATGTCGATCTTCCGTGGCATGTCCGTTGAAGACAACATCAAGGCCATTCTTGAAATCGCGGAACCAAGCCGGCGCAAGCGTGAGAAACGGCTTGAAGAACTGCTTGCCGAGTTTTCAATTGAACATCTACGCCGCGCGCCCGCGATGGCCTTGTCAGGTGGTGAGCGGCGGCGCGCGGAAATCGCGCGTTGTCTAGCTGCGGGACCAAAGTATGTGCTGTTGGATGAGCCATTTGCCGGTGTCGACCCGATTGCAGTCGGTGAAATCAGGCACCTTGTCGCCGACCTGAAGAACCGGGGCATCGGGGTCCTCATCACCGACCACAATGTCCAGGAAACCCTTCAGATCGTAGACCGGGCCTATATCCTACATGATGGCAAAGTTCTGATGAGCGGAACCACCGAAGAGGTTGTCCGGGATGAGAATGTGCAGCGCGTTTATCTGGGCAAAGGATTCCGCGTTAACTAAACCGCCATTGACTCCGCATAGGTTTACGCGCTCAATAGTCGGGATGACTGCGTTGGTTTCATTTGCAATTGGGTCACGGGCGGTTCAGCCCGCCTACCTCTTAAAATCCTATGAATCCCGCGTGTTATCGTTTTCCCCATCGACAGATTAATGTCCCTCGCACAGTATGGTTGCGACGGACAATTGATGTGTCACCATCGAAGACAGGAGAAACGATGCGGTATCAAATTAGCGGCAAACAGATCGACATTGGCGAAGCACTTCAGACGCACGTGAAGACGGAGCTGGACGAAATCCTTGGTAAGTATGCCGGCCGCCCGACCGAGGCTTCTGTCACATTTAGCAAATCAGGACATGAATTCGTCAGCGAAGCAATTGTGCATCTTTCGACAGGTCTGACCGTGCAGGCAAAAGGTCAGCAGCATGAAATCTACTCTGCCTTCGACGCTGCGACGGAAAAAATGGACAAACAGTTGCGCCGCTACAAGCGCAGGTTGAAGGATCACCATAAAGAACGTTCACAACCTGTTGAACTTTCAGACGCTGGCTCCTATATCCTCGCCGCAAGAGAAGAATCGGACGAGGCCGAGCAAACAGAAGACGCGCCAGTCATTATTGCAGAAATGGAATCAAAGATTCCTTCGATTTCGGTAGGCGAAGCGGTCATGCAGATGGAACTTTCTCACGCACCAGTGGTCGTGTTCCGCAACGAGAAACACAACAGAGTTAACGTCGTGTATCGGCGCGATGACGGAAATATCGGCTGGATCGACCCGAAATCCTAAGTCGGATTCCTTTGGACATGCCAGAAAGCAAAGCAAATGCAGTTGTCGGACATATTGGACGTCTCAGCGGTTAAGGTCATCAGTGGTTGCACAAGCAAGAAGCGCTTGTTTCACGACCTTGGTGAGATGGCTGAGTCTGCTTACGGCCTTGACCAAACAAAGGTCATTGATGCGCTGATCGAGCGTGAAGGTCTGGGTCCGACAGGTGTCGGCAAAGGCATTGCTTTGCCGCACGCACGTCTTGCCGATGTTGGAAAGGTCGCAGGTTTGTTTCTGCGCCTTGAAAAACCGCTTTACTTCGATTCCGTCGATCGTCAGCCGGTTGACCTGATATTTGCTTTGCTTGCGCCTGAAAATGCAGGTGTCGATCATTTGAAGGCGCTGGCCCTTGTGTCGCGCACGATGCGTGATGCCGACACCTGCAACAAACTACGGGCGAATTCAGATGTAAATACGCTGCACACACTGCTGACAGAGGTTGAATCGACCCAAGCCGCCTAAGCGTCCCAGTCACTGAACCCGAAGCTTACATAGTCTCGGGCATAGGCGTCTCTAGCTGCTGTCTCCAGCTCTCGATCATAGATCGACAGAAGTTTTTGGTCCGCTTCCCAGGGTGCTTCTGGCGTGTCGACACGTCCGATACACGCCCCAAGGATACGCAGGTCACGGTCCAGCGTCATTTCGCGAAAAATATGGTCCGGCATAGCAAACTGCGACATACCTTGCAAAAGCATCAGCTGCGTTGCCCACGTCGGATCAACACGCGTGCTGGTCTGGCCCGACAGATTATTTTTGAGAAACTTCAGGAATCCAAGGAATGCAGCGCGGTAGGCTTTTTCGTCAAAGCTGACATGTGAAGGATCATCCGGCAGCGGCACTTGATGCATCTTGCGCAGCGTCGCGCGAATTTCTGCATAATTTTCGCCACCCACGGGTAGGATTCGTTCGCGGAAGACAGCATGTGCACGGGCCAGCGGGTGTCGTAGCACCGTGAACGAAACGTGTCCGGGTTTGGATCGCTTCCAATCCCGCAAGGTTTTCTGGCTGAAATTCACCAGCAGATCGGACCCGCCCTTTCCATCCAGCTGCGCCATCCATTTGCGGATGGTGCGGTCTGGGCCGGATCGCAATGGCATAAACAAAATCGGGCTATCTGCTGCGGCGACATATGTCGGGATCATTGGCCCACGCCGCGGTTCAAGATTAGGCGTGCGGTTCAGATTGAACCGGTCCATTCTCACGAGCGCCTCGCTTAATTCTGTAAAGTTTTCCACTTTGAGCGACATCGGCGCAGGGTTCTGTTTCTTCAGCTTCTTGTTCAGATGTTTGATCCGCGCATCGCTTCCAAGGAAAGCCGCAAGTCCGTTCATGACTTCAACGTCCTGCAAGTCTTCGTAAGCGACGTAGAATGCTGTCTGTCCCGATTTCTGCAAACGGCTCAGCAGTGTGACCTGAAAGGACTGTATCGCTTCGAGATGCTGTTCGAATTCTGTAATATCGACCTTCACCCGTACTGATTTTGCGTGGGTCGCGTTTGTCAGTTTCCACTGACCCGTAGCCTGCGCAATTTTCCAACTGACATAGCTTTCAATCGGATTGCGGGTCAGAATGATCTTAGCGCAGCGTGGATCATCAAGAATCAGGTCTAGAACGCGCGGGTCGTGGTCATTAAAAAAGCGGAAGCCTGACAACCCCTCGTCGAACCGTATGACATTCAGAAGCGCTTTGGGATTCGCTTCCCGCTCTTCTTGAGTCACGCCAAGAATATCGGATTTTTCCGGATAACCGATGAAAGCAGGATTGAACGCCTCTCCGTAGCACGAAAGCCCATCAAACATGTTGATATTGGTTTCGAGAAAGTTCGACCCTGTGCGCATTTCTGCAAACACGACGAAGTAATCGAAACGGCCCTGCATCTAGCGCACCAAGTACGGCTTGCGCGGTTTCGGAGCCTGGTTTAGCGGCGCAGGTTCAACCGGGAAATCACCCATAAGGTAGGGATGCATACCCTGGTTCTTGAGGTTCTGAAGGAACTGCCCAAAACCCGTCAGGTCATGCATTTTTGGGGCTTCGGTCAGGCGACGCATCGCCGTTCCTGTCATTTCGTCAACGATGCTTTGCAGGGCTTCCATCGGCGTTTCAATAAACTCCGCCATCGTCCAGATCTTAACGCGCGCCTTTACGTAGGGCGAGCGTAGGGCAGTAATATGCTCGTTTTCGATCTTCTGAAGTCTTGCCGCAGCGACCCGCAGGTCGGCAAAATTCTTGTTGGACTGAAACAGCTCGACAGCCCACGCGCCTGATACGACGGAAACATGGGCATTCGGATCTTTCGCGATCATCCAACTGATGTCTTGCGTGTCTTTGGGACCGAACTGAAAGCACTGACGCTCACCCCGCGTGTTCCAGATCAGGTTGGTCAGAAACATCTGCGTGTTGTAATCTCGCAGCTTTGCCGAAGCCGACAGTGCGCCACTGAAATGGCTTTGCCGGCCATCAAATTCAGCCCCATCTGCTGCATAAAGGTGACCATGTACCCGCGCGCCCGTGTTTTTGGCAAGCCAGCTTTCAAAATCCTCAAATAGTTCTGCAAATCCCTGAAACACAGAATAGGGCTGGCAGGTGATCCCGTTTTCCCAATCGCGGTTCGGCCACCGGCTTTGCATGTAGAGCCCCGGTCGGCCACGCGTACGCCGATCCACGGCTTTGGCGAAAATCCGGTCAATCTTACCCGGGTTAGGTTCCGCACCCTTCATTACGGTCGCGTCGTCGTTCAGAAATGTCTCGTACAGCCGGTTGGCATGTGGCCAAATCTTGCGCGCAACAAAGCAGTCGGATCGGCGCAATAGCTGCAGATGGTCGTCGTAGAAGATATGAGGTTTACCTTGAAAATCGAATTTCGACAGCGTTAGTGAGCGGCTTTCAATGTTGCCGGAATAGAGTCTGACAAGCGTCTGGAAATAGCTTTCGTCGGGTATCCAGACCCGCCTAAAAAACTTGTCGTATTGGTCCCGCGCAGGATCCTGGAGCAGCGCACTGAGCGTCTGGCGCGTCAGGCACCACCATTGCGAGCCCATATGCGGAACCAGCTCGTCTGGAATGTGCCGTTTGAAACGTAACAATCGCTGCAAAGCAACATAGCGGTCGAACAGAAAACGCTGCCTTTTCCATGAGAAAGGAAAACGTAATGTAAATCGTTCCCGATCGAGCCCACCCACCGTCCACGGCACATCTGCAGTTGTTGCGCTTTCGATGAAATCCGTACGCGGCCGACTATCAAGATAGCGACGCAACTCCTTCACCGGTCGCAACGGCATGCAGGAACCGGACGCAAGATAGATGTGCGTTACGTTCGGAAATTCCTGCAGCATCACCTCGGATGCGGAGAGTGTGCCTGCAACGATACCCCACGTGCCCCACTCGCATGGGTGGCGTTTGGAGAACCGAACATCTTTGAGATCCGAAAGCGCTTGGACAAACGCATCGTAGTCGGGTTTTCGCACGGTCTTGTCCACGTGAATGACGACTGGACAGCCACCTTTTATCCAGTGACGTACAACCTGTTCGGCGCGCTCAAAAGCTGTATGGACAAGCATGACAATCCCAACCGTCATGCCCAATTCCCTTTCGACATGATCCCGAGTATTTCAAGCTGGCGCCAGTTGATATATTTTTCCGACCATTTGCACCACAGGTCAGGATTTGCTTCCACTCCTGCAGCATATGCCCTGTATTCGTGGCTATTTGCGTAGTGTTGCCTGCGTTCGAGCTCTTCGCGTGCCTTGTCTGTAAAGGTATTGAGAAATTTCGTGTGCAACAACACGCCGGATGCCTTTTCCCCACCCCATTCGTCATAGACAAGGTTCAGCCCCCGCGGCAAGAGCATGTGGGTCGAGCTGACGTAGGTATAATGCCGTTCCCATTTCACGAGCGGAATCTTGTTCAAGGCCGGTGCCCGTTCAGGTCTGTCCTGAAAGAATGTTCGCGCGCGCGGCCCGCCCTGAATCCAGAGATTTCCAAAGCGTTTGTTGCGTTCAATCAGGTAATTTCCACTGTCGAACCATTCCGTGATTTCAAGTGGGTCAGCACCGCGACGGTACGGCGTATTATCGACAGGGCCCTTGGGATACATATCCAGCAGCATCGCCCCGAACGATTTGATGGACGACGCATCCAGCCAGTCTGTCAACGCACGTAACGGACGGGTATCACAAAACGGATAAACCAGCAGTTCATCCGGATCGACCGTCAGGCACCAATGCCCGTGCGCATATTTGCGTTGCAGCCAATTCATCCAATCGACACCAAAACGCGCCCGCTTATAACTGCCTTTCGCCTTGAACAGCGTCACATCAGGCTGATCTTTGAGGAAGGCAGGGCCGTCATCCGTACTTTCGTTATCGACAAGGACAAAGTGGTTTACCCCGAGGCTACGATAGTATTCAAGGAAGAACGGGAGCCGCAAATCTTCATTGCGTAAGGTCGAAAAGACAAGAATATCGTTTGGTTTGATCTGGGCCGTTCGGTCCACGACAGCCGACAACTGGCGACGTTTGCGAAACGCACGGATGCGCCATCGCTTACGCTGAAGCCTAAGCCCATATGACCGGATGAACTTCAAAATGCCCCTTTCCTACGCCGCGTCAGGTCGCAGCTATCATGTCATGGTAAACACAATCTTGAAATGCGCGTCCCAAGTCGGTGGAGCGAAATCTATTTCTTCCGGTGACCCGTCAACGCTTGCCAGCCTCAACACCTCTTTTTTCCACTGATAAACATCCGTCGGATCAAGGTAAACGGCCTTCTGGTCGAGTATTTCTTTCAAAACCGGCAAATCAGAGCAGAGTACCGGAGTACCGAGCGACAATGCTTCTGCCGGTGGCAGGCCGAACCCTTCTGCACGTGTTGGAAAAAGAAGCGCGCGCGCCCCTGCTACAAGCGAGGCAAGTGCACCGTCGGACAGGCCGGCGAACTCAGTGACATCCGCAACGCCGTTGTCCAGCCTCCGAAAGACATCCGCGTTATTCCATCCACGCGGACCGCACACGAACAGGCGCGGAGCAGGCGCGTCGAGTTGCTCCCAAAGATCGAGGAGTAGAGCGTGGTTCTTACGAGGTTCGATGGTGCCCACTGTCACGAAATAGGGTCTATCCAAAGGAATATCGCGCGGTAGCGATGTTTTTTCCGGCATATCAATTCCGATGTGTGCGTACGTCATCGGCGGCACGCGCCCAGCGATTTTCAAGTGCGGCCGGATATCTGCTTGCCCCGCTTGAGAGACACAAATTACCTGATCGGCGTAGCGCGACACGCGTCTGATCTTTCCGGCAAAGGTTTCGACCGTGCCAAGGCGTTGAAATTCAGGGAACGCTAGTGGAATGGCATCGTGGAGTAGTACTGTAACCCGCGCGTCTGCTTGTTCTTTGATTGCGGACAGCATGCCTTCTGTCAGATTGCTATGCCCCACGTTCAGGTAAGCAAAACCAGCAGGCAGACTGTCTGACAACATCGCGGAGAGCTTGCGACGGGCACACCGTTTCATCGCGTTCCGCCGTAAAATAGTCTGTCCGATCTTGGCGGAATGACTCAGCCGCCGGTTGATCCGAGAGATGAAATCAGGTCGCGGCAATTTTTTCGCGCCAATCAGAGACAGCGCAGCGGCGATTCCCTCATGGTTCAGCAGCACATAGCCCAACGCCGTCCGCGCAATCGCGAAATCGGGAACCTCGTCAGCGTGGATGGCCTTCAGATAGGCAAGTTCGACCCGATCAACACCTGTAAAAACGCGCCCGATCCGACTGGACAGGCGCGTAATATCAAGTAGCCGTGCGGTTGGGGCCATTTCACCCACTTACCCGCTTATTGGGCTGCGTTGCGCAGTGCGACCATCTCTTGCAGATAGCCGGAAAACTCATCCTTAAGTTCGGGATGTGCAAGCGCGAATGCCACTGTAGCCTGCAGATATCCTGCTTTTGAACCGCAATCATAACGATGGCCTTCGAAGAGATACCCAAACACATCACGGCCTTCGGTAATTTCGCGGGCAATCGCGTCGGTTAGCTGGATTTCGTTCCCGGCACCACGTTCAACCTTGTTCATGTTCTGGAGCACCTTCGGTGTCAGAATATAGCGGCCGATCACAGCAAGGTTCGATGGAGCGGTACCCACGGCTGGCTTTTCGACCATCCCTTTTGCGGTGATGACGCGCCCCGATTCCGACGCGACATCAAGGACGCCGTAGGATGACGTTTTTTGCGGAGCCACCTCCATCGCGGCGACCATGCATCCGCCCGTATCTTCGTAGGCTTCGACCATCTGCTGCAGGCACGGCTTTTCAGCAGCGATAACGTCGTCCGGCAGGATAACGGCGAAAGGTTCGTTTCCGATCAGCTTGCGCGCACATGAAACCGCATGGCCAAGGCCCATTGCCTTGTGCTGACGGATATAGGCAATTGCGCCACTGTCCATGTTCGTATGCTTTAGTATCGCGAGCAGTTCATGTTTTCCCGCCTTGCGCAGCGAGTTTTCGAGATCAGGCGCAAGGTCGAAATAATCCTCGAGCGCGGATTTTCCGCGCGAGGTCACAAAAATGAAATCCTTGATACCTGCAGCCCGCGCTTCATCAATCGCGTATTGGATCAATGGACGATCAACGAGCGTCATAATCTCCTTGGGGACCGATTTTGTCGCCGGCAAAAATCGGGTGCCGAGACCTGCGACCGGAAAGATCGCCTTGGTAACTTTTCTCTTCATCTCAAACTCTGCCTTATCACGCTGTTAGCGCTTTTTGTTGCCTTCAACGTTATCAGATTTCAGCGAACCACTAAACTGAATACGTCAATTATTATCATATGCTGCATTCATGCCTAAAAAAATGGCGATGTCGTGGCGTTCAGATGTTCCTTACGGTCGAGACACGCAATCTTTCAGCATCAATGCGTCTTTTCGCACGCCAGAATTGAATTAGCCGCCCACTGCGATCCGACTTGCCGAACTGTCCGCCCTGTTGCACCCAGAATCCACGTGAATCGAAGTGAACGGCGTGAAACCGCGTGGTGAACGATAGCATTATGACGAAAACTCGCCGACCTTCCGCGATCCGTGCTTCGGCTTCGGCGAATAGCTTTGACTTTTGCCAGAACCGTCCCGCGATAACGACTGTCGGCGCTGAGGAGAAGTGACTTGTAAAGCGCATGAAAGGTCTCTCGCAGGGTTCAACAGATTGCACCATTTCCACCGGTTCCTGATTCCAACCCCTGTCGAAACTGTGCAGGATGCGACCAACATCGCCGGGCATCAATGTGCCAGCACACATATGTTGGATTAACCGCCTGCGCTGCGAGTCGCGTTCTGACTGTCGCGCCGTCAGCGGATTTAGCGTTGCATTATGTTTTTGAACAAACGCACGGAGAGACTTACCGATGGCTGTCAGGTCTCGCGGGACGCGTCCGGCAGTGCGACGGGGGCTTTCCGCAAAGCCATGATGGACCAGTGCGAATGGCGTAATTGCAGTTCTACCCCCCATCGCGGCCAAACGCATGTTCAGGTCGGTTTCGTCCAGAAAGAAGGCGAAGGCAGTATCAAAG